>CAYRFM010000019.1:698-90319 GCA_964423555.1 uncultured Holophagae bacterium | reverse complement strand
CCGCGCGAGCCAGCCGCGTTGCGCGACTGATAGGCCCGGTTTCAGGGCGACTCAGCCTTGCAATGATTCCGTCACCAACGGTCACCGCCCGAGGCAGCCGCGTTGGGCGACTGAGAGATCGGGCAACCTTCCCCCGTTTCTTCGTGTGATACAAAACAGGGCCCGTCGGGCAAGCGCCGTTTGTTCCCGATCCATGGCGCCGCTTTTTTTGAACCAGTCCTCAATTGGTCCTTGTCGACCCCTGCCGTTTGTGGTTTGATACGAACACTCGTTCGAGGCCCATCCCCTAGCTCACATGGAGGAGTTTCATGATTTCGCGCAAGCTGCTCGCATTTTCCCTGGCCGTCCTGTTCCTTGGCCCGTCCCTGATCGCCGGCACAGACGTTGGCGGCAAAAACCTGCCCGACTCGATTTCTGTCGGCGAACACAAGCTCGTCTTCAACGGTGCGGGTCTACGCAAGAAGTTATTCATCAAGGTCTATGCCGGTGCGCTCTACCTCGGCGCAAAATCCAAGAACCGCGCCACAGTGCTGGCGGCCGACGAGGCCATGGCAGTGCGCATGCACTTCATATATAACGGTGTGGGCCCGGAGAAATTGATCGAGGCCTGGAACGAAGGTTTCGAGGCAGCGCTCGGCGCCAATAAGGCCGGCCAGCAGAAGAATATCGATGCCTTCAACAAACTCTTTACCAGCGAGGCCAAGAACAACGACGTCTATGACATCGCCTACCTCCCTGGCACCGGCATTCAGGTCATCATCAATGGCAAATTGGTCGGCACGGTCAACGGTGGCATGGAGTTCAAAAAGGCCGTTTTTGGGATCTGGCTCGGCGAGAAGAGCGCCCTCAAGGACCTCGGCAACGCCATGCTCGGCAATTGAGCATGGGGGCCGTGAGATAGACTTACAGGAGCCGCCCGATCAAGGCGGCTTTCCCAGCATCTCGATAGCGGCTTCGGTATCGATTCGCGATGTTTTCCAATCCGAAAGCATCAGAACCTTGCCATCGCGCTCACATGCATAGAGCCGCACCGCCCGCCGACCCTGGCGCTGACCAGGTCCGAAGTGAAGGGGTGCGCCGCTCCCGGCAAAGCCATCCAGCGACTCCATGGCAGCGATAAATTTTTCGTAGGTCAAGTCGCGACCACAGCGACGTAGGGCCTCCACGAGGGGCTCGGCGATCAGAAAGCCAGAGGCGAAGAACACGCCCCAGTGCTCCTTGGGCGCATAGGTCCGCGCCGCTCGGCGATAGGCCTGAAGTTGCGGATCGGCTTGATCGAGCAAGCCAAAGCTGGCAAAAATCACCCCCTCCCAGGCGCCGCGCGTGAGTTCGTACATCATCGTCGGGTCGGAAAGCGTCGAGGGCATCATCCACTGGGGCTGATAGCCCATGCGGTTGGCCGTGGCCAGGAGGATCTGGGCCTGCTTCGGCAGGACCCAGGCAATCACCACCTGGGCACCAGAGGCTTGCAGGCGCAGGACCTGGCTGGTGAGATCGGTGTCGGCGACCTGGGAGGCGACCTTCTCGACCAGGCTCATGCCCTTGGCTTCCAGCGCCAGTTTCGCGCCGCTGAGGCCGCCTTTGCCGTAGTCGTCGTCCTGGTAGAAAAATGCGATCTTGTCCTTGCCCAAATCCTCGACCGCATAGTCGGCCAGGATCGCGGCCTCGTCGCTGTAGAGCGGATAGGTGGCGAAAATAGTGCGCTGCGGCGGGAACGCCCAATGACTCGAGCCCGAACTGGGCGAGACCCAGGGGACCTCCTGGGCGACGAGGTAGTCGCGCGCGGCCATGCCCGTCGCCGTGCCAACCCCACCGACGATGGCAAAGACCTGCTCCCGTTCGACAAGCTCCCGCGCGATCGCGGCCGTGCGCTGCGGCTGATAGCCGTCGTCGCGGTGCTCGAGCCGCAGCTTGCGGCCGTGGATCCCGCCCGCCTCGTTGATCATGCGGAAGTAAACCTCCATGCCGCGGTTGACGGAACCCCACAGCGCCGCGGGTCCTGTCTGCGGTCCCCAGCTGCCAATCACGATCTCGCTGTCGCTGACGCCGCGCACCCCTGGCGTAGCCGCTTGCTCGGTCCGGGTGCCACATTGGCCCAGTCCAAGGGCCAGCACCGCCAACCACAGGGTGCGATGCTGGACGCTTCGTAGGGTCAGGTCGCCGATAGTCTTGATCACGCCTTTTTCTCCTCGCGCGCTGGTGCCACCGCGCCCAAATAAGCCACTCGCAGCTGTTCCTGCTCTCGCAACCACGGGGCGGGACCGGCCAAAACGACACGGCCTCGCTCGAGCACGTAGCCATGTTGCGCGAGAGCCAGGCTACGCGCAGCATTCTGCTCAACCAATAACACGGTCATCCCCTGCCCCACAAGCCTCTGTATGGCGGAAAACACGAGGTCGACCAGTTGAGGCGACAGACCGAGCGAGGGTTCGTCGAGTAACAACAACTCGGGTCCCCCCATCAGAGCCCGCGCCAGGGCCAGCATTTGCTGCTCGCCGCCAGAGAGCGTGCCGGCCAGCTGCCGACCCCTCTCGCCGAGCCGCGGAAAGAGCTCGAGCACAGCCGCCAGGCGCTGCTGGCGCAAGGGGCGATCGCGACACAGCCAGGCCCCCATCAGCAGGTTCTCATGAACGCTTAGACCGGGGAAAACCTCGCGCCCCTCCGGGACATAGGCAATGCCCTGAGCCACGATCCGCTGCGTCGGCCAGCCCTGGATCTCCTGCCCGCGAAAGAGAATCCGGCCCGCGCTTGGTTGGCCCGGCAGCAGGCCCAGCAACGTCTGCAATAGGGTCGACTTGCCGGCGCCATTGACGCCCACCAGGGCGGTGATCGCCCCCTTTGCGACCTTCATGTCGAGGTCGTGCAGCACGCGCTGGGCACCATAGCCGGCCTGGAGGCCGATCAACTCGAGCATGGCATTCTCCGAGCCGCCGCAAACTCGCCCAGATAGGCGTCGCGCACCTCGGGGAGGACAGCGAGCTCGCCAGGGCTACCAGAGGCGAGCAGCCTTCCGGACGACAGCACCATCACCTGCTGGGCCAGTGCGTGCACAAAGTTCCAGTGGTGTTCGACAAACAACAGCGTCAATCCCCTTTCGTGGACCCATTCCCTCAGGCGCTCCGCCAGATCCTCGCGCTCAAGAGTTGTCAGCCCCGCGGTAGGTTCGTCCAAGAGCAGGAGAACGGGTTCCACTGCCAAGGCTCGCGCCAGCTCGACCCGTTTGCGTATCCCATAGGGCAGGTTGCACACGATGCGTCCGCGTTCCTGCCAAAGATCGAACCGCCGCAGCAACGGGCCAATCACCTCGGCCTGAGCCCGGTCCTGACGTCCTGAAAAGCTGTTCTGACCCCAGTTGAACAGGCCACGCCACAAGCCGGCGCGGAGGAAGCGGTGGCGCGCCACCAAAAGGTTATCCTCAACCGTCATGTCTCGGAACAGGTCGAGATTTTGAAACGTTCGCACCAGCCCCGCGCGAGCAATGTGATGGGTGGACAATCCATTCAGCGGTCGACCAGCGAAAACGATGTGACCCGTTTGTGGCTGCACAATGCCAGAAAGACAGTCAAACAGGGTCGATTTTCCGGCACCATTGGGACCGACCAAAGCGGTGATCGTGCCTGCTGAGAGCCGCAGCGAAAGCTCGGCCAGGGCGACCAGGCCTCCGTAGCGATGGCTGAGCTCGCGAACCTCCAGCAACGGCATCAGTGCCCCCTCCCTGCGACAGAACCGCCCAACAGCCCCTGAGGCCTGGCCGCGAGAACGAGGACGATACAGCCAAAGGTCAGCACCGTGCGCAACTCGCTGGGGCCATAGGCGCCGAACAAGTTATCGGCCAGGGCGATCAGATAACCGCCCACGGCGGCGCCGGGCAGGGAACGCATACCGCCCAGTACCGCGGCGGCGAAGCCTTTGAGCGCGGGATCGAGCATCAGCGCCGGATCGAGGGGCGCCAGGGCGCCGAGCAGCAACCCGGCCAAACCGCCGACCACGGCCCCCAAGACCCAGGCCATGGCCCTGATGCCGCTGACGGGCAAGCCGTTGAAGCGGGCGGCCTGAGGGTTCTGCTGCACGGCTCGCATGGCGACACCCCAGCGGGAGCGAAAGAACAGCGAGAGGCCCAGCACGGTCATCAACAAGGTTGCAGCATTGGCCAGGTCGGTCGGCGCGACGACGACCTCGTGCCAACGCAGGTTCTCCGTTGCCGCGAAGGGCGGCGCGAATGCTTGCGGGCGAGCGCCCCAGAACCAGCCGATGGCGCCCTGTAAGATGAACTGCAGGCCAATCGTCATCAGCAGCAACTCCAGTCCGCCGCTGTGGTCGCGATCGGCTAACTGTGCGAACAGAGCGGCCAATAGCGCTGCCACCAACAGTGACAGCGGCAGCGCTAGGCTGAAAGACAAGCCTATTTGGGTCAGCGTGCTACACGTATAAACAGCCGCCAGCGCCAGCTCGCCTTGGGCGAAATTGGGCACATCGGTCGTCTTATAGACAATTACCATCGCCAACGCGATCAGGGCATAGACGCTGCCGATCGACAGCGATGAAACCAGCAGCTGCACAATCACTGGCGCACCGCGTTCTGCCGAGGTATCAGGCCTGCCAATCCCCTGGGACCGCGCAGCGCCACGAGGACCAGGATCGCGCCGATTGCCAGGTAACGCAAATAGGCCAGACCTTCGGGACGCATCCAGCGCTCCGAGATCGCGCGCAGCAGGGGCCCGAGCAGCGGCAGATCGGCCGGATCGCGCAGAAACAGATGAAGCGAAGTGATCGCGATCGCACCCACCACCACACCGCCATGTCGGCCCGCGCCGCCGACCACGACCATCGTCAGCAGCAGCACCGAAAGATAGTAATCGAAGAGCTCGGGATGGAGATATCCAAGCACCATGGCTAAAAGCGCCCCCGCGAGTCCAGCAAACGCTGCCGAGACAGCAAAGGCCTGGGTGCGGGTCCAATCGACATCGATACCGCAGGCGGCGGCGCCGCGCTCGCTGGCAGCCACGGCGGCAAAGGCGCGCCCGAGGCGGCTGTCGGTCAGGTTGGCAGCAGCCGCATAGGATAGCCAGGCGAGCGCGGCGATCAGGGCGTAGTGCCAGCGATCGCCGCTGACCGTCAGACCGAAACAGGTCGGCGTCGGTACGGCCAGGCCCATATGCCCGCCGAGCGCTGGCCAGTGCCCGAGCAATTGGACGACCCCCAAGCCAAAGGCCAGGGTCGCGATCGCGAGGCCGGGCCCGCGCAAGCGCACACAGGGCAGACCGAGCACCAAGCCACACAACCCGGCCAGCAATGTCGCGGCCAACAGCGATGGCACCAGACCGACGGCATTCAGGGCCCAAGCGAAAGCATAAGCCCCGATCGCCATAAAGCCCGCGTGCCCCAAGGAAACCTGACCTGAAAAGCCGACCAGCAGGTTCAGGCCCAGAGCGGCGATCGCGTGGACCGCCAACATGTTGAGCCAGAACAGATGGTAATCGGACAGCAGCGCCATGGGTGCGCCCCACGCCACCAGCTTGAGCGACCAGCCGACCACACGCCCATAGCTACCCCACCGAGGTCCAGGCATGTGGTTATGACCTGGCCGCCACTCAGCCCAGGACGTACTTGCCGAGCAGTCTGTAGACGTCGTGGACGTTCTTGTCCTTTTGGAAGGAGATTACAAATGGCTCGGCGGTGCCACTCAGCCAGAAGCGGATCTCAGCATCTAGGTCGAAATTGCCCTGAGTCTCCTTGCTGAACCGCAGGATGCTCTTATAGGGAATCGAGCTGAATTCACGCTTTGACCCGAGCATGCTTTGCTTGTCCACCATGATCATGCGTTTGTTGGTGAACACCACCAGGTCGCGGACCAGTTTATAGGCCTTTTCGATCGCTTCACCGTCGACCAGTACGGTACTCAGCTCCTTTTCAACTTTGCCTTCGTCGACTTCAGATACATGCCCCAGTAGACCGCTCAGGATCCCCATATGCCGCTCCCATGAACCCAATCATTGGCCCGTGACTGTCGCGCGGGCGCCACCCACAGCTCGAAAAATCCGTCCCTGGCAGGCGGCCATGGCGACATGGGTCGCGATCGCCTCGCACCCAAGGTTCGGACGGACCTGCCCGGCGGATATGCAGTTTACGACACTTTAGGCAGCGACGCAATCGGCTGCCCACGGCCGGCGCTCGACCCCACAGGACCCTGAAAATGTAACAGTGAAAAAGAATTGTTTTCGCGCACTTAAATTATGCTCTTTTGGGGATTTTACCCATTCATCCAGATATGTCACTTGTTTGACAAAACAAGGCTGTGCTATGGTTAGCGCGTGTTTGGCGCGCCGTGGAAACAGTTCGCTTGACCCGCCACTTCCTATTCCTTTGACCTCGGCCATTTACCTTTCCCACGATAGGTTTTCCGTCTACCCGTCCGCCCCAAGTTCAGACCTGTCAAGGTTTGGTTCCTGTGCACATCTATCAATTCGACGCATTCGCGTTCAAAACACAGAACCTAATGCTTACTAAAGGCGAGGAAGACCTCGGCATCCGTCCCAAGGCCGCACTGCTGCTCCTCGCGCTTCTCGAGCATCCCAAGCAATTGCTCAGCAAAGAGGTTCTGTTGCATTCCGTTTGGCAGGATTGTCATGTATCGGATGCCGTCTTGTTCCAGACCATGGCCGAGTTGCGCCGAATTTTAGGCACCCATTCCCGCGACTGCAAATTCATCCGCAACCTGAAGGGCCAGGGTTATTTGTGGATCTACGAACCGCTCCACGTCACCTACGTGGCCCTGGAGCCGCCCGACACGCCAGACGCCAGCGAGCCACCACCCGCCAACCCTGATCCTCCGCCCAAACGGCCCCGACGCTTGCGCGTCCTCCTGACTGCCGGATTTGCGGCGCTGGCCCTGTTCGCCTCGCTCTTCCTACTCCTGCCCCATCGTCCAGAGTTGAGCGAGCGCCGCACCCAGCTCAACCTCAGGGTGCTCCCCTTCCGCGACGAAACAGGCCTGGTCGAAGTCGCCGATCTCGCCCCGGCCCTGGCGGAACTGGTCGCCTGGCAGCTCGCCAAGCACGGTCAGGTCCTCACCGACCTCAGCGCCTTGCCCCGCCCCGAGGAAGGCCTGATGTCTCCTCACAGCCTGCTCGCCAAAAATCACTGCCTCGCGGTGCTCAGCGGCCGCTTCCATCTGCTCAACGGTCGACCCGTCCTCACCGTCAGCCTGAGCGCTCTGGAATTCCCCACCTGGGAACAGACCTTCTACGGCACCACCGCCTGGGACTGCGTCCGCGCCCTCAACCGCGCCTTGGCCATGCGGCTCCGCATCCCGCCACCGACTACCACCGATCCCTTTGTCACGGAGGGCACGGCCCGCCTGTTTGCGGCAGGCGAGCGCGCCCGCCAGGCCATCGCGCCCCAGATCGCCATGGCCGCTTACCAACGCGCCCTGCTCGAACAGCCGGACCACGATCTGTTTCGGCTCAACCTGGCTCTGGCCTTGGCCCGACTGGGTCATCCCCATCGGGCTCAGGCGCTTGCCCAAGAAGCGCTGGCCCATGCCGAACTGTTGGGTTCGCAGAGCTTGATCCGCGCTTGTTTCGAGACCCTGGCTCAGCTCGAGCACGAACGGGGCGATCTGCCGAGGATGATCGCCTATCGCCATCGCATTCTGACCGCCAGTCAGCGCTGGGGGGTGCCGACCCGCCTCGTCGACCTGATTGCGCTGGCATCGGCCCAGACGACGGTCGGGGCCTGGGCCGATGCCAAAGCCACCTTGGCGAGCGCCGCGACACCGCTCACACTCGAACGCGCCAGCGCCTACACCGCTCGCCTGGAATTGATCTACTACCACTGCTGCCTCGAGCTCGGCGAGCAGGTTCAGTCCAATCTCAATGCGCTTGAGGACAGCTTCCGTCTCGAGGCCCGCCACCATGGTGCCTTGCAAGCGCAGGTATTGGCCTGCTGGCGCGCGCTTCATCGTGATGATCAGGCTCAGCTGACGCAGTTGCTGACGCAACTGCTCGACAACGAGGCGCACGAGCTGGATTCGCTCAGTCTCGAGCTCCACGACTTGGCCGCGGCCATGCAGCAGCAAGGCTATCACCGCTCCTGCCTAACCCTGCTTGAGTCCATGCAGGCGACGTCCCGCTGCCAAACGGCCTACGGTCGTGCACGCATGGCCCTGGCCCGCTGTCCCTCGCTGCTGGCTCTCGGGAACCGGGATGAGGCCGCGGCAGAGCTCGCGCTATGCGCGCAATTTCTGGCGGCAACGGAAGAACCAGAGCAGGCGCTGGGCTTCGGGCAGTTCGACCTGGAGCGCCTGCGCCAGGCCTTCACCGCTCAGCCCTGAGCCAACAGCTCGCCCAAGGCGCCACGACGGTCGAGCGCGTAGAGGTCGTCACAGCCGCCGATCGAGCGCCCGCCCAGGAAGATTTGGGGCACCGTATGACTTCCCGTCAGCGCCAGCAACTGCGCGCGCGCATCGCGGTTATCCGCGACGTCGATGTTTTGGTAAGCCACGCCCTTCTCGTCAAGCAGCCGCAAAGCTCGGGTGCAGTAGGGACACCATGGGGTCGTGAAGATCTTGTTCCCGGACGTATCTAGTTTGGCCAAACGGTTCGCTCCAAAGGAGAGCATCAAGGGGCCGCCTGACCCCCCGACGCGGATGATCAGGTCAATTGCGGACCGTACTGCGAGAATTGCCCGGAACTGACTTCATATTTCTTGAAGTTGTTCTGGAACAACAGGATCAGCTTGCGCGCCGTCTCGCGGTATGCGTCGGCGTCGGCCCAGGTATCGACCGGGTTCAGCAACTTGGCGTCGACGCCGGGCAGGGCGGTCGGAACCTCAAAGCCGAAGTCGGGATCGATGCGGGTTTCGGCCGCTTCGATCGCACCCGAGAGGATTTGGGTGATGATCTCGCGCGTGGCCGGCAGGCTGATGCGGCGACCGGTCCCATAGGAACCGCCGGTCCAGCCGGTATTGACGAGATAGGCCTTGACGCCCTGCTGTTCCATTTTCTCGCCCAGCAGCTTGGCGTAGCGGGTGGGGTGCAGCGGCAGGAAGGGCTCGCCGAAGCAGCTGGAGAAGGTGGCGGTCGGTTCGGTCACGCCGCGCTCGGTGCCGGCGACCTTGGCGGTGTAGCCAGAGAGGTAGTGGTACATGGCCTGGCCGCTGGTCAGCTTGGCGACGGGCGGCAACACGCCAAAGGCATCGCAGGTCAAGAAGACGATCGTCTTGGGGTTCTTGGCCATGCTGGGCTCGACCGCATTGGCGATGTGGTTGAGCGGGTAGGAAACGCGGGTGTTCTCGGTGACGGAGCAATCGTCGAAGTCGACGGCGCGGGTGGTCTCGTCGTAGACGACGTTTTCCAGCAGCGCGCCAAAGCGGATGGCGCGCCAGATGTCCGGTTCCTTCTCTTCGGACAGGTTGATGCACTTGGCGTAGCAACCGCCCTCGAAGTTGAAGATGCCAGTGTCGCTCCAACCGTGCTCGTCGTCGCCGATCAGACCGCGGTTGGGATCGGCAGAAAGCGTGGTCTTGCCGGTGCCGGAGAGGCCGAAGAACAGCGCGGACTCGCCGTCCTTGCCGACGTTGGCGGAGCAGTGCATGCTGAGCACGCCCTTGAGCGGCAGCAGGTAATTGAGGATGCTGAAGATGCCCTTCTTCATCTCGCCGGCATACATGGTGCCGCCGATAATCGCTAGGCCACGACCCAGGTGGAAGGCGATGAAGACTTCGGAGTTCAGGCCCAGCTCTTTGTAGTCGTCGGCCACGACATCACAGGCGTTGATGATCGTGAATTGCGGCTGGTGACCGGCCTTTTCGGCCTCGGTCGGACGAATGAACATATTGTTGACGAAGTGGGCGTGCCAGGCTTTCAGGGTGACAATGCGCAGGGGCAGGCGGAAGGCGGGATCGGCACCGGCGAAGCCGTCGAAGATGTAGGCGTTTTTGCCCGAGTAGCCGGTTGCGACCTTGGCGAGCAGTTTGTCGAAGGTGGCTTCGCTCATTTTCTGGTTGACCGAGCCCCACCAGATGTTTTGGGAAGCATCGCCTTCGTCGACGAAGTATTTGTCCTTGGGAGAGCGGCCGGTGAACTTGCCGGTGTTGCACATGGTGGCCCCGTTGGGACCCAAGACACCTTCGCCGTTGCGAAGCGTGTGTTCCACCAGTTTTTCAACCGGAAGATTGCGGTAGACGGCTCCGGGTTGGAGGCCGTGCTTCTCGATTCCATAGGTCTGTAACATCGTTGTCATTCCTTGATCCCGTTTGATCTTTGGCGTTCCGCGGGTCGCGGTTCCCCACGCCGGCAAGCATTATAGCACCCGAGCCAATCGGAACAATAGCAAGCTGGCGCGCCGCGGCCGAGCGAGCGCGCACCCGCAGTCACCGTGCGATGCGACCCATTCGCTGCTATAATCGGGCCGAACCAGGGGGATGCCCATGCAACCGATCGCCATCGACTTCGACAAAGGCACGCTCGAGCTGAGCGGTCTCACAGCCGAGCTGCTGGCCCTGCTGCCGACCGATCACATCAAGTGGGACGAGCGCACCCGCAGTCACCGCGCGCCCGGCTACGCCTACCGCGACATCGTCATGACCCTGCACCGCCGCAAAATCCCCTTCGTGGATCGCGCCAAGCAGTTCGAGCCACTCGAGGTTCAGCTGCGCGAAGCAATCCACCCGCGTGCCTACCAGGAGGACGCGGCCCGAAACTGGCGCGCCGCCGGCCGCGGCGTCGTCGTGCTGCCGACTGGCGCCGGCAAGACGATCCTGGCGGTCCTGTTAATCGCCCAGGTCAAGCGCCCGACCTGCATTCACGTGCCGACGATCGACCTGCTGCACCAGTGGCACGGCGTGCTCAGCCGGTTCCTGGACGCGCCGATCGGCCGTATGGGCGGCGGCTACCACGAGCTCGAGGCGATCACCGTCACCACTTACGACTCGGCCCTGCTCCACGTCGCCAACCGCGGCAATCAGTTCGGTTTTGCCATCTTCGACGAGTGCCATCGCCTGCCCGGCGAACAATACCGCTTCCTGGGTTTGAGCTCCCCCGCGCCCTTCCGTCTCGGCCTGACCGCCACGCCCGAGCGCAGCGACGGCCGCGAGGCGCTGCTCTACGACCTGCTCGGTCCACCCTGTTACCGCGCCTTCGTCCACGAGTTGACCGGCGGGACCCTGGCCCCCTACGAAGTTGTCACGATCGAGGTCGACATGGTGGCCGAGGAGCGGGTCCGCTACGAGGAGGCCTCGCGCCTCTACAGCGAGTTTTTGCGCGACAACCGCATCGACATGCGCGCAGCCAACGGCTGGAAGAACTTTCTCTACCAGTCCAGTCGCTCGCCCGAGGGTCGCCGCGCCTTCCGCGCCTGGTCGCTGCAACGCCAGCTGGCGCAGGCCTCCAGCGCCAAGGAGGAATGGGTCTGGGACCTGATCCTGCAGCACCGCAACGACCGCATCATCGTCTTTACCCAGGACAACGAATTGGCCTACCGCCTCGGCCGCCGCTACCTGCTGCCGGTGCTGACCCACCAAACCCGACCCAAGGAGCGCGAGGCCTACCTCGAGGCCTTCCGCCGCGGCGCATACCCCGTATTGGTGACCTCGAAGGTCCTCAACGAGGGCGTCGACGTGCCCGAGGCCTCGGTCGCCATCGTCGTCTCCGGTAGCGGCAGCGTGCGCGAGCACGTCCAGCGCCTCGGCCGGATCCTGCGCAGCCAACCTGGCAAGGTCGCCACGCTCTACGAGCTGATCTCCAGCCAGACCCGAGAATTCTTTGTCAACCAGCGCCGGAGGCGCCACCATGCTTACGAAAGACCTGATTCGCTTCAAGATCCTCAAGGGTAAGCTACGCCTGGGCTTCATCGACCCGACGGCGCCGGAACTGCTATCCCTGGCCGAGGACCTGCTGGCCCTGTTCGCGGCCACGGACCGCCCCAGCCGCGGCCAACTAGAGACCGGCTGCGAACAGCTGCTGGAGGCCTACGAGGGCAATGCCATCGTTGCCCGCGGGCTGATCAAGTTGGTCTTCGACCGCGCCCATTTCCAGACGCCCAGCGACGACGACCAGCCGCGCTTCCGCGCCGAGGTCTTCAGCGCTGGCGCAGCCCTTCTGGCCGAGGCGCCGCTGGACACCGCCGAGGACTACTTTGCCGGCCTCGAACGCCATCTCGGCCGGCCCCTCGAGGTCTTGCGCGCGTCGCTGTACGGCGACCTGGCCATCCACCACCCGCTCGAGCGCTTCCGCAGCCTCGCGCCCAGTCGCCTGCTCCACCGCTACAACCTCGCCCAGGTCCAAGCCGTGCTGATGCAGGCCGCGCACCTGGAGGTCGAACTGCCCGCCACCGAGCCGCGCCACCTGCGCCAACTGCTCAAGTACCTGCGCTTCCACCAACTGTTTGCCGAGATCCGCAAGACTGGCGCCCACGCCTTCGCCCTGCGCATCGACGGCCCCATGGCCCTGTTTGGCGCAACCCGCAAGTACGGCCTGCAGCTGGGCCGCTTCCTACCGGGCCTGCTGGCCCAGCCGCAGTGGCGCCTGCGCGCCGAGCTGCGGCCGCGCGGTCGCGCCGCGCTGCTGGAGTTGGACCAGGACTGCGGCATTCGCGTCGGGGCGGCGCGCTTTCATGCCTACGTGCCCGAGGGCGTGAGCCGCTTCGCGGAGTCTTTTGGCCGGAAACCCTCGGACTGGCGCCTGCTCGACGAAACCGACGTGCTGAAACTGCCAGGCGAAACCTACTGCTTCCCCGACTACCTGTTCGCGCACACCGATGGCCGTCGCGCCGCCCTCGAACTGTTCCACCCCTGGCACAAGGGCCACCTCTTACCGCGCCTGCGCCAACTCGCCAAGCAACCGGGCCAGCCGCTGTTGCTGGGCGTCCACAAGAAACTGGCCGGCGACCGCGAGTTGGCGCCGCTGTTAGGGGAATCCGCCTATTACCAGGCCTGGGGCTTCAGCTTCAACGACCTGCCTACCCGCAAGGCCGTGCTCGACCTGTTGGAGCGCGTGCCAGCAGCGAACTGAGCAGCTCGCCAAGCGCTTCCTCGCTCGCGTTTCCGAAACCTGGGTTACAATACAAACACTTCGCTCCGACCCTAGGGCGCCGCCTCCACCGCAACCCGTGACTCCTCAAGGGCTTCTATGGATATCTTCATTGCCAGACAACCGATATTCGATCGCGCCAAGGAGGTCTTCGGCTACGAGCTCCTGTTCCGCTCCAGCCTGGACAACTTCTTCAACCACCACGACGTCGATGCCGCGGCCTCGCGCGTGATCGGCGACAGTAGCGTGATCTTCGGGATCGAGACCCTGACCGGCGGCAAGCGCGCCTTCATCAACCTCACTCGCGAGGCCCTGGTCAAGGACTATCCGCTGCTGCTGCCCAAGGATCTGGTCGTGCTGGAACTGCTGGAGTCGGTCGAGCCCGACGACGAGATTGTCGAGACCTGTAAACGCCTCAAACGCCGCGGCTATATGCTGGCGCTCGACGACTTTGTCTACCGCGACAACTTCACGCCGCTGTTGAAGTTCATCGATATCGTCAAGATTGACTGGTTGGCCACGACCTCCGAGGAGCGCCAGAAGCTGCACAAGCGCCTCGCCCCGCTCGGCAAGAAGTTCCTGGCCGAGAAGCTGGAAACGGCCGAGGAGTACCAAGAGGCGCGCGACCTGGGCTACCACTATTTCCAGGGCTATTACTTCAGTCGCCCGGTCGTCCTGAGCAAGCGCAGCGTGAGCAGTGACCGCTCGACCATCTTCCGCATTCTCAAGGAGATCCACGAACCTGGCCTGGACTTCCGCAACATCGAGAACTCGATCAAGCAAGATCTGACCCTGACCTACAAACTGCTGCGCTACATCAATTCCGCGTTCTTTGGTCTGAACACCGAGATCAACTCGATCAAACACGCCCTGGTGTTGATGGGCGAGACCGAGATCAAGAAGTGGGCGACACTGATCAGTTTGGCCACCATGGGCGAAGAGAAACCGATGGAACTGATGATCAATGCCTCCGTGCGCGGCAAGTTCTGCGAACAGGTCGCCATCCAGACCGGACGCTCAGCGGAGGCCAACGACTTCTTTCTGATGGGCCTGTTCAGCGTCATCGACGCCATTCTCGACCGCAACCTGCTGGAAGTGCTTAGCGATCTGCCGCTCAATCGCGAGATCAAAACTGCCCTGCTGCGGGTTGCCCAGAACCCGTTTCGCAACGCGCTGGAACTGGTTCTGGCCTACGAGTCGGGCAACTGGCGGGCGCTCTCGCGCTGGGCCAAGAAACTGGGCATCGAGGAGTCGCGCGTCTCCCAGATCTACCTCAACAGCGTCGAGTGGGCCAACAAGATCCACCAGCGCTGAACCGGTGGATCCGCGTTGCCTCAGGATCCGAGTACCTGTTGGATCATCTCGAGATGAGCCGGCACGCTGAGCTCGTTGTGGCAACGGCCGCTGATCCGGCCGTCCGAACCGATCACGTAGGTGATGCGCTTGGGGATGCGGATCAGCGTGCGGAAGGCCTCATAGGTCCGAGCCAGGTGGCCGTGCACATCGGCCACCAGTGGGAAGGCCAACTGGTGCTTGGTGGCAAAGGCGCGCTTGCTCTCAACACTGCCCGTGCTGGCACCCAGCACCGTTGCGCCAAAGCGGCTGAATTCTCCCAGCGATGTCTGCAGGGTACACGCTTGGCGCGTACAAATCGAGGTCTCGTCCTTGGGGTAAAAGAACAGGATCAGCGGACCCTTCTCCCAAAAGTGACGCAACGGCCCCTCGAAGCCTAGATGGGTCGTGACCTGCGCGTCGGGCGCGGGTTCTCCTAAAGCCAGCATGGAACACTCCTCATTCGGTTGGATCAAAGCGTCTGGACTCGAGCAGCGCGCGCAAGGCGTCCTCGAGTCGGGGATAGCGGAAAGCAAAGCCCGCATTCATCAAGCAGTCGGGTGAGACGCGCGTGCTGCTCAGCAGCAGCGAGCGACCCATTTCGCCCAGGAGCAGAGAGACCATGGGCGCGGGCAAGGGCAACACACACGGGCGGCGCAGGACCCGTGCAAGGGTGGCAGCGAAGGTGGCCTGGGGCACCGATTCGGGGGCGACGAGATTGACCGGACCGCGGATCTGAGGACCTGTCAAGCAGTGGGCCAGGGCGGCGACCGCGTCGTCGGCCGCGATCCAACTGAAATACTGGCGACCCGAGCCGATGCGCCCGCCAAGTCCCATTCGAAACGGTGGCAGCATCTTGGCGAGTGCGCCTCGGTGGGCGTCGAGCACGACCCCAATGCGGGCGTGAATCACCCTCACGCCGGCCAGCCGCGCCGGCTCAGCCGCGACCTCCCAGGCACGGCACAGTTCGGCCAGGAAACCGCTGCCGGGTCCAGCGCTTTCGCTCAGAAGCCGATCCTGCTGGTCGCCATAATAGCCAATCGCGGATGCGCAAAGAAAGGTCTTGGGCGGATCGGGCATGGCCGCCAAGGTACGCGCGATCAGCGCGGTTCCGCGCACACGGCTGTCCCATAGCAGCCGGCGAACCGACTCGGACCAAGGCCGATCCGCGATGTTGGCGCCGCCCAGAAAGACGACCGCATCGGCGCCTGCAAAAGCGGCGGGGTCCAGGACGTCGCGATCTGGATCCCAGGTAGCGGACTCGACGCCTTCGCGCGGGGCTGAGCCGGGCCGCACCAAGATTCGCAGACCATGGCTCGCAGCTGCGAGTCGACCCTCGAGCCCGCTTCCGATCATCCCGCTACACCCTGCCAACACGACCTGCATCTTCGCACATCTCCTCAAACCAGCGGCAAGTGTAGCAGACTGGGCGCCCAACCTCAAACAGCGGTTCAAGGATCATCGCCCAAGACCCGTCTCTCAAGCCACGGAATTTGGGACGCAGCAAGGAAAACACCTGGCCTTCTCCACTTTCCCAGGGTATGCTGGCAGGGGCGTGGGCCTGGAGGTTTGCATGAAACACGACGAGTTTGTACGCTATGTCATGGCGGACTTGGCGCTCTGCTCAGACTTTTTCCGCCACTTTATGGGCGAACTGGAGAACGACTTGGACTTCAGCCGCATCAAAGCGGAGGACGGCACCTTTGTATCCTCCAGCCTGCGCAAGCTCATGACCGACCTGCAGTTCCAGGTCCCTTGGCACAAACAAGACGAGGTGCTGGTCTCCATCCTGCTGGAGCATAAGGCAGCCTGGAGTCAGCGACCTGGCAGCGCGAGTTTGCCGTTTCAGTTGCGCTCCCAGGAAATGGCCTTACTGCAGCGCTTTGCCCAAAGATATCCGGGCCGAAAACTTCCTGTCGTCCTCTTGGTGGGTCTCTTTCACGGACCCAGCCCTTACTCCGGACCTAAGACAGTCGCGGAGTTCATGGAAGGTCCCCCCAACCTGATCCCGGAGCGCTGGAAACACCAGGACATGCTGTTGATCGACTTGAATCGGCTGGACGAGAGCAAGCTAAGAACCGGCAAGCTGTCCCTGTTCCTGAGGATCCTCAAGACGATCTATGATGAGGATTTCATCGAGAAATACCGGAACATGCTGCCCGAGCTACGCGCCTTTGACCAGCGCGAAGAAGACCGTGAGTTTTTAATCGCCCTCAATTTCTATCTGCTCTCCTGCGCCCGCTGGGAAAGTCTGCCTGATTTCAAGGAAATTGCGGTAAAATCATACTCTGATGTGGTAGGAGGTGCCGTCATGACCCTTGCAGATATATTGAAGAGAGAAGGCCGCGAGCAGTACCTGCATCAAGGCATCGAAAAGGGAATTCACCAAGTAGTGGAGAAAATGATTCGCAAGGGCTTAGATTGGGACGAGATCGCTGAGCTTTCCGGCCTTTCCCATGAGAAGATTGCACTCATCGCCAACCGGGCATCCTGATACCCCTGTAAACATTTACCTTGAGCCTGGCCGCCGTTAATCGCCCCGAACGCCGATTGGCTCCAATGCTGTTAAGTTAAGAAGTCTTTACCACGAGTGATTGCGATTGGCCCCCGCTGGTAACGCCTGCCTGACTTCAAGGAAATTGCGGTAAAATCATACTCTGATGTGGTAGGAGGTGCCGTCATGACCCTTGCAGATATATTGAAGAGAGAAGGCCGCGAGCAGTACCTGCATCAAGGCATCGAAAAGGGAATTCACCAAGTAGTGGAGAAAATGATTCGCAAGGGCTTAGATTGGGACGAGATCGCTGAGCTTTCCGGCCTTTCCCATGAGAAGATTGCACTCATCGCCAACCGGGCATCCTGATACCCCTGCAAACGCCCTAGGACGCTTGGCCTAGGCGGGCGACCCTGGGATTCATGACGGCGAACCAGAGCGGTGGCACCAGCGCCAGCCAGATCATGCCCGCGTATCCCGTGGGCAACTGAGGCACATGGTCGTGGTGTTGGAGTTGCCAGAGGCGCCGCGTTGCGTGGGCGTGGTGATCCGAGTGGCGCTGCAGGTTAAACAGCAGATAATTGGTCAGGCGCTCGGCCGAATTCCAGCTGTGGTGGGGCTGCACGCGCTCGAGCCTGCCCTGGGCGTCGCGACGTCGCTCCAGGCCATAGTGCTCGATGTAGTTGATCAGCTCCAGCAAGGTGACGGCGATTGCGGCTTGGGCGCCAAAGGCCAGCAGCGCGACCGGGCCGAGCAGCGCGGCGATTGCCACAGCCAGCGCCAACTGCACCAGGCAATAACCCAAAACGCGATGACCCCAACCAAGGCCAGCCAGACCGCGCTTGCGGCGCAGCCGCGCTTCAATGGCCCAGGCATGGGCAAAAGAACACCATAGCGTGCGGGGAAGGAATTGGAAGAAGGACTCGCCCAGGCGACTGCTGGCCGGGTCCGCGGCCGTGGCCACACGGCGGTGATGGCCGAGGTTGTGCTCGATGAAGAAGTGTAGATAGCAGACCTGAGCCAGGAGCACCTGGGCCAAGCGCTGCTCGAACAAGGCGCTGCGATGACCCAGTTCATGGGCCAGCGTGATGCCCACCCCACCCGTCGTAATGCCCAAGCCCACCACCAACGCCCAGAAGGGCACACCCGCAGGATCCGCCTGACGCAACGTCCACAGCACCCAAACCAGCAGCGCGGTCTGCACCGGAACATAGGCATAGGTCAACCCCTTCATGAAGGCCTGCCAGCGGGGACCGCCCTGGAAGGGCCGAGTCTCCTTGCCGAACAGTGGATCCAGCAGCGGCACCGCCACAAAGGCGAAGAGCGGCACCAGCCACCGCCCCAGGCCATGACCGTGCCAGCTGAGCACCGTCAGCACGGGGAAGATGAACGAGATCAGGAAACCGAGGGCCGACATGTCCCAACTCCTGCGCGAAAATCCACCACCAGTATAGCCGAACACCCCTGCGCAACGGCAGCGTTTAAGTAGGTCCAGCCCGAGTCGGCGTTTTGACTGAGAACTCGTGGACACGGAGCGATGCGAGGCGCTCAACAGGAAACGCGAGCTTTCCAAAATCGAGAGGCCGGCGCTTCAGTTGTGCTAAGATGAGCCTCAGTAACGCTATAGGCAATGAGGATGCATGAAAGTTAAAAGAGTGATGCTCGAAAACTTCAAGCGGTTCGACAAGATCGAACTAAATTTTGTCGATCGCTTCAATGGCCATGCAGAGTCAATGATCTTGTTTCAAGGCGGCAATGGCAGCGGGAAGTCCTCCATTTTGCAGGCAATTGCAGCGATGATCGGTGTCGCTACCGGCAGCCTTCCCAATTTGGCAGCGCTCGAATGGCCCGGCTACAACTTCCCATTAGCGAGCGACGCTTGGGACCATCCCGCGGTGATGGAGCTGGAAGTTGAATTCAGCAAGGAGGAGCGCCAGGCGACTTTGGCGTATTGGCAGCGGCTTAGTCATTACAATCCTGAATTAATGGTCAGTCCTGCCGATGAGGAAGTGGTCGTACTCAAACGCAAGGGCGAAAAGGTGGTTGCGGAACATGCCGCGCTGCTTTTTCAGTTTCAGGGAAGAAGATATGTTCAGGAGCTTATGCGCTATGAAAATGTGAAAGATCCATTTAAGTCGGTAGGGCGATGCCTGTGGTATCACGTCCTGCGTGAACCTATTTCCATCCACCAGCCATTACCCACACTCAGTCGCGGCAGTGACACCTTTGATGCGGTGAATATTTTTGTCGAGGAGGATCTCTTTAGACGAAAGCTATGTGATTTGTATAGCTACCATGTTTCGCTGGCAAATTCGCCGGGAAAAAGAGATCTTTATACGGAAGTTGAGCAGGCATTTAAGCGCATTTTTCCACAACGACGGTTTGAAGGCATACGCATCGACGATCGCCCTGGTCGGAACATGGATACACTTTTCTACTTTAATGACGGCAAACGTTCGTATGAGGTAAGCGAACTGTCAGGCGGTGAGCGTGCGGTGCTTCCCCTCTTGATCGACTTTGTCAATTGGCGTATCCATCGTTCCGTTGTCTTAATAGATGAAGTGGAACTGCATTTGAACCCTATGCAACAGCAAAATTTCGTATTTGCACTTAGCGAGCTAGGCGAAGATAATCAGATTTTCATGACCACCCATTCCGAGCAGGTTAGCAATATCGTAAAGAAGAACCAGATTCACAAGCTCCCGAGGTGTTGAGCGATGACTGCTGATGGGATCCATTTATTTTGTGAAGGCAGAGGGAATTTGGACAAGGACTTGCTGGTTCGCTTGATTAACAACCACCGCTTACAAGTCATCGTGGTACCTGCTGGCGGCAAGGCTGCTATGAAAAACTTCGCCAAGGGCCGGCTCGGCGAAGATCAAAAATTTATCTGTTTTCGAGATCGGGATTTTGATCGTCTTCCAAATGACGGGAATTTGATTCATGCTGAAGGTGTATATTTTTCAGGACGTGGGTGTATTGAGAACTACTTTTTGGACGCCAGAATGATGTATCGTTTTTGGGAGGAAAGGGTTGATTCGAAGGTTAAATCAAAGTACATGACGGAAGCATTGTTTGATAGTTGGATTCAGGATGCAGCACGTTCCATCCGCTATCGCCAGGCCGTTGAATGGACCCTGTACCATGTCCGTGCATTATTGCCAAATGGGCGGTGGGTTGATCTGCCAAAGGGAACTGCCTGGGACAGTGTAACAAGTGAAGAAGCATGCCTGAATCAAATTGAAAGTAGTTTGCGGTTACATGAAGATGAAGTTAAGGCAGGATTATCATCAGATTGGAAAGGCAAACTTCATGAATATGTTTGCCGCTTTGAAGATCCGCTGTTCTATAGCGATGGACAATTTCATATCTGGTTTCATGGCAAACACATTAAAAACGCCATGGCCAAGCATGTTCAGCAAAAAATCCCCAGAAACGAAAACTTTTTTGATGACTTCATGGAGTGGGCTGTTGAAAGAGTCGACTTGGGGCAATTCAAAGACCTTGGTTCCTTAGTCGCCCAACTTAGAGAATTATCATAGGGTCTTGCGCTTGCACACACGCGCCAGCCGTCCGTGGAATTTCATCTGCGCGCGCCCTCTTACCGCTGGTTTTCGACACATTTCATCCGCGCGCGCCATGCACGGGTTGGCGAAGAAGGAGGTGTCCTCAGTGCTCCTTGAGCATCTGGAAGTTGTAATACCATAAGAACGCAACCGCCATGACGACCCCTAGACCGATCAGGTACATGCCCGCATTCATGCCGAGGACCACAAGCATCAAGCTGACGACAGCGACGAAGCTAATAGCGTAAAGCCAACGCCTGAAGCGTGTTGCGAGTAGAGGCAAACCCACGCCCAGCGTTTTGGTCAAAGGTATCAGCAGAATCGCCAGCCAGATCGCACAGGCCAGCAAGGGTTTGTACCCAGTGATTCCGTAAAGCCCTCCAGCCAGGATGCCACTGGCAAGGACAACGCCCATGGCTTTGCCAGTGGCACGCTCCTCGGGATCGAGCAGGAGCCGGCTGTGAGGCTGGAACATCAGGACCATGTTGAAGAAGGCGCGGTGGAGCCAAGTAAGGACCACGAAAATAACATAGGCAACCAAAAGGGGTGCAATGACAGGCTCCAGTGCCGGTTCCGTTCGCGCGAGCGCGCGCAGCGCCCTGTACAGGATGACCCCACCAATGATGACGAACCAAGCGTTTTTACCTTCGAGTTTGTCCATCCACAGTTCAAAGCGCAGCATCCCGCGGTACAGCAGGTTTTTAGCCTTAAGCACCTCGGCCAGACCCGTTCTAGCATCATCGTTATGAGGTTCCAGCTGCAGCGCGGCAAGGAAGCTGGACTTGGCCTGAGCGTAGTCCCCCTTTTCAAGGTGATGCCAGCCCAAGTTCGCCAAGGTATCAGGATCGTCAGGCTGGTTCGCCAATGCCTTCTCGAGCGCCATGGCGGCGTCATCGGGTTTTTGCAATTGGCGCAATAGCCTTGCCCGCAGATTGAGGGAGTCCTGATCCTCGGGGTCGATGGCCAACGCCTGCTCGACGGTCTCGAGGGCCGGCTGCCAGCGTCTCAAGTTGAATTGCACTTGGGCCAGGTCGAAAAGGTACATTGGATCTTCAGGGGCAAGGCGTACAGCTTCGTTGGCTGCCGCGAGCGCTTTTGTGAATTGGCCGTCGAGACTATAGCCATGGGCTAGGCAACTATGGGCCAGGGGGTCCATCGGGTCAAGCGCGACAGCCCGCTCAGCAAGGGCCATCCCCTCACCGCGGCGATCGAGATCGAAAAGGCAAAGGGACAGCAGGCTGACCACCTGGCTGTGGTCCGGCTCGTCTGCAAGGATCAGACGTAGCTCCGTTTCAGCTTCCACCAACCGTCCGTTCCTCATCAGAAAGCGGGCCTTTTCGATATCCATGAGTACCTCTCAGAGAAAACGCCTTTGGCGCAAATAATCGGCGAGCTCGTCATAGGCACCGCCCTCGTTGGCAAACAGCGCATAGTTGCGCGCGTTTTCAAACCAGGCACGGGTGGAGGATCGGACCTCCTTGAGTGCCTGCTTGAAATCCTTGGGCCCGACGGGTCGCACCACCCCGCTGGCGATCGAAGCAGACATGGCCAGTTCGGTGGCGGCGTCGCACAGATGGAGCAGGTCGGCGCATGAAAAACCATCGGTCTTCGTGGCAAGTTCGGCAAACGGGAGCTCGTGCTGGGGCCGCTCCGCCATGCACCGCTGTAGCAAGTGCTGCCGCGCCAAGGCGTCGGGTGGCAGGACCAGCAGGGAGCGGTCAAGGCGACCGGGACGACGCAAGGCCTCGTCCACATCCCACGGATGGTTGGAAGCGGCGAGTACGAACAGCGCCTCGTTCTGACTCTGCACGCCGTCCATCTCGGCCAGCAACTGATTGACGATGTCGCGATCGGCGTGATTCCGACGCAGGCTGCGCTTGCGGCCCAAGGCGTCGACCTCGTCGAGGAACAAGACACAAGGCGACTTGCGACGCGCCGATTCGAAGATTTCGTGGAGGTTGCGCTCGCTCTGGCCCACGTACATATCTAGCACGTCGGAGAGGCCGACACTGATGAAGCGCGCGCCCAGCTCGCCCGCTATGGCCCTTGCAATAAACGTCTTACCACAACCGGGGGGACCGTAGAGCATCAAGCCGCCACGCAGGCTTTTGCCGTAAAGACGCCGCATTTCGGGATTGCGCAGCGGTGCCAGAAAGGCCACTTCGAGGCGGTGTTTGACATGCTCCATGCCGACGACATCGGCCAAGGTCAATTCTGGCTCCTGTTCAAGGGCATCGGCGTCCAGCCCTGCGCCACCGTTGAGCAGACGAAAAGCAGGCTTGGGCGATGCCGTTGCTTCAGACCGTTCCGAGTGGCTCTGCGGCGCGCTCGGCTCAGCATGGGCGAAGGGGCCGGGCTCACACGGCCTGCTGACCTTTGGTTCCGTCACGGACTCAACGGTCGCAGGCGACAGGGCGAGGTGGAGGCGTTTGTAGGCGCTGGCCAAGTCGCTGCGGCCGAGATGTTCGGCCGCAACCGTGCCCGCAGCCAGCGCTTGCAGGTCGTCAGGCACTTGAGCAAGCAGGGCTTGAGCCTGAGTCAAAGCGTCTTCCCAAAGATTGGCGCTCACAAGGAGTCCCAGCAGGTGTTGTCGGAGCGGGCGGTTATCCGGATCATTGCAAAGCGCCTCCGTCAGAACTTTGATGACAGACTCCATGGGGCACCTCGCTGGGTTCAATCATGTACCGTTGGCAGTACTCTGGCGAGACGATTGTAATGGATCATGGACCCTTCGGCAACAGGGCCTCCGCGCAACTTGGCGAACGGCCAATCGAATAAAGTTAGCGAGCTGTCACCGGCTTCCCCTCCTGATCCCCACGTCAGTTGCAGGTTCTGCAACATCATGAGAGAATGGGGCAGTGAAAAGGAGGCCGTATGGCAGCAGAGGGCTTAAAAGCCAGGACGTTGGAGCAGGCGGCAAGAATTCTCGACAGCAAGCACCAGCTGGCAGAGCGCCTGCGAACCGCTCGCCATGACTAGCCTCCTGCTCAAGAAGGACCAACGCCAGTTCCGCGAGTTGGCGGCGCGCATCCTTCCCCGCAAGGGCCAAGGTTGCCTGGCCTTTGCGACCTGTGAACGGGGCGAGCTCCAGGCAGAGATTCTGGCGGGCCTGAAAAGCCAGCTGGGCGTCGCCTTTCGCCTGCGCGAACACCTCATCAAGCCTAACCAAGTCTATCTGGGCGACTTGTCCGCCTACGATCCCGAGTCACCGGATCTGCACGTCTTCACCGGCTACCCCTATGACCGTTTGGCGGCAGAGGACCCAAGACTCGTCGAAGAGCACCGCCAAATGGCTGAGGTCCTGAATATCGAGCGGGACCTGCTGCAACAACGCAACCTTCACCTCATTTTTATCCTACCCCGGCTGGTGGAGAACACCATCGCCCTGGTGGCGCCGGATTTCTACCATTTCCGCGCCTACTCCATCCATTTTCAGGCCGACCTGCTGGCGCCATTGCCCAAGCCGCGAAAACTCGATTTGGCCGCGATGGAGCGATTTTGGTTTTTAGAGAAGAAGTTTGCTCAGAGCAGCGACAGGATCCACAAGGCCAATGCGCATTTTGAGTTGGCAGATTGGCATATGTCCGCCAATGAAATGGCGGAAGCCAAGCAGCACCTGGACAAGGCGGTGAAGCTGTATGAAAAACAAAAGTTTGCAGAAGGTCTTGTAGCTGCATATGAAAGCATGGCAGACTATTTTTTTGAGCAACGGTTATCCCACCAAGCAGAACTCTGGATTCACAAAATTTTAAAGACTTCGGGCGGCCGCAACAAACGACAAGCGTCTGTTAATTTTTTTAACCTGGCTAACTGCGCGATGGATCAGTGCAAGCCAGATGCTGCCAGCGCGTGGCTTCAAAAGGCGACGGGTAACGGATTGACAGAGAATGACTTGGTAGCCAATTATGCCGAAATAGCACAAACGTTAAATTTATACCTTGGCGAAACATCTTTATGCCTGGCATGGCTGAATTCTCTAAATGGACAAAGCATAGAACCCACCAATAAGATCATTTCTAACATGAAAGAATTGCTATTTGAACAACTCGGCCATGTTGAGGGCATTGAATACCCACGCACAACCTATTATTTTTGCGCGGAAAAATTACACATGGGTGAGTGGTCACACGTGATCAAAATACTGTTATTAACAGGATTCGCAAGCGCTCTTGCAACAGTTATGACAATAAAACTTTTTTACTATAGGCGCGAGTTTGAGTCTGCGATGAATGTGATGCTTCAACTCCAGGCTGGAATTTCGAAAACAGAGGATGAACATACCAAGCGCGAATTAAAGGCCTGGCAGCTGAAAATCGAACGTCACACCAAGCCGGCTGCAGTAGTGGAAGCTGAATGCCTGGCTTGCTTGACGCGCTGGCAGAACTATCCAGCTCATGAATGCGTCATGCTGCGGGTGGTTCTGGGCTTCATCTACTGCGACAGCGACCGACCTGCCATGGCCTGGGAAATGGTGCAGCAAGCGTCCGCTGTCGCCGAACACGCCAGGTATCGCTTTCTCGAGGCCGAGCTCGCCATGCTTGCCGCGCGCCTACTGGGCAAGGAAGGCAAGTGGCCGGAAGCCTACGACAAACTCAAACACGGCTATGAGCGCGTCCGCGATCATCACGTGGCCCTGGAGGCGGAAGTCCTCGAACTGATGGGCCAGGCCGCCGAGCAGTGTGGCAATCCCCGCGCCAGGGGCTGGTACCAGATGGCGCACGACCTCTATGCCATGTTGGAGCTCAAGCAGGCAGCCGTCGTAGCCGCTGCACTTGCGCGCTTGACTTAAGCCACCCCCGACCGACCTCGGGACGGCCATTCAAGAATCAAGGTTCAAGAGCCAAGACTCAAGACCCCTTAGTCGTCGCGCCATGAGCACCGTCATCAGGGCAAACACATAGTCATCTTGCTCTGGAGCCCCGGCGGAGTCGCGCTACAGCGCGAGCTTGGCCCAGCCTTGGTCGCTTTGGGTCAGCTCGCGGACGGTAAAGACCCAGATCACTACTTTTTTCCCCTGGCAGTGATCACCGCGGCGCATGAGGTCCATGCGCACGGTCGTGGCGCCACTGCCGCGCACGCCCAGTAAGTCGACGGCGTAGCCCAAGCGCAAGGCCAGCTGGTCGGGCAGCCCTGCTGCGGTGGCAAACAGGTCCTCGCCCGCGTGAAACACCAAGGTGTGGCTGTCACCCATCAGCAGGACCGGGCTACTGCGATCGGGCGCCAGCGGTTTGGCGCGACGACCGCTGCCCACAACGACCCGGGTCAGGGTCACGCTTTCGGTGGCGTTGTCGCGGGCACAGGCCAGGTCGCCGCGCAGGTCGAGCGTCGGCTCGCTGACCACGAGGTCAGGGTTGGCCTGGGCGGGGGCGAATGCGGCCACGCGGGCGGCCAAGGCCTCCGCGGCCAGGGCGATGCCGGCGGGCGACCAATGGGTGTCCGTGCGCAAGTAGAGGTCAGCCTCCTCGCGGTGGGCGGTGAACAGGCTTTCCAGATCGAGGACCTCGACGCCGTCGCGCCTCAGCTGCGCCAGGAAGGCGCGATCCTGCTGGCCCGGCGCGGCCGCGAACGGTAGCTGCTGGGGGTAGATCGTCGCCTTAGCGGGAACCGGCACCAGGATCAAGGGGATGCCGAGCTGGTCCAATTGGCGCTTGAAATCCAGGATCGCGGCGCGCGGGTCGGCCAGCTCGGGCGCCAACGCGGGGAGGCTGGCCGCTGCATCGGCGCCCCAGTAGGGGCCGCTGGCCAGATGCCGCAACTCCGGCAGAAAGAAGCACCAGCCCTGCTTGCCCTCAACGGCGGCGCAGCCCTCGCGCCTGCTCAGGCCGTCGACAGCGGCGGCGAAGGGCGAGCGCGCCGGCCGAGGCGCGGGTGCGGGCGGCGCGCTGGTCGCGACGGGTGTCGGGGGCGCGGTGGCCGAGCGGGTCACGGGCTTGGCGCTGTGGACCCAATAGGCCGGCAAGCGAAGGACGGCGGGATCGGCTAACTCGCTGCGCTGGTAGCCCGCCAGGGCCTGGGCCTGGTCGGCCCACGGTTGCAGGTCGAAGTCGAGGACGTCGCCGACCTGCCAAGCGGCCGCCTCGGTGGCGCGGTGGCCGCGCAGACCCCAGGTGTAGGCAAGCAGTCGCTGGCTCGCCTGGCTCTCGAGGACCAGGGCGATGATGCCATCGGCGTAGGGCACGCTGCCGGGCTGCGGCGCAGGCGCGGCGGCGACGATGCGGGCCCGGAGCTGGCGGGCACTTGGCCTGGGCGCGTCCGTTCTGGGTGCCACGGCCGGCAGCGCGATCTGGCGCCAGTCGCCATGGCTTAACTCGCGTTCGGAGAAGGCCCAAATTACCAGGCGCTTGCCCGCCAGGCGATCGCTGCCACCGGCCAGTTCGCGCGCCAGGGCCGCGCGGCTGCTGTAGGCGCCGCCGTCGTTGACGGCGATGCGGTCGATCGCGCCGCCAAAGGCCAGTGCCAGTTGCTCCACCAGGCCGGCACTCTCGCCCCAACCGAGGGCGGGCATGCTGTAGATGTTGCAGAAGCTGTCGCCGAGCACGAGGATCTCGGCCGCTGGGTCGGGCTGAAACAGGCGACCATCGGGCGCTAGCACCTGGCGCGCGACGACGCGCTCGGGCAGCAGTTGGTCTTGCCCATCCGGCAAGCGCAGCATCTGGGCCAGGTCGCCCAATTGTGTCACGGGACGGTCGACTTGGCCCCAGGCAATGGTCTGACGGGGCTGGCCGAGATGGGGCCGAAGCGCGGCGGCGACGGCCTCGACAGCGGCGGGGGTCCAGTGGGTGTCGGTGCGCAGGTAGGCGGGCTGCCGCGCGCGCACGGCGGCCAGCACGGGCAGGGGGTCAAAGACCGGCACGCCCGCGCCGGCCAAGCGCTGGCGCCACCGCGCGCTGTCCGGGTGGACCAGGGGCGCGGCCTGGGCCGGGAAACGGGCGCTGAGGCGGTCGGGATAGAGCGCGGCCTTGACGGGGATCGGCACGACGAGCAGGTCGATGCCGCGCCTGCCGAGTTGCTCCCGAAAGTCGACGATCGCGGCGATCGAGTCCGGCGCCACAGCTTTGGTCTGGGCGCGGAGACGCATGCGTTGCGGGTCGAGGAAACTTGGGCCGCTCAAATGCTCGAGCGCGTCGCGGTAGAACAGCCAGCCGTCGCGACCGACCCAGCAGCGCTCGTTGCCGGCGCCCAACCGCAGCAACAGCGCCTGGCTGGGTCCCAGCAGGTGCTCGCGCAGGAAATCGCGGTTCTCCAGGCGCTCCTCGAAGGCCTTGAGCTCAGCCACTTTCGGCAGGCCATGACGAACCAGCGCGGGTGCTTCGGCCACGATCGGCCGCTGGCCGGCACGCAGGTCGCGGCCGATCTGCAGCAAGGGCACGACCCCGATCAGCGCCAGGAACGCCAGCACCAGGAACCAGGCCGTCGGCCGCGTGATGCGGGTGGCGTCAATATCCTCCAGTGCTGCCTGTTCGCGGTGTTGCATGACGTGGCCTCAGAAGATGAAGTAAATGAAAGGGTTATAGGACTGTGTCGCGAGCGCCACCAGCGCGAGCAGCAACAGCGCCAAACAGTAGGCCGCGCGCAGGGGCGTCAGCACGCGGGTGAAATGCCAGCTGTCTCGACAGCCCCAGATCACGCCCGCCGCCAAGGCGAAGGACAGGAAGTAGTAGGGTTGGTAGAGCAGGCCGGCCAGCAGGTCCGCGCGCGGCTCGGCGCCATCGAACGCGAACATCGCGCCTAGGAAGTTGAGCGCGCTGGGCAAGTCGGGCGCGCGGAAGAAGACCCAGGCCAGGGTCGTGATCCCAAAGGTCAGCACAACCCGCAGCGGATCCGGCACGCGCTCCAGCAGGCCGCGGCCCGCCAGGGCGCGCTCGAGCGCCAGCACGCCGCCGTGGATGCCGCCCCAGACCAGGAAATTCCAGGAGGCACCGTGCCAGAGCCCGCCCAGCAACATCACGATCGCCAGGTTCGCGTAAGTGCGCGCTTGCCCTTTGCGGTTGCCGCCCAGGGGAATATACAGGTAGTCCCGCAGGAAGAAGGAGAGCGAGAGGTGCCAGCGCTGCCAGAGCTCGGTGATCGAGCGACTGTGGTAGGGGCTGTCGAAGTTCTTGGGGAAGACGAAACCGAGCATCAGCCCCAGACCCACGGCCATGTCGCTGTAGCCGGAGAAGTCGAAATAGATCTGGAAGCCATAGGCGCAGGCGCCGAACCAGCTGTCCAGCAGGCCGCTGACGCCAGCATCGAAGACGGTGTCGGCGATCTTGCCGCAGGGGTTGGCCAGCAGCACTTTCTTGGCCATGCCCAGTGCGAAGAAGGCCACGCCGCGAGCGAAGCGCGCAAGTGTGTGCTGACGCTCGCGCATCTGCCGGGCAACCTCGTGGTAGCGGATGATCGGGCCGGCGACGAGCTGCGGGAACATGGCGACATAGCAGGCGAAATCGATCGGATCGCGCAGCGGAGTGGCCTCGCCGCGGTAGATGTCGATGCTGTAGCTCATGGACTGGAAGGTGTAGAAGCTGATCCCAAGCGGTAGGGTGATGCGCCAGAAATGATCCCAGGCGGCATGCTCGAAGCCAAGCGCGATCATCAGGTCGTTGTAAGCGTCGACGCCGAAATTGCCGTATTTGAAGAAGGCCAGCAGGCCGAGATTGGCGCAGATCGAGGTCCAGAGCGCGAGCTTCTGACGGTGCGAGCGCGGACCGGGAGCCAGGGGACCGAGCGGGCCGGGTCGCCAGGGCGTGGCCGAGACGATGGCGAGACCGCAAAAATAGTCGATCGCGGTGGAGACCAGCATCAGCGCCATGAAGACGGGATTGCTCCAGCCGTAGAACAGGTAGCTGAACAGGGTCAGCACCAGATGGCGCAGGCGCCGTGGGGCCAGGTAGTAGGCGCCCAAGGCGAGTGGTAGAAAATAGAAGATGAAGAGGTGCGAACTGAAAACCATGGGCGGCTCAGGGGCTGAGGATCTGAGTGGCCAGGTAGAGCCGGATCTTGGGATCGGGTGCCAGCGTCTCGGTGCGGTGGACCAGGGCGACCTGGCGGTTGGCGGCGAAGGGCTCGAGTACGAGGCGGTGCAGGTCGCCCGGTTTGGCGGCCGCGGCGGGCATGGCATGGTGGTCGAGCACGACATAGTGGGCGACCCGAATCGTTTTGTCCCAGGTCAGCCCCTTGACAACGGATTGAACCTCGTACTCGAAGACCGCCAGGGAATCGGCGTAGGGCTCGATCGAGGCCGGCGTGGCAAAGGTCGAGCAGGCCAATAGCTTGGCCTCCACCACCAAGGGCTCGGGTGGTGGCTGCAGGTTCTCGGCCAAGGCGCGGTAATGGGCCGCGGCCCGGGCAGCGTCGAAGGCCCCGGTATAGACCCCGAAGTAGCCCAGGCGACCCGACCAGCCGGCCGACACGAAATCGCCGCTGCCAAAGCTGGGACCCTGGTCGCGCCATTGGACCGGGCCTGGTAAGCTGGCGACTTGGACCTCGACGCCGTCGCGGTAGAGGCTGAACCGGTCCGCACCAAGACCCAGCGCGATGGCACTGCCCTGCCCCAGCGGCAGCGGCCCGCTCAGCTCGACCGCGCCGGCGCCAGTCTGCAGCCGACAAACCAGCCGCTCGCCGCGCTGCTCAAGCGTCAGCGCGCCGCACAGACTGAGGATCTCCGCCTGCTGGGCGGTCTCGGGCCAGAGCCAGACCTCCAGCCCCAGTTGTAGCGAGCTTTTCAGCACTTGACCCAGCCGTTCCTGAGCCGGTGCGCCATAGCGACCATGGTCCAGATTCATCAGGCCTTGGCTGGTGAAGCGCCCATGGCCCGAGGGCTTGAGGCTGTAATTCAGCAGGGGCTCGGCGCCGCTGGCGTCCAGCGCGAAGATCTCCTCGGTCCCCGTCTCGAACAGGAAGACCAAATCATCGTCCTTGGGTGGCCAGTCCGCGCGGGCGACAGCGATCAGACACACCAGTAGCGACAAGGCGCAGCGCACCATGCTTCCTCCTCCTCAGTCGGCACGCGCGGCCCGACGGCGGGCCGCGGCTCGATCAGTTCGTGACCCGCTTCCCGGAGCGCGTATCGGAGCCCAGCTGACAGGTCAAAAGCATCTCTTCGCCCTTTGGCTCGAAGGTCATCTTGAGACCGTCGGCCTCGAAGCTGTGCTCGCCGATGGGCACCATGCGGATGTCGCGACCCATGACGTGCACCGTCAGCTGGTTCTCGCCGCGTTCAACTTCCAGGCGAGTGTCCTTGGTCAACAGGTATGCGCCCACGTAGGCCTGCTGCTGGTCGGCGCTGAGCTCGATCTTGGGTCGATCGGGCTCCCACTGTGAGGTGTCGACGCCCAGGCGCTTCAGGGTAGCGATGCTGTTCTTCTTGACATTGTCGGCCGGGTTGAGCGACAGCGCCTTCGTACAGGCATCGATCGCCTCCTGGGTGCGCTTGGTGCGGGCATAGAACTCGCCGATGCTGTCCCAGCAGTTGGCCGACTGCGGAAAGCACTTGATGTTGAGCAGGAAGGCGGCTTCGGCCTCGGCCATTTTGCGGGTCGCGACCATGCGGTAGGCGGCCTCGTTGACGTAGTTCTCGTCGATGCCCAGGGCGGCGGGGTCGGGATGCTCGCCGACCCTCTTTTGCGCCTCATCGAAGAGACCCAGCGCCATCAGGCCAGGCACCGTCGCCTCCTCTTGAAATTCGGCCAGCTGCCAATCGGGGCGCGCGAGCGCGGATGAGGTGACGATCCAAATCACCGCCTTGGCCTTGCCGACGAAACTGCGACCCAGGTGGCCCAGCCGTTGGGCGGCCCAGGAACCGCCGCTGGAGAGCGACATGTCGGTGACCGGCACACCGCTGGCGCGGGCGATATGGCTGGCCCAGCCAGCGCCAAAGTGAGCGAAGGCCTGGGAGTCGCCAATCACGATAAAGGGGCTGTTATTGACGTGTTCGTAGGGTTTGCCATCGAGCGTGACCTCGAAAGCCGTCATCGGCTGCTCGGCATTGACCCTTTCGACCGAGGCGTGCTCCTGGATTCCAAAGCGGCTGGGATCGCGACCCGGCACCTGATAGCGGGCCAGGTGTTCGGCGACCAACTCACCTGCATGCTTGGCGCCGAGGGAAGAGAGGTGGTGGCCGCGCACTTCGTAGAGCGGATGGGCGGCATTGGGCTTCAGCGCTTGCAGGGTCGGCAGGATATCGACCACCTCGACACCGGCCGCGACCAGGCGCTGCATCAGCTCGATCCGGGCCGGGTTGAGCGGCATACCCGGCGGCGTGGCGGTGTCGAAGACGTCGGGAAAGAGCTCGAATTTGGAGGGCACCGGCACGAAGATCAGGTCCACGCCCAGGGCGGCGAGCTGTTGGTGCAGGTCGACGACGACCTCGTAACCCGTTTTCTTACCCTCCGCGGCGGTGGTGGGCCAACGGGGCGTCAAACTGGCACCGGTGATGCCGGCCTGGAACTCTTGGTCCTTGACCTTGCTGTAGCGTTCGCTGGTGCTGACGATTTTCAGGAGGATTTCGCCGCGCAAGGGCGCGACCGCGGTTTCAATGGCCGGATAGCCACCAAAGCGCGCGACCAGCGCGTCCAGTGCGGCGGCCTGTTGGCGAACGGCTTGTTCATGGGTCAGGGGTGTTTGCGCCAGGGCATAGGCGCAGAGCATCAGCCAGAGTGAGGCTAAAATCTTGGTCACTGAGGTCTCCTTCAGGCAAATTTTTCCCCGATGCCTAAGGAACAGGTACGCAGCCCGACGCAAAGGGTTTACCCGAGCGGACCAAAAATGATTCAATGCGCCACAAGGCGATGACGGGTCGCGACCGGCGCTTGCGCGGAAAGATCCGCCCCGACGGCGAGTGTGCTAGACTAAGTGCCAGCGCTCGAGGAGGTTGACGTGCGTCGTCCGATCAGCATGGGCCAATCTGACTTAAGAACGATCCGCATGGAGGGTAGCTATTACGTCGACAAAACCGCGCTGATCGGCGAGGTTCTGCGCGCGCCCTACCAAGTGCTGTTGTTGCCGCGTCCACGGCGCTTTGGCAAGACGCTCAACCAAACCATGCTCCATGCATTTTTCGACAACCGTGAGAGCTCAGCCCAGCACTTCGAGGGTCTTGCGGTCAGCCAAGATGCGGAGGCGATGAAGCATCTCAATGCCCACCCCACGGTGTTTCTCACGCTAAAGGACATGAGCCACCAGAGTTGGGATGTCTGTTACGATGCCTTCAAGTCGCGCATCGCTCAATTAGTGAGCCAGCATTTGGAGCGAATCTCAGGCGTCGCCAGCAAGCTGCAAGAGCGCATGATCGCGGACATCCTCAACCTGCGCGCGAACCAAGCCGAGTATGAGAGTGCCCTGCACCTGCTCACCGAACTGCTCGAACGCGCTTCGGGCAAAAGAGTGATCGTGCTCCTCGACGAATACGACAACCCCATTCAGCGCGCCAATGCTGGCGGCTATGCGACAGAGGTCCTCCACTTCTTGCGCAACTTCATGGGTGCGGCCTTGAAGGACAACCGCAGCCTGTTTCGCGCCGTCGTCACCGGCGTCTTGCGGGTTGGCCGCGAGTCAATTTACTCGGATCTCAACAATCTCGGGGTTTTCTCGGTGCTTGAAAAGCCCTTCTCCTCAGCCTTCGGGTTCACTCAGGAGGAAGTGCGGCAGCTACTGATGAATTATGAGTTGCTGGACCGCGAGGCGGAGGTTCGTCATTGGTACAACGGCTATCGTTTTGGCGAGACCACCATCTATAACCCTTGGTCGATCTTAGCCATGGCGAGTGCGCCACAAGAGCCGCTCCAGCCCTATTGGTTGGGTACCTCGAGCAATGATTTGGCTCGCGACTTGATTGTCAACGGCAAGGGTTATCATCTGCGCGATTTGCAAGCCTTGCTTTCTGGCGAAGCCCTGCTGCGGTCACTCGAAGTCAGCGTCTCGTTGCGCGATCTTCAGCCTGATTCCCTCAAACGGCCCAAGCCGCCTTGACGCAGATCCTCGAGCGCGATTACGCGGCACAGCTGCGAAAGCGACACACCGCGCGATGGCTTGCAATTGGACTGGCCTTTCACGGCAAGCACATCGGACTGGCATGGCGAGCTGGCCAGTCGACCTGAAGGCGCTTGCCCCAAACATAATCACTGATGACCAGGTCCGGGTGCCGCGAGCGGCATCGCGATTCGTCGCCGCGCCACTGGGAAAGGGGCCGGCACCTGGCCGGCCCGAGACTGCTCACGGTCGCTTGGCGAGGAAGGTCTGCAGAATCCTGGCCCGCTCGGCAGGGTCGGGAATCGCCTCGATCGGGAAGGTCAGAAAGGTGGTGAGGTAGGTATCGGTGCGTTTGGAAACTGCTGCCGTGCCATCCGGGCCATCGAAGGCCGCCTGCGCTGACGCATCGGCGATGAGCATGTCGGTCCAATCATCGAAGGGATATTCAAGCACGTAAGGCCCGAAGTCCTCGTACAGGCCACCCACGCTGCCCACCACCTCGGCTGCGGTGACATCGTTGATTGCGTCGTCAACGCCCAAGTAATCCTTGATGAACCAAGTCACCTCGCGCATGAGGATATAGTCCTGGGCACAGATAAACAGGCTGCCACCCTCATCCAAGTAACTGGCCAAGGCGCCTTCACTGCGACCAGAGGGGCCGGTGGTGGGCCAGAAGGAGACACCTGTGAACCAGACCACCACATCGAACCCGCCGAGCTCGGCGGCACTGGGCTCGACATCGGTGTTGTCGGTATCCCACAACAGCACATCGTTGAGGCCGGCATCCGCCAGGATTTGCAAATACACCGCCTGCATGTCCGGCTCGTTGTCGTCGTCATCGACCAACAGGACGGCCAGATCGTGCCCGGTCGTCAGGGAGCTGGCCTGAGACTGGGCCGTTTCGCCGCAGGCGTTGAGGCCACGCACCCGCCACCAATAGGTCGTGCCCTGGGCCAAGGGTCTGCGGGGGTTGGCGACCTTCGCGGTCGTTTCGAGGGTTTGCTCGATGCTGCTGAAGTCCGAATTGTCGTCCACCTCGACGATCCAGCGCATGGCCGAACGGTCGCGATAGTTATCGATCTGGTCAAGGCAGCCCACCAGCTCCAGCACCGAGGTACCGTGGTCGAAATCGGGCAGACCGCCGCGAAAATCTTCGAGCGAGCGGCAGCCGGTGAAGCCATCCTGCCAGGTAAAGGTGGGGCGCACGCCGGTTTGGGAGCCTGGGAGCGGGGCAACAGGTTCCGGGGTCAAGGGCGGCTGCTCGTAGACCCTCAACGCCAGCCGCTGCCGACCTTGGTGGACGCCGTCGTCACCGAGCATCGTCAGCGTCAAGGGCCCGCGCAGGTTGCCGGTATCGGCAAGGGTCACGGTGACGACCGCCGGCACTTGGGGCACGGGATTGGCGCTGAACGAGACGGTCACACCGGGCAACTGCTCTAGCAGGTCGAGGGTGACCGGGCCGCTGAAGGCGGAGCCGAGCTCTAGATTGAAGGCGACGGTCTCTCCGGCACAAATAGCCCGTGATGTTTCGGCAGCATACAGATAGGTGCAAGCAGTGGGGCTGTCAAAAGCTTCGCGCCCGTCGTAGCGATCGCTGGAAAGACCCTGGTCGGCGCTCAAGCCGAGGCCGCGCCTGGCGAAGGCCCGCCAAATGGCACACTGATTGGCGCCTCCCGTCAGGTTCTGATCCGCCAAGAGAATGGCGTCACGGCCATCGACGAAACCTGGGAATTCGGGCTGGAGTTTGAGACCGTCTATGACCAAGCGCAGGGCGAGCAGATTGCCCCCCGTAGTCCAATCGTCGCTGAGGTTGGGATTGAAACCGTGCTCCTCGACCAACGCCCAGTAGAGTTCCCAGAGCATCGCGGCCCAGACCTCGCCTAGGCGATGAGGTCCTTCGGTCTCCTTAATGCGATCATAGGTGTAGGGATTGACGTCAAAATCGGTCGAGTAGGGTTTGGTGCGAATGCCATTGCCATCCAACGGCTGGCTCATGGCCCAGGTCGCAATGCCACGGCTCTGTGACGCGGTGTCACCGGGTTTGGCGGTGAAGACCAAGGCGAAGAAGTCCGACCAGCCCTCCCCCATCTGCTCGTCATTGATCAAGACCAGCTCATTGGCGGGGCCACCCGTGAGCCGCTTGGAAATGCCGTGGCCAAACTCATGGGTGATGATGTCGTTGCACAGGCTGCCATCGCGTTCGGGTGGCGTGGGTGTGAACCAGAGGAACATGCGCAAGATCGGGCTGTTACCATCCGCCCGGGTGCTGAAAGAGGCGTTGTTGCGCCACAGGTCCGCGCTGTCCTGAGCTTTGGCCAAGATGTGATCGCCGCCCAGTCCCTGTGCGCTGTAGTTGGTCTTTTGGAAATTGCCGGCCGCTTCGGTGAAGCCATGGTGATCAGGCGGGCAGTGATTTCCCGCTCGGCGATGCCGGCCCGACCGAGTCGGATCACACCATCGGGGCCCACGGGAGAGGCCAGCGGACGCTCCCGCAGCCGCAAACCAAGGTCCTCGACAGCGGCGCGCAGGGCAGTGACCGCATCCAGCCGGGCAATGCCCTTGGCGTTCTGCGCCAAATCACCGACGAAATTGCAATGCGCCGCGATGACGCGACCCTTGCGGTCCAAATGGGCGCTGGCGGAACAGCCGTAAACTTCCAGGCCCTGGTAGCGTTGTCGCAGAGCGATATGGCGCGTGCCGTCGGCATCGCTGTAGTCGGAAAGGACGCGGACCTCGGCAAAGTCGTCGGGTTGGAGGCCCAGCTGATCAAGGCGTTCGCGGTAAAGAGAGAGGGCCAACGCCAGGCCCTCGCCGTCCTGGGGGCCGGTGACAAACCTGGCATGTCCGGCTGCCAAGGACGTGTGGGGGTGAATGTAGCCGCGCACCTCAGACCCGGCCAGGACTGGGGCCAAGGTCAGGCAGATGAGCAGACAGATGCCAGCGAGGAGTCGAATCATCGACCATGGGGAACACTTCATCATCAAACCTCATAGATAGGAAAATTTGCGTCACCAGAGGTACGCAAGCGTGCCACCACACAGAGCGAGGCCAGGCCCCACAAGGGCGGAAGGATTGGGCTTTGGTACATCTGTCAAAAAAATACAATCCGTGTAAAAAATCGTCAAGCGGGCGCTGCCAAAATCGCCATATGTGCGTCCAATATCCTGCGATTAAACAGCTTCTATAAATTCACGAGACGGTCTTTAGATTACAAGACTGAAACAGGCGTTAGAATTGTTAATAGGTGAATTACGGGGACGACGCCGTCAGCCCACCCGCCCAGGTATCGCTCTCCGGTCCCGTCCAACATTCGCGTCACCTGCGTACTTAATCAATGAATGGCTTCACAGTATAGGGTGTGACAGGAGTTGGTTGGATTTGGTTGGGGATTAGGCCTGCTTTGATCCGGTGTCATCAGAAGACGAGCGGCGGTCACTTAAGAGCCAACCAAACCACAGAGTTACACCGAGGAAAATGAGTGCCAAACCATCTTCGTGGCCGTTGACAAGGAGGAACATACTGAGAAAGGCAACAAGGCTAATCAGGCAGACCCAGAGATTGAAGAGTGAGCGCGACCTCATCAAAGAATTCGTGATGGGGGCCAACAATATCCCAAGCCAGTACGCACAAGCTGCCATCATCCTAAGCCCCGATCTTTCATAACTAAACCACGACAATGCAACGCCAGTGACGATGACACCAAAGAGAATGCCCTGAACGCGGGCCCTTTGATCGAGGAGTCGACGCCCCTGGGTCTTGAACATCAGGATCAGATTTGAGAGGCCTTGATGTGCTGGAGCCATCGCAATAAAAAATAATACGAAATTCCCGTGCCAATGAAGCCAAGGCTTTAAGTCGGGCTGAACCAAGGAGACAAGCTGCAGGACGAGGTAGCTCATGAAAATTAGCCACCCGGCCAAATAGACCCTCCCGATTCCGGGCAGGCTCTCGGCCTCGGGTTCTAAACCAAAGTACCTCCGCATTTGACTCACCCTAGTCTGTTGTTGATTTGCCATTGAACCATCGCTTTTTCCTAGAGTTGGTCGCTTTGTAGCGCCTCATTATAGGGCGTATGACTAGATGGTATCAAGGCTGAGCAACGTCTTTGCGACGAGCCCAACCACGCGCTTTGCGTCGAACTCTGGACAGGCCCGACCGAAACGTACTGCCTGCGTTTTGTGCCGCAAGGCTCGGAAAGGCTCGGACGGTCAGGATAACCATCAGAGGTTGACCACGGAAAACACTGAATCTCACGGAAGGGGACCAATTCCGTGTTCCCTTCCGTGTGTTTCAGTGCCATTCCGTGGTTACAAACAATTCTGAGCGGCTAGTCTAGGTGTTGCTCGGAGTTGCTCGGACGGTGCCGGTTGTGGAAATTCGTTAAATCGGCGATAATGAGCGTTTGGGTCGCGAGCATCGCGGCCTGATCGAGCTCCGAGGACAGTGCCCTTTGAAATATGGACGCAACGACGACTGCTTCTGTGGAAGTGGTCAGAAATACAAGAAATGCCACGGCAAGACGACAGCCGCCGCTGAATTTACCCCCTTGGTCGCCAAGCCCAAGCGCGAGTACCAGATCCTGACGCCGGCGACCCTGCCGCGCATGCGCCGCGCCTGTAAGCTGGCCGCCAATATTCTCGAGGAAGTCGGCAAGCGCATTGAGCCCGGCATCAACACCCAGCAGATCGATGACTGGGTGCTTGACCTGACCCTGGCTGCCGGCGCCTATCCCTCGCCGCTCAATTACCCCAAGGGCCATGTCGCCGACCCGCGCAACCCCAAGATCACGCCCGGCGCCTTCCCTAAAAACGTCTGCACCTCCATCAACCACGTCGTCTGCCACGGCGTGCCCTCCGTCAAGGACGTTCTCAAGGACGGCGATATCGTCAACGTCGACGTCACCGTCTACCTCGATGGCTACCACGGCGACACCAGCCGCACCTTCTACGTCGGCAACCCCGGCCCCGAGGCGCGCATGGTCACCGAGGCCGCGCGCGAAGCCCTGCAGATCGGCATTGATGCCGTGAAACCCCATGGCCGCCTGATCGATATCGGCCGCGCCATCTACGCCTACGCCAGTCAGCGCAACCTCGGCGTCGTGCGCGACTATACCGGCCATGGCGTCGGCACCGTCTTCCATGCCGAACCCCAGGTCTGCCACTACCCCAGTCGATCGACCGACTGCGAGCTGATCCCCGGCATGACCTTCACGATCGAGCCGATGCTCAACGCGGGCACTTTCCGCACCTTTGTTGATCGCCACGACAAGTGGACCGTCTACACCGTCGACGGCCGCCTCTCGGCGCAGTTCGAGCATTCCGTCACCGTCACCCAGACCGGCGTCGAAGTCCTGACCCTGCCGGACTGAGCCCGATGCTGGCGGCCGATGCAGCGGACATCGTTACTGGCGTGCGCATGCTCCACCTGGACGCGCGCCTGATCGCCCTGGACAAGCCCTCGGGCCTGCTCTCGGTGCCAGGTCGCTTGCCCGAAAACAAGGATAGCTTGGCCCTGCGCGTCCAGGCCGCCTTCCCTGACGCCTTGACCGTGCACCGCCTCGACGGCGACACCTCCGGCGTGATCGTCATGGCCCGCGACGCCGCGGCCCACCGCCACCTCTCCCTGCAGTTCCAGGAGCGCCAGCTCCAAAAGTGCTACCAAGCCATCGCCTGGGGTCTACCAGCAGCCGACGAGGGCGAGGTCGACCTGCCGCTGATGGTCGACTGGCCCAATCGCCCGCGCAGCAAGGTCGACCCCAACGGCAAACCCTCGCGCACCCATTGGCGAGTGCTCGAGCGCCTGGGCGACCGCTGCCGCCTGGCGCTGACGCCGCTCACCGGCCGCTCCCACCAGCTGCGCATCCACCTCGCCGAAATCGGCCACCCCCTGCTCGGCGATCCCTTCTACGCCCCGCCCGCCGTGCGCGCCCTGGCCCCTCGCCTCTTGCTCCACGCCGAACGCCTGGTCCTGGCACATCCCGACGACGGCCGTCCGCTGGAGTTGGTCGCGCCGTGTCCGTTTTAGGGCCGAACAAGGCAGGTCAAACAAGGATACCAAGCTGTGGTCAAGGGTCTCGCAGCTTGAGTCTGGCCTCTTGCACGACCACCAGCAGCGCGCCGATCATGGCCAGCAGGACCGCCGCGAACAGGGTGCGCTGCACCGTGTGGCGCGGCTGCGGCAGGACCCGCGGCGCCGCCACCAGCGGGCGTCGGGTGAAGTGATAGTTGTCGGCCAGGTGCGCCATGCCGTCCAGCAGGTCGTAGCACTCCGGCGGGTGGTTTTCCCGCGCCTTCTTTAGCAGAGCCAGATAACCCTCGAGGTCACCACCGGCCTCGATCAATTGGTCCAGGGCCGTCGAGACCTCACCCACGAGTTCCGCCTCCAGACGTTTAAGCGCGTATTGGCGCTTGGCGGCCTCGACCCGCTCGGACAGCAACGCCACCTGGGCCGCGTAGATCTCGCGCTGCAACGAGAGCGGCAGGTGGTCGCTCTCGCGCTCCTTTTCGTCCAACTGGAGCGTCACCGCCGGCGCGCCGCTTAGACTCCGGCCCCCGTCCGCGGCGGCCAGGCTGTCACGCGTGCGGGTCGCGGTCAGCAACTCGTCGGCCTTGTAGGCGCGCTCCTGCTCGTTGGCCACCAACTGGTTATTGAGCGTGTAGCGCCGCTGCAGCAGCCCATCCTGCAGCTCGCGCAGCGGTAGTTCCGCCTCGAAATTGTGGCGCACGACAGCCAGCGCCGCCGCCAGCTCGTCGGCGCTACCGCCGAAGAGGTGAATCTCCAGCATGCGCGCCCGTAGCTGTTCGATCTTCTCGACATTCTCCGCCCAAGAGCGGTCCAGCGAGAGCTTGAGGTTGGCGCGCTCGTTGAAATCCACATAGTTGGGCGTGATCTGCAGCGCGATCTGCTTCGAAAGCTCGGCCCGCGTCTCGGCCAGGCGCAGCGACTCCGGCCAATCCTTTAGACCCTTGGCCTCCATGTCGGCGATCAGCTGGCGCAAATTGTCACCGCCGTAGAAGCGATCCGCCAGCCGCTGAAAGTCGGTGGCCGTCAACTCCATCGGGTAGATCAGTCGCGCCCGATGCGCCCGCGGCGACAGGAAGATCCAGAGCCCAAACAGCAGCGCCGGGACACCGGCGAACAGGGCCAGGAACAGACGCTTGCGCCATAGCGCCTCAATGAGCTGGAGCAAATCCATAAGTGGCGTCCTCACACGAAGATGGCCCCATTCTACCCCAGACTGCTCTGACTGCAAGGCACAACCTGCGTCACGTGCGACATTGTCAGGTTGGCCTGGTCAACTTCGCTTTGACTTGATGCGGACGTTGTGGGAACGCGTCTGGATGGCAGGAAAAGCGAGATGAAGCGTCCGCCGCGATAGGTAACACCTATGGTCCCGCGGAGCATGGGGGAAATATCGACCCTCCGCCCGGCGCAAGACTGCATCCTGCGTCGGGCCCTTTCGACGAGGCCCTGGCTAGAGCTTAGCCGAAAAGGTCGTCTCCATTCGACGTTTGGCAAAAAACAGAATCATTTCAGAGGAACGCTCCCGGAGTTACGCTCTACTGAAAAAACCGTTTGAATATTCACCCGCCGCCCGGCGCAAGATTGCATCTTGCGCTCCAGCAGCTACAGCGCCTGCGGGACCTTTTCGGCTAGGCTCTGCCCTGATCAACAACCTGACGATGGCGATCAGCCTGAAAACGCTGGACGGGCCAGGACCCACCGCGTAAAAATGAAAAGCAGTCTTGCCCCACACAGCGGACCGTGGGCGCGGACTTTTTGCCAACGCCGCTCGTACATGACAGGATGACGCGCTCCGCGTATTCACGTTGAATGAGGTATCGATCCATGAACTCCTCGCGACTTCGCCAAATTGTCGATCTTGCTCTGCCGATTGTGGGCGGCATGGTCTCCCAAAACGTGCTCAACCTAGTGGACACTGCCATGGTCGGCGCGCTAGACAACCCCAACCCTTCCCTGGCAGCCGTCAACCAGGGCGGTTTCGCGAACTTCATGTTCATGGCGCTGCTGCTGGGCATTAGCACCGGCGTGCAGGCGACGGCCTCGCGCCGCAAGGGCGAGGGCAAGCACGACCGCACCGCGGTTTCGCTGAACGCCGGTATTCTGCTGGTGCTGATCGTGGCGCCGATCTTCTCGGCCGTGCTCTACTTCCTGGTGCCGACGATCTTCCCGCTGCTCAACCCCGACCCGGAAGTCGTCGCCGCCGGCGTTCCCTACCTGCAGGCGCGGGTCCTGGCCATCAGTTTCGTGGCCATCAATTTTGCCTTCCGCGGTTACTGGAACGCCATCAACCGCTCGTGGTTCTACATGGGCACCTTGATGGTCATGCACGCCGCCAACATCTTCATGAACTGGGTGCTGATCACCGGCAATCTCGGCTTCCCGGCACTGGGCGCGCAAGGGGCGGGTATCGCCACCGCGCTCTCGACCGTGATCGCGACCAGCCTCTACTTCTTCTTGGGCATCACCCACGCCAAACCGCACGGCTTCCTGAGCATTAAGCCTAGTCGCGCCGAGTTTCGCACGCTGGTGCGCCTGAGCCTGCCCAACGGCATCCAGCAACTGTTCTTCTCGGCCGGCTACACGGCGCTGTTCTGGATCATCGCCCGGGTCGGCGTGGTCGAGACCGCCGCGGCCGGCGTGCTCATCAACCTGACCCTGGTGGCGATTCTGCCCGGCATCGCCCTGGGTCTCTCCGCGGCCACCCTGGTCGGCCAGGCGCTGGGCCGCAAGGATGTCGAGGACGCCAAGCGTTGGGGCTGGGACGTGGTCAAGGTCGGTTTGGTCGTGTTGGGCTGCCTGGGTTTACCGATGATTTTCCTGACGGATTTCGTATTGGCACCGTTCGCCCGCGACCCCCTGACCGTCGAAGCGGCGCGTTGGCCGCTGCGCATGGTCGGCCTGACGATCGCCTTGGAAAGTGTCGGCCTGGTGCTGATGAACAGCATGCTCGGCGCGGGTGCCTCGAAAAGAGTCATGCAAGTCTCGATCGTGACCCAATGGTTTTTCTTCCTGCCAATAGCGTTCGTCTTTGCCCAGTTCCTGGGCTGGGGCCTATTGCAGATCTGGGGCCTGCAGGTCACCTACCGCGCCCTCATGAGCGGCACCTTCGCCTGGCTCTGGCACCGCGGCAACTGGGCCGGCATCGAGGTCTAGAGACAGACCTCACGCGAAGCCGCGAAGAAGGGCCTCGCCCCAAGACACAACCTGGATTGAAGGAGCTGAAGCATGTCGCATATTTACCATCTCCTCCGTTGGCGCGACTGGCCTGCCGGAGGAGCCTGTGATTACGCACCTGCGTCCCTGCAGACAGAGGGTTTCATCCACTGCTCAAGCGCCGAGCAGGTCGCCGGCGCCGCCACGCGCTATTACGCTGGCGTGGCCGACCTTATGATACTCGCGTTGGAGATCTCAGCCTTGACCTCGCCCCTGGTCTGGGAAAACACCACCGGCGGCACCGAGCCGTTCCCTCATCTCTACGGCCCGATCAACGCCGAAGCTGTCCGCGACCTGCGCCCATTCATGGACCACCCGGAATAGGACCTGCCGCCATCCGTGTGATCCGTGTGTTTAAAGCTCCGCTTCGCGGAAGTTGAAGTGCAGCAGCTGCCAGAACTCCTTGCAGGATTGGGGCCGCTGTTCCGGTTTCTTGGCCAGGGCCTTCATCAGGCCTTCGGACAGCTGCTGCGGGATTTGACTGCGCACCAGATGCGGCGCCTTGGGCATCTCTTTGATCTGCTGTAGGAAAATTTGCTTGGGGTTGTCGCCACTGGCCGCGGGCTTGCCGGTCAGCAGCTCATAGCCCACCAGGCCCAAGCTGTAGATGTCGCTCTGGTGCGTGACCGTGCCGCCCATGCACTGCTCCGGCGACATATAGGCAGGCGTGCCGACCACCTGGCCCTGGCGGGTCAAGCGCATCATCGCGGTGGTGCTCATGGCGCGTTCGAAAATGATCAGGCCCAGATCCAGCACCTTGAGCTGGTAGTTGCTGCCGCGCACCAGCATGATGTTGTCGGGCTTGAGATCGCGGTGAACGATGTTCTTGCGGTGGATCGCGTCAAAGGCCGAACACAGCTGGGCCATCATGTGCATGAACATCTTGACTGGCACGCCTTCTGGCTGGCGTTTAAGGAAGCGGAACAGGGTCACGCCGTCGATGTACTCCATGACGATGTAGGGCTGTTTGGCATCGGAAAAGTCACAGCCGAGGATGCGCACGATATTGGTATGGGCGAACTGGGCCATGCCCTTGGCCTCGCGGCGGAAGCGGTTGTAGAGCTGGCGGTCGCCCTCCTCGATCAGCCCGTCGGTCTTGATCATCTTGACCACCACCGAGCGCCCAGATTTGACGTGCTTGGCCAGGTAAAGAATGCCCATGCCCCCTTCGTGGAGCACTTTCTCAAGCACGAAATGCTGGCCGATCAACTGGCCCACCGCCACCGGTCGAGTCTCCGGCACCTTGTTCAAGGACTCCTCCGGCGGCTCGTGCCCCTGCTGCTGTTTGTTCCAGACTTCATCCAATCCCATGGCCACCTCGTCGACTCGCCCACGGCTATTCCATCGACACACCCCGCGCTTTTCTCAATAGCTTGAACGTGTCCCGTAGCCTCCGAGTTGTGCTCGTCTCCCATTGCCCATCAAAGCTGCAATTGAGAAGTACCTCAAAATCACATCCTCCGGTGAGGGGATCAAGCTTTGCCGTTCGTCTGGAGGAGGGTGGTTGACTGTTCCACTGATCAAAGCAAGGAGATGAATATGCGTGTACAGGTAATCCTGATCTTTCTACTGACCGGCCTCAACCTCTGGGCCCAAGAACGCTTGCTCCAAGACCACGACAAGGGTGATTTGAGCCTCAACCTTTGCGGCAACGGCATCCACGAGGACAGCGAACTCTGCTTCCTGGAGCGGGTCCAGGTAAGCATGTCGGCCGACCCCTTCGACATCTACGACCTAGAAGTCGGCTTGCTCAATGCCGGCAGCAACCTCGACTTCGTCGCCGGCCGCTCGGGCGACAACAGTTTCCACGCCCGCCTTGGCAGTGGCAATGGCAGTTTCTATGCGACCTACAATTACAACATGGGCAACGACCTCCTCGACCTGGCGCTTGGCGATTTTGACGGGGATGGCAAAACGGACATCATTGGCACCGACCGCGCCCAAGACCGCGTCTATGTCCGCTGGGGTCACAGCACCTGGAACACCTACAACTACTATGCCGTCGGCAACGGTCCCGCCAGCGTCGCGGTCGCGGACCTCAACGACGATGGTTTCGACGATTTCGTCACCGCCAACGCCTTTTCCACGGCCTATACGGTCGGACTGCGCTCTGGATCGTCTTTCAACCGCACGACCACCTATAACGACGACTGGATCGGCAAGGTCCGCCTGGCTGACGTGGACAGCGATGGCGACATGGATCTGATCTTCACCGAGGGCACGGAAGCAACCTGCCGCCTCAACAACGGCTCCGGCAGTTTCGGAGCGAGTAAACCAATCAATCTGGGCGGCCAGAGTGCTGCCGTCCAAGACTTGGCCCTGGGCGACCTCAACAACGACGGCGATCCGGACATGATCGCTGCCTATTATTACAATGCCACCCTGGTTCGCGTGCTCAGCGACGGCGACGGCACCTTCTCGGGCCTGGCCTCGGCCTCAGCGGGGCAACTACCGCACTGCATCGACCTCCACGACATGGACAAGGACGGCAATCTGGACATCCTGCTCGGCGGCGCCTCCGGCATCGCCATCTTCCTGGGTGACGGCCACGGCAACTTCACCATGGCCAAAACCATCTCCGCCACCCTGGTCAATACAGTCCGCGCTGGCGACTTCAACCACGACGGATCACCGGACTTGATCTACACCTGCAACATCCTCGGCGGCCAGACGGCGGTCATGCTCCAACTCGCAAACCCTTAATCCCAAAGGGGGGCACGCGCCCCCCAAAGGAACAGCGAAACCCACAGCCCCACGGCGGCCGTGAGCTGCCTGCAACAGACTGTCTTTCATATTGTTAGAAGAGCGAGAGCGCTCGGCAGCGAGCCGTTACGGAATCGCATTTTTTTTGTTGCAAGACCTATGTAAATCTTTTACAATGAAATTCGTAGTAATCTCCTTTACTATTTTGGTGATTTGGGAAAGATTGGGGAGTGGTTTGGTCACCACTCCCCACTCGCATTTTTAGGCCCGATCTTTCGCCTTCGCCCAGTGCCTGCGCGTATAGATGAGTGTACCGAGCGGGCGGGAGGCATTGCTTGTTCTGGATTTTTCCACTTGCCCTTGTGGGTAGCTTTTTGGAGGGCGAGTTCACGCTCATGGCCATCTGTTTCATCCTGCTGGCCCAGGGCAAAACATTGCCCTTGATACCATTGGCCGTGGTGGCCGCGCTCGGGGCTTTCCTTGGCGACTGGTGCTGCTTCGAGCTCGGTCGAAGCCGCGGCGAACGCCTGGTCCAACGCTGGCCACGGATTAAGACGATGCTCGATGCGGTGGGGGGATTCTTAAACCGCGCACCCGTGATTGCGCTGCTGATCCTGCGCTTCCAGATCGCCTGCCGTATGGCCGGGAATCTCAGCCTTGGCATGGGCGAGTTGCAACGCTCGCGCTACCTGGTCTTCAATGGCGTCGCTTGCTGCGCCTGGGCAGCGACGATCCTGCCCCTGTGCCAGTTCTTCGCAAAGCTCACAAGGGGTCTACTCTCCGCCCTGGGCAATGGTTAGTTGCACGTCAGAGCGATGGACACTTCAAGATTTTTGTTCAACCCGCTTGGTGCGTGGCTTACGCTTGGCCGGCTTGGCCTGATTTGCGGGCAGCGACCGGGCAGATTTTGTTCGCTTTCGCCCGGCGGAAACGGAGGCGACCCCTCTGCGGGTATCCTCGCCAAAGCCCTCCGCCCACAGATGTTGTAGCCACGGCGCAAAACGGTCCATGCGCACGAGGAACACACCCAGCTCCGCATCCTTCCAGATGCCGTACTCCAATTCGGCGTTGGGATTTTGTCTGACCTGGTGCCGCAATTGTCCTGCCGTAAACGGGATCTTGCGACACACCTCCGTAAGCAGGAACACGCCCTCCTGACGCAGCAAGGTGTTACCATCCCAATGTTTGGGCACCGCCTGGTAACGCGGCTGAAGCTCGCGTCGGTAGGTTGGCGCAAAGACTTTCATGCGAATCATCCAATGGTTCCATACTTTCTTGATGCCAAGCTGTTGCCAGGGGTCGCCTCCGGCATCTACGCAGGTGTCGGCGAGGAGCTTGATACTGGCCGCATCGATCATTAAGAGTTGGGCGATGTCCTTAAGAAAAAACATACCTTCATGGGCAAGAACATCCTCGCGACTCCAATTCTTGTTCAATTTAGGTACATTGAGTTCATCATCCTGAAAAATCAAACCGCTATCAGATACATTCATGTCACACCTTCACTCTTTCGCTTGCGCTTGCGCCTGGTGCTGGGCTTTTTGCGCAGCAGGCGCTTTTTCTGTTTGGCGACATCGATCCAGCGCCAGCCAAACCACCCAGGCGATGGGCGTTGGCCCTGCTGTGTCAGGGTGCCATCACCTAGGCCTGGAAACTCGTAGCGTAGGCAGATCTGATTGCAGGAGACCCGGATACGGCGCATCTTTTGAGCACAGCGCGGATCTGCCGCGTTGAGGTAGCCAATCGCCACAGCAAACTCTGCAATGGTGGATGCGGAGTAGAGCTTGTTCGGTTCAAGCCGCTCCAGCAAATTCCCGTATTTAAGTGGCCGCCCCACTTTTCCCGCCATACGCGTGCGCACCCCAAATTAGTTTTGGACATCCCAAACGTTTGAGATGGATCCATAAATACTCATCCATCGCCACATTCGCACTCATTCTGACAACTCCACCCGATCAAATCAAATAAAACTTGTCCGGGACCTCTTTGTTAATCTTGTTATTTTTGTTATAGCGCCGAATTCAAACTAAAACCAACTCAGCCGGAGCTTTATCCCCTACATTCCTAAGCGCTTAGCCGACCACCCCGACACACTCCATTTCAATTTTCAGAATCGCCCTTACGAGTAGAAATTTCAACCCTTAACTCGTCTAAAATCCCATGACTTGATAAAAAGACAGCCCAAAACACTAAAGATCAGACAATAGATTTCAAATGCATTTCCCACATGCAACAAACAAACCAACCCCGACGACATCCAAATTTAATCAAGATAAGCATTAACAACGGCATGAAATACCGATCACATGGGCACGACCCTTCCCAAAAAGAGAAAAGCCGCCCTATTGGGCGGCTCATCTGATACCTGTCGCTGCAGATGGGGGTCAGGGAAGTTTTAGGGTCTGACGGGGATAGATCTTTTCGTCGCTGAGATTGTTGACCCGCATCAACTCGCTGAGACTGACCTTGTGCCGTTCCGCAATCCTTGCTAGGGTATCGCCGCGACGGACTTGATAAGTCCGCACACTGGCCCGGGGTTTACCCTCGGACTGGCGAACAGTCAGCTCCATGCCAACCTCGACGTGGTTGGTCCTCAAGTGGTTGAGTGCCTTGACCTGGTCGACCGACGTTCCATGGAGTTGGGCGATCGACCACAAGCTCTCGCCGCGTTTAACCTTGTGACTGGTGGTGACCTTGCTGACACTGTCCGCGGGTTTACTACTTTCGGAACGCCCGCTCGAGGCGGCGACCTTCCGACCGGGAATCATCAGTCGCTGTCCGACCTGGACCACGTTGCGATTGCGCAACTTATTGGCAGCCATCAGTTTCTTTGGTGCAATGCCATACTTGCGCGCGATCACTGAAAGGGTCTCTCCTGGACGAACCAAGTGATAACCAGTTTCCTCATGAGGGATTTCCCAGGTCGGCAAGTTCTCAATGACGGCCACAGCAGTTTCGACGACTTCGGACGGCACCTTCAAATTGTAGACCCGATCTGGCGTGACTTGATGGCGAAGCTCGGGATTGAGCCAGCGCAGGCTGTCTTTGGCAAGGCCGAGCGAACCTTCCAAGTCCGCTAACTTGACTGGCCGGTCGATCTCGATCGTAGCGGTCTCGATCGGGGCGTCGGGCTCGGGCAATACAAATCCGTATTTGTCGGGGTCGCCGATGATCAGCAAGGTCGCGATGAAGCGCGGCACATAGCGGGCCGTTTCGTTGGGCAACTTTTCGTAGAGGTCCCAGAAGTTGTCCATGTAGTTGACGCTTTGGTTCTTGATGACCCGCGCAACCCTAGCCTCACCGCAGTTGTAACCGGCCAGAACCGAGTACCAATCACCAAACATGTCGTGCATTTCGAGCATGTAGGTAAGCGCGGCAGCAGTCGCCTTTTCGGGATCCATGCGCTCGTCGACCCAATCGTCGCGGTTGAGATTGTAACGATAACCCGTGGAGGGGATGAACTGCCACATGCCAAGGGCACGGGCGGTGCTGAGCGCGTTGGACTTGAAACCGCTCTCGATCAAGGGCAACCAGCTCAGCTGCTCGGGCATGCCGGCTTTGCGCAACGCCTCGAGAATCATGGGGCGGTAGCGACCGGAGCGCTGATAAGCGGCCAGGAAGAAATCGCGCTCCCAGGTTTGGAAGCTCTTAATCTCGCGCTGCACATGCTCGTTTTCGACCAGGGGGATCGAGCGCTCGATACTGCCGGCTGTCGTGCCGCGGGAAGCATAAACTTCGACGATTCGCCGCGAAATGAGCAGGCGCAAATTGTCTTTGCCCTGAATGATTTCCGTGCTGTCCTCATCTGGAATCTGCAACAGCAGTTGATAGGCCTGATCGAGCTTGATCAGAGCATCGTCCTGGTTGCCGGCCTGCCAACTCTTGGTGGCCTCCTCGGTGGTAATGAGGGCGGTTTCCAACATCTGAGCCGAGTCCAATTCGTTCTGGGGCTGATCGGCACCATTCTTGATGTCAATTTCGGAGGCACTTTCATCGGCGCCACCTACGCCCATTGGCGAGGCGTGCTCATAGGTTGAAAGGGTGTTTGTGGTATCTTTGGCAAGGCAGCCGTTGAAGAAAAGCGCCATCACGATCAGTGGCGCGATTGCGGGCGGGAGAAACCGCCATCCGAATCGCATGTTCTGAACCAAACCTTCCCCCTTGTGGTGAATCAGCCACCCATTTTCCCCTAACTATACATTAACTATAGCGAGAGTTTCCAAAAAAAATCCCTACAGGTTGGTTTGACGCGTCAAGATACAGAATAGTTCGCGCGGAACGGCATGTTTTACAAATTATCCGACTTTCGATGCGACGGATGCCGCCGTAGCTGGCGCATCGCGTAGCGGCCCGGGTGTACGGCCGCCAGCAAGTGTTGATCGGGCGGGGGGCCGTCGACGATGAGCGCGGCCAGCAGCCAGCCCGCCAGGGGCGTCGTCAGCAGGCCTCGGGCGCCATGGCCGAGACTAACGTAGAGTCCAGGATGGCAAGGCGCGGGCTGCCAGTCATTGCACCGGCCCTGGTGAAGTTCCTCGTAAGCGGCGCAGTAGCGCGTCAAATCGGGCAGGGCGCCCACCAAGGGCAAATGATCTGGGGTCGAAGCGCGCAGACCGACCCTGCCGCACAAGGGCAGTTCCTGCGGCAATCCAAGCTCGGGCAGCAGTTCGTCGGCGCCCTGCAACAGCTGGGCTTGCTCGACGGCCGAGAGCTCAAGCCCTGCCTGCGCCTCACGCCAGCTGGCGCCGACCAAGAGCTGACCCGCTACCCCTGGGACCAGGTACTCGTGATGACACACCACGGCCTTGGGCAGTTTGCGCAGCCGCCGCTCCTCGACCAGCACGAGCTGGCCTGGGTTTCCACCCAAAGGGAAGCCCCGCAGCTGCTCGAACGAAGTGGCTGCCTGCGCATTTGCCAGGACAACGACCTGGGCATGGGCCAACAGGCCCCCAGCGCCCCACAGCGACCAGCCGTCCTGCTCCGGCACGATCTGCTCAACCGCGCAATTCAGCCGGACGTCGATATTGGCATGGCAGAGACGGTCCCGACACAGTGCGGCCGGGTCCAGGGCCCGTGCGCGCTGGAGCAACAAGCTGGGCTGGCGCAGCGCCAATCCGACGATGCGCGCGGTTTCCGTCGGGTTGAGAGCCGTCACGAAGGGCTGTGGGGCGAAGGTCAAGGCGTCGTGAAAACGGCGCAGCCGCGGCTGATCGACAAGTTGCACGACGCGATCACAAACCGGGTTGCGCCACTGGGGGGTCGTCGCCAAGCTGTGGCAGGCAAAGCCGTAGGCCTGGTCAAGAAACCTGCTGCTGTCGTCCTTGCCGCGGGATAGAAAGGGCAAGAGCACTCCGGCGGGATTGCCCGAGGCCTCGGCGGCGACCTGGCTCGCGCGCTCCAACACCGTCACGTCGATGCCGCGCAAGGCCAGATAGTAGGCACAGTGCGCGCCGGCCAGACCTGCGCCGACAACGACGGCTCGGTCACCCGGTCGCAGGGGCGGCGCGGGTGGCTCGAACCAGGGCGCCGCGCTCATACGAGCAGCGCGGCTGCCTCGCCGGTCTTGAGCTTGGAAGCCTCGACCAGGCCAGCGTAGTAGCCGCCTTCGATGGCCAAGAGCGCGCCATGTTTGCCTTGCTCGATGATGCGCCCTCCTTTGAGAACGAGAATGTGGTTGGCCGCAGCGATGGTCGAGAGACGGTGAGCGACGACGATCACGGTCTTATGCCGCATGATTTGGGCGATCGCCTCTTGGATCCAAGCCTCGGTGACGGAGTCGACGGAGGAGGTCGCCTCGTCCATGAGGACGACCGGCGCGTCATGAGCCAGGGCGCGAGCAAAGACGATCAGCTGCTTTTGACCCGAGGACAGGTTCCCACCGCCCTCGACAACCTGAAAGTCCAGCCCGCCTGGCAGATGCTCGATCAGGTGGGTGGCATGGACCAAGCGGACGGCCTCGAGAATGGCTTCGTCGCCGATGCGGCTGTCGAACATGGCGATATTGTCCCTGAGACTGCCGGCAAAAAGCTCGACATCCTGGTGGACCACGGCGATTTTGGATCGCAGCGAGTGATAGTTGAGCTCTCCCAGTTCGTGACCATTCACCTCAATGCGCCCACTGTAGCCATCATAGGCCCGCGTCAGCAACCGGGCAATGGTCGATTTGCCCGAACCGGTTTGACCAACGAGGGCGAGGGTCTGACCGGGCTTGACGGAGAAGTTGATGTCGGCGAGTACCAGCGGTCCATCTGCCTGGTAGCGGAAGTTGACATCCTTGAAGACAAGCTCCATATGTTCGCCCTCGAGGGTGCGCTCGCCTTGCGGAATGCGGGCGTCGAGCTCCAGCAGGTTGTAAATGCGGTCTAAGGCTGCAATCGCTTGTTGGACGACGGCAAACTTGGCGGAGAGCTGGCGAATCGGGTTAAAAATCCGCTCGATCTGACTGAGGAAGACGATGGCGGTGGCCAAGTCGACGAGTCCAAAGCGCAGATTGAAAGCGAAGAAGAGTATCGTAGCGGTGGTCAGGGCGGCGATGCCATCGATGAGCGCATACAGCAAGGCGTCCCAGACGTTGTTGATGATGGTCGCCTGGCGGTACTCGCGGTTGACCTTGCGAAACTGTTCGGCGGAAGCCTGTCGCTGACCGAAGAGCTGTAGGATCTCGACGCCCATGATGCCCTCGGCCATGACCCCATTGGAGGTGGCCAGGTGCTTGCGAACCTCGAGATACTGCTCCTTGAGCTTGGTACCACACCAACGCACGGCCAAAATGAGCGGCGGGCCTGCCAGCAGCAAATAGAGGGATAACTCGTGGTTGATGTTGAAGAAGACGACGAAGGTGACGACGACAGTGATCACGTCCATCAGCAAAGTGGCCGCGCCGGAACGCAGCGATTCGCCCAGGGCATCGCTATCGTTGATGGTGCGGGTCAGCAGAACGCCGACGGGCTGTTTGTCGAAGAAGGCCATCTTCATGGACAGCACATGACGGAAAACGCGCATGCGCAAGCGCTGAATGGTGCGCAGGGCGGCGCGGTTAAAGACGAAGGAAAAGATACTGCGGATGATGTAATCGAAAAGTATCAGCGCAAAAAACAACCAGGCCGTGTGGATCAGCGCCTCACGCCGGCTGTGGCTGACATGGTCGATGGCCTGCAACTGCAGCATCGGCCGCATGTAGTCGGTGAAGATCACGACCAGGTTGATGGTGAAAGCGAAGAGGAACGCGGAGCGCTGGGGACCAGCCAGTTCCCAGAGACGTCGACCGGCCTTGCGGAGGGCTGAGTCCTTCATGCGGCCTCCTCGTGGCTGCTCTGGTAGCGATAGATGTCGGCATAGAAACCGGGCCGCTCGATCAGCTGCTGGTGGGTGCCGCGGTCGACGACTCGTCCCTGATCCATGACCAGGATCTCGTCGGCCCACTGCACGGCGGACACCCGATGGGAAGCGATGATGAAGGATTTGCCGCGACGTTGTGAGCGCAGGTTGGCGATAATGCGTTTCTCGGTCTCGTGGTCGACGGCGGAGAGCACGTCATCAAGGACGTAGATCTCGGCCTCCTTCATCAGAGCCCGGGCCAGGGCGATGCGCTGGCGTTGCCCGCCCGAAAGCATGACTCCTTTTTCGCCGACCTCCGTCTCGAGCCCGTTGGGAAACTGTTTGGGATCAAGGTCGAAGCCGGCGAACTCCAGGTAGCGCATGAGCTCGGCATCGGTGACCTTGACCGCCTCAGCGGCCGGCACACTGACCAAGAGGTTCTTGCGCAGCGAGGTGGAGAACAGGAAGGCCTTTTGCGGGGCGAAGGAAATGTGGCGCCGGAAGTCTTCCAGCGAGACATAGGCAGCGTCCGTGTCGTTGAGGAACAACGCGCCGGGCTGAGGACCATTGAGGCGCAATAAGGTATCGAGCAGGGTTGTCTTACCGCAGCCAAGCGTGCCGACGATCCCCAACACCTTGCCTTGGGGCAACTCGAACTGGACGGAGGAGAGCTGGAAGGGCTGTTGCCCCTCCTCTTCACGGGTTCCGCCATAGGCGAAAGACAGGTCGCGCGCCTCAAGCATAACCGGCTGGCCTGGCACAAGGCGCGGCGCCGGCTGCGAGGGCAGGAGATTGGGACGAGCCTGAAGAATTTCCTCGAGCCGTTCCATGGCGGGAACCGCTTGCTGGAAGACGCTGAGCATCCAGCCCAGGCCGAGCAGGGGCGGCATGGCCATGCCGACATAGCCAGCAAAAGCCGTCATCTCGCCCAGGGTCAGGTTGCCATCGACGACGGCCAACCCCCCGAACATGAGAATCAGAAAGCCGCTGAAGTCGCCGACCAACTGGACCAAGGGCATGATGAAGGAGCGGTTGACGACGACCTTGTCCTGCGTTTCCAGATACTGGTTGTTCTGGACCTCGAAACGCTTCTCGATGGCGGGCTCGGCATGGTAGTTCTGAATCGCGGCAACGCCCTTGTAGGAGGCGAGCACCATTGAGGACATGTGCCCGAGCTGTTGGTTGGATAAGCGCCAGAAGGCCATCACGGTTTTGAGGCTATATTGAATAATGAAGAAGGCGGCCATCAGCGGAAGGACGAGGTAGATCGTCAGACGACCGTCGAGGTCGACCATGCCCTTGACGGCGAGAATCAGGGTGATGCTGACGTTGGCCACCTGCAAGATGCCAAAGCCATAGGCAGCGCGGACATAGCCGATATCGTTGGAGCACCTGCTGACGAGGTCACCCGACTGGTGCTTGGAGAGAAAGTCCCGCTGCAGGTGGAGCAGGCGCGAATAATAATCGTTGCGGATGTTGAACTCGATCAACCGCCCTGGCGTGAACACGAAGAGCCGACTGGCGGTGCGCACGAGTACCAAGATCAGCGCCGTGCCCGCAATCTTCAAAATGAACGGCATGATCGTCTGACTGGTAGCATCGGCACGCGTCACGGCATCGATCGACACCTTGGTGAAGTCGATGATCAGCTTGGTCAGGAACTGGGTCAGAAAGACCAACAGGAAACCGATGAGGTAGATGTGAGCGTACGGTAGCACATATCTACGAGTGAAGGATCTGGCTGACGTCAAGTAAACCCCCGCAAGACAGAGACCCAAAACTTAGCATGAATCCAACTACGCTTGCCAGAACAGACTGGTTTCAGGCTAAATTCAAACCCCGTGCGGCTTGCTGGAGCGAGGTGGTCCCCTCCCACGATGGAATATCTACCGGGGACGCTCATGGGAATAGACACTATTCACAAGACTTTTTCAACTCCCATCGGCCACCCGGCGCAAGCTTGCAGCTTGCGCCACAGCGCCCGCGGGACCTATTCGGCCGGGCTCTTAAGTTTTTTTGCGCAGCTCCGGGTAAAACTGGCTGAAGACTTCGTCGTCCTCGGCGCTGGCCTGGTGGCAGCTGGTGCAGCGGTTGTCCTCGGGCGCAGCGACTGCCTTGCCGCTCTTGATGTCCTTGTCGGCGAAGTAGTAGTAGCCCCACCCGGTCCCCTTGAACGCGCGGCGATCCTTAATGGCGACGAGGATGTCCTGACCGCCCGTGATGAAGTAGCCAAAGCCACCGACAGATTCACGCGTTTCGATATGCTGGTTCTCCATGACGATCACGGTGCCATCGGGGTAGACCCCTTTCTCCTGGTGGCTGCGGAACGAGTCCGGGTCGATATACACGTGGTGGATGCCTGGAAAGATCGCCTTATTGGCGTTCTTGTCCTGGGGAATGACGGCGGAGCCCATGAACAGCCACTTGCGGAATGCCTCAGGCTTGGGCCGGGTCAGTTCGAGATTGCCCGAGAGCTCGTAATACTTGCTTTTGCCCGCCTGAAAGCCCAGCAGGGGCAAAGCCAGAAGGGAGACCAACAGCGCCTTTTTCAATGGAACCTCCGCGGGACACGTCGGCCCATTTTAACGCGGAACCCCATCGCGCGAAACCCCCCACGCCAGAGGTTCTTGGCGCAAAAGCGCTGGTCAAGGTCGCAGCCTTGAGACTACAATGCCAAAACCGCGGACGAGGCCTGCCATGAAATACCTGATCGTTCAAGCTTATTGGTACTTCGATAAAATCACCGGCGAGTACCACTACCGCATCGGTGGTCCCAGCGAGGCACTGGCCCAGGACCCGCGCCTGCAGGTGGTTGACATCCACGTTTTCCACCCGCTGTTCCCTCAGCTGGCGGCCATCGCCGACCTCCTGATCCTGCATTTGCTGCCGGATGCGGAGGTCTGGCGCCTCATCCACGAGCGCCGCGCAGCCGGTAAACCTACGCTGTTCGAGATAGCCGACAATTTCTTGGCGCCTGGCCCCTGGGTTCGGGCGGACGACGCCTACCGCAATCCGCTGGTGCGCCAAGAATTACTGCTCCACGCCAGCCTCTGCGACGGCTGCCAGTACTCGACTGCGGAGGTTGCGGCTGTCTTTGCAGGGCTCAATCCCAATGCCCGCGTGTTTGAAAACCAGGTCAATCATTTCGCCCGGCCGACGCGACCCAGGCGCCCGTTGACGATCGGCTGGGGCGGTTCGATTGGCCATCGCGAGGATCTGGCGCAGATCGCGCCGACAGTGATCGCCTTTATTCGCCGCCACCCCGACACGCGCTTTCTCTACATGGGCCATCCGCCCATTTACGCCGCGTTATTCGCGGAGTTGGGCGCCCAAGGCGAGGCGATTCCGGCCGGACCGGTAGAGACCTACTACGCCTTTTTGGAGCGGCTACACGTGGGGCTGGCGCCTCTGGCGGACACCCCCTTCAATCGCTGCCGCAGCGATGTCAAGTTTATCGAGTACGCGGCACATGGCGTCGTTCCGCTGCTCGCCGACGCAGCCCCCTACCGCGTTCACGCCCGCCACGGCGAAAACGCTTTGCTGTTCCGCACACCGCAAGAGCTGGCAGAGCTCCTGGAGCGCTTATATGCCGACGAGGAATACTTGACGGGCATGAGCGAGCGCTGCCTGTCCTATGCCGAGCGCGAGCGCAATCGCCACACCCACGCAGCCGAACGCATCGCCTACTACATGGCGCTCCTGCCTCCGGAACCGGGCAGCGCGGAACTCCCCGAACTGCCAGATCTCCACGGCCTGATCACCTACTTGCGCAGCGCAATCCATGCGCTCGACGAAAATCGCCCCGCAGATGCCCTGAAAACCCTCGACAAATTGCTCAACCTCTACCCCTCCTATCAATTGGCCCAGCTGACCCGCGCTCGGGCGCTACTTGTGCTGGAGCGCGCGGACGAGGCGCTGAATGCCATGGCAAGTGCGGAGTTTGCGCCGATGTACGGCGATCTGCACTGCGAACTGCTGGCGCGCTCGGCACAGCTCTGCGGCCACGGCGCATGGCGCGAACTGGCGGCCATGGTGGTGAACCCGGTCACACGCATGGCCTTGCTGGAGGAACCCGCCGATCGAGCGACGCGCGCTCAGGCCGTCCTGGATCACCATCCTTGGCACTGCGACTCGCTGCGCCTGCTGGCCGACGCAGCGCAGCTGCCGTCGTCCGAACGCACCGCGCTCAAGGCCCGCCTTGCGTTCATCGATCCACCCGACTTCAGACCGCCATGCTAGCTGGGTGGAAGTTCGTCGGCCCCTGGCTCTGACTCGCTGCCGTCCTCTTCCTGGTCCTTGCCCTGCTCGTACCGCTCCATCGCGGCACGCCACTGCTCACCGCGCCACATGGGGTCGCCATTTTCATCGATCGCTTCGGGCACACCCAGCAGTGGATAGAGCGCCTCCAAGTGAGGCAGATGGCGTTCGCCTTCCTCGTCGTCCTTATCCTCATCCTCATCATCCTCATCATCTTCAGTTTCCGTTTGAGTCTGCTCCTCGCGCGTGTACTGGATCAGTTGCCGAACCAGTTCGCTCGGGCTTTCATAGCCACCCGCTTCGACCATGAAATTGAGATATTCCACATCCTCTTCGCTCAACTTGAGAATAACCGTCTGAAGCAGGCTCACAATCGACCTCCGGCGATGACGTTGGGGACGAACCATTATTCCGCTAAATTTATTCACGGTCAATCGCAAAAACTTTGACGTCAGGGCGGCCCCGGAAAAAATCTATGAAAAGCTCACAAACAATTGGGTATCGACGATGGGATCGCGATGCTATTTTCATACGCGGATTCAGACTTTCGCGACTGCCTACTCGTGCGACAAAAATGTGTTTCCAAGTCCAAACAATCCATTTTTTTAAAAGAGATTCAAGATCTTAGCTCTACGAGCTTTGACGTCGATACTGCCCTTGATTTTACTGCCGCACATAAGAAGATTCTAAGCGGTCAGCACTGCGATCTTTAGTAGAATGCTGCGAGTCAGGGAGTGTCGTTATGCGGAACCCAGCTCGATCAGACAGATACTGTACCTTTATTGCTTCATTGGAAAATTACGTTTTGTACTCCTCGGAGGGCGTGCTGCAACACGCCGCTGATCTGGGCCTGCTGTTGCGGGAAGAGCTCCAAGCCGACAGCGACTTCCTGCGCTCTGCCGCGCACGCACTGACCATGAGGATCACGCGCAAGAGCGAGGGCCAGCCCGACGGCTTCGATCGCACAGTGCCGGAGGCCCTGAGAGACGCCTACCTCGGGATTCGCTGGAAGGTCACAATTCCCGATCGCTACTTGGAAGAGAGCGACCGTCGCCTGGTCCAACGCTATCTGCAGGACGCCGATTTTCGCGAGAGTCTGGTGCCCGTCGAGGACTTGACCGAGCGACTCGAAGCAGCGCCCGAGCAGCGCTCGACTGGCAACGGCTTGAGCGTGCCTCTGCTTTGGGCGCTGGCGGTCGCTGCCTTGGTGCTGGCCCTGACCATCATCGGTCGACCCCTCACGCCCGAGGATCGTCTCGGGGCCTTGGTCGAGCGCGAGGATCTGCCGGCGCTGCGCGCGCTGTTAGAGACACCGGGCTGGGCGCCGTCCCGCGACACCGTCGTGGCCAGCATCGCCAAACTCCACCACAAATTAGGGCACGAGGTGCCGATCTTTGCCTCGATCGAGGAGCTGACCGCGGTCTTTGCCTTTGAGCACGACCCCCAACTCATGTTCGGCTACCGCGTGCTGCGGACCGGCGACCTCCTCACGCTCGCGGAGGACCACGGCTACCTGACAGAAATTGGCAGGACGGCATTCGTGCTGCACACGGATGAGGGACTGCGCAGTTTCCCCTACCCGACGCTCACGCTTTTTGGCAACGCCAACTGGTCGACGCCGTCGGTCCTGGTTTTTCCCGGCAGCAGCGCCCTGGCCCCTGTCCTCGAGCACGCCTGCCGCGAAGCCGGCTACCGCCTCGAACTAGAAGGCCTGGCAGGACCCATCGTCGGCGCCTTCGACTGCAGCTCCTTCGCCGCCTTCATCGATCGGGTGGCGCCGGACCTGGGTCTGATATGCCAGGGCAGGGTCGTCCGCGCTGACCAACCTGGGAAACTGCGCGCCTGCATCGGCTTCGACCGCTTCTTCCCGTTCGTTGAAACGACGGTAGGCGAGGCACTGGCCGAGTACCAGCGCCTATTGGATCTACACCTGATCGTGCACTCGCGGCGCCTCTCGACCCCCATCGCCTTGCCGCCGACCCAACTGGCCGACTTCATGACCCAGCTCGACTTCAGGGTCAGGGTGCTGGGTCTGGACTTAGTCGAAATTGAGGACCCCACATGAGTCGTGCGCAGCCCGCGATGGCCGTGATGCTGCTGCTGTCGATACTGTGCCTGGCCAAAGAGCGGGAACTGCCGCTGTCACGGGTGGGCCAGCCGCTGGATCGAGACGCGGCCGCCTGTGCGGCGCTGGGCGAGGATGGCAGCGTGCTCGCCACGGGTGGCAAACGCCTGTTTCATTGGAATGCGGATGGCAGTTTGAGACATACCATCCCCCTCGAACAAGAAATAATGTACTGCGCGACCTGGGGCGGCGATTATCTGGTCACGCCGCGACAGATGTCGGCGCCAAGCCAACTGATCGATGCGAAGGGCAAGCCCCTGCAGGTGCGAGAACCCTTGCCGCGCGTGTTGGCCCTGACGCGGCTCGAGGACCAGCTCTATGTGACCGACGGCTCGCTGGCGCGCTTGCGCCAGACGCCGTATGCCTTTATGGTCGAGAGTTGCAGTCCCCAGCCCCAGCCGGGAGGCTGGACCCTGCGCCGCGACGGGCTAGGTTTTGCGAAGGCCAACGACCGCCAGCGCGAACTGTTCATGCGTTTCGCCCGCGTCATGGTCGTCCGCCAGGGCCAGCCTGGCAAGGACCTACTGGCCGTGATGAACGAACTGGAAAACCGCGTCTACCTTTACAGCCCCGAGGTCATCGCCCGCGAACGGATCGAGGGTCAGCGCAGCGCCAGTAAGGTGCCCTTCGTGACCTTGGACCTGCCCGAATATTCGGCACCGCCCCACGCCTATTTCGAATTAGGTCGCGTCACCCCGCGCGATGAGGACTTCGCGGAACAGGCGCGCCGGTGGCGAAACAGCCTCGGCCTGATCCGCCGTTTCGACGCCTGCCGCGAAGGCTACCAGGTCGCCTACGAGGTACCGATCTACGCAGGTAAGACCTGCACCGGCTTCAAGATCGCCCTGGTCGTTCTGGGCCCCGACTTCAAGCGCCTGGGCAAACCGCGGTGGCTCGACGGCATTCCGCTCGGGCCCGCCAGGGACGGCGCATACCGGGTGCTGCAACTGCTCGCGCAACCTGGCAGCGCGCAGGTTCTCGTCCTGGAACCCTGAAGCGCCGTGAACCTCGAAGCCAACGGCAGGACGGGCGTCTCGCAAGTTCCGCTCATGTCGCGAGGCTTGCTGACCGAGAAAAGGAAGTAACGCGCCGCAATTCCGGGTGCGGGGTTGGTGCTGATCGCAAGAACACGATCGCACGCGCAAACAATAACGAGAATTGAATCTTCGTAGGCGACGGCAGCCGAGCCAACGTGGTATGATATGCAAGCCTTCGCTCTGCCTTGGGCCATTGGCACTTCCGCAGAAAACCTCCACCTCACCTATCTGTCTTTGGGAGTGTGACCCATGGGACTTTTCAGCAAGAGAAGACTTCGCGAATACCAAGTGCGAGACCAACTGCCCAAAACGCACACGATCATGATCGTCGACGACGAAGAGTCCAACCGCCGCACGCTCAAATCTCTGCTGCAGGACAAGTACGAGCTGATCGAAGCCAAAGACGGTCAGGACGCGCTCGAGATCATCTCCCAAATGGAGGACCCCAACCGCATCAGCCTGATCATCAGCGATCAGCGCATGCCGCGGCTGACGGGCTCGGAAATGTTCGAGAGACTGGTGCCCGTGCTCCCCAACACGATGCGCATCATGCTGACCGGGTTTGCCGACAAAACGGCGGTGCTCGACGGCATCAACCGCGGGAAAATTTACAAGCTGCTCTCCAAACCTTTCGAGCGCAAGGATTTTCTGGCGACCATCAACCGCGCCCTTGAGGTCTACGAACTCCAAAGCCAGATCTGAGCCTGATGGTCCCAGACCATGAAACACCTTGCCACGCTCGCGCTTCTCGGCCTCACGAGTTTGACTTTCGCCCAGAAACCACAGATCCGATTTCTAGGCCAAACACTAGGTGCCGAGGGGCCACAAATTCGCATCAGCTCGATCGCGGAGGACCCACTCGGCTTTATCTGGATGGGCACCGAGTCGGGGCTGCTGCGCTTTGACGGCTACACCTACACGCCCTTCCGCCACAAGGAAGACGATCCCCAATCGATTCCGGCTGGCCATGTGGCCAAGCTCTGGGTCGACAAGGCCGGCCGGCTGTGGTTGGGCATGGCTGGGAGCGGCCTGTGCCGGTACTTCGAGAACACGCAGAACTTCCAGAGCTACGCGCTCGGACCCCATGAAGAGCCAGGCTTTTCCTATGTCGAGGCCCTGACCGAAGACCGCGATGGCTACCTCTGGGTCGGCACCCGCGCTGGCCTGGTGCGTTTTTCGCCTGACCATCCGGACGACCTTAGCCATTTCTCGTTTGGCGTGACAGACCTCGGCGAACCTTGGGTGCGTTGCCTTTTTTTTGATCGCGACGGCGTGCTCTGGATCGGTTTCGCCAACGATCTTTACCGCCTCGAGCCCGGCCAAAAGCAGCCTGAACGGGTTCAGCTCACCACCGGCAATCTCATCAAAAATATCGACGAAGACGATCTAGGCCTGCTCTGGCTCTGCACCGAACAGGGCCTGATGGCCCTCGACAAGTCGCCGCTGCGCGTTGCCTATCATTTTAATGACCGCACCACGCCGGGCTTTCCGAACGCGGTTTCGGACGTTTGTCAGGATGGGGCCGGCAGGATCTGGGCCTCCACCTATCTCAAGGGCATGATCCTGATCGAAGACCCCAGCAGTGGCCGCTTTTACAGCTACACGGAACAGGCCGAGGATCCCTGGGGCTTGGGGACACGCTCGATCTGGGATATCTTTCGGGACCGCCACAACAACCTCTGGTTCGCCACCAACCAGGGGCTGCGCTGGCTTCCCGCGATCAACACCCGCACCAACCTCTACTCCAAGAGTCCTAGCAACCAGGAACCCTCGCTCAACGACAGTGTCGTCTGGTGTTTCTTCCAGGCGGCGGACGGCAGTATCTGGATCGGCACCGACCGCGGTCTGAGCCGCTGGCAGACGTCTGCCGGTCGGTTTGACCCGTTCCTGCCAGAACCCAATCACCCAGAGGATTACTCGCTCAACCGCGTCCGGGCCATCGAGCAGGACCGTTCAGGGGTTTTCTGGGTCGCCACGCGCGAGAAAGTCATGCAGTTCAGCCCCGAGCGCGGTTTTTCCGCGGAGGTCCTGGCCGACGACGACAGCCACGTCGATGGGGTTCGGGTCATCCACGAGGACCGCAAGGGCCGCCTGTGGCTGGGCAGTTTCCACGAAGGCCTGGCAACTCACGATCCGCGGCTCGGCCGCATCGTCGCTTACCGCGCGCGGGGCTCGGAGCCGCCCGTCAGCTTTCCCAAGGTCCGCTGCCTGCTTGAGGATTCGGACGGTCATCTCTGGATCGGTTCGGAGAAGGGTTTGGGCAAGCTCGACCCCGAGCAGGACAGCGGCACCATGTTGGGCTCATCACAGGGTCGGGACATGGTCGTCATGAGTCTGCTCGAGGACCGGCGCGGGTTCATCTGGGCCGGCACCAACATCGGACTCAAGCGCATGACGCGCCAAGGCGAGCCGAACATGCGCGATGCCGTCTCCTATGGGCCGGCACAAGGGCTCGACGCCTTCATCCTTTACGGCATCCTCGAAGACCGCGAAGACCACCTTTGGATCAGCACTGAAAACGGCCTGATCTGCTACGACCCCACCAAGCAGCGCTCGTTAGTGTTCCACACCTACCACGGCCTCCAGGGCGAGGACTACTCGAGCGGCGCCTACCTGAAAGACCGCGACGGCCGCATGTTTTTCGGCGGTCAAGACGGCTTCAATGTCTTCCACCCCAGCCTCATGGCTAAGAACATCGAGGCTCCGCCAGTGCTTCTGACCCAGCTTTACCTGGGCCACAAGGCTGTCGAGCCGGGGCGCTCCGTGCTGGGCGGCCAGTCCCTGCAGCGGCTGCAGAAGTTGGCGGTCGACCAAAACGACAAAGTGATCAGCTTCGATTTCGCCGCGCTCGACTACGCGTTCCCCGCCAAGAACCGATATGCTTACAAACTAGAGGGTTTCGACGCCGACTGGGTCGAAGCGCCACCTCAGGTACGCAAGGCCACCTACACCAATCTCGACCCCGGCAGCTACTGGTTTCGCATCAAGGCGGCCAACAGCCTAGGGGTGTGGAACGAGGAAGGCGCCAAGCTGCGGATCGTGATCGCGTCCCTGCCCTGGTTGACCTGGCAGGCCAAGTTGGCCTACCTCCTGTGCGCGCTGAGTCTCGTCACCCTGGCCCTCTACTTGCGCGCCCGCAAGCTAACCCTCGAGCGCATGCACTGGCAGGCCCTGGACGCCAAAAACAAGGAGATTATCCGCACCCAGAGCCAGTTGGTCATGCAGGAGAAAATGGCCTCGGTCGGCCTGTTGACCGCGGGGATCGCCCACGAGATCAAGAACCCGACCACCTTCACCCGCCTGAGCGCCCAGAACCTGGGCTCCGACCTTGAGGAGTTCCGCGATTGGCTGATCGACATGGCCGGCGAGGAAGAGGCGGACGACTTCCGAGTTATTCTGGAAGAACGCATGGCGCCGCTGTTCGAGCACCTAGACCTGATTCGCGAGGGCAGTGGACGGATCGTCGCCCTCGCCCAAAACCTTCAGACTTTCTCCCGCGCCGACAACGCCCTTCAGGAGGTCGACCTGACCGAGGGCATCGTTTCGACCCTCAATCTGGTGCGCTCCAAGTTCAAGGACTTCGTCAGTTTCGAAATGAACTTTCACGACCCCTTGCACACCTGGTGTCGGCCCGGACAGCTCAACCAGGTCTTTATGAATATGATCGTCAATGCCTGCCAGGAGCTGCGCCAGTGCTACGAGCAGAACGGCATCCGCGGCAAACTCACGATCGAGACCGAGCGTCAAGGCGACATGGGACTCATTCGCTTCCACGATACCGGCAAGGGCATCCCCAGTGAACAGCTGGACCAGATTTTCGAACCCTTTTTCACCACCAAGGCCAACAACGAGGGCACGGGGCTAGGACTCGCGATTTCAGCGCGAATCATCCGCGAGCACAAGGGGCGAATCGAAGTTGTCAGCAGTCCCGGCCAGGGCACCACCTTCGCTGTCTATCTGCCCAGCGGACGGGACGACCGCGCAGCCGATCCCGCTCCAGCCCTGGCAACGACACAAAGCTCACTGACCGGATAAATCTGATGCCGGCTATAATCAATCTTCCTCTACCATTCAACACAGATTCAAATTAAGATGAAGTAGATTGAATCCACGACATTAGGCGAGCACCAACGCGGAGGTTCCCCTCGAGATGCAGCCCAAGGCAGATGCTCCGGTGAGGCGAGGCGCTCGACTGACAGGGTTGACGCTGGTGGTCCTCGCTTGGGCCACGGCCACCGCGCAAACGCCCCCCCACTTCGAGCACCTTGGCCGCCTCCAGGGCCTGTCGCAGAGCGGCGTCCACTGCCTGATGCGCGACCGCCAGGGCTTCATGTGGTTCGGCACCGGCAATGGCCTGGACCGCTACGATGCCTACCGCATCGAATCCCGCCAGGCCGATGCCTCCGATCCGGAAAGCCTTTCCCATAACGGCATCCGCAGCCTCCACCAGGGCAGCGACGAACGCATCTGGATCGGCTCCGACCAGGGTGCCCTAGACAGCCTCCAGCCGCGCACCGGAAAACTGACCCGCGTCCTCAAATTGGAGGGCCGCTTTGCCGGCCAGGAGATCCAGGACATCGTCGAGGCGGACCGCAAGCTCTACCTGGCGACAGAGCGCGGTTTGCTGAGCTACGACCTGACCCGCGAGCAGCTGACCGAGAGCGTGCCCCGCCAACCCGTCGCCGCCCGTGCCCTGCTCTTTGCCGAGGGCGAACTCTGGGTCGCGGCCGCCGAGGGTCTCTTCACCCTGGCCCGCGATGCTGGGCCCGCGCTGGTCCCCGTCCTCGTCGATCAGGGGCGCTTCTTTGCCTTGACCCGCGACAGCGACGGCGTGCTTTGGGCTGGTGGCGAGAAGGGCCTGTTCCGCCGGCCCCCCAAGGGCAATTGGAGCCACGACAACCGCGCCGACGCCATGGGCGATAAACTGCCGATCACGTGCTTGGCCGCGGGTCAGAATGGCATCGTCTGGCTCGGCTGCGAACGCGGCGTGTTCCGACTGGACACCTCTCTACCCAACGGCGAAACCGTGCTCCTCGATTATGGCGTGCGCCGGGCGGACCCCTGGAGCCTCAGCAATCCCCATGTCCTCGACCTTTTCGAGGATCCCGACCGCGTGCTCTGGGTGGCGACATGGGGTGGGGGGGTCAATCGCCTCGACCTCTATCGCGAGCGCTTCTTTCACTACCGCAACCTGGTCGACGACCCAAGCAGCGTGCGCCACGACATGATCAACACGCTCCACAGCGACCCCAGCGGCGGACTCTGGATCGGCACGGAGCAGGGATTGGATCGGTTCGTGCCTGGCAATCCGGGCAGCTTCGAACACGTCGGTCAGATCCCCGGCGAGCTCATCCCGAGAGCGGTGGGCGGCATCGCCGATGGCCGTGATGGCGAGATCTGGGCCACCGTCGACTACGGACTGCTGCACCTCGACCGCCAAGGCAAGCTGCGCCAGCTCTACCCGGATCGCGATTTGCCCGCCAAGCGCCTGTGGGCGATTGCCAACGACAGCGAGGGCACGCTCTGGATCGGCTCCATGCAGCGTGGCCTTGTGGCCATGAACCTGGACCAACCCGGCCAATTCACCCATTTTGCCAACGACCCGAAGCGGGCCGACAGCCTTGCCCATGACAACGTCCAAGCTCTGCTCGTCGACGCCACCGGCGCGCTCTGGGTCGGCACCGGCGGCGCGGGCCTGGAGCTGCTCGAGCGGCGACCACGGCCCCACTTTCGCCATTTCAGCCACGACCCGGATCAGCCGACCAGCCTCTCGGACAATTTTGTGCTGAGCCTCCACCAGGACGATCGCGGCCGCTTCTGGATCGGCACCATGGGCGGCCTCAACCTGATGACAGGCGAGTCCAGCTTCAAGTCTTGGAGCAGGCGCGAGGGCTTGGTCAGCAACACGATTTTTGCCATTTGCCACGATGCGGGCCACAACCTCTGGTTGGCAACCAACGACGGGCTGGTCCGCTTCGAGCCCGACAGCGGTCTGATCGCCACCTACAGCGCCAGCGACGGCCTGCAAGGCGACGAATTTAACAGTGGCGCGGCCTGCCTGGCCGACGACGGCCGTCTCTATTTTGGCGGGATCGGCGGTCTGACCGCGTTCTATCCCGAAGATCTGATCGGCGCGCCCCGCGTGCCGAGCCTGGTCCTTAGCCGCCTAATGCTGGATAACAAACCGCAGCCGCGTATCGGCGAGGTGCCGATCGAGTACGCCACCACCTGGAACCTACAGAGCAGCCATCGCACCATTGGCCTGGAATTTACCGCCCTTTCCTTCGCCGACCCAGCCAGCACGCGCTACGCCTACAAACTGGAGGGCTTTCACAAGGAATGGGTTATGGCCGATGCGGCCAATCGCACCGCGATCTTTACCGATCTCAGACCTGGCGACTATCGCTTCAAGGTCAAGGCGGCCGTCAAATCCGGGCTTTGGAGCAAAGAGCAGGAGCTGCTCGCGATTGATGTCTCGGCCCCGCCCTGGGCCCAGGCCTGGGCCTATCTCCTGTATGGCATCGCCGCTTTGGCCCTGGTGCTGGCCCTGATCCGCCACCAGCGGGTCAAGCTGCTGCGCGAGCGCGAGCTGGTCGAGCGCCTGCGCGAGATGGACCAGCTCAAGGACGACTTCCTGGCCAGTACCTCCCACGAGTTGAGCACACCGCTGGAGGGCATGATCGGCCTTGCCGAATCCATGCTCGACGGGGCCGCCGGCCCGGTCAGCTTGCGCCAAGCCGCCCAGCTGGCAATGGTCGCTTCCAGTGGCCGGCGCCTTGCCGGGTTGGTCAAGGACCTGCTCGATTTTTCTCGGCTCAAGCACAAAGACCTCGAGCTCGACCTGGCTGATTTGGACCTGAGCTCTTTGGTCGAAGTCGTCTTCAGCCTCTACAGTCCCCTCGCCACCGACAAGGGCCTGGTCCTCGTCAACGGCGTGCCCGAGGACACGGTCCATGTCCGCGCCGACGAGGCCCGCCTCAAGCAGATTCTCTCCAACCTCGTGGCCAACGCCATCAAATTCACCGAACGCGGCGAGATCCGCATCTCCTGCGTGCTCCAGGGCCGCTTCTGGGCCATCGCCGTCGCCGATACGGGGATCGGTATCCCGACCGAGAAGCAGTCGCGCATCTTCACCTCGTTCGAGCAGCTCGAGGGCGGTTCCAAACGCGTCCGCGGCGGCGCCGGTCTGGGTCTGACGCTCTCCCGTTGGCTGATTGAACTCCACGGCGGCACGATCGCCATGGAGTCCAGACCCGACCAGGGCACCATCTTCACCTTCACCCTGCCGCGCACGGAAGACATGCCGAGCCTGGCCATGGCGAGCCAATCCCCGACCGCCCTCAAGCAGGTCGGCGTCCCCATCGGCCTTGGCCTCGGCAGGCCCACCACCAATCAGCCGACCAACCCCAACTCTCGCTTCCACATCCTGATTGTCGACGACGACCCCATCAACCGCCAGATCTTGCTCAACCACCTGACGGGCCTCCACCAGCGCTTGACCGCCGTCCGCGATGGCCACGAGGCGCTGCAGTGCCTGGAGGAAAACCGGGTCGACATGGTCCTGCTCGACATCGTCATGCCCGGCATTTCAGGCTTCGAGGTCTGCCGCAAACTGCGCCGCAAGTTCCCGGTCGAGGAACTGCCGGTCGTCTTCATTTCCGCGCGCCACCAAGCCGACGACATTCTCGCCGGCTTCGAGGCCGGGGCCAGCGATTTCCTGCCCCGCAGCCACTCCAAACAAGAACTGCTGGAACGCGTCAAAGTCCACCTGCGCCTGCTCAGCGCCCGGCGCCACCTGGTCAAGACCCACGGCGATTTGGAACAGGCCCTGCGCGAACTTCGCCACAAAAACGAAGAGCTGATCCGCGCCCACCAAAAGCTGGTCATCCAGGAGAAGATGGCGACCATCGGCACGCTCGCCTCCGGCGTCGTTCACGAGTTAAAGAATCCCGCCAACTATACCCATATCTGCGCCCAGTCCCTGGGCGAGGACCTGCGCGACTTCCACCAGTACCTCCTCGAACTGGCCGGCGAGGAGGCCGACCCCGAGCTGATCGAGGCGCTGGAGACGCGTATGAACGCACTCCTCGAGTTGGTTCACACCGTCCACGGCGGCACCATGCGCCTCAAGGAAATCGCCCTCAACCTCAGCGGCTTCTCGCGGATGGGCCGGGGCGAACGCCGCTATGTGGCGATCATCGACTGCCTGACCTCGACCATCGCCCTGGTCAAGGCCCGCTACCGCACCATCGTCACCTTCCACACCGATCTCCACGATCCGCTGGAGACCATGTGCCGCCCAGCAGAACTCAGCCAGGTTTTCATGAACCTGATGGTCAACGCCTGCCAGGCGATCGCCGACCAGCGCCTGGCCAATGGCTCCCAGGACCACGGCGACCTCTGGATCAGCACCCATCTCAACCAGTGCGAGGGCCACATCGTCTTTCGCGACAGTGGCGGCGGTGTCGACCCCAAACATCTCGACCACATTTTCGACCCCTTCTTCACGACCAAGCGCGAAGGGGAGGGCACGGGTTTGGGTCTCTCCATTTGTCGCCAGATCGTCGAGGAACACGGCGGACGCCTGGAGCTCGATTCGATTCCCGGACGCGGTTCGACCTTCACCGTGATCCTGCCGATCCTGCCCGAGGAAGCTTCTGCCGAGGCCGAAGTCTCGACCTGGACCGCTGAGGACGGTCTTCAAAACTGATAGGACCCCTGCTCATTTTGTGATAGTTTGATCCTACCGTGTCAAGCCGCGCAGGCTGTTCGCTCCCACAAAGGACCCCCATGAGAGATTCTGATGCCATCGGGCGCATAAGCATCCGGCCATTGCAGGCCTTGCTCGGAGTCTGGTTCGCCGCGTCGAGTCTGGTGGGCCAGACCCGCATCGCGTTTGACCGCATTGGCCGCAACGAGGGCCTCTCCCAGTCGGCGGTCCTGTGCCTGACCCAAGATCATGAGGGCTACCTGTGGGTCGGCACCGAGGACGGCCTCAATCGCTACGACGGTTACGACTTTCGCGTCTTCCACGCCAAGGCCGAGGATCCCAACGCACTGGCCGACGATTACATCAATGCCGTCATCCCAGGTCCTGCCGGCGATCTATGGATTGGCACGCGCAGCGGTGGGCTCTACGTCTATCGACCGACCACCGGGGCGCTCGAGCAGATCCCCTTCCCCGGTCGGGCGCCGCCGGAAATTCACGCCATGATCTTCGACAAGGACGGCCGCCTATGGATCGGCACCCACGAGGGACTCTTTCGCTTTGACATCCAGCGCAATCAAGTAGTTCAGTTCCAGGCCGGTGGCCAGGACGGTCTGGCCGACAACAGGGTCCTCTGCCTCGCCGAGGATGCGGACGCCTACATCTGGATTGGCACGCTACAGGGACTCGATCGCCTGGATCCGGCAACCGGCAGCCTGCGGCATTTTACCGCGCAGCCTGGCGATCTGAATAGCCTGCCTGGAGACCGCATCCTCTCGCTGCTGTCCGCAGACGAAGGCGTCTGGGTCGGTACCGACAAGGGTCTGGCACAAATTAGACTCCGGAGCCTGCAGTGCCGCCGTATCGCGCTTGAACCGCCCGGCTCTGTCGAGGACATTTACTTTGAGATCCAGGCGCTGGCATTGGGCCGCGAACGGCGCCTTTGGGTCGGCACCAACGCCGGGCTCGTCGCCCTGAATCTAGCCAGCGGACGGTTTCGCCGCTACCGGCAGGACGCCTCAGACCCCAAGAGCCTGGCCCACGACCAAGTCCGCGCAGTGCACGAAGATGCCGAGGGCGTGCTGTTCGTCGGCACCTGGGGCGGCAGCCTTTCCCGCTACGACCGCAATCGCGAGAAGTTCGGTTTGGTGCGCCACAGCCCGGACGATCCAACCAGCCTCAGCAGCGACCACATCTGGTGCTTTCTCGAGGAGGCGGATGGCACGCTCTGGGTCGGCACGGAGGGCGGCGGTCTGAGTCGGCGCAATCCCGGCCAGGAATCGTTCCAGACCTACAGCTATCGCACCGGCCAGCGCGACGCCTTGTCCTCCACCAACATCCACGCCATCGCAGCTGTCGATCAGGCCCACCTGTGGCTGGGCACCTTCAGCGGCGTGGACGTCTTCGACAAAGACAGCGGCCGGGTCGTGGCCCATTACCAACATGATCCGAATCGTGGCGACAGCCTTTCGGACGACAGCATCTGGACCCTGTTCAAGGACAGCCGCGGCCGCATCTGGGTGGGCACCGAGCACGGCGGCCTCAACCGCTTCCGACCCGAGAGCGCATCCTTTCAGAGCTTCGCCAATGAGCCGGCCCGGCCCGAAAGCCTGGCCCACAACTGGGTCATGACCCTCAGCGAGGACCGCCAAGGCCAGCTCTGGGTCGGCAGCTTCGGCGGCGGCGTGCACCAGCTGCTGGACGCGGACCGCGGCCGCTTCAAGATCTGGTCGCACGACCCCAAACGACCCGAGAGTTTAAGTAACAACAACATTTCCTGCATCCTGCAGGACCCCCTGCGCGATGGCCTTTGGATCGCCACCTTCGGCGGCGGCCTTAACTATCTCGATCCTGATTCCGGGCGCATTACCCGCTACCAGACCGCACAGGGCATGCCCGACGACAACCTCTACGGCATCTTGCCCGACGCCCGCAAACGCCTCTGGATCTCCACCAACAACGGCCTGCTCTGCTTCGATCCGGCCAGCGACGAGAAGCGCGTCTATACCGTGGCCGACGGCCTGCAGGACAATGAATTCAACTCCGGCGCATTCTTCCGCGGTCCCAGCGGCACCCTCTACTTCGGCGGACTGATGGGTTTCAACGGTTTCAATCCCAAGAACTTGGTTGCCCACCAGGGAGCGCCCAAGGTCGCCCTCACCGGCTTCCTGCGCAACAACAAACTCGTCCAGCCGCGCCTGAACGACGCCAAATCGCCCCTCTCCCACCCGATCGAACATACCGACGAACTGAGCCTGACCTACCTCGACAAGGTCATTTCCCTGCGCTTCGCCGCCCTCCACTACGCCAACCCCCTCAAAAACCGCTTTGCCTACAAGCTCGAGGGCTTCGACGATACCTGGATCGAGACCGACGCCGGCAACCGTCTAGCGACCTTTACCGCCCTGGATCCCGGCACTTACGTCTTCCGCGTCAAGGCCGCCAACTGCGACGGCGTCTGGAACGAATCCGGCACCAGTCTGACCCTGCGCATCTCACCGCCGCCCTGGGGAACTTGGTGGGCGCGTTCGCTGTTCGCCCTGCTGCTGATCCTGGCAATCGCGCTCTACCTTGTCGGCCAGCGCCGACGCCTCGAGAAAGCACGCGCGTTATCCGAACGACTGACCCTCGTCGACCGCCTGCGCGACGATTTCCTGGCCAATACCAGTCACGAGCTGCGCACCCCGCTCAACGGCATCATCGGCCTGACCGAGTCGCTCGTCGACGGTGCCCAGGGACCTGTCCCCGAAGGTCTCAAGCGCAACCTGCTGATGATCATCACCAGTGGTCGGCGCCTCAAGGCGCTCGTCGACGACATTCTCGATTTCTCGAAACTCAAGCACGACAGCCTGACCTTGAACCGCCGCGCCGTCAGCCTGCATCCCCTCGTCGATATCGTCTACACCATGTGCGCGCCCATGCTGCGCGGCAAGAACGTCGCACTGCGCAACGAGATCGCCGAGGACCTGCCCGCCGCTTTCGCCGACGAGAACCGCCTGCAGCAGATTTTCTATAACGTCATCGGCAACGCCGTGCGCTTCACAGACAGCGGCCACGTCAGCACCCATGCACGCCTCGAGGACGGCCTGCTGCACGTGACCGTCTCGGATACCGGCATTGGTATCCCCCTGGAAAGCCAGGAACACGTCTTCGACTCCTTCGTCCAGGCTCAAAATGCCGACAACCGCGGGGGCACCGGGCTCGGGCTGGCCCTGACGCGCCGCCTGGTCGAGCTGCACGGCGGCACCATTTCCCTCGATTCCCACCCGGGGCGGGGCACGCGCGTCCACTTTTCCCTGCCCTACACCAACGATCGACCCAGTGCCGCGGAGGAACCCGCCCAGCTGGCAAGGGTCGAGGTCCAGCCGGAAAGCGAGGAGCCCGCCGGTGGGGAACTGGGCCACAAACCGCTGCCGATCGTCGCGGGCGGCAACTTCCACCTGCTCCTCGTAGACGACGAACCGATCAACCTCCAGGTCTTGGTCAACCATCTCGGTGCCTATCCCTGCCGCCTGACCACCGCGCGTGGCGGGCGCGAGGCCTTGGAGCTGTTGGAACAGATCGGCTCCATCGACCTCGTGCTGCTGGACATCATGATGCCAGGCCTGAGCGGCTATGAAACCTGCCGTCTGATCCGCGCCAACGAGGCCTTCCGCCACCTGCCGGTGATCTTCCTGACCGCCCGCAACCAGGTCGGCGACCTGGTCCAGGCTTTCGAAACCGGCGCCAACGACTACTTGACCAAGCCCGTGGCCCGCGCCGAACTGCTGGCCCGGGTCGGCCTCCACCTCCAGCAGATGGTCCAGAAACGCACCCTGGCCGAGATGCACCGCGAGCAGGAGACGCTCAACCGCATCGTCATGGAGATCAACCGCGAGACCCACCTCGAGAATTTGCTGGACGCCATGCTCGAGCAGGGCCTCGCCCACTTTTCGGCGGGCGAGACGGCCACGATCTTCCTCTGGAACGAGGACAAGAACGCCTTCCAGATCGTCGCCTCGCGCGGCTACGACCTGGAACGGCTGCGCGACCTGACGTTCTCGTATGACGAGCTGGTCTCGCGCTATATCGGCCAGGGCAAGGCCTTCGAAGAGGGCGTGACCCAGGTCAACCAGATCCGCAACATCGTGCCCATGGAGAAACTCGCCGGCTTCGACACGCCCAGCAGCATGCTGGTCATGCCGCTGGCGCCCGACGGCAAGTTGGAGGGCTTCCTGGTGCTGGACAACCTCCACGACAGCGAGGCCTTCGACGAGGCGGACGTGCGCCAGCTCAACCGCTTCCGCGAACACGCGGTCCTGGCCCTGGCCAAACTCAAATTGGTCAAGTTGCTCTCGGAAAAGAACCAGGCGATCCTGGCCGCCCAGGAGCAGTTGGTGCTCCAGGAGAAAATGGCCTCGATCGGCTTCCTCGCCGCCGGCATCAGCCACGAGATCAAGAACCCGACCAGCTACATGTTGCTCTCCATGCAGAACCTGGACCGCGAGCTTCAGAAATTCCACGACTTCCTGTTCCAGTTGATGGAGAGCGACGCCGATACCGAGATAACCCAGGCCATCCAGGCCCGTTTCGACACCTTGACCAGCCTGTCGGCAACCATGCAGGAGGGCGCCGAGCGGGTGGGCGTGATCGTGCGCGACCTCGGCGGCTTTGCCCGCAAGAGCGACGAGCGCGAATGGGTCGACCTGGCCCCCCACCTGATTTCCACCGCGAACCTGGTCCAGTCCAACTTCCGCGAAAGGGTGACCATCGACTGCGTGCTAGACACCCAGCTGAAGCTTTACTGCAACGCCTCGCAACTGAATCAAGTCTTCATGAACCTGATCGTCAATGGCTGTCAGGCCATCGTTGCCGTCCGCAAGGACGGGTTGTTGGAAATCAGAGCGCGTGTCGACGCGGACGGCGTGACCCTGACCTTCCGCGACAACGGCTGCGGCATTCCAGCCGCCAAAAGGGAGCGCATCTTCGAACCCTTCTTCACCACCAAACCGACCGGCGAGGGCACGGGCCTGGGCCTCGCCATCTCGCGCACGATCATCCACGACCACGGCGGCCGCCTTGAAGTCAGCAGCGAGGAGGGCGTAGGCAGCTGTTTCAGCCTATGGTTGCCTGCCTGAGCCTGGCATCGCATTCCTGCGCCGAATCGGGCTAAAATGAGCGCGGAAACGCTGGCCCTGGAGGAACGCGTCTTGAATCACCGTGCCCCACTCGTGCTGTTGCCCCTCGTGCTCTGCGGCTGCCTGACGCCCACCCTGCGCCACGGCCAGTGGCAGCCCGAGGGCGTCGGCCAGTTCCGCTATGAGGACGGCGACTTGCGCTTCGGTTTTGCCTTCAGCAACCAGCGCTTCGACTGGCAGTTCCACAACAAGCGCGGCGAGACGCTGGTGCTAGAGCCCGCTGAAATGCAGCTGACGATCGAGGGCGACCCCATCGCGTACGCGCTCTGGGGCATCCCCGAACCGGACCCGCGCGGCGTGCCGGCCCTGCGGGTCAACCCCAGCGGTTTTATCGCGATCGGCTACCCGATCCGCTACAACGACCAACTCGTCCCCTTCCCCACTCTGCGCGGCAAACAGGTGATCTTTACTTTCACCGCCCACTGGGGCGAGGTCGCGGTCCCCTACATCCTGCGCTTCCCGCCACCCGAACCCAGCACCGTGCCGCCGCCGCATTGAGTGCATGGTTGTTCGCGGTGCCCGGAAAAGTGAGGTAAAGCGGCTAGTACGACTTTGTCAGGTTGGTGATGACCCGCCGACATACCCTGGTCGCAGGGAACACAACTGGTCCGCGAAGCCAGGAAAAGTGCGGTAAGCCGCCAGGCTTGCCTTCTCCGGATGGAACACGAATGTGGGGCGGAGCCGTCGTAAAAGTGTTGGCCTAGCCAACCTGACAAGGTCGTACTAGGCGCCCCCGCCGCTTTGCCTTGGTCGCTGGGAACGCGTAAAGTCCGCGAAGCCGGCGGAGAGCCATTGCACTGCCAACCTGACAAAGTCGGCTAGGACGTGTAGCCCATCACGTGACCGCTTCCTGGAGAAACAGGAAAGATCCTCTCATGAGCGACTAACCTCGATTGGTCGCGCCATCGCGTGATCAATGCCCCTGCTTCGCGCCTTCAGGTGAGTAATGCCCCTGGAAGGTAGGTTCTGGCGGCGTGGAAAAAAGTTTTTGCCTTTTGGGTCAAAATCGCTCGGTCAGCCAGAGAAAGAGGGTATTTGCGCAAGTCGCGGCGACCGGGAGAGCGACGTGGTCGGCGTATGCGAGTTGCGTGGCGAGTCCGTGCGTCAGTCAAACGGTTGCCGCGCCTTTCGTGTGAAGGCGCAGTGCGGGTGCGTGGGTAAGTTGGCTATCAAGATCGTCGCTCGAGCCAAGTTTGCAGGCTTGGCAAGGTCTTGCGCGGTATCTGTGCGCGGGAGTGAGGTGTTTATGGAATTCCGGAGCAAGCAAATCACAAAGTGATCGAGTTGCGCCGGAATTCCACAGGAACGATTTCCCCGCTTGGCGGTTTAGGTTGGCATGAAAACTTATTTCCATCCCAAGCAAAAGACAGTTTTTGTGTGCCGGAATAGGGCCATCACTCGCGCTGACGATCATTTTGGTGTCCGGGCACCGCCAAGCACCGGCAAAAAGTTAGCAGATATTCTCGCGCAAGCATCTTTTCCCAGGAGTCGCGCTCTCTTTGATCGCCGCAGATAGGGAATTTCTCGGAGCAAGGGTCGCTGAGCAAAGAAAATGGTCGCTCACTCTTAAAGAGACGGTCCTGCGGAACGCCGCAAGCCCGACATTCCGGGAGTGGCGTCCTTGTGGAATTCCACAAACACGAAATCCCCGCTGTTTCGCTCCCCTCAGAGGCGTAAAAACGACTTATTTCCGATGCGCGACGAAGTTTGAGAGCCCGCCCAACGGGCTCTGTTTTGTATCACACGAAGACACGAGGACACGAAGGTCCCGAGTCGAATGTCAGCGTTCCAAGGGGGCGTCGCGCTTGGTCTCGCGATAAACGGTGGACAGACACCCGAACCCAGCACCGTGCCGCCGCCGCAGTGAGTGCAACAAACCCGGCGATCAGATTTCCCGCACCGGGCTTTCCTTTGAGTCTCGGTCGTGTCACCTATAGACATCCCTGGGCAGGAAAGGCACACTCAGGGTAGGATAGGTTTGCCAACGGAATCACAACACCGAGGTGTGAGATGCAGCAACCGGCAACCAACCACGACAGTGCTTTCAAATGGGTCATCACCGCCTTCCTCGACGATTTCTTCAAGCTCTGCTTTCCCAACTTGACGGTCCGTCGTTGTCGTTTGCTCGACAAGGAGTTCTACAACCGCCTGGGCACGCAAGATCAGAGTAGCGAGGCCGACCTGCTGATCCTGGCGGAGGTCACGATCGACGGCAAGCTCTGGCAGCTGATGGTTCTGATCGAACTCAAGAGCCGCAAGGTCAAAGCCATGGCCCAAATCCGCAAGTATATGCTGCATGCCTGCTTGATCTCGGACCGCCCGGTCTGGCCGCTGCTGCTGTACACGGACGGCAGAACCTGGAAGAAAAAGGTGGAAAGCTCCTTCCCGCTTGCCTTTCACAGCGTCCACGGACTCAACCATGTGCACTGTGATATAATCCGTCTGAAAGACTTCAACAGCGCGGCGCTGTCAGAGAGCGCTTCGCTGTTGGCCAAACTCTTCGCCCTCAAGGCGAGCGGCGGGGAGCGCAACCACGAACAAAAGATCCGCGGCATCTACCAAACCCTCAAGGCCCGCAGCAGCACCCTCAAGGACGATCAAAAACTGGCTGCGGAACGCTTCGTCACCACCTACGGCACATTGCCACCTGATCGGATCGAGGCCATAAAGCAGGAGGTCGGCATGAAATTCATGGGCAACACCATCACCGAGTACTACACCATGCTTGGCGAGGAGCGTGGCAGGTTGAGAACGCTCAAGCAATTGCTCTCCGAGGGTATGATCGACCAATCCTATTTCGATAAGGCAAGCGCGCCGCTTTACGAGACGCTTTCCAAACTAGAAAAACAGCCGCGCCCCGTGTGATGTTCCGCGTGCGCGTGACACGGTGCCACCAGACGCGCGACCCGATGGGCGAATCGGTCGGCCTGGCGCTTCGTGCCTTCGTGCGAGATCATGAACGGGACTACGACGTTCACACAAGGGCTGGCATTGGTCGGTTTTTTCCCTTGGAGCGAGCTGCTTCCCGGTTAATCGACCAGGGAGTGCATCAAAACCCGGCCCTGAATGCGCCAGGCCGGGATATCGGTCCAGTCGTGGTGACCTTCCGCCGGCGTGGCCAGGACCAGGGTGTCGAAGGGAATCGCGGTCAGACCCAGGTCAACGTCGGTCTGAAGTTGTTCCCGTTCGGGCTCGTCAGTTCGCTTATAGAGCATACTGACGTGGGGCCGCAGCTCGTAGTGGCTCTCCGGATCAAGCGCCTGGCGCAGCTGGGCGCAGGCGTGCTCCAGTTCGGGTGGGTGCGATAGACGCAGGTAGAGCGTGCGGAAGAACTGCTCACTTTTGGCAATGCCCAACACCTCGAGGTCGAGCGGCGCCAGCGCATCCGCGGCCGTGTGGAACTTGGCGCGCAAGGTCGAGATGCGGCGGTAGTGGCCGGAGAACAGCGTCATGTGCACCGGGAACTGCGGCGCCTGGTGGCGCGCGCTCAGCGCCTCGATGGTGGCCTGGAGCAGACTGTGCGCCGGCTCGGCGGGGCACAACCAGACCGCGAACGGCCAGTCCATGCCTTAGAGCTCCATGATCTTCATGATGTTGGTGCTGCCCGACTGCCACAGCGGGTAACCGCTGGTAAGAATGGCCAGGTCGCCAGGACGCACCAGGCCGTTCTCGAGGATCGCGTTCTTGACCTCTTCGAACATGGCCTCGACGCTGTCGGTCGTTTTCAGCAACATCGGCAGCACGCCCCAGTAAGCGCGCATGCGCCGCGCCACCCATTCGTGAATGGTGGCGCCGATGATCAGGGCGTTGGGGTGTTTCTTCGAAAGGCGCAGTACGCTGTCACCGGAGTTGCTGAGCGCGACCAGCAAACGCGCGCCCATCAGATTGGCGGTCTGGAAGGCGGCGATGCTGATGCCGTCGGGGATATGGTGAATACTGCCGCGGGTAAAGCCCGGCGTCTCGTAGCGGAAGATCGAGTGGGATTCGGCGTCCTCGGCGATCTTGACCATCATCTCGACGGCCTCGATCGGATACTTGCCCGAGGCGGTCTCACCCGAGAGCATGCAGGCATCGGTGCCGTCGAGGATGGCGTTGGCGACGTCGGAGGCCTCGGCGCGGGTCGGCACGGGCAGCTCGATCATCGACTCCAGCATCTGGGTCGCCGTGATCACGAACTTGCCGGCCAGGTTGGCCCGGGTGATGATCTCTTTCTGACGCATCGGCACCTTGTGGCTGCCGATTTCGACGCCCAGGTCGCCGCGAGCGACCATCACGCCGTCGGAGGTGTTGACGATCGGGATCAGGTCGGCAAGTGCCTCAGGCCGCTCGATTTTGGAGATGAACTGCAGGTGATGCTCGCCGAAGCTGGCGGCCTTCTGGCGCACCTGGACGACATCGACCGCACCGCGCACGAACGAGATGGCGACAAAATCGGCGCCGTGCACGACGGCCATTTCCAGATCGATCAGGTCCTTTTCGGACAGGCAGGGCGCGCTGATCTTGGTGTTGGGCAGATTGATACCCTTGCGCTCCTTCAGCAGGCCCGGCACTTCGACGACGCAGTGCACCCTGTTGTCGACGACCTCTTTGACGCGGAAGCGGATCTTGCCGTCATCGATCAGGATCGCCTCGCCGGCCTTGACATCCTTGCAGAAATGCGGGTAGGAGGTGTAGAGCAGATCCGCATCGCCGAGTTCGGAGCCGACGGCGATCGTCATCGCCTGACCCTCGACTAGGGTGATTGGCTGGCGCAATTTGCCGATGCGGATCTTCGGACCCTGGAGGTCGAACATCACGGGAATAAACTGGTTCAGCTCGGCAGCCACCTTGCGCACCCGGCCCAGCAGAGCGACCCGATCCTCGGGCTCGCCATGAGAACAATTGATGCGGGCCAGGTCCATGCCCGCAATGATCAGCTGGCGAATTTTCTCCTCGCTTTCCACAGCGGGTCCCAGGGTACACACGACCTTGGTCTTCCGCTTGAGCAGGGGGTGGATCTTGCCGTACATCTATGCCTCCGCAATCTGGCCAAAACACTTGGGCGCTCACAAGTCTGCCATTATAGCCGGTCCCAGGCGCGACAAGGATCAATTTCTGTAGAGACCACGGACCACGGCCCCGAGAGCCAGACAGTCCTATACTAAACCACTGAAAACACGGAACTACACGGAACAGCACCTCCGCGTCCCTGCCCCCTTCCGTGTCCTTCCGTGCTTTCCGTGGTTAACCACTGAAAACACGGAACTACACGGAACAGCACCTCCGTGTCCCTGTCCCCTTCCGTGTCCTTCCGTGCTTTCCGCGGTTCTTAGCCACGGATGATCATCACAGCCCCGAGCGCCGGACTTGTCCTTATTCAAACCACTGAAAACACGGAACTTCACGGAATAGCACCTCCGTGCCCCTGTCCCCTTCCGTGTTCTTCCGTGCTTTCCGTGGTTAACCACTGAAAACACGGAACTACACGGAAAAGAACCTCCTTCCGTGTTCTTCCGTGCTTTCCGTGGTTGTTTTCGCAGGTCTGTGGTGGACGAGCGACGGGGTCTTTACATTAATATATGCGTGTATGGCTGAGTTCAGCTGTGGACCAGTGGTTCCCAGGTGAAGTGCAGCTGGCCGTCGACGACGGTGACGTTGGCGGTGCCGCCGTCGGCGAGGCAGCCGAACAACATCTCGCGGGCCAGCCGCTGCTTGATCTCGTTCTCGATCAAACGGGCCAGCGGCCGAGCGCCGAACTTGGGATCGTAGCCCTTCTGAGCCAGGAAGGCGCGGGCCTCGTCGCTGAGGTGTAGCTGGACCTTCTTGTCCATCAGCTGGCCGTCCAACTCGTCGATGAACTTGTCGACGACCCGGTTCATGGTCTCCGGTGAGAGCTGGCGGAAGTTGACGATCGCATCCAGACGGTTGCGGAACTCAGGGCTGAACATCTTCTCGATCGCCTGCTTGCCCTTGCTGCCGGAGGCCGAGACATTGCCAAAGCCGATGCCGCCGGCGGCCATCTCCTGAGCGCCCGCATTCGATGTCATGATCAGGATGACATTGCGGAAGTCGGCCTTCTTGCCGTTGTGGTCCGTGAGCGTGGCGTGGTCCATGACTTGCAACAGGATGTTGAAGATATCCGTGTGGGCCTTCTCGATCTCGTCCAGCAGGATCACGCAGTAGGGCGTCTTGTTGACCGCATCGGTCAAGAGGCCGCCCTGGTCGAAGCCGACATAGCCGGGCGGCGCGCCGATCAGGCGGCTGACGGTGTGCTTCTCCATGTACTCGCTCATGTCGAAGCGGTGGAAGTCGACGGCCAGGATGCGGGCCAGCTGGCGCGCGACCTCGGTCTTGCCGACACCGGTCGGGCCGGCGAACAGGAAGGAACCGACGGGCTTGTCCGCCTGGCGCAGGCCGCTGCGGCTCATCATGATGGCCTGGACAATGGCCTCGATGGCGGGGTCCTGGCCGTAGACGACGAGCTTCATGTCGCGCTCGAGATGGCCGAGCCGTTCACGGTCGCTGGTCGAGACGGTTTTGGGCGGGATCCGCGCCATGGTGGCGATCACCCGCTCGACGTCGCGGACGGCCACGACCTTCTTGCGCTTCTCGTCGGAGCGCAACTGCTGGGCAGCGCCGACCTCGTCGATGACGTCGATCGCCTTGTCGGGCAGGTGGCGGTGGTTGATGTGCTTGGCCGACAGCATCGCGGCCGCGCGCAGGGCGCCGTTGGTGTAGCGCACGCCGTGGTGTTCCTCGTAGCGCGAGCGCAGGCCCTTGAGGATCTGGTAGGTCTCCAGCGGCGAGGGCTCGAAGATATCGATCTTCTGGAAGCGGCGAGCCAGGGCCTGGTCCTTCTCGAAACTGGACTTGTAGTCCTCGTGAGTGGTCGAACCGATGCACTTGAGTTGACCGCTGGCCAGGGCCGGCTTGAGGATGTTGGAGGCGTCCATGGTGCCGCCGCTGGTGGCGCCGGCGCCGACGATGGTGTGGATCTCGTCGATGAAGAGGATGCCCTTGGGGATCTTGCCCAGGGCCTTGACCACGTCTTTCAGGCGGGCCTCGAACTCGCCGCGGAACTTGGTGTTGGCCAGCAGCGCGCCCATGTCCAGCGAGAAGATGCGCGCGCCCTTGATCACGTCCGGGACCTTGTCCTCGTGGATCAGGCGGGCCAGGCCCTCGGCAATGGCGGTCTTGCCGACACCGGGATCGCCAATGAACAGCGGGTTGTTCTTCTTGCGCCGACAGAGCACTTGCATGGTGCGGTGCAGCTCGGCGGAGCGACCGATCAGCGGATCGATGCGGCCGGCCTCGGCCTGGGCGATCAGGTCGGTGGTGTAGGCCTCGAGAGGATCCTTGTTCTTGCGGGGCTTGACCCCTTCGCCAGCGTGTTCCTCGACCGGATCGCCTAAACCCTCGGGGTCGGCCTTGGAAATGCCGTGGGAGATGTAGTTGACGACGTCGAAGCGCTTGATGCCCTGCTTGTGCAGCAGGTAGACAGCGGTCGAGTCGTTCTCGCGGAACAGGCTGACCAGCACATTGGCCGGCTCCATCTCGGCCTTGCCGCTGGACTCCACATGGTGGGCCGCGGTCGTCAGGACCCTCTGGATGGCGAGCGTCTGTTCCGGCTCGCGCTGGACGTCCAGCGGCAACTGCTCGACCTGCTCGTCGAGATAGGTGTCCAGCTCGCTGCGCAGGGAGGCAACATCGCCGCCGCACTGATCGATGATCTCCACCGTCTGCGGCGTTTGCAGCAGGGCAAAGAGCACGTGCTCGAGCGTGAAGAACTCGTGGCGACGGCGTCTCGCCTCGTGATAGGCCATTTGGATCGCTCGTTCGAGCTCTCGACTGATCATGCTTTCATTCCTCTTCCATAATGCAGCGCAAGGGATATTCGTTTTCCCTCGAGATTTGGGAGGTGATGGCCACTTTGGTCTCGGCGATCTCCCGCGAATAGACGCCGCAGACGCCGCTGCCGATCTGGTGAACGGCCATCATCAGGGCATGGGCCTGGGCGGGCGATTTGTGGAAGACTTCTTCGAGGATGAAGACGACAAATTCCATGGGCGTGTAATCGTCGTTGAGGAGCAGGACCTTATATTTCCTGGGGACCTGGACCTTCTCCTCGGACTCGGTGAGGACATCGTCGTCGAATTCGAACTGACTCATGGCACATTCCTGGGAGCGTGGAGAACGGTGGGTCGGGCGATAAGCCGCCCACACCTTTCAATTTAATGGGGAAACAGGTTGGAGTGCAAGCTTATTCGGGGTCACAACGGTGCGCGCAGAGCGCTGCCAGGGAGGGTACGCGGTAGGGTGTAAAAGGTTTTGCGGCCGTGTGCGCGATAGTTTGCCACGGATCCGCAAGTCCTTGGTGCGTTTCGGTTTGTGTGGAAGAGATTTTTGCAATGTGCGCATTTTGTGCTTTTCTTTTAAGAGCGACCTACTTATAATCGGGGGCTGTTTTTGGCGCTTGCGCCCCTGCACAATGCGGACAGGGCAGCCAAGCGGGAAAAAGTTTGCAAAAAAAATCTTGCAGAGTAACCTCGCTTCGTGTAGAGTGCGTGAGTTGGCTTGAACGATCTGTTTAAGGAGCTTCAATGGCTAAAAAGTCCAAAATTGCTAGAAACCTGTACCGCATGGCTACGGTAGAGAAATATCGCGAAAAACGGAAGGAACTGCTCGGTATCATGCATGATCCCAACGCACCCGAGGCAGAACGCCAGGAAGCGACCCGCAAGTTCAACAACCTTCCCCGCGATTCCTCTGCCACCCGTGTGCGCGTTCGCTGCGAAGTCAGCGGCCGTTCCCGTGGTAACTACCGCAAGTTCAGGTTGTCTCGCATCAAGTTTCGGGAATTGGCTCACCAGGGCCTGCTTCCCGGCGTCACCAAATCCAGCTGGTAATTTTTCACAGGAACGCCACATGAGAGTGATTAATTCGATCAAAACTGCAAAGTCGAGACATAAGGATTGCAAAGTGGTACGTCGTCGCGGTGTGACGTACGTCATCAACAAAACCAATCCCAAATTCAAAACGCGCCAGGGCAAGCCCTCCAAAAAGCGCTTTTATTGATCTAGACTTTCGGTTCCCAAATCCCAGAAAAGCCCGGTATCGCTACCGGGCTTTTTGCTTTTCAGGGCTCAGTTCCCCTGGGTCGCGATCGCCTCGAGGATCTTGGTATCGTTGGGCAAGAGCCCGACCTTGACCAGCCGGGACGGCATCAGCTTCCAGTCCGCTTCCTTCTTAAAGACTTGGGCAAACATCGGCAGCGCCTGTTCCAGTTGGCCGGCCACGACCAGATTGACCGCCTGCCAGAAGATCGGCTCGACCCGACCCGGCAACATGCCGACCGCTTGGCGGTAGCTGCTCATGGCCTCCTCGATCTTGCCATGCTCGAGCTGGAGATCGCCCTGGTTCATGTACTCATAGGCGCGGTGCACGGCATACAAGCGGGCCAGTTCCTCGATGGGTTCGGGATGGTCCTCGACCCGCAGGGAAACCACCGTGTCATTCCAGGGTTTGGCGCTGGCCACCGCCTTGACCACCTGGATCGCCGCGGACTGCTTGCCGCGCAGGTCGCCGCCCTCGCCCTGGGCCGCCTGCAGCGCCAGGATCAAGCGCTCGGCCAGGGGCTTGCCGGCACTGCCGCGGTAGGCCGCCGCCATCGCGGCACAGACCGTGTCTTTCAACATGATATTGGCCTGGACACTGAAACTCTCGCCCTGGAGATCGCAGGCGTAGTCGATGCACTTGGCGCCGGTCACGCCGGCCACGTGGCCCTTGACGTCGACCATGGCGACCTGGCGCACATCGCGACCCTCATCCTTGGCCCGCAGTTGCTCCAGCGCCTCGGCCGGCGTCTTGCCGGCGGCCATGGCCTCCAGGCCCAAGGGGCCGTAATCGGGATTGACAAACGATTGCGTGGCGACCGCGCCGACGCCGGGCCGAGTCCAAATGACGATACTGCCCACGGAGAACCAATGGGATTGGACCGCGGCGCCGACCTCGCCCGTGGCCGCATCATAGGCCACAATTGAATAGGTGTGGACCGGTCGCTCAAAAAGCGGATCCGAAGCGAGCGGCACCAGCCACATCATACATAGATAGGCGAACATGGAGACCTCCTCCTCTTGATTAGAAACCGCCTCATTATAACAGCCACTGGGCGGATGCGTCGTCCCGAAGCAAAAACACCCGCTGCCTCACGCGAAGGCGCGAAGCCGCTTACCGCGAGGGGGTATCACGGCACTTGCGGGAACTAACGTCAAGTGCAAAGATTTTTTGGTGTATCACACGAAGGCACGAATGACACGAAGCCCCATGCTGCGCTTTAAACCTAATCAAAGTACTCGGGTGCTTGTTCGCACCTCCGTTAGAGGAACACGAAGGCTCTTGCCCCCTTTAGCCACTAGGGCTCAGACCTTGAGCACACGAACCTTTTTAAACCCTTTAAAAACACCTGGCCCCAGGCCCACTTCCCGCTATGGGATCAGGTTATTGAATACTTCGTGTCATTCGTGACTTCGTGTGAGGCTAAAAATACGGCAGGCTGAAGTTCAAAGAGGTTGGGTTAGGCCCGGCAGGTGATCGTCGGTCGATCTTGGCATTTCGTGGCATCGTGTGAGGCCATTGGCGCCCGCTTCATCAATCGGGTAGATGTCGCTAACCCATTCAGTTTTTACCACTTCTTTGCGCGGAAAGAGTGTCGGCGACGGCCTGGAAATGTTAAGATAACCGCTACGGCGAGGATTCTAGCAACGGATTCAGGCGGATGGGCTTTCTCAGCTATTTCAATATCAGGCCGATTCACTTCGGCGATATCCTGGATATCTGCATTATCTGGTTCGTGATCTTCAACCTGTTCCGCTTCATGCGCGGCAGGCCCACGGTTCAGATTGCGCTGGGTATCTTTGCCTTGTTCCTCGCCCGTGGCATGGCCGAACTGTTCAATCTCGTCGTCGTCTCGACCGTGATCGGCTGGTTGTTCAGCATTATCCCCGTTGCCGTGATCGTACTGTTCCAGGACGAGTTCCGCACCGTGCTGGCCTCCCTCGGCACCAACCCCTTTTTCAACCGCGCCGAACAGACCAGCAAGAGCTCGCTCGACAACATCTTCCAGGCCGTGCTGACGCTATCCAAGTCCAATATCGGCGCCCTGATCATCTTCGAGCGCGACCAGGGCCTGCGTAACTACCTGGAAACCGGCAGCCAGATCGATGCCATCGTCAATACCGAGCTGCTGATCGACATCTTCCAGCCCAAGAACAACCTCCACGACGGCGCCGTCATCATCAGCAAGTCGCGCATCGCCGCGGCCGCCTGCATCATGCCACTCGCCCGCAGCCAGGATATCCCCAAGCATTTTGGCACTCGTCACCGCGCCGCCATTGGCATCACCGAGGAGACCGACTGTATTTCCCTCGTCGTCAGCGAGGAGACCGGCAATATCTCGTTTGCCCATGCCGGCAAGATCCAGACCTTGAACGAGCGCACGCTCGCCCAGCTGGAAGAGGTCTACCACAGCCTGCTGACCCCCGAGACCCAGGAAAAAATCGAGACGTTCAAGACCCTCTCCAAACGCCAATTCCGCAAGCTGCGCCATCCGCGCGGCACCCACACCACCCTCCCCTAGGAGCGCCGCGACCCAATGGCCCACACCGAGACGAAAGAACCTCAGATCCTCCTCCGCCTCGTGTCGCTTTTGCTGGCGCTCGTGATGTGGATCAATTTCTCGGGCAGGGTCGACGTCTCCAACTCGACGGAGAAGGTCTTCCTCAATATCCCCTTGATTTTCAAGGATAAACCCGACCATATCGGCATCCAGAACAACCAGAGTGTCACCGTTCACGTCACGCTCTCCGGCCCCGAGCGCGACATGCACAAGGTCACCGCCGCCGATATCCAGGCCTCGCTCAGCCTCTCCGGCCGCGGCCGCGGCGAGCATACCTTTCCCCTCGACGCGCAGAACATCAAATTGCCCGATCGCCTCAAGGAGTTCGCGGTCGTCTCCGTCATCCCCGACCGCATCAACCTCACGCTCGAACATATCACCCGCAAGAAGCTCAAACTCTATATCGATGTTCGCGGCCAACCCGCCACGGACTTCGAATATATCGGCGAGGTCCTGACGCCCTCGGACGTGACCATCGAAGGCCCGACCGAGCGCCTCAAGGACCTGACCATGCTGATCAGCAAGCCCGTCCTGATCGAAGGCGCCACCTCAGATGTCAACGGTACCTTCGAGCTGGCGCGGGAACTGCCGCGGGGCGCGTTTCTGCTGGAAAACCTCAACCAGCTCCACTATCAAATCATGGTGCGGGAAAAGCAGCTGACCGTCAACCGACCCCAGGCCTACCCCCTGATCATCGAGATCGAAGCAGGCGAGGAACGCCTGTGGCGGGGCTGGCAGCCCAAGGACAAGAGCGCCCTGTTGGAGTTCAGCGGTCCCAACTCGATCGTGCGCTGGTTCAAGCCCGATTGGGTGGCACCTAAACTCCACCTATCGAGCACCAGCGTACTGGCCCAATCGGGCAAGCCGATCAATCCGGAGACAGCTCGTAGCGGCAGGGTCACGATCACCCAGCAATGGCTGCTTCCCCAGGCAGAAAAGAACAAGACGCCCGACTGGCAGGAACGGCTCGACAAAATCGACCTCAAATGGCGGCCAACTCAAGTGGAGGTAAAGGGCCCATGATCTTCGGCACCGACGGCATCAGAGCGCGCATGGGCGAAGCCCCGCTCGATCAGGACACGATCACCAAACTCAGCCGCGTACTGCGCGACGCGCTCGGTGCCGAGGCGACGATCGTCTTGGGCACCGATACCCGCGCCAGTTGCCGCGACTTGCGCGCCTGGATCACCGCCCACCTCGGCGGCCTGTTCATCCATGACTTGGGCATTGTGCCCACGCCCGTCGTCGCCTTCGAAACCCGCGCCCGCGGCGCTGACCTGGGCATCATGATCACGGCCTCCCACAACCCAGCCGAAGACAACGGCCTCAAATTCTTCGACCGCACCGGCCTCAAGCTGGACTACGACCAGGCCCGCCTGTGGTCCGAAAGGGTCGCCGCCATGCAACCCGTCAAGATCGAGCAGCCGCCCCAGACGACCACCTGCGCGGCGGACAACTACTTGGCCTTCCTGCGCCAGCACTTCAAGCCGGCGGATTTTGCCGGCCTGCGCGCCGTCTTCGATCTGGCCCATGGCGCCGCCACCCACCTCGCGCCCGAAATCCTGCGCCTGCTTGAGGTCGATGCCGAGACGATCGGCGCCCAGCCCGACGGCCACAACATCAACCAAGCCTGCGGCGCGCTTCATCCCGAGGCACTCAGCGCCCACCTGCGGGCCAGCGGCCGCAGCCTGGGCTTCGCCCTGGACGGCGACGGCGATCGCCTCGTCGTCTGTGCGCCCGAGCCCGTGCCTGGCGATGTCGTACTCTACGCCATGCTCGAGGCCTACAGCCTCGACCGCCCCGTGCCCCGGGCGCTGGTCGGCACCATCATGTGCGGCATGGGTCTCGAGAAGGCGTTGGAGGCGCGCGGGATCCAGCTGGTGCGCACGCCCGTTGGCGACCAGCACGTGCTGGCAGAAATGGTCGCCAAGGGCCACCACCTCGGCGGCGAGCCCTCCGGCCACCTGATCCAGGCCGACCTCTTCCCCGCCGGCGACGGCCTCTTGGCCGCTCTGCGCCTGGCCCGCGGCCTGGCCAGGCGCCCCGACCTGCTGACTCAGGCGGCAGCCGCCGTACCCCAATTCCCCGTTTACGAAAAGGCCCTGAAAGTGCGCCATAAGCCGCCGCTGCAGTCACTTACCCAGGTCAGCGCGGCGCTCGCGGCGCTCGAGCGCCTCGTCGGCGGCGCGGGCAGGGTCATCGTGCGCTACTCCGGCACCGAAAGCAAGCTGCGCATCTATGTCGAAGGCCCCGATCTGAGCCCTTGGCGCGCCGCCATCGCCGCCCTGGAAACCGCCATCGCCGAGGAGCTGGCATGAGCCGTCGCCCCAAACTGATCGTCGCCGTCGACCAGGTCGGCGTGCTGCGCGCCACCCGCGGCGGCAACGAGCCCGACCCCATCCACTTCGCCCTGCAGGCCGAGCTGGCCGGCGCCCGCGGCATCCGCGCCCACCTCCGCATCGACCGCGCCTTCCTCACCGAGCAGGACATGGACCAGCTCAACCGCTCCTCCAAGACCAGCTTCTTCCTGCAGATCTCGCCCCACCAGGACGTCGTCCACCTGATTAACACGCTGCGGCCCGCCAACGCCATCCTCTGCGCCGAGCGCCGCGACGACCGCATCGGCGAGTTGGGCCTGGACGCCACCCTGCTGGCCAACGAACTGGCCGGCATCATCAAGAATGTCGACACCCGCCAGACCCAGGTCTTTCTCTTTGTCGAGCCCGACCTGGACCAGATCAAGACCGCCGCCCGCCTGGGCGTGCACGGCCTGTTGCTCAACGTGCGCGAGCTGATGTTGGACCCCATCGAACTGGCTCGGCAAAAGAAATTCACGAACTTGAAGGAAGCCGTGCGCCTGGGCTACAAATACGGCATGGAAGTTCACTTGGGCGGCGGCATCTCGGCCGCGCGCATTGAGGAGCTGGCCGAACTGCCTGGCGTTCAGGGTCTGCACGTCGGCCACCAACTGGTCGCGCGCAGCCTGCAGCTGGGCGTTACTGAATCCGTCAAAACCTACCTGGGCCTGATCGGCTGAGCCCAAACTGACCGCAGAGGAGACCGCCATGAAAGTCACCGTCGACCACGGCGATGCCGTTTCGACCATCACGCTCAATAACCCGCCCATGAACCTGCTGGACATCGAGGCCATGGACGCCATCGTCGCCGCCCACCTCGAGGCCGACGCCCACCCCGATACCCGACTGGTGGTGACCCGCTCCGCCCTGCCCGGCGTCTTCTGCAACGGGCTCGATCCCATGTACGTCCTGCGCAAGAGCCCCGAGGAGCGGGTCGCGATCTTCGAGGCCGTCGGCCGCATGCTCGACAGCTTGTTCCGCATGGGCAAGCCCCACATCGCCGCCATTAACGGGCCCGCCATGGCAGGTGGTGCGATCCTGGCGATCACCGCCGACTTCCGCGTCTTCGACGCCGACCACGGCCGCCTGAGTTTTTCCGAGCCCAAGGTCGGCTTGCCGATTCCCCAACCCGTCTCCGCCGTGATCGCCCTGTTCTGCGCGCCGCAAGCGCTGCGCGACGTCGTCCTGCTGGGCAAGAACATGGATGCCGCCGCCGCGCTCGAGGCCGGCCTGGCCGATGCCGTCGCCAGCGGCGCTGGCTTCGAGGAGACACTCGCCAAGCTGGTCGACCGCATGGCGCGCCTCTCGCCCAAGGTCATGCGCGAGACCAAATGCGGTTACCGCCGCCACCTCTACCCCCTGACCGAGCTGCTGACCCGCCGCGACGGCGCCTTCAGCCACTTCGTCGGCGACGACTTCCTCGGCGAGGGCCTGCGCGCCCTGGTCGAGAAGCGCTTCCCCAAATTCGACCGGTGAGGACCATGGAGCTGACCGCCACCCCGATCGTGCTCGCCAGCCAGTCGCCGCGCCGCATCCACTTGCTGCGCGAGGCCGGCTTCCAGGTCGAGGTGATCCCCTCCCTTGCCGACGAGAAGGACGCCCAGCACCACGACATCCACGAGATCGTCGTCGAAAACGCCCACATCAAGGGCGCCGAGGTCGTCGCCCGCCTGGCCGCGGCGGG
>CAYRFM010000019.1:0-688 GCA_964423555.1 uncultured Holophagae bacterium | reverse complement strand
CCCGCCGCTTCACCCAGCCGACCGTGCTCGTCGCCGCCGACACCCTGGTTGTCCTGGGCGAAAAGGTCTACGGCAAGCCCCGCGACATGGCCGAGGCCGAACGCTTCCAGCAGGAACTGAGCGGCGTCGAACACCAGGTCTATACCGGCGTCTACCTGATCGAACTGATGAGCGGACGCGAGCGCCGCTTCCACGTCATCACCGGCGTGACTCTTAAACAGCGCACGCTCGAGGAGATCCGCCACTACTTCACCATCGTCGACCCGCTCGACAAGGCCGCCGCCTACGGCTACCAAGACGCCCGCGAGATCGTCGCCCGCATGGACGGCAGCGAGACCAACGTCATCGGCCTGCCCATGGAGGCCCTACACGAGCACCTTGCCCTCCTGCTGGGTCTGGAGGGGGAACACGAATAGTCCGCGGAGCCAGTCGACGGGAACGCGAATAGTCCGCGGAGCCAGTCGACGGGAACGCGAATGGTCCGCGGAGCCAGTCGACGGGAACGCGAATAGTCCGCGGAGCCAATCGACGGGAACGCGAATAGTCCGCGGAGCCAGGATGAGTGCGGTAAGCCGCCGGCTTGCCTACTATGGAAGGAACATGAATGCTGGGCGGAGCAGAGAAAAGTGCGGCAAGCCGCCGGCTTGCCTACTATGGAAGGAACATGAATGCTGGGCGGAGCAGAGAA
>CAYRFM010000018.1:0-91306 GCA_964423555.1 uncultured Holophagae bacterium | reverse complement strand
CATCACCAACCTGACAAAGTCGTACTAGGCGGGCCGATCCGATTTGCCAGTTGATCCCAGCGGCGTCAATCAGGCCGGCCGGAAGACCGGCCTGAAGGTTGAATTAGGGGAACAAATCCTGCAAGCAGTGAACCGTCAGGCGCTCGGACTTGATGGCGCGGATCGCCTGGACCAGGGCTCGAGCCGCCGACAGGGTCGTCAGACACGGGATCTGATAGCGCGTACACGCCAAACGAATGTAGCGGTCGTCGTGGTGGCTTTCCTTGCCGATCGGCGTGTTGATGACCAGGGCGATCTCGCGGCGCTCGATGTAGTCGATGATGTTCGGGCTGCCCTCGTAGCGCTTGCGCAGGATCGTCACCTCGAGCCCGTGCTCGCGCAGGTACTCGCCCGTGCCAACAGTCGCGATCAGGTCGAAGCCCAGTTGGTAGATGCTGCGCGCCAGCTCCAAGGCCGCTGGCTTGTCGCGGCGGTTGAGGCTGATGAAGGCCCGGCCCGATTTGGGCAGCTTGAAGCCGGTCGCGCGATAGGCCTTGGCGAAGGCGTTGCCGAAGGTCAGGGCGTTGCCCATGACCTCGCCGGTACTCTTCATTTCCGGACCCAGCAAGCTGTCCTCGCCTGGGAACTTGTTGAACGGGAAGACGGGCGATTTGACGTGCCACATGACCGGTTCAGGCTCGAGCGGCACGCCCAGATCGGCGAGTTTGGCGCCGACGCTGACCCGTGCGGCCAGTTCCGCCAGCGGCAGACCGATCGCCTTGGCGGCGAACGGCACCGTCCGCGAGCAGCGCGGGTTGGCCTCAATGATGTAGAGTTCGTGGTTCCAGATCGCGTACTGGACGTTGAGCATGCCGACGACGTTGAGGCGGCGGGCCAGGGAGCGCGTGGCGTCGCGCAGTTCCTGCTGCTGCTCCTCGCTCAAGAGCGGGCTGGGCAGCACGCAGGAGCTGTCGCCGGAGTGGATGCCGGTCTCCTCGATGTGCTGCATGATGCCGGCGATGCAGACGTCGGTGCCGTCGCAGAGCGCGTCGACGTCGACCTCGATGCCGTCGTCCAGGAAGCGGTCCATATAGATCGGCTGGTTGGGCACGGCCGCCATGGCCAGGGCCAGACTGCGCTCCAAGTCGTCGTCGTCGAAGACGATCGACATGGCGCGACCGCCAAGGACGAAGCTGGGTCGCACCATCAGCGGGTAGCCCAGCTCACCGGCCATGCGGCGAGCCTGCTCGGCGCTGTTGGCGGTGCGATTGACCGGCTGCTTGAGACCGACTTGATCGACGACACCGGCGAACCGTTCGCGGTCCTCGACCAGGTCGATGGCGTCGGCCTGGATGCCGAGGATCTTGTAGCCGCGCTGGGCCAACGGCTTGGCCAGGTTGAGCGGCGTCTGCCCGCCGAAGCCCAGGGCGACGGCGTCGGGCTGCTCGAAGGCCAGCACGCGCAGGACGCGCTCGAGCGTCAGTGGTTCGAAAAAGAGGCGGTCGGCGACGTCGAAGTCGGTGCTGACCGTCTCGGGATTGCAGTTGATCATGATCGTTTTCAGACCCTGCTTGCGAAAGCCGTTGACGGCCTGGACGCAGCAGTAGTCGAACTCGATACCCTGGCCGATGCGGTTGGGCCCGCTGCCGATGATCGCGACCTTGGGTCCTTCAAGCGGTGCGATCTCGCTCTCCTCGCCCCAGGTGCCGTAGAGGTACGGCGTCTGGGCCGGGAACTCGCCAGCGCAGGTGTCGACGGCCTTGTAGCCGTAGAGCATGCCGCTCGTGCGGGCGGCCACTTCGTCCTCGCTGACGCCCATGGCGCCGGCCACCTGCTCGTCGCTGAAGCCCATGCGCTTGGCGCGCCAGAGCAGTTGGTCCGGCAGAGTCTCGACCGTGTGGCCGAAGAGCCGCCGCTCCATGTCGGCCAGTTCGCGGAAGTGCTGCAGGAACCAGGGGTCGATGTGGGTGTGCTTGTAGACCGCGTCGATGCCCATGCCGGCGCGCAGGGCGCGGAAGATGGCGCGAATGCGCTGCCAGGAGGGCACGCGCAGTTCGGCGACCAGGTTGTCGGGCAGGGTGTCGGAGATGCGGCCCAGGTAGTGCTTGCCCTGCTCGAGGCTCTGCACCGCCTTGAGGAAGGCCTCCTTGAAGCTGCGGCCGATGCTCATGACCTCGCCAACGCTCTTCATCTGCGTGGACAGGGTCGTCTCGGCGCGCGGGAACTTCTCGAAGGCCCAGCGCGGGAACTTGACGACCACGTAGTCGAGGCTCGGCTCAAAGCTGGCCGGCGTGACCTGGGTGATCTGATTGCGCAGCTCGTCGAGGGTATAGCCCAGGGCCAGCTTGGTGGCGACCTTGGCGATCGGGTAACCGGTCGCCTTGGAGGCCAGCGCGGAAGAGCGTGAGACCCTCGGGTTCATCTCGACGACGACGATGCGGTCGGACTTGGGATCCAGGGCGAACTGAACGTTGGAGCCACCGGTCTCGACGCCGACCAGGCGCAGGACCTGTAGGGAAATGTCGCGCAGTTTCTGGATCTCGCGGTCGGTCAGGGTCTGAGCCGGCGCGACCGTGATCGAGTCACCGGTGTGGACGCCCATGGCGTCGAGGTTCTCGATCGAGCAGACGACGATCGAGTTGTCGGCGCAGTCGCGGATGACCTCGAGCTCAAACTCCTTCCAGCCGATGATCGATTCCTCGATCAGGATCTGGCTGGTCGGCGAGGCGGCTAGGCCGCGATCGCAGATCGTCTCGAACTCCTCCAGGTTGTTGGCGACGCCGCCACCGCTGCCGCCAAGCGTGAAACTGGGGCGAATGATCAGCGGGTAGCCGATCTCGCGCTGAATCTCGCGGGCCTCGTCCATGGTGTGGGCAAAGCCACCGCGACAGGTTTCCAGGCCGTTGGCGGTCATCAGGTCGCGGAACTTCTGGCGGTCCTCGCCGAGGATGATGGCCTCGACCGAGGCCCCGATCAGGCGCACGCCGTGCTTGGCGAGCACGCCGCGCTCGTGCAGCTCGATCGAGAGGTTGAGCGCGGTCTGTCCGCCCATGGTGGGCAGCAGCGCGTCGGGCTTTTCCAGCTCGATGATCTTCTCGATGAACGAGGGCGTCAGCGGCTCGATGTAGGTGCGGTCGGCCATGGAGGGGTCGGTCATGACCGTGGCCGGATTGCTGTTGACGAGGATCACGCGGATCCCCTCTTCCTTGAGGGCGCCAATCGCCTGGACGCCGGAGTAGTCGAACTCGCAGGCCTGGCCGATCATGATCGGACCGCTGCCGATCAGGAGCACGCTATGGATGTCTGACCTTCTAGGCATGGGTACCTCTCACCAGGGACAGAAAGTAGTCGAAGTGGTCCAGACAGTCGTGGGGTCCGGGCGCGGCCTCGGGGTGGAACTGCACGCCGAAGACCGGCTTGTCGCGGAGTTTGAAGCCCTCCAGCGACTGGTCGAACAGCGAGAAATGGGTGAGTTCCACCCGCTCGGGATCGAGACTTTCGGGATCGACGGCAAAGCCGTGGTTCTGGGAGGTGATGACGACCCGGCCGGCGTACTTGACCGGATGGTTGCCGCCGCGGTGGCCAAAGGGCAGCTTGTAGGTGCTGCCGCCCAGTGCCAGGGCCATCAGTTGGAAACCCAGGCAGATACCCATGGTGGGGTAGCGCTCCAGAAGCTCGGCGACGATGCCCTGTACCAGTGGGATCGCGGCGGGATCGCCGGGACCGTTGGAGAGCAGGATACCGTCCGGTTGGAGCTCCGCGATTTCGGCCGCGCTGGTGTTCCAGGGCACCTGGGTGATGCGGCAACCGCGGTCGAGCAGTGCCCGGACCGAGGCGATCTTGATGCCGTAGTCGACCAGCACGATGTGGGTTTCACCGGAGCCGTAGTGGCGCAGGCTGGTGGTGGAGACTTCCGGGGCCAGACTGGCGCCCTCCATCGAAGGTGCGTTCCGCAGCTCCGCCAGAGCGCGCTCCAGCGGGTAGTCCTCAGGCACGATCATGACGTTGCGGGGCCCGTTTTCACGGATATCGTGCGTGAGCTTGCGGGTGTCGAGGCTGGTCAGGGCTGTGACGCCCAGCCCGGAGAGATACTGGTGAAAGGTTTGTTCGGATCGTCGGTGCCAGACGCCTGGCGAGAGGTTTCGGAAAATCATGCCGGCCGCATGGCCGAGGTCGGATTCGCTGACCTCTTCCTCGACGCCGTAATTGCCGATTTCCGGATGTGTGAGCACGACCAACTGTCGGTGGTAGGAGGGATCCGTGAGGATCTCCTGGTAGCCGGTCATGGATGTGTTGAAGACCAATTCGCCAATCGTGGGTCGGAACGCGCCGACCATCAGGCCTTCAATTTTGGTACCGTCGCCGAACAACAAGTAACCTTTCAATGCAACCCCCTGAGTTTCGGAAAAAAAACCGGGGCCCCGGTCATTGGGACCTGGATTGTAGGGGAGGTTGCCCCCCTATACAAGTAAAATTGTGGTCAGGCTGACAAGTGACCGGAAACATGAGGCAAGATTCAAGAAATCATGGGGTTTGCGGCGCCAAAATCGGGCGAATATTTCTCACGCGAAGCCGCGAAGACGCGAAGAAAGCGGCGAAGAAAGTTTGAGAAAGAGGCCGTTCCGTCGCTGCTGTAGCGCAAGATGCAATCTTGCGCCGGGCGGAGGGTGAATGTGAAAGCGGTCTTGAAAGTAGAGCGTACCTCCCGGACCTGCGGGCGATTGACGGACACCCGCGGAACCTCAGGTGGCGAGGACCTGGCGGAGTTCGGCGCTCTTGCTGGGCCGCCAGATCTTTTGATCGAGGTAGAAGTGGTGGCCGATGATACCGAAGAACCCAACTGCCCGTGTTTCACTCCGTTGACGAGCGGATGCGGGTGACGTTGCCGATCGAGGGTTCGAAACTGCGGTTGAAGACAAAGCCGACGCCGGTCAGGCGCGCGCCGGGGGCGCTGGCCTCAAGGGTCAGATCGCCGGTGGGGATGGGAAGTTGGGTGGTGAGCGCCGTCCAGGGACGCAGGGGCTCGAGGGCGGGCAGCATCGCCTCGTGGACCAGTTGACCGACGTGGTCGAAATAGCGCAGGGTTACGTCGACGGCCTCCGTGCCAGCGTTGACGAGCACCGCGCCAGCGGTCAGGTCCTCATTGCGCGGCAGGTAGCCGTAGACCACGGCCTCGCCAAAGTCGTCGGAGAGGCCACCGGCGTCGGGGACCCTGACGGCCGCGCCTTGGCTGGGCGAGCTGCCGGAAGGGGCGCGCAGGTTATGGGTGATCCAACTGCCGTAGAGATTCGGGTTGTCGGAGCGGACCTCAATGCTGAAACCGGCACCGGCGCCTAACTCGGAAAAGAGGGCGGCGGCATGCTCGCGCAGAAAACCGTGGGCCGGTATCGTTCGCGTCAAGCTGGCGTGTTCGCCGTTGGCGCGGCGCGCCTCGAGCTGGAGCTCGGCCGGCTGGGCGCTGGGGTTGGCGATGGCGACGATGCTGTCGTAGTCGTCGTTGTGGGAGACCCAGGGAAAGATCAGGCGGTTGGCGGGGCCGCCGCTAGGCGCCACGACCATCGCCTCGGTGATCGCCGTCTCGCCTAAGCTATTGAACACAAAGGCGGCACCCACCAGGGGTTGGCCGGAAGAGTGCACGACCATCATGGCATCCTCGCCCACGGAAGAAGCCAAGTCGGTCACCAGGCGACCGAGGGGCAAAAGCGGGTCGAGTTTCGCAATCGCGTTGTTCTGGCCGATCAGCTGGCCGTCGCGATTGTAGAACTGCAGCTGCAGCGAGGTGGCGGTGTCGCCGACGTTGACCAGGGCGGGCGCCGAAACCAGCCCCTCCGATTGGGGTAGGAAGGGAAAGACGAGATGCTGGCCCGCATGGCTCAGGTCGGCCCCGTCAGCGCGCAGGGCCACCCCTTGAGAGGGCGAGCGCCCGACCGCCAGGTTATGGGTCACCCAACGACCGTGGACGTGCTCGCTGTCCGATTCGAGTGTCACGGCCGAGCCCGCGCCGGACTCGAGGCCCGCAAACAGCTCCGAGACGTCGAGAATGGTGAACCCATGAGCGGGCACAACCCGCGGCAGGGTGCGCTCGCCCTCACCCAGTTCGCGGCGCGCGGTCAGCCGCACGACCGCCTCGCGGTCGCCGGTGTTATTGACGACGACCAGGCTGGAGAAGTTGTCGTTCTTGGAAACCCAAGGGTAAACCCAATGGTGGTCCAACGGGGCCGGCTCGGGCGTGATCTTGCTCGGGAACACGGCCAGATGGGTGATGCCCCAGCCCCAGGCCTGGGTGCCGTGATCGGTGTCGAAACGGAAGCGCACGCGGATCAGTTCCCCGGGGGCGAAGAAAGTGCCGAGGTCCAGTTCGTGGCGGACGAGCAGGCTGGCGTCGCCCTCGGCGCGATTCGTGTAGGCTTCAGCCCATTGGGGTTGACTCAACGAGGTGATGGGCTCCGTCAGCGTTTGCCAATTCAGACCGTCGCGGGTGGCCTCGACGACGAGGTAATCGTAGGCGGGCCGATCCAGCACGGCCTCGGCGACCAGGACATCCTCGTAGATCAGCAGCGCGTCCGCGTCAGGCACGACGAGCGGTACACCTAGCTCGAGCACATATTCACTGAGCTGGTCATAGGAATGGTTGGTTGCGACAATGGGCCGATCAAAGCCGGCTTCCTGGCCGTAGTTCAGGCCTTGCAAACGAAAATCGCCAAGGTTCTCCGCGTCGAAGTCGGTCTCATAGCCGGCGCGTGGCCGTTGCAACAGCAGGCTGCCTGGGCGCGGCCAGGGCTGGTAGGGCTCGGCGTCACGCTGGGCGACCAGGCCGAATTCATGAATGCCTTCATCGCTGAGCGGCAGGCTTACGTCGATCGCATCCGCTGCCGTTCGGGCACCCCGCCGTGCGACCGGCACGCCGTCCATGGTGAACTCGAACGCGTCGAAGTCAGACTTGGGCTCACAGGTCAGGTGCAGGTTGCCGGCCATGTCGACCCAAGGCGCCAGCAGTCGCGGAATCAGCGGCGTGGTGGGTTGGGGCGCCGTTAGCAACTCCGGAAGGGTCACGGTCCACACGCCGCGTCCAAAGGTGGGAATCACGACCTGATCGTCGACAATGTTCAAGCGCAGGATCTTGACGTAGGGCAGGCCCTCGACCAGGTGCCAGTTCTCGCCGCCATCGAGCGTCTCGACAATCCCGATTAAGGTGCCGGCCCAGATCCGGCGCGGATCGTGGGGCATCACCAAAAGCGAGTAGACCGGCACATCGGGGAAACCGTTGGCGCTCACGCCCTGTTGGAAGCCGCTCAGATCCCGGTAAGTCTGGCCGCCGTTGGCGGAATGAAGGATCTTCGGAGCTCCTGGCACCCCGGAAACGAGATAGTACTGATCGGGGTCCAAGGGATGGACCGCGACCCCCAGAATCGCTTGACTCGGCACGGGCAGTCGGCGCCAGCTCAAGCCACCGTCGTGGCTGACCTGAACCAAACTGTTCGGCGTAAAACTGTAGAGGCGGCGCACATCTGCCGGACAAATGACGACACGCCTGGCCCCGTAAACTGGCTGCTGTTGCCAGGTTCGGCCAAAATCATCGCTGCGATCTAGGGTGTTAAGGCCTGGGGTGTAGACGACATCGGGGTCACGCTTTACCGAGGCGAGGTAGGTGAAAAACTCAGCGGATGGATTCTCGTGCTCGCCGCGAAAATTGCCGCCACCATCCTCGCTCAGGTAGACGATGCCATATTGGAAGGTCGATATCATCAAGTTAGGGTCACGGGCATGCCAGAGGGTGTCGAAACCGTCGCCAGGTGAAGCCGAACGCCAATCTGTCTCGCTGGGAGAGGACAAGAAACGCGTGCCGTTGTCCTGCATACCACCGATATAGGCGTCTTCGCCAGGCTTCTTGTCGGCATAGTAGAACTGGGTCGTGTGCATCCCGACCGTCTGGCGCCAGCTGGTGGCGCCGTCATCGGAGACGGCAATGCCGCCATCGTTGTTGAGCAACAGCTTGAAATGGCCCGGATTGGCCGGATCAAACAAGGCGCTGATGCCGTGGACATCGGCGTGGTACGGGCCGACCATGCGCACCAAGCTGCGCGCCGTGTCGGTAACCGTGGCGCGCCAGACGAAGACCCCACCCAGAAAGACGATTTGAGGGTCGAAGGGGTGGACTGCGATCGACATCACATACGCGTCCTGGCCGAGGAAGTCGGGGTCGCTCCCCGAATCCACGAGGGTCGTCCAAGTGTCACCGCCATCACGGCTGACTATCAGATCGGGCTTGTCCAGGCCGGCAACAGCGCCGTAGATCACCTCGGGGTTACTGGCCGCCATGGCCAGTTCGATGCGCGAGCCGTCCTGACGATTGACGACCGACCAGGTTTGTCCGCGATTGGTCGAGCGCAAAATGATGCCGGGATCGAGGGTGGCGAACAGCACGTTGAAGTCGTTTGGTTTGGGCAGCAGGTGATAAATGCCATCCCAGTTATTGAGGGCCTGTCGAGGATTGAAGACCTTGGTCCAAGTCTGCCCGCCGTCCGTGCTCCTCATGATCGCCAAGCCTCGGCTCGAGGGCGTACTAGCAGGGCTGTCACCGCAGGCGAGGACCAGATCGGGATCATCCGGATCGACGACAATATCGTTGATCGAGAGCGGCCAGGGCGTTGTCGCGGTGCTTGGCAGGTGTTGCCAGCTCTGGCCGCCGTCGATGGACTTCCACATGCCGGCGCCGGGAATCTTCAAGACGGGATAGCCGCTACCGGTGCCAAAGTAAAGGACCTGCGGTTGGGAACGGCACTGGGCGATGGCGGGCACGACCAGGATCCCCAGGTCCTCGGTCAGGTTCTCCCAGGTCTCGCCAGCATCGCGCGTGCGCCACAGACCACCGCCGTAGGCGGCGGCCAGCCAGGTGTTCTGGGTCGGGTCGGCGGCATCGACGAGCACGTTTTGGACGCGCCCACTGATATTGGCGGGTCCGCGGTCGACTCCGGGCAGCACAAAAGCACCTTGTTTTCGTGTGGCGATGGCCTTGCGCAGCTCGGCATTGATTTTTTCGGGCGTGTAGGTCTCGCCGCGAGCATTGGTGGTAGCGAGGCGCTCCTGCTCGAGAATTTCAGCGGGGATATGCTCCTCACCCTCCTCCGCCGCCTCGTCAAGCTTCGGATCGCCGCGGTGCCGCACCTGCTCGCTCTTCGTCGCACCGACCTGGATACGCTGCGAACGGCCGCGCTGGCGTTCCTCGTGCTCGCGCGCCTCGCGCCGCTCGTGAGCCGAAACAGCGCACCCGTTCGTGGTGGCAGCGCTAGCCGCTGCAGGCGAAGCTGGTTGCAGAGACGCTTCGCGATGTTGGCAAGAGAGAACCCATGCCATGGCAAAAACAACGAAGAGTGCGTACTTCATGTGGTCCCCCCAAAATGCGGTAGCGCTTGCCAGAAACGGCAAATTTTCCTTCATTGTCAGCCCACAATGCTTTTGCTGACAAGCGAAGTTCGCAGGGACTCAGTTTTCGTTTTCGCCAGCAAGTATTATCTGAATGCGCTGGTAGACCTCGCGCTTGGCGAGGCGAAACTCGCTGGCGAGCTGTTTGGCCATGCGCGAGGGCGCCAAGCCTTCGCCCTGCAGCTCGTGGCAGCGCTGCTCGAGCGACTTCTGTGGCCGCATTTCCACAACAGGCGCAAGGACTAAGGCCATTTCACCCTTCGCCTGAGTCAGCGCGGCCAGCACTTCAGCCGGTCGACCGCGCAGCACCTGTTGATGCAGTTTGGTCATTTCCCGACACAGGGCAAGCGGCGTTTCAGCGAGCTCGGCGGCGAGAAATTCGAGCGTGTAACCGATGCGGGAGGGCGCTTCGTAGAAAATGGCGGTCATCTCGATGCGTTGCAATTTTTGCAATAGTTCGCGGCGCCGTTCCGGTCGGGTGGGAAAGAAGCCCAGAAAGCAGAAGGCGTGATTGGGCAAGCCGGACAGCACGAGGGCGTTGATCAGAGCGCAGGGACCGGGGATGACGTCGACGGCGACGTCCAGGTCGAGGGCACGGCGCACCAGCTCGTAACCCGGATCGCTGATCCCTGGCATGCCGCCATCGGAGATGTAGGCGACATGCTGGCCACGCTGGAGCAAGGCGCCGATGTAGTCGAGGGTCGCGGTCTCGGAGTGTTCGTGAAAGGAGGCGAGCTTGCGCTCGATGCCGAGGTGGCTCAGGAGCTTGCGTGATTGCCGAGTATCCTCGGCAAAGACCTGGTCGGCGTCGCGCAGCACTTGGGCAAGGCGGGCGGAGCAATCGTCGAGATTGCCGATCGGTGTGGCGGCCAGGGTCAGCATGGGGTAGCTCCTTGAGCGCAGGCAGCCTGCCACAGCTCGGCGGGCAGGCATTGGTGCCAGAGTTCGGGCGGGGCGAGTCGCCAGCAGGCCGCGGCCAGTTTACCCGTCTGGGGCCAACTAAGTCCCGCGCAGTGAAGCAGGAAGCCCTCGCGACCCGGGTCGCCATACAGGGCATCGCCCCACAGCGGCGTGCCCAGGTGCGCCAGATGCACGCGGATCTGATGAGTGCGACCCGTGCGAGGACGGCAGGCCAGCAAGTTGAAGTCGTCGACCTGGGCCAGGCGCTGGAATTCAGTCTGGGCGGGCTTGCCGCGTGGGTCGATCGTCTGGCGGGTCCCCTCCTCGTCGCGACTGGCCCGAATCGGGGCCTCGACGAGCAGCGATGCATCGCCGTGGGGCCATGATCCGCGGGTTACCGCCAGGTAGGTTTTGCGGAGGTGATGCTCGTTGAACAGCCGAGCCAGGTCGGGGTTGAGGGCGCGATCGCGACCAAACACCATCAGGCCGGAAGTGTCCTGATCGAGGCGATGGTGGAGGGCGAGGTACCCGGGAAACCTGTGCTTCAGCAGTTCATAGAAAGCCATGTAGTCGGCATCGCGCCGGCCTTGGGTTGGCAGGCCCGCGGGCTTGGCCGCGATCAGCAGGCGTTTGTCCGCGTGCAGCACCCAGGCCTCGTCGAAGGCTATGGGCGACATCGCCAACGGCTCGCGCCAGTATGCGGAAAGCTGGCGCCCTTCGCTCACGAGGGTGTCGGCTCGCTTGTGGCGCAGGTCATCGAGGTAGGCGCCGCCCATGGCGATCAGCAGGGCGACCTGGTCGTGTTCGAGGCCCGTCAGGCGGTAGAGCAGCGCGTCGAAGCGTTCAGGCCGACCGCGATGAATCCTCTGTACCTGGCGCATCACTCCCCCTTCTGCCGTCAGACTCGCCCATTATGGCCGAAATGGTCAAGCACCAACAACCCCATTCGGTGCTATGCTTGCGCGGTATCGCTGTTCGTTGCTCGAGGTATTCATGCGCCTTCTCCTGCTGCCCTGTCTGCTGCTATTAGCCTGTGGCAACCGCCCAGACAACCACATCATCGGCCCACCTAACTTCGTGGTGCCAGAGGCGATTGCCAAGCATGCGCCGGAGCTGCAGAGCCATTACTACAAGCTGATCCTCTTCACGTCCGCGCGTTTTCCGATCAAACCCGAGTTCGTGTTCATGGACATGGATCGCCTCATTCAGGGCCAACCACACCCACACGTGGTGGCCATGCAACTGGTCCACGTCGCCTACTGGAAGGCTGGTCAGATCAGCTGGAGCGGCAGCGTGCTGCTGGGCGTGGGACGCGGCTGGCTAGGATTCTCCGAGCGCGGCTACAGCATGCGCCTGGCCGGTAGCCGCAGCGATTACGCCTTCACCTTCCAAGACGGCGAACGCAAACTCGAGCTGCACATCGACCCCCGCGTGGGCCAAGGGACCTGGCACGAATGGGAGGGCGGCGATCGGATCTACCTCTACCATTGTCCCATGCCTCGCTCCGAGCTGATGGGGCCAGCGGCCGGCGCGCCACAGCCCCTGAACCCCAACCCGACGAACGGCACGCCAGGCGAAGCGTCTACCCCTGCGCCCGCGGCGCCCTGAGTCGCAAGCATCTCGAAGGCAACCCGCGCGACACGGTCAATTCCATGGTTTTCATGGGCTTATCCAGGTCTTGGTTGACTTTTTTTCGACAATTCTGTAATACAGATTGCAGGGATGTAGTGGCGTGAAAAAAAGGACACTCCAATGGTTAGAAAGCAAAAGCGATTGGGCGAAATGCTGGTTGAGGCGGGCCTGATCACCGAAGCCCAGCTTCAGGGCGCGCTCGGCCGTCAGAAAAAGTGGGGCGGCCGCTTGGGCACCAACTTGGTCAAGCTCGGCAATCTCAAGGAAGAGGAACTGGGTCGCTTCCTCGCCCGCCAGACGGGTGTCCAGGAAATGAATATCAGCGGGGTCAAGGTCCTGCCCCATATTCTCAAGCTGGTCCCCAAGAAAATTGCCGAGAAGTACCACCTCATCCCCGTCGCCATGAAGGACAAGAACACCCTGATCGTCGCCTGCGCCGACCCCACCGACCTGGGCGCGCTCGACCACATCAGCTTCATTACCGGCCACAAGATCGAAGCGGTGATCTCCACCTTTGCCTCGATTCGGGATGCCATCACCCGCCACTATCCAGGGGGAACGACGCTGAGTGGCAACGAGTCGATCGCCTTGGCAGACGACACGATGCCGACGTTGATGGAGCTGGACGACATGACGGGTCATGGCGGCCAATCCGCGAGTGGAGACCCGGAGCTGATTATTTTCGGCAGCCAGTCCGAAACCCTTTCGCCCGACAACCAGGCCCCGCTGCGGCGACCGGTTCCGTTTCGACCCGTACCCGAGCGGTTGGTGCCGCCCGCACCAGCGGCGGCAATGCCGCCACAGGTCCGTGCCAGCGACGCCACCACCAGCTCGGCAGAATTCACACTGGACTTCAATCCCGACTGGGCGCGCGCACCTAAGCCGGCGGCGCAGAACCCCACCTTCAAAGTCCAGTCGCCGACCCCGGGCCCCACACCGTTCCAAGCGCTGCCCTCCAGTTTCCCGGCGCCCGCCGCACCCCTTGCCAGCCCGCCCAGCAATCTGGCGGACCAGAAGCTGAAGGTGCTGCTGCGCTTGCTGATCAAAAAAGGACTGATCACCGAAGAAGAACTGCGCCGCGAATGGGCCAGCCTGCAAAGCAAGGGCAAACTCTGAGCATGCCGCGCTACGATCTGGTCCGCAAGGACGGCAAACTGATCGCCGGCCTCCTGGCCGACGGCCCGCCCAGCCAGCACGAGTTGCAGGCAGTGACTGCAATCCTGCCGATCCGCGGCCTTTATGGCTGGCCGGGACTGGGTCAGATCCTGCGCAATCACTGGGCCAAACGACACGGTGCCGTCTTTGATCCGAGCTGGTTGGTAACCCGTTCAGACAGCGATTAGGCGCATTTGGTCGCACTGCTGTGACGGACCAAGTAAAAAACTTGAAAAATATACTATTGTATCGAGAAAAGAAATGTATAATCGCGTACATGCATTGATGCATCTGGCATTTGGTATTCACAATTCAGGTGGTACATATGGGAAATTTGCGTATCGTCCCCAAGCATCAAAACACTATTTCGACCGAGGACTTTCAGCAGTATCGCTCGGCACTCAAGGAAGCGCGCGGCGCCGCCATGGGCAATTCCGTCGTCTGGGACGTCGAGACGGGCAAGAATCTCACTGAAGTGAGGGACAGCCTGCTGCAGGTCGCCGAGGCGGAGGGTATCAACGTTGCCATTCGCAAGGCGCGGGGCAGCCATGGCCTGGCCTTTTCGTTCCGGAAGAAGCTGCGCATCGTGCCGCGCCGCATCTCGGCGGGCGAGAGCCGCAGGCGCATCCTCAGCGCTCTAGCGGAGGCCGAGATGCCTCTCAAGAAGGCCGAGATCTTGCGCGCTACCGGCATCAGCACCAGCACATGGAACGTGCGCATCAAGGAACTGTTGCGTCAAGGCAAGGTGGTGCGCAGCGGCGAGCGTCGCGACAGTGTCTACATCCTCAGTTGAAGCAGAGGCCGATTCAGCCCTTTGACGTGTATTTGGCCGCACATCAATAATTAAATTATCACTGCTCACGCTTCCCCGTGTCCCGCAGCTTGGCCATGGTTTGCACCATACTTTCACTATACATAGTAACGGCTGAACGACAAATCCATATATGGTGTATAAAGATTCGCTAAACACCATATATAGGCGGTGACGCTCAGAGCCACTCACGGCTCACACTGGCGCCCAGATAGCGCGCTCGAGCCCCTTCGGCCAGATCTTGCCGTAACGCCTGGGAGACCGCCGGGTACAGGTTTGCTTGAGCGAGCGCCTCGAGTGGCAGCCAGGTCACGCCGGCTGCGGTCGTCTCTGCCGGGTTCAGCTGGGGCTCGCCACCGATGCGGCGAGCATCGAAGACCAGGTGCAACGTCTGTTTACAGCAGCCCTCACGGGCCAGCATATCGCCGACGAAGCGCAGCTCGCCCAGCTCGATCTCGATACCAAGTTCCTCGCGACACTCGCGAACCACCGCGGCGCCTACCGTCTCGCCCTCGTCGACGCCACCACCCGGCAGACCGAAGACGCGCCCATTGGGGTAGTCGTAAACGAGCGTCAAGATCCGACCCTGCTCCTCGATATATGCGCATGATCTGATCTTCATCGATGCTCCTCAGCCTACCTTGGGGTCGTTCATGACCAACACACAGCGCAGGCATTCGCGGCCCTGCTCGTCCTGCTCCCAATAAGCCTTTGCCAGGACGCCAAGCGTCGGCGAGGTCGTCCAGGTGGTGCCGCGATATTCGGAAGCCTCGCGTGCTTCGGCGGCGAAGTCGCCGAGTTTGCTGCTCTTGCGCAAGACCCGCTTGAAGCCATCGCTGGTGATCACCACCGCGAAAATGTTGCCGTCAGCCGCGGACAGGTAGGTGTAGTAGTAGCCACCGTTCTTGGCATAGCGCACTTCCCGACGGATCTGATCGCCAAACAGGAAGCCGAATTCCTTAGGCCCGTCCTGGCTGTAAATTTTCAAGTCGCTGGCGCGTGATACGGCCAGGCTCTGATAGTCGAAGTTAAGGCCGTCACGCAGAGCATCTTCAACAAGCGCTCCGTAGTTGGGAGGTGGTGACTCGGCCTCGGTGGCCAGGCGTCGCAGCGAGGATGACTTCTCGATGCCCGTCTGAAGCTGGCGCAGAGCCTGACTACCTGGCAACTGTCCCTTGTCCTTGTCTGCACTGGGCCAGAGCACGGCGAGTGCGACCGCCAGGATCACGGCCAGGACCAGCGCCATGAAGACGTTGACCCTGCCGGGGCGAAAGCCCTTGGCTGCCACGACGGGTGCTGGCGGCGGTTTGGCCGCCGCCTTTGGTGGCGTCTTGGTCGCGACCGGCTTGGCGGGCTTGTTGGCCGGGCCGTCGGGGAACAGCTCGATGACGTCGACCAGATGCGACTGGCCTTCGCGCTGTAGCCGGTCCTTGGGCTTGAGTTTCCCCTGGGAGACGAGCGATTCAAGGTGGCCCAGGCTGAAGGGGCCGAAGCGGCGCTCCTCGGTGACGACGTACCATTCCTTGGCAATGCCCTGTGGCCCGAGACTGGCGTCGGTGGTCGGTGCCATCGGCGAGGCGACCATGCCCTCGAAGGGTTGCGGCGCCACGCTGGCGACCTGGGCAACCTCGCCCTCGACCGGATTCTCGCCCTGACGCAGCAAGGCTTCGATCTGGTAATAGGGCTTGGCGTCTTTGCCGGAGACGTCGCGAGCGACCAAGGTGTTCTTGCCGATTTTGCCGGCGGCCGCATAGCTCAGGACCTTTTCGGCAAGGAAAGGGCCGTAGAATTTGGCGTTTTTCTCGAGAAACCAACCGACGGACATGGTTGACGCTCCCAGCGAAATGGACTGCCCCCATTATAAGCAAGTTAGCGGGAGAGGTTTACCAAAACTTACGGGCTGGGCTCGAGCAGCCGCGCCATTCAGTCGCGGCGCCAGCGCAAGGTCATGTCGATGCGGTGCAGGTCGGGGGCGTAGCCGTGCTCCTTAAACCCGGTCTGCTGGAAGCCCAGGCGCTCGTAGAAAGCGCGCGTGTGCTGACTAGTGTCGAGGCGAATCGAATGCACGGCGGGATCGGCCTGCAATTGCTCGATACGGGCCTGCAACAGGCGCGTGCCCAGGCCGCGGCCATGCCAGGGTTTGCCGATCATGCCCCAGCACATCGAACCTTCCCCCGCTGTGACCGCGAAACCGCCACAGCCCTGGATCAGCCCCTCATCGTCCGCGATCACCAGGTAGGGACCTGGCAGGGCGGCCAGAAAGGCTTCAAACAGCGGTCGTTCCTGTGGCGAAAAATATTTAGGCACATTGCTGTCGAAAATCGCTAGACAGTCCGACTGGTCTTCGGCTCGATAAGGTCTCAGGTTCATGGCTCACCTCTTTGCAGAATCCCGTCATTGAGCCATGCTTCGACGCCGCTGTCAAGGTGCTTGGCGGTTGACAGCCCGCCTTTCTCACCGTACATTGGCTACAGCTCTAACGACAGCGCTTCAGCGCAGACGATCGCACCGCGGAGGCTGCCTTGAGATTGACCCGCTTCAGTTACGAAAATAAACGCTCGGAATGGTGCCTCGCGCCACTGGAACTCGTCGGCGACTTCACGCTGCTGGTGGGCGCATCCGGTGCCGGCAAGACGCGAATCCTGCGCGCGCTGCTGGACCTCAAGCGCATCGCCATGGGCGAATCACTGGACGGCGTCTCCTGGTCGGTCGCTTTCTACCTGGACGGCATCGAGGTGCTCTGGAGCGGGCGCTTCGCCTATTCGGGCAGCACCTACGTCAGCGAGGACCCGGAGGCCAACGACGAAGTAGCCCTGCTCGAGGAACGCGTGGTTCACGGTGGCACGGAGGTCGTCAAACGCGAGCCGGGACGCCTGGAGTACATGGGCAGCGTCTTACCGGTACAGCTGACGGCGACCAAAAGCGTGCTGGCCCTGTTGGAAACGGAACCGCTCCACGGCCTAGCGCGCGCCTTCAAACTGCAACTGACGGCTGCGGGTCTCAACCTCGACGACCGCTTCCAGACCTATTTGCTGCAGCTGCTCACCCAGTGCCACAGCGCAGCAGATATCCGCGCGCTCAGCTGGAACGGCCAGGCGGTAGGGACCCTGACCAAGCTGGCGCTGGCCTACGAGAAGGCGCCCGAGCTGTTCGCCGAAATCGCGGAGGACTTCATCGCCGTGTTCCCCTCGATCGAGGAAATCGAGGTCAAGCACCGAGTCGAGGCTCAAATCACCGTGGCGCCCCAGGGCTCGTCCCAGCCGGCCGTAAGGGTTCTGCTGCGCTTTCGCCACAGGGGCGTCAACCGCTGGCTGGCCCAGGCCGAAATGTCTTCCGGCATGCTGAAGACGCTCAGTATCATCGCCAATTTCCACCTCTGCCCGGACCAGTCGGTAGTGCTGATCGACGAGTTCGAGAACAGCCTCGGTGTCAACTGCATCGAAATTCTCGACGACTTGCGCCCGTCTAGACGCGGTGTCCAGTACATCATTACCAGTCACCATCCCTACATTATCAACAATGTACCGATCGCCTCCTGGAAAATCGTGGTCTGGGACAAAGGCAAAGTCAGCGCCCTCGACCCCAAGACGTTCCATCTGGGCGAGTCCAAGCACGAGGCCTTCATGCAGCTGTTGCAGTTGGACGAGTTCAACAAGGGAACGTGCGCCTCATGAACCTCTACTTCCTGGTCGAAGGTCAGACTGAAGCGCGCGTCTACCCGCATTGGCTGCAGCGCCTGGCCCCCTACTACACCCAGGTCCGCCACGCGCGTATGGCACGGCGCAACAATTTCTTTGTCTTCAATGCCCGAGGCTATCCCAGCATCATCAAGAAGCACTTGCCCCTGGCCATCGACGAGGTCAACGATCTAGGCAATTACCATTACTTGGTGCTGTGCTTCGACGCAGATGAGGAGTCGATCGCCCGCCGCAAACACTTTCTTTTTGATTTCCTGGATCAAGAGAACAAGCGCCTGGAACGGGCACGCTTGGTGCCGGTGGTGCAAAACTGCTGCATCGAGACCTGGTTCCTCGGCAACCGCAAACTGCACAGCCCTCGCCCGCGCGATCCGCTGCTGGCCCAGTACCTGGCCTATTACGACGTCCACGAACGCGACCCCGAGCGCATGGGCCGCATTGATGGCGCCTCGACCCGCCAGTATTTCCACCAGGACTACTTCAAGCTGCTCGCCCGCGAACAGGGCTTCCACTATCGCAAGGGCAATCCCAGCTTGGTCGAACAGGGTGATTTCATCCGGGCCTTGCTGGCGCGTCACCGCGAGACAGGCCAAATGGAAAGCTTCGGTCAGTTCGTCGCCTTCTGCGATAGTTTGAACTGACCGATGCTCAATATCTACTTGCGGCCGAAGTCCGCGGGGATCTGGCCCCAGGCGCGGGTCTCCCACTTGTGCAACTTGATTTGCGGATGGGCGCGCAAGAGCTCGTTGATGCGCCGAATCAGCGCCATGATCTGCTCGGGCTCGTGGACGGACTCGCCCAGGCGCTGGGAGCGGATCCAGATCATGGCGATCTTGGAGTCCGTCCAAAGCAGGGTTTCGCCGCGCTCGATGGCGACCTGGATCATGCCCTCGATCCCGGCTAACTCCGCATAGTTGTTGGAGTGCACGCCAAGGTGACGGTGGAGCAGGAGTTTGCCGCGCAAATCAGTGACCTGGAATTCGCAGGGCCCTGGATTGCCGTGGGTGCCGGCGTCGGAGCAGATCCCTTCGCTCGGTCGCTTGTCGGTGACCTTTTTCTTGACGCCGTGCTTCGCCAGCTGCCAGTCGCGCGTGGCCAGCAGTTTCTCCATGGCGGCCGCCTCGTCGACACCACCCGCAAAGGCGAGTTTTTTGCCGTCGACAAAGGACTTGCACTCACTCCAGCGCGTGAACTTGCGGTACTGGCCGGCTTCCAGCTCGACGACGTAGATGTTGTTCTTGGGCTTGGCGTCTGCCTCCGCCGGCCCGGTCGGCCGCGCGGGTGCAGGTCGCTGACTTATGGCGACCTGGGATTCCGGCTTGGCCTTGGGCGGCAAGGCGACGGGTGGTTGGGCGGCGCGTGGCGCATCGGGCCAGCGCCGCATCAGTTTGGCCTCCGCGGTAGCCCGATCCGGGCCGCCCGCGAAGGCATAGGGTTTACCGCTTACGAAGGCTTGGCAGGCCGGCCAGTTGTCGAAACTCTGCAACTGACCGGGGCCTACCTCGACCAGATAGATTCGATTCTTACTCACTTTCGGCTTCTACCTGAGTCCCTTTGACGACCGTGAGCGAACCGTTGGCTGCGTCGCGGGTGATCACCGTCGCGGCAATGTCCGAACCCTCGACCACGACCAGATCGGGCGTGCCCAAAGTGATCTGGCGGAAGTCATAGGTGTCCATCGAGATCGTCTGAAATTCGGGCGTGCCGTTGGTGACGGTGCGAACAATGACGTTGCCGGCCGCGCCCGTCTTGAAGATTTCCAGGACGCCACGGGGATTGGCGAAGGCCGTTTTAGTGGCCAGCGGCATGACCGCGCAGCCGTCTAGCTCACTGGTGCCGCGGCCGGTCAGTTCAAAGACGCGCAGGTTCTGAGCGCCCTTGAGGATCACGGCGGCGATGTCGTTGGGCGTGCTCAGATCGATGTTGGCCAACGGGTAGGGCACGCGGAAGAACTGCAGGTTCGGGTCGGCGGGGTCGTTGATGTTGAGGCCCAACACCTTGGTGCGGCCAGGGATCGACACCGAGGTCGTGCCGACCGTCACACCCACGCGGTTGACAACCTCGACGCTGAGGTTGGCGATGGAGGTGTTGGGGTTAAGCACCGAGAAGCTGGTGAAATAGGCATCGGTCAGGGTCGCGCGGATCGGGTAGACCGTGGTGGTACTGTCCGGCAGGGCCTTGATGCCCGAGGTCGCCAGGGGCGAGTCGGCGGTGGCTTTATAGCCGAACAACTCGAATGCGGCGATCGGGTGGTTGCTGGTGATCTTGACGTAGCTGACTTTGTTAACGGAGCCGGTCTCGTCGTCGAACAGGCTGGTGGCGCCGGGGAATGGGGCCAGGAAGCCAACCCATTTCTCGTAGGCCGCCAAGGACTGGCGCGCGGCCGAGGTCAGCAGGCCGTTCTCGGCCACGCCATTGGCGTCGTAGAGCTGGTAGGTAAGCGTGATCGCCTCGTCGTTGGGGTTGAGGATGACGGCCCCGGAAAAGAAGGAGCGGTCGCCGGGAATGTGGGGCAGAATCACGGAGGTGCCCACCTCATCCTCGCGGAACAGCGGGATGCCGGCTTTCTCCTCACCGCGGCCCGTCACGGTGCGAGCGAAGAAGCTGGTGCCGACCAGGGGCTGGTCGGAGACAAAGCGCACCCAGCGCTGGGCGCTGCCATCGGGGGAATAGGTGGTGCTGCCGTTGCCGCCGAGCAGGATCTCTTCGGTGTGAGCGGCGATGTAACTGCCATTGACCAGCTCGTAAACGGTCGCGGTGATGTTGGCGGAATTGTTGCCGGGGTTGGCGATTTCGATGGTGTTGATCCAGTCGTTGTCGGGCGGCACGTGGGCGGAGATGTAGGTGAAGCTTGCCGGCGCACCGGTCACGACGGTGTCGATGCCGTTGACCGCGAAGTTGTCGTGAAAGATCTGGGCGTGGGGCAGACCGGGGAACAGCGCGGCGGCCGCGTCGACGGTCGCCTGCGCCAGTTCGGGCATGCGCAGGCCGCTGCCTAGACCGAAGTGAGACTCGAGTACGATCTGGTCGGCATCGGAAGTAGGGTAGCCCATGCCGTCCAGCTGCAGCAGGGACTGCAACAGCGGCGTGCCCCAAAGCTCGTCGGACTGGCGACCGCCGCCAACGCTCTGGTGCGCTCCGTAGGTGTTGTTGGGGTTGTACTGAATCTCCGTAGCGTCGAGGGTGCGACCACCCCAGCAGTCGTTGTGTCCATCCCAGGAGAAAATCCACTCGGGGTGGTAGGCAGGTCCGTTTTCAGTGGTGTAGCTGTAGGAAGTGCCCCAGTAGTCGCCGAAGCCCTCGCCCATTGCGCCGGTATCGCCACCGTTCCAGTTCAGGTTGATGAATTTCTGCAGGGCGTGGCCGTATTCGTGGAGAATCACGTCGGCGTCCTCGTTGTCGTCGACGCAGCCGTGTCCAAAGGCCAAGCGGTTGACCCCCAGCGAGTTGAAGCTGGAAAGGTAGTGCGAATTGTCCTGGCCTTGGAAGCCGTCGGAATCGGTTTCGATCGAGAGGTTCTGAATGCCCTTGTCACCGGTGAAGCCCAGGGACTGAATGTAGCGCTGGCTCTGGTCGAGCTGGAAGTAGGTCATGGCGTCGTTGAAGGCATTGACGCCGCGCTCGTGGTTCCAAGTGCCATCGGCACTGGTAGAGGGCGCGGTGTTGGGCGTTTCGAAGTTGCTGATGCGACACCAAGGACCCTCCAGGGTGAAGGTGCCATTGGTATTGGTGATGTCCTCGAGCGTGCGGGTCAGGTAAGAACCGGCGAAGGCGCTGGCGGGGCTATTGTCGGCCAGGTCTTCGTTGAGCAGCGTGGTGCGGGGGTCGGGGTCGAAGACGGTGCCGGAACCGGTCGCGCGCTTGCCAGCGACGGCGGCCTTTTCCGAGCGTGCGAGGCGGTCCATTTCCTCGCGGCGGTCAGCCAGTTCGCCGGTATAGGCGGCAAAGTCGACTTGGTCGCGCTCGCGACGGTCGATCGACATATCTTTGGCTTCGACGATGGCGCCGTTCACCGCATCGACGGCGACCGTCCAGTTGCCAAACGGTGCCTCGAGCACCAGATGCGTGCGCCAGATCAAGTGGAACTGGCCGTCGACAACGGCCCAGGCTTCCTCGGCTGCTAACGGCGCAGTCAGGGGGCCGTGGACTTTGAGATGTTCCCATGCCAGGTCCAGCGCTTCGTCGGCATCGAGCTCGAACTCGGCTTGACGGGCGCGCTTGGTCGTCGGCTCGGGGAAGGTGTTGTTAAAGACGCGGACGATCTGACCAGTGTCGTAACTGACCGAGACAATGACCTCCCCACCCTCGACGGGCAGGCCCTGATAGCGCTGTTCAAAATGAAAGTGAGAGCCCAGGAGCGAGTGCTGCGTGCGACCTTCGACGAGATTGGTGGCGTGGGGCTGTAACCCCAATCGCTCCCAAGCCGTCTCGACATAGGCCGCGGCGGTTTTGGCTGCATCCCCACTCTTTTCGGTGCCGCCATTGGGTTGAAAAATGAGTTTGGGCGTGGGTCGATCGGTGTGCATGATGACCCGTTCCGCCGCGAACGCGGGCGAAAGGCTCAACGCGAGCAATGCGAGCAAAACTTTGAACATTTGAATCTCCTGTATTCCACACTTGCCATCCTTGCAAGGGTTGCCATTATAGCAGCAGCCCTGGGCCAGCGATAGTGCGGGTGGGCATCGGTGCGGCCTCGCGCGCTGCTGCGTGAGCTGGATCACTGAGACGTTAGCATGCGAGCGTCATCAGGGTTCTCACAGAAATTGGCCCGAATCCGACGCTGGCTAGAGCTTAGCCGAAAACTCGCCCCGAACCGGCGATAGGCAGAAAGTTGAGCCAGCCCACCGGGACGCTCACTAGATTTCGCCCTATTTATAGTACCTCTTGAACTTTCATCGACCGCCCGGCGCAAAATTGCACCTTGCGCTACAGCAGCTACAGCGCCTGCGGGACCTTTTCGGCTAGGCCCTGGCTAGGTATAATGGACCGCTCGAACGGGTGGATCGTCACAACCCATACAGGAGGCGCGCTTGCGACATACATTTTTACTATTGGTAACAGTTTCGCTTTTCTGCCAGGCTCAGGCCGGCACGCCTGATGCCGCGGAGGCAGCAAAACAGATCAAGGCCGAGCATATCCTCCAGTCGGTCAAAACGCTCTCGGCCGACGACATGGAGGGCCGCGCGACCGGTACCGCCGGTGAGAAGAAGGCCGCCGCCTGGATCGCGGCTCGCTACAAGGAATACGGGCTCGAGTCCTTCGGCGGCGATTACGCCCTGCCGGTCGAGCTGGTCGGTTACAAAAAGGACGCCGCCGCTTCCAGCCTGAACTTGCACACTGCCGAGGGTCCGTTGACGCTCGGCGAGGGCATGATCACCTACTGGTCCACCGCGCAGAAGGCCATGCTGACCCTGAAGGACGCGCCGCTGCTGTTCGTCGGCTACGGCGTCGAGGCGCCCGAGCACCAGTGGGACGACTTCAAGGGCGTCGACTGCAAGGGCAAGATTCTCGTCTTCCTCAACAACGATCCCCAGACCGGCGTGGCCTCCGAGTTCGGCGGTGCGTTCCGCACCTATTACGGCCGCTACACCTACAAATTCGAGCAGGCCGTGCGCCACGGCGCCGCCGGGGCGATCATGATCCACACCACGCCCTCGGCCGGTTACGGCTGGTCGGTCGTCGGCGACAACGGCGAGCACGAATCCTTCGCCCTGAAAATCCCAGGAACCGGTTACCAGCTCGATTTCCTGGCCTGGATGCACCAGGACCTGGCCGAGCGCCTGGCCGCCTCGGTCGGCACGACGCTCGCCGCCTGGGAGAAGCAGGCCACCGACCGCGCCTTCAAGCCCGTGTCCCTGCCGATCGCCCTCGACTGCAGCCTCAAAACCGAGATCCGCGAGGTGCACAGCCAAAACGTCGCCGGTATCTGGCGCGGTGCTGACCCCCAATTGCGCGACGAATACCTGGTCTTCACGGCCCATTACGATCACCTGGGTCTGGCCGAACACGGCGAGGGCGACCGCGTCTTCAACGGCGCCTGGGACAACGGCCTGGGCACCTCCTGCATCGTCGAGATGGCCGCCGCCTTCTCCCGTTCCGGCCTGCGCCCCAAGCGCTCGCTCGTCTTTCTGGCCTGCACCGGCGAAGAGAAGGGCCTGCTCGGCAGCCAGTACTTCGTCGCCAAACCGCCCGTGCCCCTGTCTCAGATCGTCGGCAACTTCAACATCGACATGCCCCAGATCTTCGGCCTGACCAGCGATATCGTCGCCATCGGCCACGACAGCAACAGCATGGGCGCCGCCCTGTCCCAGTTGGCGAGCGATGCCGGCATCACCCTGGTCGGCGACCAGAACCCCAACGCCGGCAGCTTCTACCGCTCCGACCAGGTCAGCTTCGCCAAGGCCGGCATTCCGGCACTCTACCTGTTGCCCGGCAAGCAATACACCGTCGGACCGACCACCGATCCAGGCGCTTATCACGAGCGCCACTACCACCAGCTCGCCGACGAGATCAACGAGCACTGGAACCTGGTCGGCTGCGAGCGCGACATGCGCCTCCTCTTCCAGCTCGCGAGCCGCATTGCCGACGCCGCCGACGCGCCCCGTTGGCGGCCCGGCAACGAGTTCGAGAACGCCTGGAAGAAGCTCCACGGCCAGCCCTGAGGCCCGCGCCAGTCGCCCGGCGACGCCGATTCCGGGCGGCTGGCCACAGCTTTGGGCTATGGTTCTTTAGGGGTCCTTATGGTATGCTGGGTCGGATGTTCATTTAAAACCAGACGGGAGCGCTGAATGGTTATCCTCAATTATTCGACGATGGAAATGGTGGCCAAGATCGTGTATTACGGGCCAGGTCTCGGTGGCAAGACCACCAACCTTCAGACCATTCACGCTCGAACGTCAAACGACTCCCGCGGCGAGCTGGTCAGCCTGGCGACCGAAACGGACCGCACCCTGTTCTTTGACTTGTTGCCCATGGATGTCGGCATCATCGGCGGCTTCAAGGCCAAGTTCCAGCTCTACACCGTTCCCGGTCAGGTCTTCTACAACACCACCCGCAAGCTCGTGCTCAAGGGCGTCGACGGCCTCGTCTTCGTGGCCGATAGCCAGGTGCCGATGATGGACGCCAATCGCGAGAGCTTTCAGAACCTGCGCGATAACTTGGCCGAACTCAACTTGACCGTCCACGACCGGCCGATCGTGCTCCAGTACAACAAGCGCGACATTCCCAAAGTCCTGACCATCGAGCAGCTAGAGCGCACCCTCAATCCCGAGGGTTTTCCCTACGTAGAAGCCTCCGCCATCAACGGCATCGGCGTGTTTGAGACCCTGCGCGAGATCTCCAAGCTGACCCTGACCCAGATCCTCAGTAAAAACCTCGGCAAGGAAGGTTCCAAGCCGGCCAGGCCGATCGCGCCCAAGCGGCCGCCGCAGCCGGAGCCAGAACCCATGCCGGAGGCGAACTTCGACGAGGCCGTGCCGCCGCGCAAGTTGCGCACGCCCAGCACCGCCCGCGACAGTTTCGAGCGCACCCTCGACAACCTGGACCTGGACCTCTCCGATGACGACGATGCCTTTCTCGAAGAGGACTCGCTCGACATGGAAGACTTCGACGCCTGGGACGAAGAGGACAGTCTGGACAATTCCCAGGAGGCGATTGGCGAAGATACCTCGCCGGGCGACGACGAACAAGCGCCCGCGGTCGACGACTCCGACGTCATGCCCACCCTCGATTTCGATGCTCTTCACAACCCTGGGGGAGGCGACCTCGACGATATCTTGGAAATGGACGACGACACCGTCCTCGCCGTGGCCGACGAGGACGCCTCGCTCGAACGCCAAGTCGACGCGGCGCTCAGAAGCGGCCCCAGCCACGAGCTAGATTTCAGCACCGACACGCCCTGGGAAACACCCGACGAAATCGAGCTGGGCGACGACCTCGAATTCCCTGATGGCCTCGAACTCGATGGCGACACCGACTACGGCGAGGCCGCCGGCCTCAGCCTCGACGGCGACACCGACTACAGCCTTTCCGATAGCATCGAGCTCGATCTCGAACCCGCCAGCGGACCCGCCGAAGTGCTCGAAGCGTCCGCCCCGCTGGAGCTGGACCCGGCCCTGACCGCTGAGGACCCCTCGTTCTCCGTTGACTTGGGCGTGGACGATCCTTTCAACCTGGCCGGCCCCAGTCTTGAGTTGGAGCCAAATCTCGACGAACTCGACGCCCACCTCGACGGCCTGGAGGACAGCCTGGGCGCGCTGGAGGAGAGCATCTCCGACCTCGAACCCTTGGGTCAAGCGGAACCCGCCGAGGCCCCTGCCACCGGCTTTGCCCTGATTGGCGACCCGTTCGACGAGGATGACCTGCCCGAGGAGGATGAGCCTCACCAGGCATACGACTTCGCCGCCTATGGCGACGAGGAGAGCCTGGATCTACCGCTCGCCGCTATTACCCGAAGCGCAGCGGAGCCGCCCAGCGCGGACGCCGAGCCGGAAGCGCCAGAGCCGGACCTCGGCCTGAGCGCCTTCGACGACGACATGGAAGTTGACGCTTACCTGGCCTCCGGCGACCTGGACGACGAAGATGTCCTCACCTCCGCCGATCTCGAGGGCGAGCTGGGCTTGGATTTCGATGTCGAAGCCTCCTTTGACTCGGCCGATTTGGAGGACCCCGAACCGGCGGTCGCCGAAGAACTGCCCGAGCCTCCAGTGGCGGCCCCCGTCGCCCCCTCCCCCGCGCCTGCGCCCGCTCCGCCCATGCCCGTCGCCGCCAAAGCGCCCGCGCCTGCGCCCGCTCCGCCCATGCCCGTCGCCGCCAAAGCGCCCGCACCGCCCACGCCCGTCGCCGCCAAAGCGCCCGCGCTTCACTCCAAGCCCGCGCACGAGCTGGATCTCGGCGACATCCGCAAGAAGCCCAAAGTCTCCAGTGGCCTCGACGAGCTCAAGCGCCTGACCACGCGCATTCAGACCTCCAAGATCCCGCGCCTCAAGGAGGCCGACCTTGGCGACCTGCTCGGCGATGCCTTGGGCGACAAGGACAAAAAGGCCAAGCCCGACAAATTCACCGTCAAATTGCCGACCAGCTTCGAGAAGGCCCAAATCAACTGTGTCTTCGTCGATGAGGACGGCAACGTCGTCCACACCGAACTTTTCGAGGTCAACGCCCGTAAATTGGAGGACGGCAAATACCAGGTGCGTGTCGTCATCGACGCTGAACTGGATGAATGACAGGAGTTTCCATGAATCTGTTGGTACTCTGGCTGTTCGCACAACAGGTGGCCGCACCCAACCGGGCGCAAGTCGTCGAGGCCTTGAAGGCACTGACCCGCATTGAGGTCCATTTTCGCCAGGAGACCTACAGCGACTTCCTGGATGAGACCGTCGCCGAGGGCGTGCTCAAGATCGCCAGGCCTGGCAAACTGCGCATGACCTACACCAAGGGCGAACAGAAGGAATTCGTCTGCGACGGCCTGATTTACTGGGAATACGACCGCTTGGCCGACAGCGAGAGCAGGGTGCCCTTGAAGGATCTCGAAAGCGAGCCACTGGTGCGCCTGCTGCTCTTTGGCGACAACCTCGAGGCCCATTTTAAACTGGAGCACTTCCGCAATGCCCGCGGCAATGCCTGGCGCCTGCGGCCGCTCGAGGACAACAGCTACTATTTGGAGCTCAACCTCGACACTCAGGGTCACCCCAGCCATCTCGAAGTCTTCGGCAAGGACGGCGACGGCACGCGCTTCCAATTTAGTGACTGGAAAACCAACCCCAACTTTGGCGCCAAGGACTTCGTCGTACCGCCCGCCAAGCCTTGAACTCGAGCGCATCGACGGGCGCTCGCCGAGTTTGGCTTTGGATCGCGCGGGCACTATGCTAAGATCCTGTTTCCCGGAGCGCTTCCTCCGATCGCGGCCAAGGGGCATTTACTCTTGCAATTCGAGCGTTATGAACAACTGATCGAGCCCGAACTCGCCGGTTTGGACGAAGAACTTAGCCGGATCTTGGGGACCGATCACCCCCTCTTGGAAAAGATGGCGCGGCGCATTCTCGCTGCACCAGGCAAGCGCTTGCGGCCCAAACTGCTCGTCCTGTGCGCGCGCATGCTGGGCTATGAAGGCCAGGACGCCATCGTCTATGCCGCCGTCTTCGAGCTGATTCATACCGCGACCCTGCTGCACGACGACATCATTGACGACGCCAAGACCCGCCGCGGCCAGGCAACCATGAATGCCGAATACGACAACACTCTGACCGTGTTGTACGGCGACCTGCTCTACACCAAGTCCCATACCCGCGCCATCGAAGCCGGCCGCCTCGACGTGCTGCACACCGTCGACTGGGTGTCCGAGCGCATGATCGAGGGCGAGCTGCTGCAGCACAGCCACAATTTCGACCTGAACATCAGCGAAGCCACCTACTTCAATATTCTCGAGCGCAAGACCGCTTACCTGTTTGCCGGCACGACCAAGACCGCCGGCATGCTTGCAGAGCGTGGCGGCGAGGAAATCGACGCGCTCTACCACTACGGCTTCCAGCTAGGCGTCGCCTTCCAGATCATGGACGACTTGCTGGACTATATCGGCGACGCGGCCCTGCTGGGCAAACCCGTGCTTTCCGATCTCAGGGAGGGCAAAGTGACCCTGCCCCTGATTCGCTTGCTGGCCAGGGACCCTGACCTGGTCCGCCCCCTGGTCGAGCGCGCCTGGCGGGACCATCAGGTTCCCGAGGAGCTGGTGCGCATGCTGCGCGAAAGCGACGGTATTGCCTACACCTTCGATCGCGCCCGGGCGGCCTCCGAGCAAGCGGTGGCGCACCTGAGCGCCTTCCCCGACAACGAATTCAGCCAGGTCCTGCGCGCCCTGCCGGTGATGCTGCTCGACCGCCGCAAATAAGCGCAACCGACGAGGAGATGACGACGATGAAATGGCTGGTTCTCGCCGCCCTGGCACTCTCACTGATCACCTGCACGCCACCCGGTCTTGGGTTGCCCAGCTATCCGCCGGAGCTGGCCGAGGGCGCGGCCATCTACAACATGCGCTGCCGCACATGCCATCAGAGCGACGGCAAGGGCACCATGCGCAACACGCGCTACGCGGCCGACTTCACCGACCCCAAAGGTCCGCTGAACCGACCCGACGAACTGCTGGCACTGACCGTCAAGAATGGCATTGAGGGCCGCTATGGCCGCATGCCCGCCTTCGCGCCGATTCTCGAGGACAAGGAAATTGGCGCCGTCCTGCGCTTCATCCGCGCCACCTACGGCCCGGAAAACCTCCAGACCCTGGGCGCGGCGCCTCAATAAGCGGCCATTCGCAGAGACACCTGCGTTCACCTTAATATTGAGAATTGCGTCAGCGATGAAATCAAACGCGCTGAGAAACCCACTATGAAGGTTAAAATGGGTATACCCGTTTTAAATTCACTTTTGATCGAGGTGCGTATGTTGCTCAGAACCTTGCTTTCATGTTTCCTGCTTGGCGGATGCCTCATCATCCAGGCCCAGGAAACAGTGCGTTTCGCCACCTATAACATCGAAAATCTCAGGGTCAACATCAGTGGGGAGCGCAAGAACAAGCTCGTCAAGCTCATCTCAGAACTCGATGCGGATGTCATTGCGCTGGTCGAGATCGCAGATCGCGCTGCGCTCGAGACGATCTTCGACACGACGGTGTGGCAGCTGATCATCGACGACGAAAGCGGCGATCCTCGGGACCTGGCCCTCGCCGTTCGCAAGGGAATCACGGTCAACATGACAAGTCTCAATGCGACCGACAGCGATTTTATCTATCCAGAAGCCAACCTGAACACCTATTTCCCCGATCGCCGCGATATCTTGCAGGTCAAGCTCACCTTGCCAATCAGCGGGCGCGAGGTCATGGTCCTGGTCGACCATGCCAAATCGCGCACGGAGGGCAGGGTCACCACCGCCCCGCGCCGGAATGGCGCCGCCCAGCGGATCATTGCCGCGATCGACGATCGCGTCGAAGAAATCCCGATCATCCTGATGGGCGATATGAACGACACGCCAGATGACGCATCCCTCAATATCCTCGAGAGCGGTGACGCTCAGGCCGAGGCGGAAATGGAGGATCACCAACAGAGTTACCTGATCAATTTGACCGAACCACTCTGGGCCGAGGATCTGGTCAGTTGGGGCTTCAAAGTCGCGCAGGATGCAGCCGACAACCATTTGCCTGGCATCCGTGCCCGTCATTTTGCCGACCGCAATACGAACAATGGTTCCCGCAGTAATTTCCCCGGTCTCATCGACAACATCCTGGTCAACACCCTCATGAACACCTATTACGTGCCCGGCAGCACCAAAATCTATACCGGCAAAGAGGCGCTGGGCGCATCCGATCACCTACCGGTGAGCGCCGTTTTCGAGTTTGAAAAACGCCCGGACACTCCCGGCAACACAATCAATGCGAGGGTGCGGATCGCGCAGTTGCTCCCCAACCCCGATGGCAATGACCCCGGCCATGAAGAGGTCTTGCTTTTGAATGACAGCCCTGTCGCGGTGGACTTGGAAGGCTGGTTCATCAAGGACCGATCCGGCCAAATCTATAACTTTGAAGGTTCGCTCGCCCGCGGCAACAGCCTCGGCTTCACCTTGCCGGCGCAAGGTTTGGCATTGACCAATAGCGGCGACACGGTCACGCTTTTCAACCCCGAGCAAACGCAAATCGACCAAGTTTCCTATACCCGCAACCAGGCCGCGCCCGGTGCGCGCATTAACTTTGGCGAGGACGGCGATGACACCTCATCCCACGGAACCGACCCAAGCCCAGATACCTACTACGCCGCGATCACGAATCAAACGGGCGATGTCTTAAAGAAAGCCTTGCACGACCTGATCCGCAACCATCGGCACTTCACCTATTCACAGGTCTGGGACGTTCTGATGGTCGCGGATGAGCATCCAAGCGAGCCGGACAGTGTGATGGCTTTCTATAAACGCGTGCCGATCAAAAAGGCAAAAAAGGCCAGCGGTGGCGACTGCGGCGACTGTTGGAACCGCGAACATGTTTGGGCCAAATCACACGGTTTTCCCAATTCCGGTCAACTGGGCTACACCGACGTTCACCATCTGCGCGCTTCGGACGTCACCGTCAACAGCTCACGGGGCAGCCTCGACTTTGACGACGGCGGTCAGGCCGAGGGTGAATGTTCCGGCTGTCGCAAGGACGGCGACTCCTGGGAACCGCCGGACGAGGTCAAAGGCGATGTGGCGCGCATGATGTTCTACATGGACACCCGCTACGACGGCACTGACCCAGGCATGCCTGACCTGACGTTGATCAAGGGCAACAGCCCCGACAATGCCAGCACGTTCGGCAACCTCTGCGCGCTGCTAAAATGGCACCGCGATGACCCGCCCGACGCAGCCGAGCAGAAACGCAACCAAACAATCTTCGAACTCCAAGGCAACCGCAATCCCTTTATCGACCATCCCGAATACGTCAAAATGATCTGGGCCACGAGCGGCTGCAACTAAGCGGACCGAGCTCCCGAAACCCGCCTGCGGGGCGCGGCGTCCTTCATGGAGAGCGGCGCGCCCTCGCTCTGGCTTTTCGCTGATTGCCTGATCAGCACTGGCGGCACTGAGGGACAAAGTGGGCCTGGGACACTTGTTCCCAGGGCTACTGAGAGGCAAAGTGGGCCTGGGACAATTGTTCCCGGGACTACTGAGAGACAAAGTAGGCCTGGGACACTTGTTCCTGGGACTACTGAGTAGAAAAGTAGGCCTGGGACACTTGTTCCCGGGGCTACTGAGAGGCAAAGTAGGCCTGGGAAACATTTTCCCGGCTCTACTAAGCGACAAAGTAGCGCCGGGAACGCTTTTTTCCGACTTTTATAACAACATTTCCACAGCTATTCCAGATTTCGAAACGCAACATCGCCCCACAGTGCGAGGCTTCCCTTTATTTTTTATCCCCGTGAGGAGCAAAGTAGGCCAGAAACACTCGGGATCAGGACCCAATTGCCCCGAAGAGGACACCGGCGACGTTCAAGTTGCGCGATTTCGCCACTCAGGCGAGCGTATCCACGGGAGCTCAACGCTACTAAGAGAGAAAGTAGAGCCGGGAACCGAGCACCAAGCGAAAAACCACAACATAGCACTGCGTCGCCAAAGGCCACCAAACAGGTGATGCCTGAACAACTTTCCCGGACATCACACTGACTTTCATAGTCTTATAAAGATCAACCACTCAACACCCCACACCTGTTAAACAATTTCACGCGATCAACCCCACAACTTGAGCCAAGTTCAGACCAGCGCGCCATTGCACCGACAACCGCTGGCCTACATTTTGCTTAAAAATTTTCTGGCCTATCTTTTGCTAACCATCAACATGGGCTTGTATTCGACTTTCGCTTCGCCTGAATGTACCGATCCATGGGAGTCCTGAATGTTTCATGAGGTCAGCGTTCTTTATACGAGATGGCTCGATCTGCGCCTCAGTCAGGGAGGAATGCAGGCAGGCAGAAGCGAACACCCCCTCTGTTGCATACTGGAGAGACACCTGGCCCCGTCGATACCGTTGCCGCGATTGCGCGCGACCGAGGAGTGAACGCCATGGTCAGTCTCAACACCCTCTGCTTTCTGCTCGCCTCGACCACCCTTGCGGGCGATGGTCAGGACCAGCAGCAGGTGACCCAGCAAGCCCATGCTTGGGTCGACCAGGCAATGCTGGTGAACTTCACGGAGCTGCTCGTGCTGGCCAGTCCGACCTGCAGTCAAACGGATGCCGTATTGCCGACCAGCCTGCGCGTTCGCGGGCGGGCCGGTGTCGGCCGCTTGCGCCAGGACGTTCACACCCTGCAGACGTGCAGTGGCGGCGTGGACGAGCCCGTGCCCCTCTGGCGCGCCGGTTCCTTCATCCGCCTCAGCGTCGCCAATGACCTGGCCGTCGGTTTCAGCGGCGAAGTCTTGGCCCAGTTCCTCAACGGTTGGTCGGGCTATGTGATGCTCAATCCCGACTCGGCCTTCAAGATCGAAGACCAGACCTACTACCGCGAACTGGACCTGATTTACGACGGCCCCGAACTCGAGCTCGTCGCCGCGGATCTGAGCCTGACTTTCGACCTGTATTACGCCGCCAGAACCCTCGCGCCGCTGGTGGTGACCATGACGACCTTCCTCGCCATCGACACCCTGGCGACCCCCGCGCCGGAGGGCAGCGATGTCACCCAGGTCCTGACTGTGCCGGTTGCCAGCCAAGAACTGACGTTGGATCCGCTCTACCTGCGTCGCAACTTGGCCGGTAGTCGCATTCTGCGCGAGCGCCCAATCATTATCCGAACCCTGCGCTAAATTTTTTAAAAATCAAACATCCAACCAGCCAAGGCGAGGCAGTGAGTCAGTCAGACCCGCCAGGTCCCAGTTGCGGGGAACGTGGCTGGTTCCCGGAGCCAAGAAAAGTGAGGTAAACGGCTCAGCGCCCCCATCACTTTGCCTCGATCGACCGCCTGGGAAGAGATCGTGGCACGGCCTAGCTGATCGTGTAGCACTAGGACGCTTTGATCCTAATCTTGCAAGGAAATATCCTATTTTACGGGAAAACCTGTGGTATAAAGAGAGTCGCCCCTCCAATCCGATTGAACCTTTGCTCGTGATCATGGGACTATTCTGGAGTTCCCTTCTTTAGAACTGGATGTGCCATGGAACCCTCTACGGTATTGTTTCTCGTGAACGCTTCGCAACAGTCAAGGGCCGCCGCCATCGAGACCAAGCTCCAACCTTGCCTGCCGGGGTGTAGCCTGGTGATTTGGCCGATCGATGCGGCCGAACTGGCTATCGCCCAGCTATCCGCCATGCTGGAACGCCATGACCCCGTATTGGTGGTCGCGCTCGCAGAACCCGCTCGCCACTGGCAGCCGCTGCTCGAACAACTCGCCCTCTCGGACACCCCTACCCTAGTGCTCGTGGCAACGGCACCCAGGGCTTTGCGCGCCCTCGAGCAAAAGGCCCGCTTCGAAATCTGCGATCCCGAAGCTGACCAGTTGCCCGACCGCATCCAAACCCTGCTCAGCGGCCAGGACGGCTTTTTCGACGAATTGGGCAAGAGCCAAGCCCTGCGCCAGATTGTCGGGCGAAGCCCGTGTTTTCTCAAAGAGTTGCGCAAACTCCCCAATCTCGCCACCTGTGACGCCCGCGTCTTCATCCGCGGCGAGACCGGCACCGGGAAGGAGGTCTTCGCCCGCGCCATCCACTACTTGAGTGCACGCGCTGCCAAACCTTTTGTGGCCGTCAATTGCGGCGCCCTGCCCGTCGACCTCATGGAAAACGAACTCTTCGGCCACGAGCGCGGCGCTTACACCGGGGCTCAGACCGGACACCAGGGCATGGTGCGCGAAGCCGAAGGCGGCACGCTCTTCCTCGACGAGATCGGCTGTCTGCCCCTGGTCGCCCAGGCCAAGCTGCTGCGCCTGGTCCAGGAACGCGAGTATCGCCCCCTCGGTTCGCGGCGCTCGCTCCACGCCGATGTCCGCATCATCTCCGCGACCCACGAAGACCTGGCCCAGGCGGTGCTAGAGGGCAGCTTTCGCCAAGACCTGTACTACCGTCTCAACATCATCGAAGTCAAGTTGCCGCCGCTCCGCGATCGCAACCAGGATCTCGAACTTTTAGCCGAACATTTTCTGGCCAAATACAGCACCGAATACGGGCGCGACGAGCTAACCCTGACCGAGGCAGCGCGCGCCCGGCTCTATCGCCATGACTGGCCTGGCAACGTGCGCGAGCTGGAACACGTCATCGAGCGCGCCGTCGTCATGAGCCGCGGCAAGACCATCAGCGAGCGCCAAATCCGCTTCTCCGACCTCAGCGAGACCAACGCGCCGGAATCCTTTGGCGAGGCCAAGCACCGCGCCGTCAACACCTTCGAGGTCAACTACCTGCAATCCATGCTGCGCATCTCGCGCGGCAATATCTCGCGCGCGGCCAAACTAGCCAAGAAGAACCGTCGCGCCTTCTGGGAACTGCTGCGCAAACACCAGATCGACGTCGATCGCTTCCGCACGCAACCGACAGGCTGAACGCATCCGAATCGGGCATGGAGCTTGCTCAACACTGAGCGAGGCAGACGATGAACCAACCCGATCCGCAAGCACCCGACTACGCCGAACTCCTCATTCTGGGCTACCTGATCGAGCACCCCGCAGCCAGCGACAATCTCGAAGGGATCGCCACCTGGTGGCTCAACCGCCAGCATGTCACCTTCCAGGTCGCACGAGTCAAGCGGATCCTCGAGCAACTGGTCCACCGCGGCTGGTTGATCGGCGAGGCCAAAAGCGACCGCCGCCCCGCCTTCAAACTCAATCCCGAGCATTTAGATGCCATCCGCAGCTATCTCGACAGGCTTTAATTTCACTCGCCGCTCGAGGCCGTGCCCGCGCCAGCGGTCGGTTGATGGGTCTGCCAGATCTGGCGCAGCTTCTCCTGAGAGGTCGTAGGATCAGGCTCCAGCTCGAACAGGTGATGGCGCACCACCAGCTGCTCGCCCACCCGGCCCGTGATCTTCACAGGCCCACTGGGACGCCGAACCTCCAGCTCAAAGGGAGCGTTCACGTTCAGAGCGGCGATGCGCTCGTTGACCTCGCCCAGAGTTGCACCCGTCAAAGCGGTACCGCAAAAAGCAAGGATCTCATCGCCCTCGCCCAACCCGTGCTGACGCATGTCCGGACTGACCCGCTCAGCCACAATGCGGCGCGATGAGGTCACCTTGAGACGAAAGCCCGGCGAGGGCTCGCGCACATCGGAAACCGCACTCGGCCGGTAGTCGACGCCCAACCAGCCGAAGTATTCAGCCAAAGGCAGCGGTTTGGTATCGCGCACAAAGCGGGCCAGGAAAACCGCAACCTCCGGATGCGTGCGCTCGGCAAAAAGCTCAAAGAAGCGTTCTTCCGGGAAGGATCGTTTGGGTCCATAGATGGCCGCCAGTTCGAGAATCACGTCGCGCAGTCCGCGCTTGCCGCCAGAGTGTTTGAGCAGGAGGATATCGAGCAGGGCCGCGACCACCGCACCTCGCTGATAGACGTTCTCCCATTCAGCCTGACCCTTGGCCGTGTAGGACTCTAGACTCAGACGTTCGAGGCTGAAGCTTCTGTCCTTGTGGTCGGACTGGTTCAGTTTCTGCGATAGAATGTCCAAATAGTGCTCAAGCGTCAACTGCCCGGCGCGCAGACGCATCATGCCCGCCGCCCATTCGGTGACCCCCTCGTAGAACCAGACGTGGGCCGAGGGCTCCGGCCGCTGAAAATCGAATGGCACAATGCGGTCGCTGTGAATGTGCAGAGGCGTCACCATATGGAAGATCTCGTGAGCCGCGGTCCGCTCCAAAAAGCCGTTCAGCACTTGATCCAAATCGTGCTCGGAGGCGACATAGAAGGACGAGTAATTGTGCTCCCACGCACCAGTGCTGAATTCGTCGAAATGGTAGAGAAAGGTGTAGTGGTCGACCGGGAAGCCCCCGAGAAATTGGGCGGTCGCGCTGATCACGCCATCCAGACGCTCGAGCAGGTCGGCTGCCTTGACCAGGTCGTGCTTGGCGTAGACGAACAGGCGAACGTCGCAACGGCCGACTTTTTTGGAGGCACTGCTCAAGCGCCCCAACAGGATGGGCGAGTCGACCAATTGGTCGAAGTTCTCGGCGCCGAAGAGGCCGTCGGGCCGCCGCGGGAGTGCGGTACCCACCGCCCAATGGGAGGGAAGGTGCAATTCGACCAGAATCGGGCGATGCTGCAGACCACTGGGATAGCCAAAGACGGCCTGGCCGTTAATGAGCACGTGATCGTCCTCCAAGGAGGTCCCCGCCATCGGATAAATCTCGTGCGTGTCCACGGGCGTATCCCAGGTTTCGGCAATCGCGTATTCGATCGTGCGAACCTGGGCAGGTTGCAGAATCCGCCAGGCATTGATGCCCTCGCGCCGCATCGGCAGGCTGTGGCGGTCCCCGTCATAAGCCTGGATCGAGCGTACAAAACGACCCATATCCATGATCTGATAGGTGCCTGGAGCGGTAGCGGCAAACTGGAACAGCGCTTGGTCTTCACTGAGTCCTGACGTCGCGAATACCACCTTAAAGGTGTCGCCACTGCGGTCCAGGAGATCGACCCGATAGCGCAGCGGCTCAGCAGCCAGCCCGTTGAGCGCGAATACTAGCAAAAGGTAGATGAGACGTGAGGCAGTCATGGCATGGACTCCTGTTCTCGCGGAGCAACGGGAACGCGAAATCGATGAATAAGCGCGAGAAACCCTCGCAGCACAAAGCACAAGCGGGTCCTTGAACTTTTGCCACTATAGAGCGGTTCTAGCCCCAAGTCAACAATTCGAGCGTTTTGCAGTTTCACACAAGGCTACAAATCCACAGGAAGCCACCTATATCGTCCTCGACTAAAAATTGCCCCCCACAGCCTGCGATGCGCTCGCACGTGGCGACACGGTTCCGCTATAATGGCGCCACGCCTGGAGGGTTCGTGACTACCATCGCCATTGTATTGTGCTGTGCCGCCTGTCTCTGGGCCTCGCGTCGCCTGCTGGGCGATTGGCTGACGCCGCTCTCGGTCTACGCGCTGGCCTGGGCTGGCCTGGTGACGGCTTTTCTCGGCGGCTGGGTCGACTACGACGCCGTGGCGCAACGCACCTGGTGGGCGATCGCGATCAGCGCCACGACCTTCATGCTGGGCGCCTGGACCGTCGCTCTCAGCGCCCGTGCCGCTCGGCCAGGCGCCCCGAGACCCGCTCCAACGCCACCTCGCGAGAGCGACCTGACCCGCGCGCTGCTGCTCCTGCTGCCACTCTGTCTGGCCGGCTGCCTGCTGCAGATCCGCCATCTGGAGGCGACCATGGGGCTGCACACCTTGTGGGAGGATCCCGTGGCGGCACGCGAACTCCACAGCAACGTCAAATACTGGGGCTACCTCAACATCCTCAATGTCGTCAGCCCCATGCTGGTCGTCATCTACGCGGTTTTCTTCAAACGCATCCGCTGGTGGATGCTGTGCCACCTGGCCCTGGCCTTGACCTCCGCGCTGCTGACCACGGACCGCACGCGCTTTTTCTACATGGTCATGTGGGCATTGTTCGCCGGCATCTACGCCACGGGCGGCTTCCGCCTGACTCGCACGCGCACGCTCGTGCTGGCCGGCACCCTGACCCTGCTGCTGGGGTTCTTCGTACTCGTGGGTGACTATTACGAACGCCGCTACCTGGAGCGGTTCCCAGAGTACATTCATTTCCAGCCGCCCTTTGAGTCCCTGGTCGAACCCTACATCTACCTGACCGGCAGCATCCCCGCACTCAATGCCCTGCTCGAAGATCAGAACCCCATGTACCTGGGCAAATTCAGTTTTTCGCCGTTGGTCAAACTCTGGACCTTGGCAGATCCCGAGGTGGAGACCGTGCCCCTCCAGGGCAAACTCTATTACGTGCCGATGGAGCTCAACACCTACAGCTACCTGCAACAGTTCTACCTAGACTGGGGCTGGTGGGGGATCCTGCTGGGTCCGTACGTATGTGGACTGCTCGCGATGCTGACGTTCCAGGCCTATCTGCGCCGGCCCGGTTTCACCCAAATCTATTTGACCTCTTTGCTGACCTTCTGCTGCGCGATCAGCATCTTCGTCAACATGTTCACCCAGGAGGCCACCTGGTTCTTCGTGCTGGTCGGCCTTGGCCTGGGCCGCTGGTTCGAGCGCCGTGCAGAAACGCGCCCGAGGCCGCGAAATATCATGGCGCCCAATGGGGATGAGGTATAATCGGATCAGGCAATCCACCCACGACGCCCCCAAGCACGGGCAGTCCAAAAGCATACGGGGATATTGTCCCCGTCAGCAGGAGAGAGCGATGGAACAAGTGAGTCTGCGCATCGAAGAGGGCGGTATCGCGTTCGTCGCGATCGAATCGGGTAAGGTCAACGCCCTGCGCGAGTCGGTCATCGACGAACTGGCACGGGTCTTCGCCAGTCTGGCAACCACCTCCGAAGTGCGCGTGGTGGTGCTGACAGGGCATGACAAGTTCTTTACCTTCGGCTTCGACATACCCCATTTCTACGACTACCCGCGCGAGACTTTTACGTCGTTCCTGATTCGCTACACCGACTTCTACCACGAGCTGTTCATGTTTCCAAAGCCGGTGATCGCGGCCATCAACGGTCACTGTGTGGCCGCCGGCGCCACGCTGGCCTGCGCCTGCGATTACCGCATCATGGTCGCCGGCCGCAACAAGATCGGCATCAACGAACTCGGCTTCGGCTCGACCGTCTTCGCCGGTACGGTCGAAATGCTGAAGTACGTGGTCGGTGCCCGCAACGCCCGCAAGATCCTGTACATGGGCGACCTGCTCTCCGCCAGCGACGCGCTCAGCCTGGGCTTGGTCGACAAGCTCTCGACCTCGCTGGACCTCAATCGCGACATCAACGAGGTCACCCGTAACTTCGCCAACAAGCCGGCTGCCGCCTTTGCCTCGCTCAAGACGATGCTGCGCCGCTCGATCCACGAGGTGATGCTGAAGTGGGAGAGCCAGTCGATCCACAAGTTTGTGGATATCTGGTACAGTGACGACACGCGGGCGCGCCTCGCCGAGATCCGCATCCACGACTGAGCCGGTCAGCCTGCCAGGCCAAAGCTGAGGGTGAAGCTGGCGCCGCGGCCAGGCCCCTCGCTATCGGCGATGAGGTCGCCGCCCATGCGGATCATGGCCTCCTTGCAGTAGTGCAAGCCAAAACCGTGGCCGTTCTCCTTGGTCGAGTAGCCGTGGCGGAACAATTGGGCAAGATCGCCGATGCCGACGCCCGTGTCGGTAATGCGGCACAAACCCTCGCCCTTCTCGCCTCGGCCAATGAAGAGCCGGAGCACGCGCTCCTCGCTGCCATACATCGCCTCGATCGCGTTTTTGACGATATTGACGAGAATCTGGATCAGCACGGCGCGATGGGCCTGGACCGGTTCGTCGTTCTGGAAGTCGCGCACAATCTCGATGCGGGCCTTGCGCAGCAGCTCGGACTGGACGGCCAGCGACTCCTCCACCAAATCCTTGAGCACGACCGGCGCCACGTCGCTCTTGTCACGCGCATAGTACTGCTGCGTCTCGATCGCGTCTTCCATCATGAAGATGCGCGATTTCATATTGATCAGTTCCTCGGCCATGACCTCGTTTTCCTTGCGCAGGATGTCGGCCAGCTTGATGAAGTACTCGGGGTACTTGCGACCCTTGGGGTCGCGGGTGAGGAACTCGTCGAGGTTGTCCTGGTGCTGCTTGAGGATGTCGGCGGCCATGTAAAAGCCGGTGATCTTGGACTGGCTGAGCTTGAGCGCCGTCTGGGAACAGGAGACCTTGATGTTGCTGAGGATGTTGCCGACGTTGTGGAGCACGGAGGTGGCGAAGTCGGCCTTGCCGGCGGAGCGCGCATTCTCCAGGGCGATCGCCTGGGCCTCCTTGAGGTTCTTGGTCAGCAGCGAGAGCTGGAGGTGGGTCTTGACCCGAGCCAGCAGTTCCTTCATGGCGAAGGGCTTGGTGATGTAATCGTTGGCGCCGGACTCGAGGCCCATGACCAGGTCCTTGGTCTGGTTCTTGGCGGTGATCAGCAGCACGGGCAGTTCATTGGGACTGTACACCTGGCGGATGCGCGAGCAGACCTCGTAACCGGTCATGCCGGGCATCATGACGTCCAATAGGATCAGGTCGAAATGCTCTCGTTCCAGCAGCGCCAGGGCCTCGGGCCCACTGGCCGCTTTGGAGACCTTGTAGGCATTGAGGTGATTGACGAGGACCTGAATGTTGATCGGGTTATCGTCGACGACCATAATATGGGACTCGGCCGGGTTGATCTCGGCCGCGGCCGAGAGCGGCTGCCCGCTGCTGGGTCGCGGACTAGGCGGCACGCGCAGTGGCGCCGCGGCCTGCGGTTGGTGCTCGACAACCTCCGGCGCCACAGGCAGTTCCATGCGAGCGCGGGCCCGCTCCTCGAACGCCTCCGCCCCGCTCTGTTCGCTGCTGGGACGACTGCCCTGGACGGGCAGGGTGAAACTGAAGACCGACCCTTCACCAGGACGCGAGGAGACCTCGATCATGCCGCCGTGCAGCTGCACCAGGGTCCGGGTGATGCTCAGTCCCAGGCCGGTGCCGTCGAAGCCGCGGTCCTCGGCGCCATCGCCTTGGCGGAAAGCCTCGAAGATCTCGTCCTGCTTCTCGAGGGGAATGCCGATGCCGGTGTCGCGCACACTGATGCGCACAAAGTCGCCGATCACCTCGGACTCGACCCGCACCGAACCGGATTCGGTGAACTTGATGGCGTTGCCGACCAGGTTGTGGACGATCTGTTGGATGCGGTTGAAATCGCCGTCGACCAAGGGCAGGTCGTTGCCCAGTGCATCGATCAGGTCCAGGGCCTTTTCACGCGCCAGCGGCTGAGAGAGGTCGAGCACAGAGCGGATCGCCCTGTCCAACGGCATCGGCTCCCGACGCAGGCTGAAACCCTCGTTCTTGAGTTTGGCGAAGTCCAGAATTTCGTTGACCAAATGGGCCAGACGCTTGCCACTCTGCAGGACGAGTTCGAGATTGGCGCGAATCTTGTCGCCCGTGACCTCTGCCAGCAGGGCTTCGACAATGCCGATGATGCCGTTGAGCGGCGTGCGCAGTTCGTGGGAGGTGTTGGCCAGGAACTCGTCCTTCAGCTTGTCGAGTTTGCGCAGTTCCGTCACCAAGCGAGCCTGGGCCTGAACCCGCTCCTCGCGCGCCTGGTGCAGCTCCTTCAGCTCTTTGACGTGGTTGAGCGTCTTTTCGATCGTGGCCTTGAGGTCGTGGTATTGGATCGGTTTGCTGATGAAGTCGAAGGCGCCGCCGTTCATGGCGCGGCGGATATTCTCCATATCGCCGTAGGCCGTCACCATCACCGCCTTGAGGGTCGGGTATTCTTTGTTGAGCTTGGCCAGGAGCGTCAGGCCATCCATCTGGGGCATGCGGATATCGGAGAGGACCATATCGAAGTCGCTCTCTACCGCCAGTTTGTCCAGGGCCTGTTGGCCGTTGTGAACAAAGGCGAAGCTCATTTCCGATTTGCGGATCTCGCGCCGGAACATCTGGCGAAACAGGATCTCCAAATCGGACTCGTCATCGACAACCAGGATCTTGGCGGGGATTTGCTCGGGTGCAGCTAGCTCGCTATTGAGTTCGTGGTTGACGGCAAGCGATTGCGGGAACGAATTCATAAGGCAAAAACCCTGATCCTAAGGTCAGCTGGGCGAGAGGAATGGTAGCACCATGACCATTCTAACAGATGGCACGACCCTCTGTGGAAATTATTCATCGGGTCCATCTCTGTTTTTTCCTCCCGTCGAGGTTAATCGATTCTGGGGAATTTCTCCAGAAGTCAGCAAGCACAGCCCGCGCCGCCAGGCGCGAAAAGCTCTAGCACGCCTTCCGCAACCTGCTCAAAACCACGAATGTCCGCTCGCCACGTTGCGCGACCCATACAGGTCATCGCCCGCGCTTCGGATGAGACCCCGAAGCAGCGCATACCAGCTAGATGGTCAAGACGATCTTGCCAAAATGAGTGCTGGCTTCCATCATTTTATGGGCATCGACAACTTTTTTAACAGGAATTTTTTCGTGAATTATCGGCACGATCGCATTTTTGAGAATGGCGTCCATCCACTGCAATTGAAAGCGCCGCATTACATCGACTTTCTCCGCCAGCGTTAGCATGCGCAACACAGAGCCGAGAATGCGCAGGCGTTTCGCCAGCACGAGCCCAAGGCGGAGTGGGGCAGTATGCCCGCCCAGCAGGCCGATCAGCACCAAGCGCCCCTGGGGTCGCAGCAGTTCCAGGTGATGGTCGAGGTAGGCGGCACCGACGAAATCGAGGATCAGGTGCACGCCCCCTGCGCGACTCCACTGACGGACCTCGTCCGCGAAGTTCTGAGTCTTGTAGTCGATGCCCAGCTCGGCGCCCAGAGCACGACAGCGGGTGACCTTGGCTGAGCCGCCGGCAGTGGTGGCGACCCGCGCGCCGAGGAGTTGGGCCATTTGGATCGCCGTCGAGCCGACGCCACTTCCGCCCGCATGGATCAGCACTTCCTCGCCAGCCTGCAGGCCACCCAGGTGGCACAGCGTCTCGTTGGCGGTGAAAAAGATCTCGGGAATCGCGGCCGCGAAGCTGTCCTCCCAAGCATCCGGCGTGGCCATCGCCAGGGCCTCTGGCAGCACACAGCGCTCCCCATAGCCACCCCCCTCGACCAGACCGAAGACGCGATCGCCGATCTTGAAGCGGCCACAGCCCTGGCCCAAGGCGACGACCTCGCCAGCGATCTCTAGGCCCAGGATTTGGGAAGCTCCTGGTGGAGGCGGATAGTGACCCCGCCGTTGCAGGAGGTCGGCGCGGTTGACGCCCGCGGCGCGCACCGCCACCAGCAGCTCGCCTGGGCCGGGCTCGGGTTCCGGCGCATCGTCCCAGCGCATCACCTCGGCTTCACCGAACTGGTCGAACACTACCGCCTTCATCGCCGCCTCCTTGCCGATTCATGTATCGAGAGTGTACCCTCGTTGGCCCCACCTGCCAAGAGGACCCTGGCCTCCCAGCTGCCAGCAGAATGCGTTGCTCGATCACAACATAACGGTGAGCCGTGTCACTGGGCCTGAGGCCAAGGCCGTGTATAGTAGAAACCGTCGCGTGGTTGATTTCTCGTCGAGGCCTTTGCCCCATGTTGTGTCCGTTGTTAGTGCTCCTGTTCCAAATCGGAGTGGATGCAGGTCCAGCCCAAACTTCCTGTGACGGCAGCACGGTCACGCTTTGGGCGCTGCCCGTAAATCCCCCCGCCCGCTTCGAAATCCAGTGGGACGGCGCGCCAGTGCCGAACGTCTTTCGCGTCGTCACCCCCAACGTCACGACCAGTTACTCCGTCACCCTGACCGATCTCGACACCGGTCTCACCTACCAGGACACCACCACCGTTCTCGTTCACCCTGGCAACCCCGACCTCAACGGCGATGGCGACCAAGATGCCGCCGACTGGCTGACCCTGTTCGCCCATTGGGGCCAGGCCTTCAGCAATCCGGATCTCGACCCCGATGGCGACGGCCGCGTCAGCCTGCTCGATTGGTTCCGCATCTGCAATTTCGATGTCTTCCCGCCCAATACCCCACCGACGTTGAGCGTCTCGACCGCCTTCACCGTCGCCGGCGACTCCGTCGTCGTCCCCTATCAGCTCGCCGACTCGGAGCAGCTGCCCAGCTTGCACATCGCCAGTCAACCGGGCCACGGCTTTGTCACCCTGATCGCCGGCGTCCTGCGCTACTCACCCGACCCCGACTTCGTGGGCTTCGATTACTTCAGCATCTACGCCAGCGACGGCCAGGTCGTCACGCCGGACCTCGCCGTCGAAGTCCAAGTCCTTGCCGCCGACACCTTTACCGACCTCTACAACGACATTTTCTGGCCCCATTGCCGCGCCTGCCACATCGAAGCCGTCTCGGGCGGGCTCAGCCTCAACACTTTTGCCCAGGCCCAAACCGGCGGCGATCACGGCGCGGGTTTCATCCCCGGCTCCCCGGAACAGAGCCCCATCTACCTGCGGGTCGCCGAGGGCTCCATGCCGCTGGGCTTCCCCATGCTCGACCAAGTCGATATCGAGCGCATCCGCCTTTGGATCTTACGCGGTGCCCAACCCAAGCAACCCAAAAAGGCCCTCTCTGCCCTGCGGGCCCACTGAGCTTGCCCCACCCCACAAGGAGACATCATGAAGAACAGCATTTCCCTCGAGGCACGCCCCAGCCGGCTCAGAGAGCCCCTTGGACTGGCCGTGTTCTTGCTGCTGCTAGCCGCCCCCGCTTGGGCTCAGTTGGAGCCCTGCGGCTTCTACGAAGTCGACAATATACCCGGCTACAGCATTGTCGACCTGCGCTTTGTGGCCTCCAAGTGGCCCGCCGCCGGCAGCTTTCCCACCGTGCCCGACCACAACGGCGACGGTATCCTCAATATCAAGGACCTCGTGCTCCAGTCCAATTGCATGGACGACCTGGCCCCAGGCTTGGTAGGCAGCTACTATGGCTTCCAAACCGGCGAACAAGGTCAGACCTTGAACTTCCCCGACATCGCTGCGCTGTCCTTCGCGCCGACCGTGATCCGCACGGTCGACCGCATCGAGGATTTTCAGGGCTATAACGCCTTCCTCAGCTCCGACATGCGCGACTTTTTTGCTGTCCGCTTCGAAGGCTACCTGTTCGTTCCCGAAAACGCCACCTATACCCTGAACATCAGCGGGCGCCAAGGCATGAAGCTTCGCCTCGACAATGTCCAAATCATGAATTTCGATGGCTCGCCCAATAACAGCCAGGTCACCATGCCCCTGACCTACGGTCTTCACCCGCTGGTCATCGACTACTACGCCCGCAACGATAGCCAGGCCTCCTTCAGCTGGTCCAGCACCGGCCCGATCATCGGATCGACCAACATCACCGTCGGCCCCGACTACCTCTTCCACGAACTGAAGACCGTGCCCACCAACACCGTCAGCGATCTCAGTGTCGTGTTCGACCCTCCTTCGGGCACCATGGTCACCACCGGCATTCCCCGCATCCAGGCCTGGTTGCTCGGTCACCACGGCGACGTGGCGCTCAAGTTCAAGGACAGGAACAAAGTCCTTTACGACGGCAAGTTGGATGTCTCCAACATCGTCCTGGTGCCCGGCCTCAACAGCCTGCCCTATGAGTTCACGGACGCCGACGGGCACAAGTTGACCGGTACCTACAATCTCAACTGGAACATCAACCCCAGCCCCAGTCCCGGCCTGATCGCGACCGTTTACACCGACGACTGGTGGCAGGGCATCGTGCCCTCCGTCACCGGCAAGCAGCCGATCTTCGCGGGTGTCGTCCCCGGCTGCCAGTTGATCCCCGACGCCGACCAACATCTTTTTCTGGGCAGTCACTTTGTCGACGGCGGCACGATCGTCGAGCTCAACGGCACGATCCGCGCCTCGACCAGTGGCGAATACAACTTCCGCATCGAGGACGGCGATGGCGCCCTCTACATCAACGGCGAACAGCTCTGCGCGATCAACAACGACTATCCTGGCCAATGGCGCAACCAGGGCTCGATCTATCTGCCCGAGGGCCAGCATCCCTTCCGTCTGCGCACCAGCGCCATTTGGGGCTCACCGCGCATGCGCGTCTTCTGGACCCGTCCAGGCAACATCGAAGTCATCATCCCCGACGACCGCTTCCGCCATGAAGCCACCACCGTGCCCACGGTCCCCAGCTACAGTGGCTCCAGTGCGACCGGGAACCGCTTCGCCGTCGATCAAGTGGCCGAATACGTCTTCGATCCGGCTCAGCCCTTCAAGGACACCTCTAACAACGGCTATGACCTGCCCTATGACGCCCGCGCCTATGTCCGCGCCGGCGGCGGCCTGACCTACGAGACGACCGGCGGTACCGGAAATCTGCAGGCCGGCTCGCAGTTGGCGGCACGCATCAAGGACGGCGCCAGTTACTCGCTGGAGGTCGATTTTGTTTACGACGACGTCATGGACTGGCACGAACGCCGCCTGATCACCCTGTCGAGCCGCTGGAGTACGCTGGCCGCACTCTATACCCAGGACAACGACCTCTACTTCATGATGACCGACCCAGAGGGCAACACCAGCCAGGCCATCGCCAATAACGTCCTCACCCAGGGCGCTCGCCACCACGTGGTCGGCACTTTCAATGGCCTGGGTCTGACCCTCTGGCTCAACGGCGCCCAGGTGGCCAACGCGTCCTTCGCCCCGGATCTCAGCCTCTGGCCTTCTCAGGTCAGTCTCAACATCGGCCAGAATTTCTTCCGCGCCTCCGATCCCAGCACCTGGGGTTACCAGCTCAAGGGCAGTTTTCTCGTTGCCGCGGCCTACCTTCAGCGCCTCGGACCCTCCGGCATCACCCGCAACCAGACCGCCAACGTCACCATCAACCCGACGCCCGGAACCCTGGTCCACGCGGCAGCACCCGAGTTCCCGCCGCCTGGCACCAATCAGTCTGACTTCGACACCGCCTTCCACATCCTCAACCGCACCAGCTTCGGGCCTTCGCCGACGACCCTCAACGAGATGCTCAGCGCCGGCATCGACACCTACCTGGGCCAACAGCTCAACCCCCAGAGCATCGACGATTCCGCCCTCGACACCCAGCTGGCCAGCGGTATCTTCATCCCCACCAAGTACCGTCGCGACCTGCAGGGCTTGACCACCTACCGCATGGCGCTCTCGCGTCGCCAACTCCTGGAAGTCATGACCCAGTTCTGGGAAAACCATTTCAACACCCAGAGCGACAAGACCGACAACCTCGTCGAGGAATACGCCGAGAACGAGCGTTTCCGCTCTCTGGCCTTAGGCAATTTCGTCGACCTGCTCAAGGCCTCGGCCATGCACATGCCGATGACGGTCTACCTCGACAGCGATTCCAACATCGTCGGCGCCGCCAACGAGAACTACGCCCGCGAGATCCTCGAGCTGCACGCTTATGGCGTCAACAACGGCTACACCCAGCAGGACATCGTCGAGGCCGCACGCTGCTTCACCGGCTGGACCGTGCGCCGCGGCCAGTTCTACTTTGACGCCGGTCTCCATGACTACGGCGCCAAGACCCTGCTCGGTATCACCATCCCCGCCGGCGGTGGTCTCTCCGACGGCATCCAGTTGATCGAACACATCGCCGCCGATCCCCACACCGCCGATTTCATCTCCTGGAAACTCTGCCAGGTCTTCATCGACGACGATCCTCCCGCCGACGTGCTCTCCGCCGCCGCCACCACCTTTAGCAGCAGCGGCGGCAATATCGCAGCGGTCCTGCAGACGATCTTCGCCCATGCCCGCTTCCGCACCGACCTGAGCTATCGCGCCAACAAGATCAAGAACCCGCTCGAGTTCGGCGTCAGCCTCATGCGCGCCACCGAAACGCCGCCGGCCTACAACAGCCTGTCCGTCTACCTGACCTCCATGGGCATGGACCTCTTCAACTACGCCGACCCCACCGGCTTCGACGAGGAGTCCGTCGGCTGGATGGACACCAACGCCCTACTCTCGCGCTGGAACATGGTCAACGACTTCACGACCAACCGCCTCAACGGCAATACGCCCGCGATCAACATGAAGGCCCTCAAGGAGCGCTACGGCTGGGTCACGTACGACGATGTCCTCGACTTCTTCGAGAACGTCACCAGCCACGGCACCCAGCCGGCCGGAACCCGCGCCATCACGGAGTCCTGGTTGACAAACGACAATCCGGGCGGTTTCATTCTCAACAGCGCCACCCTCGACGGTCGCGCCCGCGAAACCTTCGGCCTGTACCTGCGCATGCCCGAGTTCAACAAGAATTGATGGGCGCCTGCCCGACGACTTAAGGAGTCACACATGCAAAGACGCACCTTGCTGAAAACCATGGCAGGCGGCCTGGTCACGATCCCCTACCTTCCCGCGCTGGCCTCGCCCGAGCGCCGCAAAGCTCGCAAGGGCAACCCCAAAAAGCTGCTGGTCATTTTCCTGCGCGGCGGCAACGACAGCCTCAACACCTTGGTTCCGATCGACCCGACCCAGTACAACTACTACACCAACCTGCGCCCCAACCTGCGCATCCCCACCAACCAGCTCCTGAGTGTGCCGAACTCCAGCTTCTTTGGCCTGCACCCGGCGATGAGCGCGCTCCAGCCGGCCATGGCCGCCGGCGACGTCTCCTTCGTGCACTGTGTCGGCTACCCCAACGCCGACCGCTCGCACTTCGAGTCCCAGAGCTATTACGAGACCGCCGTGCCAGGCAACAGCCTGCTCGACGGCTGGATCAACCGCTACCTGGCCGTGACCCCCGGCGGTGGCGCACTGATCCGTGGGATCGGTATCAGCTGGAGCATCCCCCAGAGCGTCCAGGGCTCGATCCCGGTGCCGGTCAGCCAAAACTTTGGCCTCTCCGAGGTCGCCGTCGACGACAACCTCGACAGCGCAGGCGCCACTGCCTACCGCGCTAAATTGCAGCAGCTATTGGCCCAGACGCCCGGTAGCGGCAACGAGCTGGTCTACGACACCGGCAATAAGATCTTCCAAATGATCCAAGCCTTCTCCAACCGCAACCTCGACACCTACACCCCGGCCAACGGCGCAACCTACCCCGACACCTACTTCGGCAACTCGATCAAGCACGCCGCCCAGATGCTCAAGGACACGCCGACCTACCTGGGCGTCGAGACCTGCGTGATCGAACAGGGCGGTTACGACACCCACGCCGGCCAAGTCGCCGCCGGCAATCCCGTCAACACCAACGACGGTCAGGGTTACCTGCTGCAGGAACTGGCCAACGGCATGGCCGCCTTCTACCGCGACCTGGGCCCGACCCTGATGAGCGACACGCTCGTCATGGTCACCTCCGAGTTTGGCCGCCGCGCCTATGAAAATGACAGCCTTGGCACCGACCACGGCATCGGCTCGCTGGTGATCCTCATGAACGGCAACCTCTCGGGCCTCTCTTACAATGGCGGCGGCCAGTGGCCAGGCCTCAACAATGCCTCGTTGGTCGACGGCGGCGACCTCGCTTGGAAGACCGACTTCCGCAATATCTACTGGGAAATTCTCTCGCGCCACATGGGTGTCTCCAACGCCGACCTGGCCCAGATCATCCCCAGCCACAGCTTCGTGCCGCTCAACTTCCTCTGAGGGATGGGGCCGGCGTGACCGGCCCCTACCTCAGAAGCGCCGCACGTGCAAGGTGTCCAGGCGGACCCCTGGCAGCTTAAAGACCAGGTCGTCAGTGTGGTTGTTGGGATTGCTGAAGCTCAAGAAGGTCAGCTGGCGCAGCGCCGCCAGGGTCCAGTCTAGCGCTTGCTGAGGGTCCTCCTTCTCCTCCAGTTGCCAATAGCGGCCACCGGTCGTCTTGGCGAGGTCCTTGAGGAAGGGATCGCGCACGTGGGCCTTTATCTGGATCGAGAAAACCCTGATCGGCGTGCCCTCGAACTGTGCCAGCACCTCGTCCGCGCGGGCCTTCGAGGCAGTGTCGAAACCGTCGCCGAGGACCACGATCGCTTTAGTCGAGCCCTGGCGCTGCGCCAGCTTACAGTGGGCGACCAGCAGCGCGTCGTAGAGCGCCGTCGCTCCCTGGGGCAACATCGTGAACATGCGCGGCGCCGCCTCGTCCAGGTCGTTCTCGAAGCGCTTGACCAGGGCTACTTTCTCGTCGAAGCTGTAAACCGAAGCGGACTCGCGCGGTCCCAACTTGCCGAGGAACTGCTGGATCACATACTGGGCCTGGAAGATCCGCCAGACCATCGACCCCGAGGTGTCCACCAGGACGACCAGATCTAGCGGATTGCTGTCGCGCCAGACCCTTTCAATCGGGAGCTTAAGAGGACCCTTGGCGATGCTGAGCCCAGCCGCATTTAGCTGGGTCGGCCAGCCCTTGGCGTCCAGGGCGATCAGCTGCACCTCCGAGAGGTTGATCTTCTGACTCTCATCGGTCGGCACCACGTCGACCTCGATCTCCTGCTCGGCTCGGGTCTCGTCGGCGAAGCAGGCGATGACCTGGAGCTTGTGCTTGCCCTTCTCCCTGAAGTTCAGCGTGAAGCGGTTGGGCGGACCCTCCAGCTCGCCCGCGACCTTGCCATCGACCAGGCAAAAGGCGCTGAGCAGCCGGTTGTCGGCATCGTTCTGGCGGACCACGAAGGAGATTCGCGTCTCGCCCGAAACCATATCGCCCGTAGCCGGTTCCAGGATACGCAACCAGGCGGTTCCGCTCTCGGGCAGCTGCTCGAGCCGGCGACGAATGCGTTTGCGGGTCTGATAGGCGCGGCCGTTGGGGTCGGCTTCATGCCTGCTCACGATGCTGATCTGACTGTTCAGCCTGTTCTTTCCTGGAAACAGTCGACCCCCATTGTAGGGATCGCGTTTGAACCAGCGCGCGAAGTAGGGCTGGTACTCGCCCACGAAGCGATAGCCGTCCTCAGGAGCGGTCTTTTCGTAGGTATCCGCGAGCATAGCGGCGATGGCGCGATCGGAGGGCACCAGCTCGAGGTAGCTGCGCAGTCCCTCGATCAGTTCCGCTTGATCGGCGGAACGTTCAATCGTGCCCATCAGCTCCGTGCGCGCCTGCTCGAACAGGCGCACCTGTTGGTTCGACAGTGAGATGATGCTCTCACCCTCGCGCCGGCAAAAGGCGACGCCCAAGCGGATCGAATATTCGGGCTTGAAGCCCATGTCGCGAGCCTTGGGCTTGCGGGGCATATTGTAGGCGATGTCGATGAGAAACGTCTCATCGGTTGGCAGCACCAAATCCAGGTGTTCGACCGGCGAGAGCAGTCGTGCCAACTGCTCCTGAAACGGCTGCATCGGCTGCGCGATGGCGGTCTGATCATCGCCCTCGACCCGATCCAAGCCGGCCATTATCGAGGTAAAGGATTTAAAATCATGGACCTGACCATCCAGTCCACGAACCGTCAAAGCAAACGGCACAATCAGCGGACCGCGCTCGTGGTTCGACTCGTGCAGGGCAAACGCCGTTTGCATGAAAGTGCTCAGGAATGGGCCCTGCACCGGGGCCGGCAGTTGGCTGAGCACTTGCGGCGTCGCGCTCACGTGAAGGTGCTCGCCATCGGTGCGGGCGCTCAAAGTGATTTGATAGGTTTGCTTAAGAACAACCTGGTCAGGCTTGCCAGCCTGGAGTGCAAGTGCGAGTGGCAGTAAAAATAAGGCAGATCTGGGCGACATGGGAGCCTCCAACCATCATTTCGGTCGATACAAATGAAACAATATTCATGCCATGGCCCGAAAAAGCCGTATTACATAACGAAATGCCGCCTCGGCTGTCCGCGATGGTGGACAGGAAACGGCCCGATGAGGACAGCACCAAGCCGCTGGGCGAGGCGTATAGCGCCGTCCCTAAGACCGCGCTTGTCGTTGCCGGGAACCGCTACATCAAGTAGAATCGAGGACGGAGCACCACTCCGGAGGTTGGTCACATGCACAGTTTTCGCGTCTCGATGCTCGTCGTCATGGCCTTGGTCACAACCGCCGCCAATCGCACCCTTTACGATGACGACTCGGTCTACAAATCGCTGGACCAACTTGCCGAGATCCTGACCGTAGCCCAGACCTATGCCGACAGCGAGGTTCACGGCCAGGACCTGATCGACGGCGCCATCAACGGCCTGCTGGAGCAGTTAGACCCGCATACCAATTACTACAACGAAGACGATTACCAGACCATGAAGGAAGACCAGCACGGCGCCTTTTACGGCATCGGCATCATCGTCGGCTCCCAGAACGACCGCCTCACCGTGGTATCCCCCATGGCTGGCGCACCCGCGGCCATGGCCGGGATCAAGGCTGGCGATGTGATCGCCGCCATTGACGACCAGGCCACCGAGGAGCTCACCACCAACGATGCCATCCGCCTGTTGCGCGGCGCCGAGGGCACCAAGGTCAGGGTCAAGATCTTGCGCAGCGGTGTGACCGATCCTCTGTTCTTCACCCTGACCCGCTCGGAAATCCCCTCGCTCACCGTGCGCGCCTCTTTCATGGCCGATCCCAGCACCGGCTACATCGCCCTCAAGGAATTTGGCGAGACCGCCACCGACGAGGTGCAGGCCGCGCTCGAAAAGCTCGACAAGCAGGGCATGAAACAGGTCATCCTCGACCTGCGCGGCAATCCCGGCGGCCTCCTGCCCCAAGCAATCGGCGTTGCCAGTCTGTTTCTGGCGCCGGAGAAATTAGTCGTCTCGACCAAGGGCCGCATGAAAAACGCGAACCAAAAGTTCTACACCCAGGGCAGCCGCACTTGGGAAGACTTGCCGCTGATCCTGCTGATCGACCGCGGCAGCGCCTCTGCCTCGGAAATCGTGTCCGGCGCAATCCAGGACCACGACCGCGGTCTGCTCGTCGGCGTCAGCTCCTGGGGCAAAGGCCTGGTCCAGTCGGTGTTCCCGCTGAGCCACGGCGCCACCGGCCTAGCTCTGACGACCTCGCGCTACTACACGCCCTCCGGTCGCAACATCCAGGGCAGTTATGCCAATCTCGAGGATTACTACAACCCCAAGTCGGCACACGATGAATTTTTCGCGACCGGCGAGCCCGAGACCAAAACCAAATTCAAGACTGCCCACGGCCGGCCGGTTCAGCAGGTGCGCGGCATCACCCCCGACGTTTATGTCAGCTTCCCCCAGGAATCGCAGTTGGCGATCCAGTTGGAGAACAACCACAACGCCTTCTTCAACTTCACCACCGAGCACCAGGAAGGCGTCGACCTCAATGGCCGCAATTTCGAGGTTGACGACAAACTGCTGGGCGAGTTCAAGAACTGGCTGGCAGACAAGAAAATCCCAGCCACAGAGTTCGACCAAGACAAGGCGGAGCTACGCCAGAAGCTGACCTACCAGTACCTCTACACGGCGACCAGCAGCGAGAGCGAATCCAGCGCTTGGCGCTACCGCATGGGCCACGACCGCCACGTCGCGGCGGCTTTGGAATTGTTCCCCCAGGCCCGCGAGTTGCTGTCGGTCTACAAGGGCGAGAAACCCATGCGCGCCGGCTACACCGCCGAGTTGCGCGCCTACGCCCGCGAACGCGATGACTTGGCCCGCAAGAACACGACCGAAATCGCTTCTTCCGCCCAACAAAAGCAGAACTGACCTGAGCCGCCTCTCGCAGTCCGCATTGTTTTTGGGCTTCAACTTCGCACGCATATCTTTCTACCGCCAACACCAAACGGACAAAATTCACTCATTTTCTCGAATGCACGCCTAACCTTCTCCAATCGTTCAAAATAGCTTTCCTGGCAAGATGCCAGTTACCGTCGCTACGGAGGCTATTTTTCGTTGCGCGGTGATGATATAATGACGCGCGGGCTCTACAAGATACGTGTGTGAAGCGCTGTGCATGCTTCCCTGGTGGCGGCCCCTCGATTGTGTCCTCGATACAGGCATCCGCTCGTTGAATGATGGAGGCTAACGTGATTTACGCAAAATTTTTGGCCGTGACTTTGGTCGCGGCCCAGCTGCTGCTATTCGCCGGTACACCAGACGAGAAACCGCCCAAAACTGCCGACCAAGCTCACGAGGAGCTGTTCTCGGAAAATCGCTTCCCGTCAGCGAACACCTGCGCCACCTGCCACCCGGGCCACTTCCGCGAATGGTCCGTCTCGCCCCATGCCTATGCCCAGTTGAGCCCGGTGTTCAACGCCATGCACGGCAAGCTTGTGAGCCTTTCAAATGGCACCAACGGCGACTTCTGCATTCGCTGCCACACGCCAGTCGGCATGAACTTGGGTGAACCCGTTTTCATGTCGAACATGGACCGCCACCCGACTTCCCGGGAGGGCGTGACCTGCATCGTCTGCCACAGGGTCAACAACGCCTACGGCAAACTGAGTGGTCGACTGGCGATCGTCGAGGGCGACCTCTTTGAACCTGTTTATGGCCCTACCGGCAACAACGAACTGACTCGCGTCATCAAAAGCGGCGAATATGGCGTCAATGACCAACGGGGTCGCGCCGGTCTGGCCGTTCATGGTCGCGCCGAAAGGTTCTTTACCCTGACCACCTCCGGTCTTTGCGGCTCCTGCCATGACGTCAATCTGGTCAATGGCTTCCGTCTGGAAGAGGCCTTCAGCGAATACAAGCACTCCCCCGCCGCGGACAACAAGACCTCCTGCCAGGACTGCCATATGGGCGTGGAGCCGGGCGTCGCCGCCGGCTACGCCACCGCGCCCGCCGCGGTTGTCAATGACAAGGCCACCAACCCGCGCAAACGCACCGACCACATGTTTGTCGGGCCTGATTACTCGCTCGTTCACCCCGGCATCTTCCCCCACAACACCAAGGCCAGCGAAATGGCCACCATCCGCGAGTGGCTGACCTTCAAATACAAAGAGGGCTGGGGGACTGATGCGTTCGAGAAAAACCTGCCTGAAAACTACGCGTTCCCCGAGCACTGGCAATCGGTGGACGACCGCTACGACGCCCGCGATATTCTCAACGACAATTTCGCCCTGCTCGACGAAGCCAGCAAAAAGCGCAAAAAACTGCTTGGGACCGCGTACCAGCTGGGCGAGGTTCGCCTCAACAAGACCAGCCTCAAGGGTTTAGACTTCGAAGTCGAGGTTCGCAACGCCACCACGGGCCATGGCGCGCCCACCGGTTTCGATGCCGAACGCCTGGTCTTCCTGCAGGTCACGGTAACCGACAAGGACGGCCACACCGTCTTTCAGTCCGGCGACCTCGACCCCAATGGCGACGTGCGCGACAGTCATAGCCTCTATGTCCACAACGGCGAATTGCCCCTGGACAAGTACCTCTTCACGTTGCAGTCGAAATTCATCACTCGCATGGTGCGCGGCGGTGATCGCGAGCAGGTACTGGCCATCAACTACTCGCCCAGCCCACTCGTCTTTCTGCGGCCCTCCACCAGCTCCACGATCCTGACGGGCCGACCGGCCGGGGCGCGCAAGCACAAACAAGGCATCGAACCAGAGGGCAATCGCTGGGCACGTTACAAGGTCAAGGCTTCGGCCCTGAGCGGACCTGGCGAGTACGCGATCAACATCAAATTGATCGCCGCCATGGTCCCGGTCAACCTCGTGGATGAAATCAAAAGCGTCGGCTTCGACTATTTCATGAGCACCCGCGAAATCGCCGAGAAGTTGGTCGCCGGTCATCAGGTCCTCTGGGAAAAACAGCTGCCTCTGAGCCTGGGAACCACCGCCCAAGCAGCAGGCGGTCAACCATGAGTATGTTCCTCGTTCTGCTGCTCCAACTTCACCTCATTGCCGGCGCTCCTGGGCCAGGGTTAGCAGGGCTGTCCGCGGCGCCGCCGGCACAGAATCCAGCCGTGGATCAACCCGTCCAGGATGCGGGAGCGCCTGGCGCCCAGGACCCGAGCGCGGCCAAACCCGCTGAGGCGGCCTCCCCTCAGAGTGAACAGGCCACCACCCCCGTGCCGGACGGCTCAGCGCCACCGCTTGGCGCCCACCAGGGTGCCCGCAAACGGCATGGCAAGCACAGCTCGCGCCTCAGCGACGAGCCGGTCCCACTGCGGCGCGACTTGGTACCCGACCGGCCCAAACCGATCCTGGAACTGGGCGAACCGTTTCTCGGCACGGGCGTGCTCGACCCAGGTTTCAGGCTGCCCACCGGCGCCGTTTGGCAGCCTGCCCTGATCGTCTTTGGCACCCTGCGCACCGCCGTTCAGAGCAATGGTTATTCGCCTACCCTGGGCGATGCCCGCACCACCGAGGGCGTCAGCCGCCTCGACCTCTTTGGCAACCTCGCCCTGTCCGGCAGTGAGCGCCTGGTTCTGGGCTTTCGCAACCTCGACAAGGATGGTTCCTTTACCGGCCACATTTTCGAGAGCGACACCCTCGAGGAAGGCGGCACCGACGCCCTCAACGCCGATGTCAGCTCGCTGTTCTTCGAAGGCGATATCGGCGAGATCTTCCCCAATCTCTCGCCGCGCGATTTCGCGCCCACCGACATCGGTTTCTCGGTCGGCAGACAGCCGCTGTTCTTCCAGGAAGGCATGCTGATCAACGACAGCATCGACGGCTTGGGTATGACCTTCAACAGTCTTCAGCCGCGCAATACCTCGAATTGGCGCACCACGGTTTTCTACGGCTGGGGCAATGCCGATCGCAACGGCGTCAATGCCGACACGGGCCAATTGTTCGCTGTGCTGACCTCCATGGACCGGCAGAAGTCGACCGTCGAGGTCGATCTTGCCTACAGCACCGGCGAAGATGCCGCTGACCCCTTGGCGGCGTTCGGCATCAGTGCCGTTCAGCGCCTTGGCTTTCTGAACAGCTCCTTCCGAATTCTGGGTTCGAAAATTGACAACGACGCACCAAAAAACGAGGGCTTGCTGCTCTTCAGCGAGCTCTCTTACACGCCCCATGGCACCCGCAACCTGGTTTATTGCAACTCGTTTTGGGCCGTGGATAACTACACGCCCGTCGCCATCGGCGCGGGATTCGGTGGGGCACTCGGTCGGGCGGGGATCAATTTCGCGGGGGTGGGGATCGGCGCCTATGGCGCCCCGCTCAGCCCCGCGGCCCGCGATGTCGCTGGCAGCGCCTTTGGCTATCAGTTCTTCTTTGACGAGACTCGCAAGCAATTGCTGGTCGAGTTGGCCGCCCGGGTTGGCCTTGAAGACGATATCAAGGACCAATACGGCCTCACGGCCCGCTACCAAATGGCCATGGGCCGTCACTTCGTCTGGATCTTGGACGCCTTTGTCAATCGCCAGGAACGCTTCGACAACGATAACTTCTATGGGGGACGACTGGAACTGCAGGTGGAGTTTTGATGAATCGGCACCTCTGGTGCGGGTTTGTCATCTGGTTCCTCCTGCCTACAGCGTTGGCCCAGGTGGCACCGTTCACCCTCGCACATGAAGACCCCAGCAAAATCAAGACTGCCAAGACCTGTAGGCGCTGTCATGTGACCGCCTACAACGTCTGGGAGAAAACGCCCCATGCGTCCGGGTTCAAGACGCTGCACCGCAAGGAAGCAGCCTTGAACATCGCAAAAAAAATGGGCGTGGATTTGATCAAACGGGAAAGTCTGTGCTTGAATTGCCACTACACGGCTACGGAGAGCCATGGCGAGCTCAAGGCGGAGTCCGGCGTCTCCTGCGAGTCCTGTCACGGCGCCGCCGCCGATTGGGTCGACCTGCACAACAACTACGGCGGTGCCGGGGCGACCTTCGCCACGGAAACCGCCGAACATCGCAAGAACCGCATCGAGCAGACCCGCAAGCTCGGTATGCGCCGGCCTTCCGACCTCTACGCCGTGGCCGCGCGCTGCTTCCAGTGCCACACGGTTCCTCACGAACAACTGGTCAACACCGGCGGCCACGGCACCGGCAGTGCCAGCTTCGAGTTTGTGGCCTGGTCCCAGGGCGAAATGCGCCACAACTTCCTCGACTCCTTCCGCACCGGCGACGGCACCGTCAACGCCCAACGCACCAACGCCCAAAAGCGGCGCATGTACGTGTTGGGTCGCATGCTGGATCTCGAGTACAGCGTCCGTGGCGTGGCCGTCGCCAGGGATCAACAGCGCTATTTCAAGGCCATGGAACGCCGGGTTCGCTCCGCTGTGGGCGAGCTGCGCGCCCTCTATCGCGCGGCGCCCCTGCCGCAACTGAGCGATGCCGTGGCGCGCGTCGCCAAAGCCAGAATCCTGCCCAACAAGGAAAAGGAGTTGTTGGCGCTGGCTGACGACATCGGCAAGCTGGCCAAGGACTTCCTGGCCGCCCACGACGGCGGCGCCCTGGCCGCGATCGACGGCCTGGTGCGGGGCGATCCCCAACCGGAACCGCCCTCGATAGAAGCGGAAGCAGACGACGCGGGCGTCTCAGCCACCGCGGTCACGACCACTGCGCCCTCCGCCAATCAGGGCGCCCCGCCCTCGACCGCCGCGACAGCGCCCACTGCAACCGCCAAGGCCGCGCCCTTCAAGGTCGAGGGCGACAAGAAAAACCGGCTGCGGCCCGCCCCTGCCCACCCCATCGTCGGCCCCGGTGAATGCAGCAGCTGTCACCGCCATGAGCCGCAGAGCCGTTGGTGGTTCGACGACCCCCATTACCGCTCGGCCGACCCCTTCCTCAACGGCAGCCCGAAAGTGCTGGAGATCGCCCGCAACTATGGCATCTCCGCCAATCAGCTCAGCCGCGGCACAACCCTGTGCATGGACTGTCATGGCACCGTTATCAGTGGCCGCGAGAGCCGCGACGTCACCGATGGCGTGGGCTGCGAGAGCTGCCATGGGGCCGCCGGCGATTACCTCAAGAGTCACCAGGAAGGCGACGCGGCTCTGGGCCACGAACGGCCCGCTTACAAAGATGCACTCAAGCGAGGTATGGCCGCCACCAACGACGCAAAAGTGCGTGCGCGCATGTGTGCAGACTGCCACTATATCACCGATCCGCGCCTGCTCTCCTCGGGCCACGGCTCCGGCGCCAACTTCGACGTCGTCGCCGCCACCGCCAAGATTAAACACTGGCCCAAGCCCTATCTGGACAACGCCTCACTTAAGACCGCCTATGCCACCGAACTGCAGCGGCGCGGCCCCGTCCCCAACGTGCGTCGCCCGCCTGCTACGACGATCGTCCAGCCGGCGGGCGTGTCGCCGACGACGACCGTTCAGCCCCTGGCCGCCACCAAGTCCGATGTGCAGGCCAGCAACCCTCCCAGCTCCAGCAACAACGGCCAGAGCCCCGCGCCCGACCCGAGCGCCGACACGCAAACCGCCACTTCAGACGGCGATGCCGCAATCCAGACACCTGGCCCCGTGCAGCTAACGACTGCCCCGCCCGACCCGCTGTTGGGGCAGACACTCGAGGAGACACTGCTCCTGATCAAGAAGCGCCTGGAACAACTCCACGAGAAGAGCAAAAAGGGAGGCCACCTTGACTGAATCCCCTACCAGAGGCAGCACGCGGCGCATGAGCCAGTATCTGGACCGGTGGTCGTCCCTGGGCCTCAACCCCGCCATCGCCGAAATTTCCGAGAAGAAGGGCGGCGCCCAGCTCGCCAAGTACGATCTCTTCGCCGAATACCCCGAAAACTTCCTGGAAAAAATCAGCCCCGACGTCGCCGTGGTCACCTGGAAAGCCGGCGCCATCCTCTTCGAAGAGGGCAACTTCATCGATCTCGCCTTCTATGTCGTCAGCGGCAAGGTGGAAATTACCCTGGCAGGCGGCGCGCCGCTCAGTCACTCGCCGGAGCACGCGCCCAGCGACATCCCCACCGATAGCGGCGTCACCATGCTCAACATGGTGACCCTCTCCAAGAAAGCGACCATGCGCTCCTCCAACAAGGAGATCCGCCTGCTCTCCAACATGGACTTGGACCTCCCCAAGAACACGGGCGTCATCCTCGGCGCCGGCGAGCTGTTTGGCGAGTTGGGCGCGCTCAGCGGCTGGGCCCAGCCGGTCACGGCGAAAACCGCCGAACAAACCGTGCTGATTCAGATTCGCTTGCCCGCCCTGCGCTTGATGAAAACCCGCTCGAACCTGCTGAAAGATCGCCTGGATCGCCTCTATCGCGAACGCATGCTGCTGGCCCAGCTGCGCTCGACGCCCCTGCTCCAGGGCCTTGATGAAGCTTATCTGGAGGAACTGCGCGAAAAAGTGGCACTGATCTCCCTCGTCCCCGGTCAGCAGGTGGCCCGTCAGGGCGAACCCATCGACGCGCTCTACCTCGTGCGTTCGGGCTTCGTGAAAATCACCCGCGAGTTCGGCAAGGGCGAGCTGGTGGTCAACTATCTCTCCAAAGGCAAGACCTTTGGCGCCGAACTCCTGATCGGCGAACTGCAGGGCTGGGAGTCCACCGCCTCGGCGGTCGAGTATGCGGAGTTGATCCGCTTCGATGCCGCGGTCTGCGCCGAGATCTTGCGCCGCAACCCGGAAATCGAGGACCGCCTCTGGCGCGAGGCCGCCCGAGGGATCGAGGCAGCAGGCTACTCCATGCGCCACCTCAACCACGCCCAATTCACCGAAAGCGCGCTCGAGCACGGCTTGGTGCAAGGGACCAGCATCCTCGTCATCGATCTGGCCACCTGCACGCGCTGCGATGATTGCGTGCGCGGCTGCGCGGACACCCACGACGGCAGACCCCGCTTTGTGCGGGAAGGCAACCGCCTGGGCAACTTGCTCATTCCCAAGTCCTGTTTCCACTGCCATGACCCGGTCTGCCTGATCGGCTGTCCCACCGGCGCCATCCATCGCGGCGATCACCAGAACGAAACGATCAAGATCGCCGGCGATATTTGCATCGGCTGTGGCACCTGTGCCAATAACTGCCCCTACGACGCGATTGTCATGCACGACATGCAGGAGCTCTGGCCCGCCGATATGCTGCCCTCCAACATCCAGGGCACGCCCAAGCTCCAGGCCAGCAAATGCGACCTGTGCAAGGATACGGGTCACGCGCCGGCCTGTGTCAGCAACTGTCCCCAAGGTTCGGCGATCCGCGTCACCAACCTCAGCCAGTTGGATGACCTGTTGGAGGGCAAATGAGGCACGCCGCTAAGCTTCGCCGCAACCAGCGGCGGCAGCACCTATTCCTCTTCGCCTTGCTGTGCCTCGTTCTGATCGCCGGGTACCTGGTCTTGCACCTGGTATACCAGCCCTACACCGTCCATTCTAAGATTGGCTGGGCCTATGGCATCAGCGCCTGCGTGCTCTTTTTTCTGGTTGCCGCTTACTCCTTGAGACGGCGCTTCATGAATCTGACGACGCGCCTGAAGCTGGGTAGCACCCGCGTCTGGTTGAATTTTCACCTCTATGGCGGCATGCTGTTCCTGCTGCTGATGTTCATGCACACAGGCTTCCATCTGCCCCATGGCCAATTGTCCTGGTGCCTGTGGAGCATTTCCCTGCTGACCGTGTTTACCGGTCTGTTAGGGAGGGCCCTACAGCGCTGGATCCCCAAGGTCCTCGCTTCCGGCCTCAGTGTCGAGGTCCTGTTCGAGCGCATTCCCGATCTGGTCGATCAACTCCGCCTCAAGTCGGAGGCGCTTTGCGCGATGAGCGAGCCCTCCGTCCAAGCCCTGTACCAGCAGTACCTGGCCCCGGCCATGGCAAGCCCTAGGCTCGACATGATCTACTTCGTGGACATCACCGGCGGAATTCAGAGTCGCCTGGGCAGACTTCACTACTTGCACGAATTCCTCAAGCCGGAGGACGTTCATCGCCTCAAGGAACTCGAGGCCAACTACAAGGCCAAACTCGAAATTGACGCCCATTACACCCTCCAACAGGCCCTGCGCCTGTGGCTCTTCCTGCACGTCCCGCCGGCTCTGGTCCTTCTCCTGTTGATTTGCATTCATGTCTTTTGCGTTTTGTATTACTAGGGGAGGATGTTTTGGCCGTTAAACGAAAAAAAGGATTTTTCAGCAGGGTCAACCTCCCCGTCGCCAGCGCCTATATGGTGCCGGAGAAGCGCGGCCAGGTCATGTTGGTCGGCACCGTCCTCGCCTTGATCGTCGGCCTTTGGGTCGGCTCCGACTTGCTGTTCATGCGCGGACACTTCCTCGCCAACGGTCCCCTGACCAGCGCCCATGCCGCATCAACCCAGAAATGCGAAGACTGCCACCAGGCCTTCGCGAGTGCCACGCCGGACAAGTGCAGCGACTGCCACACCGGACCTAAGCAGGTCGTAGGCGTCTACTCCTACTCGGCGCACTACCTCTACCGGACCGCCGATTTTCGCCGGGACATCCCCTCGCCCAAGGAGAAACCCTGCGCCAGCTGCCACCATGAACACCTTGGCCGTGACAATGACCTCAAGGCCGTCGCCAACGCACAATGCCTCAGCTGCCATGAGGACCATGAATTCAACCGGCACCCGGCCTTCGAGGCGGTCTCCAAGCAAGAGGAAGCACCGCTGAAGTTTCCGCACGTACACCATGTGCAGGAGCTGTGGAAGACCGAACAGAACCTGGATGAGATCTGTCTGCGCTGTCACGTGCCCGAGCCAGATGGCCGGCATTTCCAGCCGCTGGCCTTCGAGCGAGATTGCAGTTCGTGTCACCTGACCGCGACGATCACAACGCCGCGATTAGCGCTCGAAAGCGCGGGCCAGCCCGGACTGCTCAGCCTGGAAAACATCAAGGCGCGCAATCGCTTGGGCGATGACTGGGCCCACAAGACCAGCGCCGCTGAATTTCGCAGCGTCGGCAACCTCGTCAGCAAGACAACCCTGCACCATCGCGATCCCTGGATCCTAGCCAACCTGCGCCATTTGCGGCAAAAACTCTATCCCGAGGCGGGTCTTGCGGATTTGGTCGACGCCTCTGTCACTGAGCGCAATGCCAAACAGGCCTATACCGAGGCCGTCGCCACCTTGCGGGCCTATGTCCTGAGCCTGCGGGCAATGCCGGAGGCGGAGGTACAGGCGGAGTTGAACCAAGTGGAAGCTCAGCTCAAGGCCGTCGATGCTCGGCTGGCCGACCCCTATGCCTCGCAGGACGAGACGCCGTTCCAACTGCCCTTCGAGACGGCCGGGGGCCCCTCGAGCGAGGCCCGCGCCGCAATCGAGGAACTGGCGGGTCAGTTGACTAAACCCTGTACCCAGTGCCACCAGTTGGCAGACCTCACCCTCGTCAGGGTTGACAAGGACCTACGCACCCTCGGGCGTGCGATGTTCGACCACCGCGCCCATGTCATTCAGCGCCGCTGTGTCGACTGCCACAACAAGTTCCCCGAGGGCAGCCTGGACAAGGGGGCCAACAAGCCACCCGAGATGGCCGCTTCCGTTCAGAACCTTCCTGATGTCGCGACCTGTCGACAGTGCCATAACTCGGAAGGCGCAACCACGGATTGCGTCAGCTGCCACGATTTCCATCCGGACCAAAGTCGCCGTGCGTTTCTTGGTTCCCATCTGGAGGCCTCCCAATGACCGCGAGAGTCGTGTGTAAATACGGTGCCCTGAAGGGCTTCGAGTTCCCCCTGAGCAAACACGAGCCTGTGTTGATCGGACGGGCCAAAACCAATCAGATCGTGCTCGATATTCGCGTCATCTCAGCGCAGCATGCCCGTATTTTTTGGGACCAGGCCAGGGCCTGCTATAAGGTCGAGGACCTGGGCAGCACCAATGGCACCTTCGTCGACGGCACGCAGCTGCGCTCGGCCGAAGAGCTCGGCCATCTGCACATGCTCAATGTGGGGGGCGCGCAAGACTTCTTTTTCATCGACGAGGACCGCATGCCGACCTGTCTGGGCGGCCGTTCGCCAGCCAATGACGTGGCCAAGTCCTACCACACCATGCAGGGCGCAGTGATTGCGCCGCTGTTGGTCCAGACGCCTTCGATTCTCGCGTCCCAGGCGGAATCCAGTGTGACGCGCACGCTCTCTGGCGTGCCCTTTCCGCTGCTGCCGCCCAACCTGGCCGCATGGACGAAGCCCGCCCGCGAGAAGAAAGTCTATCTCGTGCTCACCCATCACACCAAAGAATGGGCCGTCGCCCTGGCCGAGGGAGAAAACATTCTCGGCCGCAACCAGGGCCTGCACCTGAGAGTTGACCACGAGGATATTTCCCGCCAGCACGCGCGCTTCATTTTGCAGGATGGCAAGGTTTATATAGAGGACCTGCGGAGCACCAATCACAGTTTTATCAATGGCCACGCCGTGAAGGGTCGGGTGCTGGTAGCACCGGGCGCCCAACTCGCTTTTGGTCGAGTCAAAGGTTACTTGGAAGAACGGGAAGTGGGGGCAGCGGATGGCTGAGCGGGACAAGGAAAAAGTAAAAATCTACGACATGCTCGTGGCTGGGGGTGGCCCAGGGGGCTGTGCCGCCGCCTTCCGCGCCAGCGAGCTGGGCCTGAGTGTGTTGATTGTCGAATACGACGACCTGATGAAGCGCATCCGCGACTACTCCAAGGCCAAGCTGATCCTACCTGGCTTTGGCGGCGCTGATAAAATGAAGTTCCCCAAAGGCGGCGAACTGATCGATGCCCTGCGCTTCAGCGCCATCGACAAGGACGAGCTAGTGAGTCGCTGGCGCGTGCTGCAAGAACGCCACAAGGTGCCGATCCACGTGGGTGTCGAACTGACCGGTTGTGATCGCAGGGCCGACGGTCTCCTGGAGCTGCGCTGCTGGAGCCACCCGGATCGGTCGGAAACGCAGTATCTCGCGCGCAACCTCGTGCTGGCACTGGGCAATGGCGTGCCCCGCCGCTTCGATATTCCTGGCAACACTGAGGGCATCAGTTTCCGGCTCGTGGACCCGCACAATTACCTGGGTCAGCCCGCTTGTGTGATCGGCGGCGGCACCTCTGCCGCCGAGGCAGTGATCGCCATCAGCAACGCCAAGGCCAGCAGCGGCGACACCACCGCCGTCTACTGGTCCTACCGAGGCGATCGGTTGCCCCGTGTTTCCAAGGCCCTGGGCGAGATGTTCTTCGAGGCCTACATCGGCAACGGCAACATCCGCTACCATCCCCATTCCGAACCCATGGCGGTGGTCACCGGCGAGGACCACCACGAGTACCTCAGCATCAGAATCGATCGCAAGAGCCTGGCCGAGCGACCCTCCGAGACGACCCACCTGGAGTTCCCCAAGGACCAGGTGGTCGCCTGCATCGGCGAAGATCTACCCGAGGCGCTGTTGGCCAGTCTGGGCATCGTCATGGTCCACGGTGGCGCGCACAACAAGAAGCGCATGGTCGTCAACCGCTTCCTCGAGACCTGTCAAAGCGGGATCTACATGGTCGGCGACCTGCTCAGCCAAGCCTATCTCCAAACCGACGATTTTTCGAGCGACCCCAGCACATTCGCTGAAGTGGTGCATCGCGGCAATATCAAGGCCGCCCTTCGCGATGGTGTCCTGGTCGCGGAGGTGATTCGCCAACGCTTGGACGGCAAGACCGAAATCAATGTAACCATCGGCGACTTGGAGGACCTCGAGGAACCAGGCACCAAGCCGTCGGAATTTACCCGCCTGGTCGCTTCCAGCGTGCCGTCTGCGCTGATGGGCACACGGGGAGGGCCCGACTTCCTGCTCCAACGCCTTTTGCCCAACGGCCTGGTCGAACAGGAAATCGCGCTCAGGCTCGAAGGCACCACCAGTATCGGCCGTGAAGGCTGCGACCTCAGCCAGCCTGACGATCCCGCCATGGCCAAACGCCACGCCCTAATCACGCACAGCCCCTCGGGTCTGCAAATCGAGAGCTTGGGCAGCGAGGTCTTTATCGTGCTGCCCGCCGCCGAATGGTACCTGTTGGAAGAGGGCGATCTGCTCCGAGCCGGCAGCCAGTTCCTGCTGGTCGAAGGCGCCGCGCCGAACACGAGCGTCAAACATTTCAACCAGAAGGGCGAGCAATTGGGCAGCTATCGCATCAGCGATAAAACGCTGATCATGGGGCGCGAGTCGCCCGATGTCACCTTGGATCGCAACGACCGCCTGTTATCGCGCCGACACCTATGCTTCACCCTGCACCTTGGCAGGCTGTTCGTCAAGGACCTGCAGAGCGTCAACCTGAGCTACCTGCGCCTGCGCACGCGCATGACCCTAAAGCCGGAAGAGCGCTTCCAGGTGGGTAGCTCGCTCTTCGCGGTAACAGTTCGCGAGGCAGCCGAACCCGTAAAAAGAGAATCCGTCAAGCTAGCACCGGCCACCAAAACACCGAGCAGCACCACTACGGCGGTAAGGGCAACCGGCGCGAGCAATGCAGCGGGCTGTCCACTGGTTACCTTCGCCGGCCTGGGCAAGTCCTTCCCTGTCCTGCCGGGTCAATCCATCTGCGACGTGGCGGAGGCCCATGGTCTGGCGATCAAGGCCGAGTGCCACATGGGCATCTGTGGCAGCGACCCGATCCGCATCCTCGCCGGTCTGGAAAACCTGGCCGCGCCTCCGGACAGCGGCGAATCCGAGACCCTGGAGGACATCTGCGGCCTCTCTTCAGGCATCAACCGCCTGGCCTGCAAGGCCCGCATCAAAGGTCCGGTCACGGTCGAGTTGCTGGCGAACAGGTGACCCACGCTGCTCAACCGCTTGCCGGGATCTTTTTGCAAAGCCCCTAGGACTGACCTTCACCGCGCCTTTTGTCCCGCCTTGGCCGCACTGCCATCAGGTTTAGCGAAAGCAGAAAGCGCACGGCAACTTTTCCCGAAGGACTCCCCTACGCCTGCTTTTGAGTGCTGAATGCGCTCGTTCAACCCACTCTTGCTGGTGATGTCGATCTCCTCGTATTCGAGAATAGGAAGTTGTCGATTTTCCTTGAAACGTCGGTCGGGCCCACCGTCGCGGTTGACCTTAGCCCAGGTCATGCCAACCTGCTTGGCATCTCTGGGGACGGACTCCTCCTCGATCATGGACGTTGTAATCGCCTTGATCTCTAAACCTTGGTAGGGAACAGCACCGACGGCGTTGCGATCGAAAACCAAGAGCGTCTCGGGCATGAAGGCCAGAATCTGCCGTCCGACTGGGATCATTGGGATATCGATATTAGTGTGCAGTGTCGAAATGAGGTTCATCCCCGGCTTTATCGGCTGGCGATTGATCAGGTTTGATGCGCCGCCGTGATATTTGCGGTCATGAACATGCCCACTAGCGGAGATATGCCAAATTCTCTCCCTTGCACACAATGCCTCGAACCATTGCTGAAGCCGTTCGAAGGCCTCTTGTACTTCAGGCGTGAGTTCGTAAAAGATCACGGTCGAGGCTTCGAATTGATCCAACTTATGCACCCTTAGACAGAGCATCAAACAGCCGATAGCAGCCAAAAACATCAGCCAACCTGGTGCGCCTAGCGCCAAAATGGCGAGACAAAGGACACTTCCGATGATGGCAACGGGCGTTTTGCCAGCGCGTTGGCGCTTGTCATTGAGCTCTGCAAGCAACTGACTGGCATTGGAGTCGGTCATGGCACCGACGGCCCCGCTCTCGATTTCCTTCATGAGGATGCCATCGTTGCTGAAGTAATCGCCGCTTGGCGGTGGTTGAGGTACGCTGGGCCGCACCTGCTCAGGAAGTGCAGAGCTGCCCTCCGTGAAACTCATGCGAACGCCCATGGCGCTCATGCGTACATAATTGCCTCGCGGGCCGGTTCCCACCCGGAACCCCTTAACGCCGACCGACACCCCGACACCCGATTGCGATAAATTGAACCTCATCGGCCCAAGATTAATAGATGTCCTTACTCGCAATGCCATTGGTTACCTCCGCAAATTGCCGTTATTACAAGATGCGGATTCAATGGTCAAACAAGCTCATGGCACAACACTTTCATCCAGATCATTTGGTGTTCCAGACACGAAGCCGCTTCGCCTGTGTTTAAAGTGCTTTTCCACTCAGATTGCCAAGGCGTCTTGGATCAACTGCCAGAGCTTGGCGACGTCCTCGTGGCGGGAGTAGGTCTGGCCGAAGCTGACCCTGATCACGTAGCGATCGCCGAGGTTGGTGTGGGTCAGGAAGGCCTCGCCGGTGGCGTTGATGGCCTTCATCAAGGCCTCCGTGCGGGCATCGTCGTCGGTGCGGAAGCAGACCGTGTTGAGCCAGGGCTCGATGCAGAGCACCAGGCGTGGCTCCGCGCTGATCAGGGCGGCCAGGTCGCGGGCCATGCGCAGGTGGAGCCGCAGTAGCGCACGCAGGCCTTCGACGCCGTAGCTGCGCAACACAAACCAGAGCTTGAGCGCGCGGAAGCGGCGCCCCAATTGGATGCCCCAATTGCGCAAGTTCTCGGCTGCGCCGTCGTAGGGCGTGTCCAGGTAGACCGGCTGGATACTGAGCGCCTTCTTGAGGTAGTAGGGGTTCTTGCAGAAGAAGGCCGAGCAGTCGAAATTGGTCATCAACCACTTGTGGGGATTGAAGCAGAAACTGTCCGCCTCGGCCACGCCGTCCATGATCCGGCCCTGCAGTTCCGGCAGGATCGCCGCGGATCCTGCCATGGCGGCATCGACGTGTTGCCACATATCGTACGTGCGGCAGATCTCGGCAATGCGGGCGACGGGGTCGACGGCGGTCGAGGAGGTCGTGCCCACCGTGGTGATCACCATGCAAGGTACCAGGCCCGCGGCCACATCCGCGGCGACTTGTTGCTCCAGCAGGTCCGCGCGCATGGCGTAGTCGGCATCGCCGGGAATTTTGCGCAGGTACTTCTCGCCGAAGCCGGCGATCCAGCAGCCACGGGCGACGACGGTGTTGGCGTGTTCGGAGGTATAGACGACCAGCGGCTTCTGACCGTAGAAGCCCTCTTCCTTGATCGGCGCCTTGCGCTCGCGCGCGGCCAGGATCGCGGCCAGTGTCGCCGTCGAGGCAGTGTCCTGGATGCAACCGGGCCATGGGAGTCCGATCATCGCGCCCAGCCATTCGAGCATGCGGATCTCGAGCTCCGTGCCGGCTGGCGAGGTCGCCCAGCTCATGCAATTGACATTCAAGCCGGCACCCAAAAGATCGCCCAGGGTTCCCGGTCGGCTGTTGTTGGAGGGAAAATAACCGTAGAAGCGCGGGTCGTTCCAGTGAGTGACACCGGGTAAAATCAGCCGTTTGAAGTCGGCGAAGATCGCCTCGCCCGGCTCGCCCTGCTCGGGCGCCTGCGCCGGCAACTCGGCCAGGATTTGGCCCGGCTCCAGCCCTTGGGGCGAGACGGGCCCATCGTGACCGTGGCTCATGTAGTCGTCGATCCAGTCGATGATGCGGTGTCCGAGCTCGCGGAACTCCTGGCTTTCCATAGGTTCTCTCCTTAGGGGGAATGGGGTGGCAACGGGTCGAGCAGGTCGATATAGGCGACCTCGAGCAGATCGGTCTCGGCGATGCCCAGCTGGTCCATCAGGGTCCGGGCGAGGGCCTGGCCTTCGGCGAGCGACTGTTCGGGCCTGAGCACAACTTCCAGTTCGAGGAAATCGCCCAGCCCCTCGACCTGGTCGAGGTGGATCCGCGTCTGACCAACCAGATAAAGCGTGCGGGTCTTGGCGACGATGCCGCGCACGGGCAGCGCCTGGCGCAGGCATTCGTCGAGGGCCTCGGCCGCGGCGACCGGATAGAGCCGGTAGTCCGAGAGTTTGGGGCCGCTGGCATCGGCGCGGGCGTAGCCGATCAGGGTGGCGTGCTCGCCCTCCAGGCGCAGCTTGAGACGGCCGTGCGTCGTGCGGTAGAAGATATCGCGCTGGGTCAGCAGCACGGGCGGTCCATCCGCCAGGGCGGCGGCACGAGTGTGCTGGGCGGCGAAGTCATTCGCCCGAGCTTTGATCTCGACATTGCGGGCCATGGTCGCTCCTAGCGGGCGCTCGGGTAACTGCCCATATGCTTGAGCAGCTGGGTGAAACCGCGCAGTTCCTCGATCGCTTCAGCCACGGCCGGTTCCTGGATGTGGCCCTCGATGTCGAGGTAGAACAGATACTCCCAGGCCTTGCGCTTGATCGGCCGGCTCTCGATCTTGGAGAGGTTGAGGCCGCGTTGGCGAAAGGGTTCGAGCATGCGGGTCAGGATGCCGGGCTGGTCCTCGAACGTGAACAGGATCGAGGTGCGGTCGCGACCTGTCGGCTTGGGCGTGTCGTGGCCGATGACGAGGAAGCGCGTGAAGTTATTGTGGTTGTCCTCTATGCGCGGGGCCACGACCCTCAGGCCATAGAGCAGCGCGGCCGGACGACCGGCGATCGCGGCGCTGAACTCTTCGCCCGCGGCGATTTGTGCGGCGCGAGCGGTGCTGCTGACCTCTTGGATCGCCGCACCTGGGAGATGGTTGTCGAGCCAGTGACGGCACTGCTCGATCGCCTGGGGGTGGCTGTAGACGCGCTTGATTTGTTCCAGCGACTCCGTGTGGGAGAGCAGATCGTGAGAGATCTCCAGGTAAGTTTCCGCGACGATTTTGACGTCCGAACTGACGAAGCGATCGAGCGTGTGGGTCACGGCGCCCTCGTTGGAGTTCTCGATCGGCACGACACCGTAGCGGGCGCGACCGCGTTCGACCTCCTCGAAGACGACCGGGATCCCCCGCGCCGGCACCAGGCGCGCCGACTGCCCGAACTGTTTGAGCGCCGCGGCATGGGTGAAGGTCGCCTCCGGACCCAGGTAGACGATTTTCTGCTGCTGTTCCAGGGCCAGCGAGGCCGAGATGATTTCCCTGAAAATGCGGCCAATCGCCTCGTCGCTGAATGGACCGGGGTTGCGGCGGCTGAGCCGCTCGAAAATGGCCAGCTCACGCTCGGGCACAAAGAACGAGCCACCCGGTCGGCGGGCCTTGATCTCGCCCACATGCTGGACGAGTTTGGCGCGCTGGTTGAGCAGTTCCAGCAATTGGTTGTCGATAGCGTCGATTTCCTGGCGAAGTTGATCCAGTTCCATAGGCATTCCTCCGAAGTAGGTCGGATGCCCCCTAATCCGACAACGTCAACCGATATGCCCGATTATTCACTTTTGGCAGCCATCATTTCAACCATTCTTTGCGTGAGCCAGCAGTTCCATCGCCCGCCACGGCGAGGCCCTCAAATAGTCGGGCACTGCTCTGTTGGTCGTCGAAAAACGCATGCAGCATCGACAGATTGAGCGTTTTTCCAAATCGGCGTGGCCGCGGCAGCAGGAGTACCTCGTGCGCGGCAGCCAGCACCTCGGTCACCAGGCTCGTTTTGTCGACGTAATAGGCGCCATCCTCGCGCATCCTGCGAAAATCGGACTGGCCGAATTTGATCGCCTGCCGCATGACAACCTCCGTGCTTCGGATTCCAAGTCTAGCACAGCCTACGCGCTGCTGGCCTCATCGACTGTGTCTGGCGACAGGGTTGACGGCTTATTCACTTTTGGCAGCCAACATTTCAACCATTCTTTGCGCGATTACGGCGAAGGCGTGGCTGACGTTCATGCTGTTCTTGAAGCCGTAGTTGGCGATGCAGACCGTCTGGTTCGCGCAGGCGCGCACCGCCCCGGAGAGGCCGTAGGTCTCGTTGCCCAGCACCAGCACGGCACTCGGTGGCGGTTCCCAGTCGACCAAGTCGATCGCGCCCTGCCCCTCCTCGACCGCGATCACGGGCCGGCCGACACCGCGCAGCCAGGTGGGTAAGTCCTCGACCCGCTCCAGCGGAATCCAGCGCTCGCAACCACGGGCCGCCCGGATCAAGCGCGGATGACGCGGGTCGATCCAGGAGGTGGCGTGAACCAGCCGCTCCAGTCCGAAGTTGTCGATCAGGCGCAAGATCGAGCCGAGATTGTAGGGACTGCGCACCTGGTCGACGGCCACCGTGATCGGGAAGCGCGGCTGCCAGTGCAGCGGCGGCGCTTCTTCCGCGGTCACCGGCTCGGCGCGCCCGCAGCGGGCCTGGTGGAAGGCGGCGAACTCGTCGAGCGCCTCGCTGGTCAAGAGCCAGGCCGGGGCGGCGTAGCGGTCGAGCGAGGTCAGCGCCTGCAGCTCGCCGTAGCGCGCCAGAAAGTCCTCCAAAGGCCGAGCCTCGACCGCGGCCGCTCGGGCCAGTTCGGCCAGGAGCCGGTGCTGGCCCTGGCTGCTCAGTTTGGCGAACTTGCGTGGACCGATCGTCCACGGCGATGCCTGCATGGAACGCACCCTTGGGGTCATTCGCGAAGCGCGCGGCGGCGACCACGCGCCCCCGTTATTTCAGCCCAGCGCCGCCAGTTTGGCGACCAGGTCGACGACCCGGCTGGAGTAACCGTATTCGTTGTCGTACCAAACCGCGACCTTGACGAACTGACCGTCGATGATCTGGGTCAGGGCCGCGTCGAAAATACCGCTATGCGCGTTGCCGACAATATCGGCCGAGACAATCGGCTCCTCGCAGTACTGGACAATGCCGCGCAGCGGGCCGTCACAGGCCGCGCGCACCGCCTGGTTGACCTCTTCGACGCTGACCGGCCGCTTGACTTGGAACAGCATGTCGACGATCGAGCCATCCGGCGTCGGCACGCGATAGGCAGTGCCGTCGAGCTTGCCCTTGAGCTCGGGGAAGACGGCGGCCACGGCCTTGGCGGCACCGGTCGAGGTGGGGATGATCGATAGCGCGGCGGCGCGCGAGCGTCGGTAGTCGTCGTGGGGGAAGTCGATCAGGCGCTGGTCGTTGGTGTAGGAGTGGATCGTGTTGATGTAGCCGCGCTCGATACCGAAGGCGCGGTGGATCACGCCCGTGACCGGCGCCGCCGCATTGGTCGTGCAGGAGGCGTTGGAGAGCACGCGCTCGGAGCCGGTCAGGACCTCGTCGTTGGCGCCGATCACGACCGTCGCGTCCAGCGCGTCCTTGGCCGGGACGGTCAGGATCACGGCGCGGACCTCGTCGCGCAGGTGGGCTGCGACCTGATCGCGCTTGCGGAACTTGCCGGTTGCCTCGATCACATAGTCGACACCTTGCCAGTCGATCTCAGCGATCTCGCGGGTCGCACTAAAACGCACCGGTCGACCATCGATCGCCAGGCCCTCTGGCGTGGTCCGCACCTCGCCGGGAAAACCGCGGTAGACGGAGTCGTACTTGAGGGCATAGGCGAGCTGGTCGATGCTCGCGAGGTCGTTGACGGCGACGAGGCACATGTCCGAGCGCCCCTGTAAGATGCGGGTCACCGTGCGGCCGATTCTGCCAAAACCATTGATGCCGATACGCAGGGTCATAAGTATCTCCTTTACTTGAGTCCCATCATAACCTAACAAACATTAGGGCTTCGCCCCGGGGCATCATAGCACATATACCCGAGAAGCCGATCACAGATTTTACCCTGCGACAGACCCGGCAAATATGAAAAATTTTTGGCAGTCAGAGCGATCTTTGCCAAACTCGGCGCCTGTTTTTCCGTTAAGATTAGGTGGGGAGAGAACTATCATTCCGTGGAGAGATCGTCGTTGTTGAAGACGCGCCTCGCATCGGTCGTTTATCCGGTGCTTCTGATATCCACCACCCTCGGTTGGGCCAGCAATCACACCGGCCTCGTGGTCGAAGGTGTGGACAGCCAGCCCAGCAGTAGCAGGGAGATCCAGGAAGGCGATGTCATTTACGGTTGGCGCCGCGACCATGACGGCAGTGCACAGACCAAGACAGATCTGGATTCCCCGTTCGACTTCTGGGATCTCAGCGAAGAGGCCCCCGAAGGCAAGACCAAGCTGACCGTGCGCCGCGGCGAACGCGAGCTCGAAGTCGAGGTCCAACCCCAGCAAAAGATCGATGTCTCGCCGGTTTTTGTAGGCGAGCAGCAGGTGCTTTACCAGAAGGGCCGCCAGTCATTTGCCAGCAACAACATCAAGAATGGCGTCGATGAGTTCCGCGCTTTGGCCACCTGCCTTTTTCGGGACGAGGATCGCGAGCGCGGCGCTTGGATCCTGTCCGAAGTCGGCCGGCACCAGGCCAATGCCGAAGCCTGGGACGAGGTGGCCAAGACGTTCAAGGATGCCAGCCTGAAACTCGGTGCCGATCCTCTGGTCCACGCCAAAATCCTCGAAGTCGCCGGCAAACTCTACGAAGCCCACGACAAATACCGCGAAGCCAGCGACTATTTCACCCGCGCCCTGCGGCTGCGCCGCCAGGCAGAACCCGACGAATACCGCCCCATTTCCAGCAATTACGAGCGCCTGGGCCGCCTTGCCTACTTGCCCGGCGACTTCGAGCGCGCGTTCAACTTTTACCAGGACTCGCTCAAACTGCGCGACCGTTTTCAGCCCGATGTGGCGCTCTCGCGACTCCTCAACGACATGGGCAAGGTCGCTTTGCAAAGCGGTAACTACCCCGAGGCCGAGTCGCTGTTCAAACGCGCTTACGACACCGCGGCCAAGGTCGATCCGGGCGGTAGCGCTTACAACGACGCCCTCCAGTCCTTGGCATTGCTGGCCGCCAAATACGGTCAACACGCCCATGCGCGCCAGTACCTCGACGAGGTCGTGCGCAGCGAGTTGCCCGCCAAGCAGGCAGCACGCCTCGGTGCCGAGGCCAACACGGCCCTCGAGCAGGGCGATGAAACCCGCGCGCTCCGTCTGTTCAAACGCGCCGCCAACGTCCTCGAAGGCGAGGCCGGCAGCGAGCTGGAGCGCGCCGAGCTGCTATTGCACATGGGTCGACTCGCCGCCGAACAGGCCCAGCCCGAAGGCGAGAACTACCTGCGCGATGCCTATTCCATCACCCGCCGCAGCGCAGCCGACCAGCCACTCCACGCCCAGGTCCTCTATGCGCTTGGCAACTTGCGCCGCGACCAGGGTCGCCTGAACCAGGCAGTCTCAAACTACCAGGCCGCCCGCGAAATCATCGAGAGCCGCGAACCGCTCGCCAGCGGCAATGCCGAGCGCGGCGCCTTCATCAGTGCCCAACAGCGCCGCTTTTACCGCGATCATATCGGCACGCTGATCGCGGCCAAGCGCGTCGAGGAGGCCTTTGAGGTCAGTGAGCATTACCGCGCCCGCACCCTGCTCGAGACGCTCGGCCGCCGCGGCCCGGACAAGCGCAAGCAGCCCACCCTGCCGCAGCCGCTCAACGCCGCCAAGGCGATCGCCGCCAGTGAGCCCGACACCTGCCTGATCTCTTACCTGGTCCTCGAGAACACCATCCAGGTCTTTGCCGTCACCGACCAGGGCGTGAAGGTCTATGAGCGCAAGGCCAGCGACCTGGCCACCTTGATCAGCGACTTCCGCCGCTACATGATGTCGCCCGACTCGCCCACCGCGCGCGAGAAATGCTACGCGCTCTCGCTGCGCCTTTCACGGATGCTGCTCGCGCCCATGGCCGTCGAGCTCAAAAGCCACAAGCACCTCGTGATCGTGCCCGATGGCTCGCTTCATGCCTTGCCCTTCGCGGCCCTGCGCCAACCGAGCGATGCCAAAAGTTACATGGTCCAAAGCCACAGCATCACCCTGGCCGATTCCGCAACTGCCTACCACCTGCTCCACCGCGACCGCGACCTCAGGCCCAAGGGCCTGCGCTGGTTGGGCTTCAGCCCGCCCGAGGTCGAGCGCCGGCCAGCGCGTCACGAGCAGGCCGTACTGAGCGATTTCGAGCACTACCTGGAAACCTCCTCAATGCGCGCAAACGCCACAGCGGCCCTGCCTTTTGGCGCCATGGAGGTTGAGGAGATCGCCGACTTCTTCGAGGCCAGCTCCAAGGCCCTGCGTGGCGGCCAAGCCAGCGAAAACCTCGTCAGGGAGTTGGGCACCAAGGCGGACATCCTCCATTTCGCCTGCCATGGCAGCTTCGACGCCGCCGACCCCAGCGCCAGCGCCCTGCTGCTGGCGGCCACGCCAGGCGCCGCCAATGCCGACAGCGACGGCCGCCTGACCGCGCGCGAGATTGCCGGCCTCAACCTGCAGGCCTCCCTGGTCGTGCTCAGCGCCTGCGAAACGGGATTGGGCAAGGCCCAGGGCGGCGAGGGCTCCACCAACCTGGCCCGCTCGTTCCGCTACGCCGGCGCACGCTCCGTGGTCGCCTCCCTGTGGCGCGTTTCCGACCTCTCCACCACGGTCCTGATGAAGAGCTTTTACCGCAACCTGCTGCAGAGCCGCGGCCCCTCCGAGGCGCTGCGCCGCGCTCAACTGGATTTGATCCAGAGCCAGGGCCGCAGCCGCGATATCTCCCATCCGTTCTACTGGGCCGCCTTCCAGTTGATCGGCACCGATGTCGAGGAAAGCGACCACACCCTCGCCAAGTTGAAGGCAACCAAGACCAAGCGATCTAGCTGAGCGCTCGCAATACCCCTAGGCCTGTGCTTGGCTATGGGCTTTTGACAGTGCTTTGGTTGAGTTCCTCGCCATTTCGTGCAAAACTGAGCTTGCCCTCCCAAGTGCCCCCAAGGAACGCCCCCATTGAGGCCGATGTGAAAACGGACAGTCAGTTCTATTTGATCTTCAAGGCTTGTCCAGAGCTCTTTGATGTCTTCGCGCCGCTGGACAAAGCGACGACCTACCGTTTTGATGCCATGGTGTTTAAGGACGTTTTGCGCAGCTGTGATGGTGTCTTCGAGCCGGAGGACACAAAGGCGGTCACCTATATTGTCGAGTTTCAAGCGCAGAAAGAGGCCAATGTCTATCCTCGGATCCTTTTGGAGATGGCCGCCTATAAATTGGAAAAAGGGGAACGGGAGGTCCGCAGTATCCTGATCTTCCTATCGGAGGACCTGGACCCAAAACCCAAGATCTGGTGGGATTTCAGCCAAACTTGCAGTGGTGGTTTCCGCGTCGTATACTTAGATGAGACCCTCCGGGCCTTACCCCGTCATCACCCGCTCGTCGCAACCATGGCCCCCCTTCTCGAGAAGAAGGAGCAAGTCCTCAAGCAAGAAGCACTTCAATGCCTGAAGAACATCCACAATGCCGGACTAAAACCCGCTCAAGTTTTAACCTTGGAGAAGGTTTTCTTCTCCTTTCTTACCCAGCGATTCAGCAAATGGACGCGCGAGGAGCTCAGGACCATGCTAGGATTCGATACACCGGTTGAAGAGACAGTCTTTTACAAAGAGGTCTTCCAAGAAGGTAAGACTGAAGGCAAGCTCGAAGGCATGCTTGAGGAAGTGCTAGGCGCCAAGCAACGCTTGGATCACCAGATCGCGTTCTGCCAAGACGGTTACACCAAGGGTCTTCTCGTCAAGGAATCACTGGATTTCATGGTATCCACCATGGAAGCAGAGCGCACCCGATTGGAGGCCCGGATTCAGGAAATCAAAAAATCCCTAGCGCCTGACCCAGCCAAAATGAAGCAGGCGCTGTAGCGCAAAATTTCATCTTGCGCCATGCGGAGGGTGACCAGCGGTTCAGCAAATGTACGCGCGAGGAGCTCAGGACCATGCTAGGATTCGATACACCGGTTGAAGAGACAGTCTTTTACAAAGAGGTCTTCCAAGAAGGTAAGACTGAAGGCAAGGCTGAAGGCAAGGCTGAAGGCAAGCTCGAAGGCATGCTTGAGGAAGTGCTAGGCGCCAAGCAACGCTTGGATCACCAGATCGCGTTCTGCCAAGACGGTTACACCAAGGGTCTTCTCGTCAAGGAATCACTGGATTTCATGGTATCCACCATGGAAGCAGAGCGCACCCGATTGGAGGCCCGGATTCAGGAAATCAAAAAATCCCTAGCGCCTGACCCAGCCTAAATAGAGCAGGCGCTGTAGCGCGAGATGAAATCTTGCGCCGGGGCCGGACCTGGGCTACCAACCAAACCAGGTCGCACCCTGCCTCTCAATGAGACAGCCCGAGTGGCACCCATCCCCTTCTGACGCCAGCCCGCTTGATGACGGATTTGCTCGCGCTTGACATTTCGCCGTAATTTCGACAAAAATGAGTCATCTTTAAGGGGTCGAGACTATGGACTTGACGTCACCACCCTGGGAAGGGTGGCTCGATGACCGTTTTGAGTTTTTGCAGGAAGTAGGTTCCGGGGCGTCCTCGAAGGTCTATTGCGCCTTCGACCATGAGCTTGGTGCGCAAGTCGCTATCAAGATCCTCCTGGACATTGAGGCCGAGCTGCGCACCGACCACGAGGTCGCGCTGCTCAAAAGTGTCACCAGCCCCTTCGTGCAGCGCTACATCCACCACGGTCATCTGCCTGACGCTCATCCCTATCTGGCTCTCGAGTGGCTGGACGGCAAGGATCTCGGCGGCTTTTTTCAGGGAAACGCCCTGTCTCTGGCTCAGGCGGCGGCAATCGTCCTGGGTGCGGCCAAGGGTCTGGCGGCCCTACACCACTGCGACATCCTCCACCGCGACATCAAACCATCGAATATCTTCATCTGCGATCCCGAAGGCGCGGCCCTGCCCAAGCTGATCGATCTCGGCGTGGCGCGCGTTGGCAGTCATCGCCGCGAGCAGGACGAGACCGGCCTGGTCGGCACGCCCTCCTATATGTCGCCGGAAATCGCCTCGATGGAAGCCGTCGCCATCACCCACAGCAGCGACGTCTACAGTCTCTGTGCCGTCTACTACGAGCTGCTGACCGGCCGACGCCCCCACGAGCACAGCCATCTGCCGATGCTCCTGGTGAATATCCTCAACCAGCCGATCGTCAAACCCTCGGTGCTCAACCGCGAAGTGCCTGCCGCGCTCGACGCTCTGATCCTGCGCGGCCTGGCCCGCAGACCCGAAGACCGCTACGCCGATGGCGCAGCCTTGGTCGGGGCGCTAGAAGCTCTGATCGAGACCGATTTCCGCGGCGGCTTCGCCGATCTGCCCGAGCACGCCGGCCAGAACGCCCTGCCCAGCCCGCCCGAGGAGCCGCGTGCCGTCGCCCTCTTGCTGATCAAGAGCGACCCCGGCGAGACCGCTTACCCCGCCGATACGACGAGCTCGATCCGCGAACTCGCCATCGCCTATTCCGGCCAGCTCTACCAGCTGGACAGCCATCATCTGCTGGCCGTCTTTGGCCACGACATCACCCTCGGCGACGAGGTCAACCGCGCGCTCAAGACCGGCCTGCGCATCCAGCGCGACTATTACATGGCCGCATCTGTGGTGTTGGGCAAGTTCGGCGGCGAGTTCGGACTCGAGCCCTCCCTGGAGCTGGCCGGCCGCCTGCTCGAACAGCCGGGCCTGACCCAGGGCGTGCGGGTCGACGGCAATACCGCCCGCCGCGCCCGCGCCGAGTTCGTGGTCCTGCGCCGCAAGGGCTTCTCGATCGTGCCCGGCATCATGGAGTGGCAGGACCGCAAGGAAGTCCAACTGGTCGGCCGCGACCGTGAGCAGTCGCAGCTGCTGAGCTTGCTGCAGGCCAGCGCTCGCGAATCGAAGCCGCGCGTGGCCCTGCTCGTCGGCGAGGACGGTATGGGCAAGTCCGGCCTGGCGACCTGGTTCTACGGCAAGGTCCTCGAGGAAGGCTTCCGCATTCTCGCCGTCGCCGCTCAGTCAGAGACCCGCGACAAACCCTACGGCCTGATCGAGCGCCTGATCGCGCTGCGCGCCAGCATCGCCGACCAGCACACGCCCGCCGTGCGCCAGAAACTGGTGGAGCGCTTCTGCGCCCGCCACATCAATCACCAACAGGTGCTCAGCGCCCTCCTGCGCGGCATGAAGAGCTGGGACATGCCCGAAGAGCCCGGCCTGCGCTGGGGTCTCTGGGAGGCGATCTCGGATGTCGTCGAAACCGACTTGGCCTCCGGCCCTTTGATCTGGCTGGTCGACGACTACTACCTGGTCGACAACATCAGCCAGGACCTGATCAGCTGGCTGCTGTCCTCCGCCCGCGGCGCCCTGGTCTTGGTCGCCTGCACACCGCCCGCCCAACTCGAAGCCCTGCGTCAGCGCCTGCCCGAGGATGTGACCCAGACGATCGTCCAACTGGCGCCACTGACCCGCGACCATGCCTCGACCCTGGTCGGCAACCTGCTCAGCGACGCCGACCCCGAGGAAGTCACGGCAATCGTCAACCGCGCTGGCGGCAACCCGCTGTTCGTCGAGGAGCTGGCCCGCCTCTCGCGCCAGACCTTTGGCGAGCGCGCGCTGACCCGCAACATCCAGATCACCGTGCAGATGGCCCTGGACCGCCTCAGCCGCGACGCGATTCAAATGGCCCGTGCCGCCTCGGCCCTGGGCGAACGCGGCAACCTCTCCGCTCTGCGCCATCTGTTGCCCGATATTGCCCTAGAGGCCAGTCGTCGCGAACTGGAGCAGGGCGGCATCTTCCTGGCCTACCCCCCTGGCCACGAGCGCGAGCGCAACGGCTGGCGCTTCAAGCACGCGCTGACCCGCGACGCCGTCTACCATCTGCTGCCCCACCTAGCCAGGATCAAACTCCACACCGAGGCGGCCCACTTCTTCGACCGGCTCGACGAGCGGGACCCGCGCAAGGCCGCCCGCCACTTCGTCGCCGCCAAGCTCAAGGAAGAGGCTGCCCGCTGCCTGCTCGAGCTGGCCCATGTCGCCCACAACGCCGCCGACAGCGAGACGACCTTGCACCTCGTCCAGAAGGTCCGCAAGCTCAGCGTCTCCGGCGTCTACAAACAAGAAATGCTGTATCTGAGGGCCTCGGCCAACACCTGGCTGGGCCGCTTGGTCCCTGGCCTGGACGACGTGCGCGCGCTGCTGCTCGAGGACGATCTGGAACCCGCCATGCGCGCCCGCGCCGCCTGCTTGGGCTGCATGCAGGCACGCCGCTTGGGCAGCGCGGTCGACGGCTTCAACCTGGCCCGCACGGCGATTGAATCGGCCCAGCACGCCGGCGACCAGGAACTCCTGGCGCGCTGTTACTTCCACGCCGCGTTTCTGCACTACGACCGCGGCGAGGTCAAGGCCATGAAGAGCTGCCTCGACGCTTTTGCCGCACTGGACCTCAGCAACGATTGGATCGCCTGTGTCCACGGCGAGCTCGAGCACTTGTATGCCGTGCTCTGCCAGGACTTCGAGTGGGCCATGGAGAAGGGCAAGCAGGTCCTGCGCGCCAACCGCCAGCTCGGCAACTACCAGCGCTTGGGCGCCAATCTTGCCAATATCGGTCTATGCCTGCGCCACCTCGGCCGGGTCGACGAGGCGCTGACTTATCTGACCATGGCCAGCTCGATTTACCGCCGCCAGCACAACCGCCTGCAGCGCTTCGACGCCACCAAGAACGAGGCCCGTCTACTCGGCATGCTCGGCCGTTTCGACGAGGCCAACCGCCGCCTCGACGAGGCCGCCGACGGCTTCGCCAAGTCCGGCGAGGTCCACCAGAGCATGGAGCTCGACGTCCTGCGCGCCCGTTTCCTGCTGATGCGCGCCGAGCCCGGCGACCTGGAGAGCGCCGGCGCGATCCTCAGCCGCGCCGCCGAGACGCCCTCCCCCACCCCGCTGTTCCTGATCGAGCTCCACATCGCTACGATGGAGGCCAATCTGCGCGGCCTGCCTGGCGAGACCGGCGTCGCCGCCGCACTCGCCAGCTTGAACCTGCTGGAGTCGCGCGGCAGCAGCCACGAACACGCCACCGAGGCCCTGTGCCTGGCCGCCTGCGTGCTCGAACAGGCCAACCACCTGCGAGCGCCTGACGCGCTGGAGCGCGCCACCGCCAGCCTCGAGCACCTGCTCTCGCGCTGCAACGACCCCGCCAGCTGGCATGGGTTACGCGAGCGCATTTGGGGCCATCGCGCATTTCTCCAGCGCCACCCCCTCTAACGCCCATTTTCACGCTTGAGTCGTGCCTTACCGCGACTTCATCTTGCAGCTTGCCGGCGTTGCTCCATAGCCACCCCCTCTGGCTACCGCGACCTCATCTTGCAGCTTGCCGCTTGTGTCTTGATTCTTGGTTACCGCGACCTCATCTTGCGGCTTGCCGCTTGAGTCTTGATTCTTGCTCTGCCCACCTGTGTTAAAATAATCGCAGTTACATACCTATCAAACGGATAGGGTTGGCCCATTGTCCAGGCCCGATCGATGGAGACAACCTCACGCAAGTCGGAGTTTCATTGGGTAACACACACAGGTCGATGTCCGAGTTCAGGTTGCTTTGGCTGGCACCGTTCTGGCTGCTCGCCTCGGGCCTCGCCTTTGGCCAGTTCGGCCTGCGCTTTCAGCACATCGAGACCGGTCTCAGCGAGAGTGTCGCCAAAACCATCGTTCAGGACCGCCAAGGCTTCCTCTGGATCGGTACCCAGGACGGCCTCAACCGCTACGACGGCTACACCTTCAGCCACTTCAAACACGATCCCAGCGATGCCCATTCGATCTCCGACAACAACGTCTACGTGCTCGCGCTCGATCGCGATGGCAGCCTTTGGGTGGGTACCGACGGCGGCGGACTCAACCACTTCGACCCTGCCACCGAAACCTTTGTCGCCTTCCGCAACAGCAGCGATCCCAAAAGCTTGAGCAACGACGACATCCGCGCCATTCGCCGCGACAGCAGCAACCAGCTGTGGATCGGCACCGACCAGGGCCTCAACCTGATGAAGGCCGATGGCCAGTTCCAGCGCTTCGCCATCACGCCCGAGCTCGGCGCGGAGGCGAATCGGATCACCACCCTTTTGCAGGAAATTTCGGGCAAACTGCTCGTCGGCACCATGAATGGCCTTTACGCATTCGTCGACGGCAGTTTTGTCCCCTTTGTGCTCGATCCGGACGGCACCCACCCCCTGCGCAACCGCATTCACGCGCTGATGGAAGACCGCGCCGGCTTTCTTTGGGCCGGCACCGAGGGCGGCTTGATGCGACTGGCCCGCACGGGCTCCGACCACCTCGTCTACCAGCGCGCCCCCCAACAACCCGGCAGCCTCGCCGACGACTGGGTCACCGATTTGCTCGAGGACAGCGCCGGCAAGCTCTGGGTCGGCACCAACCAAGGCGGTCTCAACCTCTACAACCGCGAGAAACAAATTTTCGAGGTCTACCAGAACCGACCCGAGGACAGCGACAGCCTCAGCAATAACCTCGTCCACGCGCTTTACGAGGACCGCTCCGGCGTGCTCTGGATCGGCACCCACAGCGGCCTCAACAAGTACCACCACCAACTCGAGGTCTTCTCCTGGTACCGCCAGGTCGCCAACGACCCCCGCGGCCTCGGCGGCCGCTTGGTCTGGGCAATCTACCAGGACCGCGCCGACGACCTCTGGGTCGGCACGAATAACGGCTTGACCCTCTACCGCGGCGGCGAGGTCGTACACTATCGCCATGAGCCCGGTAAACCGCACTCGCTCAGCCACGACGAAGTGCGCGACATCTACGAGGACCGCAGCGGCCGAATCTGGATCGCCACCCGCGGCGGCGGGCTCAATCGTTTCGACCGCGCCAGCCAGCGCTTCCAACACTACTTACCCGTGGCCGGCAAGCCCGACAGCTTCAGTCATCCCTTCGCCTGGCGCATCTACGAGGACCGCTTGGGCAACATCTGGATCGGCACCGCCGGGGGCGGTCTGGAACGCTATCATCCCGAGAGCGACAGCTTCAGCCATCTCCGCAACGAGCCGACCAACCCCGACTCACTTGCCAACGACCAGGTAAGCGCCCTGTTCGAGGACGACAAGGAAGAACTCTGGGTCGGTACCTTCGGCGGCGGGCTCGACCGCTTCGACCGCGCCAGCGCTACCTTCCAGCACTATCGCCACAGCCAGGAAGACAGCAACTCCCTCAATCATGACCGCGTGCTCAGCATCTACCAGGCCGAGGACGGCGGCCCCCTCTGGATCGGCACCTGGGGCGGTCTCAGCCGCCTCGACAGCGACCGCAACCGCTTCCACGCCTACCGCGAGAAGGACGGCCTGCCCTCCGAGGTCGTCTACGGCATCCTCGGCGACGACAACGGCATGCTGTGGATGAGCACCAACAAAGGCCTGTGCCAGTTCGACCCCAAGGAGGAGAGCTTCCGCGTCTTCACCGTCGGCGACGGCATCCAGAGCGACGAGTTCAACTCCGGCGCCTATTTCCGCGCCCAGGACGGCCGCCTGTTCTTCGGCGGCATCGACGGCCTTACCGCCTTTTATCCTCAGAACGTGCGCAAGGACCCGCGCGCCCCCCAGGTCGTGATCACCGCCTTCCTGCGCGATAACCACGCCCTCGACCTGCGCGCCAAGGACCTCAACTCCCCGCTCGTCCGTGCGATCAATCAGACCCAGCGGCTCGAACTCGACTACCACCACGGCCTGATCGCCTTCGAGTTCGCCGGACTGCACTATGCCGCGCCCGAGAAGAACAAGTACGCCTACCGCCTGCTCGGCTTCTCCGAGAACTGGATCGAAACCGACGCCGCTCGTCGCTACGCCACCTTTACCGATCTCGATTATGGCCACTACCGCTTCCAGGTCAAAGCCGCCAACAAGGACGGCATCTGGAGCGAGGAGTTCCCGACCCTCGAGCTGGTGATTCACCCCCCTATCTACCTAACCCCCTGGGCCCAGGCCTGTTACTTTCTGATTGTGGTAGCCCTGATCGGCCTCGTCAGCTGGCTTTACCGCCGCAAGATCGCCAATGAGCGCCGCGTCCGCGACACCATCCGCCAGAGCGAAGAGCGCCTCAAGTTCGCCCTTTGGGGCAGCGGTGACGAGCACTGGGACTGGGATCTGACCACCGGCACCATCTACCGCAGCAACCAGTCGGGCCTGCTCGCCTTCCACGAAGAGCAAAAAGAGATGAGCATCGCGCTGCTGCAGCCGATGGTCCATCCCAAGGATTTTCCGCGTCTGCAACAGGCCTGGAGCGACCACCTGGCGGGCCGCACACCCTACTTCGAATGCACCTACAGGGTCGTCGGCACCCGCCAGGACTGGGTTTGGATCCTCGATCGCGGCAAGGTCGTCGGCCGCGACGAACACGGCAAGGCCACCCGCGTGTCCGGCACCATCAAGGACATCTCCAAGCTCAAGGAAACCGAAGACAAGCTGCGCCTGATCGCCATTGCCTTCGAGAACACCTCCGACGGCGTTTTCATCACCGATGCCGACCTGATCCTGGTCGCCGTCAACCAGGCCTACTCCCGCATCACCGGCAAAACCTCCGAAGAGGTCCTTGGCCGGCCCTTCCGCATCGCCCGCATCGACAACCAGGACGACGCCTTTGCCGAAAAGATCATGACCCAACTTCAGAGCGAGGGTCAGTGGCACGGCGAACTCGTCGAACAGCGCAAAAACCGCGAGCGCTACCAACAGGAACTGCTGCTCGACCTGGTCCGCGACGAGGACGGCGAAACCTGCTACTACGTCGGCGTCTTCTCCGATATCTCCTTCCGCAAGAAAGCCGAATCGGAACTGCGCCACCTGGCCAACTACGACAAGCTCACCAATCTGCCCAACCGCACGCTCTTCGCCGAGCATCTCGACCAGAGCATCCTCGAGGCTACCCGCACCAGCGGCCGGTTCGCCGTGCTCTTCATCGACCTGGATAACTTCAAAAACATCAATGACTCGCTTGGCCATACCATCGGCGATCTCCTGCTGGTCGCGGTCGGCAAACGGCTCAGCGAGTGCATCCGCGCCGAGGACGTCGTCGCCCGCTTTGGCGGCGACGAGTTCAGCATGTTGCTCAAGGAAGTGCGCCAGGCCCACGGCGCCGCCAAGGTCGCCGAGAAGCTGCTGGGCACCCTGGCCCAGCCGTTCGACCTGGAAGGCCACAATATCGTCATCTCGCCTTCGATCGGCATCGTGCTCTTCCCCAACGACGGCCATCGGCCCGAGGAACTGCTGCGCAACGCCGATACCGCCATGTACCACGCCAAGAGCCGCGGCAAGAACAACTACCAGTTCTTCACCGATGAAATGAACCAGCGCGTGCTCAAACGCCTCAAGATGGAGGCGGACCTGCGCATGGCCATCGACGAGCGCGAGCTGATCCTCTACTACCAGCCCAAGGTCAACCTCGAAAGCGGTGCCATCGTCGGCATGGAGGCACTGGTGCGCTGGCAGAGCCCCAAACACGGCTTCGTCAATCCCGGCCAGTTCATCTCGGTCGCCGAGGAGACCGGCCTGGTCGTGCCGATGGGCAAGCAGGTTCTGGAAATCGCCTGTCGCCAGTCGCGCCAGCTGGTCGACCACGGCCTCCTGCGCGGCCGGGTCGCGGTTAACCTCTCGGCCCTGCAGTTCCGCCAGAAGGACCTGCTCAAGTTCGTCGCCAACACCCTGGCCGAGACCGGCCTGGCCCCAAGCTGCCTCGAACTGGAAATTACCGAGGGCACCCTGATGGAGAACGCCGATTACGCCATTGAGGTCATGCAGGGCCTACGCGACCTGGGCATCACCCTGGCGATCGATGATTTTGGCACCGGCTTCAGCTCGCTCAGCTACCTCAAGCGCTTTCCGGTGACCTCGCTCAAGGTCGACCGCTCGTTTGTGGTCGACATGGCCGTGCGCGAGGACGACCACATGATTGTCGCCTCGATCGTCGGCCTGGCCCACAACCTCGGCATCAAGGTCGTCGCCGAGGGGGTCGAGAACTTCGACCAGGTCAATTCCCTCAAGGACATGGGCTGCAAGGAGATGCAGGGCTTCCTCTTCAGCAAACCGCTGCCCTTCAAAGCGTTCGAGGAAATGCTGCGCGAGGGCGCCAACCTCTACGTCAACCGCGACTGAGCGGCGCCCGCAAACCGCTTAAGAAGCGCGACTGATCCAGTTCGGCCAGCAGCTCCGCGGCCGAGAGACGGCTGCCTGCGGGCACCCAGCCCAAACTGGCGGCCAGCATGCCGATCACCGCGGCCGCGTCCAGACCTCGCTCGCGCAGACCCTGCAACGAGTCGGAGCCGTCGCGCTTGGACATCCGCGCCCCGCTGGCGTCCAACAGCAGCGGCACGTGCCAGAAGCGCGGTGGCGCATAGCCCAAGGCCTCGAACAGCGCGATCTGGCGCGCCGCCGAGGCGCGCAGGTCGGCGCCGCGCACGACGTCGGTGATGCCCATCAGGGCGTCGTCGACAACCACGGCCAGCTGGTAGGCAAACAGGCCATCGGCGCGCAGCAGCACGAAATCACCGGTCTCCTCGGCCAGGTTCTCCTGCTGGAGCCCGAGGACTCGATCCTCAAAGGCGACCGTGCGTGCGCCGACCCGGAAGCGCCAGGCCGGCGTGCGCGTCGGGTCGCGCTCGGACTCGCCGCGGTCGCGGCAGGTGCCGGGGTAAATCGGCGTGCCCCCGTGGGGCGCGGACGCCTCGCCAATCTCCTTGCGCGAACAGGTGCAGGGGAAAACCAGCCCCCGTGCGCGCAGGTAGGCCAACGCCTCGCGGTACAGCTCCAGGCGCTGGGACTGGGTGTACACACCCGCCGGGCCCGCGCCCGGTCCCTCGTCCCAGTCCAGGCCCAGCCAGCGCAGGTCGTCCAGCAGCTGCTCGGCACTGCCCGGCTTGACCCTGGGCGTGTCCAGATCCTCCATGCGCAGGACCAAGCTGCCCCCGGCCAGACGGACCTGCAGCCAGGCCAGCAGGGCCGTGCGCAGGCTGCCGAGGTGCAGGCGCCCCGTGGGACTGGGCGCGTAGCGGCCGCGCACGCCAACCGCCGCAATCGGCGGGGGCCAGCGCTCTGGCTCGGGCATCCAGCGCGTGTGGTTCATGACCGCTGCCGACTCAGAGGCTCTCGAGCCCGTCGAAGGTGAACAGGTCGATCCAACCCAACTGACCACGCAGCGCAAAGTTCCGGACAAAGACCGGCGTGCGTGGGTAGTCGACCAGCTGTTCGACCACGCTGCCGCTGAACAGCAGCGGCGTGCCGACGATCTTGGTCTCGGACTCGATGCGGCTGGCAGTATTGACCGTGTTGCCGATCACCGCGAACTCGGTGCGGTCCCTGGTGCCGATATTGCCCACCGCCGTCGGTCCGCTGTGGATGCCGATGCCGACCTGGATCGCGGTGCCGTGCTCGCGGTTGAATTCCGGCAGCCGGTCGAGGATCTCCAGCGCGCAGTCCAGGGCGCCATTGGCCCCGTGATTCTCCTGGTTGTAGCCGAAGATCAGCATGACACCATCGCCCATAAAGCTTTTGACGAAACCTTTGTGGCGGTGCACGATATCGAGACTGTACTCGTAGTAGGACTTCAGGAAGCGAATCACCTCGTCGGGCGGACGCTGTTCGGCAAAGGACGTGAAGCCGCGGATATCGATGAACAGGATCGTCAAATTCTGGTTGCGAATCTGATCCTCGCGACCGCTGCCCCGCAGGATATCTTCCTTGATCTCGATGCCGACGTGGCGTCCCAGCTCCTGGTCGAGATTGGTGGATTTGGCCTGAAGGCGATGCTGGTAGCGATCGGAGACCCGCGTCAGGTTGCGCGTCATGCGCATCAGGCGGCGGTAACCGCGCACCAGACTGCCGAACTCGCGGATGAGCTCGTCGCTGCCGGCTTGGCGTTCAAGCGCGGCCTCGGCCCGGCTCAGGATGCGCTCCTCTTTGGCGAACAGATCGTCTTCTTTCATGGGGCAGTCTTTGAGAAATCCTTGGTTTTATTCGTGAAAAACCATCCAAGTACTATCTTACCACCCGCCCCGCGCGGCCACCAAGCAAAACCGGCCGAGCACCAAAGACGCCGGACATCACCCACCGCTTTACGGCGATTGAGGGCCTTTTCGTCGCAAGTATGAAAAACTTCAAGTGTTTCGGAAAAGGATTTTTCATCTGGCAATTTTCGCCTAAATAGAGAATAATGGGTGAGCCCTTCTCACTTTCAGGACCCCGGGCAAAGGACCAGCCGACCTGGCTCGTCGATTGGTTCAGGTTCCAACCGACCCTCACCTGAGATTGCCATGGCTGGACTTCAACAGGTATGTCAAATGCTGCGAAAGTTTTTATTTGAAGACTACAGAACACTCGAAAACCAAAAGATCCTCATGTTTTACAAGGGTGCCGTCTCCCAGGAGACCATGGTCGACCTGGGCTCCTTTTTGCGCAGTTCGCTTTGTGGGACCAAGAAAATCAAGAATATTTTCTCAGTTTTCATTGAGATGTCGCACAACATCCGGCATCATTCACAGGAGCGCGACGCCAGCCATGTCGGCATCGGGGTCTTCATGATCCAGCAGACACCGGAATGCTACGTGCTCAGTTCCGGGAATCCGATCTCGACCTCTGAAAAGGAAAAGATCAGAGCCCGGATCGCCGAGATCGCTGGCCTGGATCGCGAGGGCCTGCGGGCTTTGTATCGCGAACGTCGCCGCAGCGGTGAGAATCGCAGCCACAAGGGGGCAGGATTGGGACTCATCGAAATGGCCCGCAAGTCTGACTACCCCCTTGAATTCGAGTTTATCGACTACGACGATCACCACTGCTTGTTCAGGCTCACCGTCAAGGTGACCAAGGAAGGAGGCTAGTTTTGCCGAGGCTTGATTTGGCAAGAACCGTGGACACACCGGCCGTGGAATTCAACCCCGAGACCGGCATCTTCCGCATTGAGGGCGAGTCGTACCCGGAGAACGCGATGGAGTTCTATCGTCCCGTGATCGAGTGCCTCAACGAATTTGTCAGCCAGAGTTATCAGAGCCTGGAAGTCGACCTGAAAATGCTCTACTTCAACTCCAGTTCCTCCAAATGCCTCCTGGACATCTTCGATATCCTTGAGGAATACGCTGGCTCCGGCGGCAGACAAGTCAAGGTCAATTGGTACTATCAGGAAGAGGACGAAGACATCAAGGAAAGCGGCGAGGACTTTGCGGAAGATCTGAATCTCGACTTCCGCCTGATCCCCTACAGTTAGGTTCGGCGGCCGCCGCCGAACCTGACGCGCGGGCCCTTTCTTGCCCGCGCCCTAGGGCCCACCCCATGCAATCGCCCTTGTCCCACCCCCGTTAGCCGTGCTAGAAACGCGGCCAGGAGGTTCCCATGAGCTCTTTCCGCCGTCTCCTCGCCTATGCCCGACCCTGGCGCGGCAAGATGATTCTTGCCACGACTTACTCCGGTCTCAACAAGCTGTTCGACATCGCCCCCGAGATCCTGATCGGCATCGCCGTCAATGTCGTCGTCGAGCGCGAGGAGAGCTTCGTCGCCGCGCTCGGTTTCACCACGCCGCAGAGCCAGATCTTCGTCCTGGGCGCCGCCACCTTTTTCATCTGGGTCTTCGAGTCCCTGTTCGAGTACCTCTACTCGCTGCAGTGGCGCGGCCTGGCTCAGTCGATCCAGCACGCCCTGCGCATGGACACCTACGCCAAGGTCCAGAGCCTGGACATGGCCTGGTTCGAGAGCAACAGTACCGGCAACCTCATGGCCACCCTCAACGACGACGTCAACCAGCTCGAGCGCTTCCTCGACACCGGCGCCAACGAGATCATCCAGATCGCCATCTCCACCGTCCTGATCGGCGCCATCTTCTTCTACCTCGAACCGACCATCGGCCTGCTCACGATCCTGCCCGTGCCGCTGATCTTCATCGGCTCCGGCTTCTTCCAAAAGAACCTGGGCCCTCGCTACACCAAGGTCCGCGACGCCGCCGGCGCCATCAGCGCGACCCTGGCCAACAACCTCAGCGGCATTGCCACGATTAAAAGCTTTACCTCCGAAGCCCGCGAACAGGAACGCCTGGCCGGCCTCTCCAACGCCTACCAAGAGGCCAACCGCACCGCCATCAAGGTCAGCTCCGCCTTCATCCCCGTCATCCGCATGGCGATCCTGGCCGGCTTCCTGGCGACCATGGTCCTGGGCGGCCTCAAGGTCTTCGACGGCAAACTCGACATCGGCGCCTACAGCATCCTGATCTTCCTGACCCAGCGCTTCCTCTGGCCCTTCACCCGCCTCGGCCAGACCATCGACTTGTTCGAGCGCGCCATGGCCTCTGCCCGCCGCGCCCTCAACCTGCTCGAGGAGCCGGTCACCATCGAGGACCCGGCCGAACCCCAGCCGCTGACCCGGATCAAGGGCGAAATCACGTTCCGCGACCTGCACTTTACTTACGCCAACGGCACGCGCACCTTCAAGGGCTTGAACCTGACCATCGCCCCGCGCACCATGGTCGCGCTCGTCGGCGGCACCGGCTCAGGCAAGACCAGCCTGGTCAAGCTGCTGCTGCGTTTCTACGATGCCGACAGCGGCGCGATCCTGATCGACGGCACCGACATCCGCTCCGTGCGCCTGGCCGAGCTGCGCCACCACATCGGCCTGGTCAGCCAGGACGTCTTCATGTTCCAGGGCACGATCCGCGAGAACATCGCCTACGGCCGACCGGACGCCAGCGACGTCGAGATCGAGGAGGCGGCGCGCCAAAGCGAGGCCCACGGCTTCATCATGGACTTGCCGGCCGGCTACGACACCTTGGTCGGCGAGCGCGGCCAGAAGCTCAGCGGCGGCCAGCGCCAGCGGCTCTCGATCGCCCGCGTGATCCTGACCCAGCCCGAGATCATGATCCTCGACGAGGCGACCAGCGCCGTCGACAACGAGACCGAGGCGGCGATCCAGAAGTCGCTCAACCGCGTCGCCGCCAGTCGCACGACCCTGGTCATCGCCCACCGGCTCTCGACGATCCGTCACGCCCACGTGATCCACGTCCTGGAACGCGGCGAAATCGTCGAATCGGGCCGCCACGAGGAACTCGTGGCAAAAGGCGGCATCTACGCCAACCTCTGGCGCATCCAAACCGGCGAGGGCACCTAGAAACCCAACAGGCCCAGGATGCCAAACAGGGCGCAAGTCGCACCAGGGTTTGTAGCGCAAATTCCAAATTTGGGCAGTAGCAGTCAGGCCCAGCATGCCAAACGGAGCAAAAAGTCGCACCAGGGCTTGTAGCGCAAATTCCAAATTTGCGCAGTAGCAGTCAGGCCCAGCATGCCAAACGGGACAAAAAGTCGCACCAGGGTTTGTAGCGCAAATTCCAAATTTGCGCAGTAGCAGTCAGGCCCAGTATGCCAAACGGGACAAAAAGTCGCACCAGGGCTTGTAGCGCAAATTCCAAATTTGCGCAGTAGCAGTCAGGCCCAGCATGCCAAACGGGACAAAAAGTCGCACCAGGGTTTGTAGCGCAAATTCCAAATTTG
>CAYRFM010000017.1:0-94749 GCA_964423555.1 uncultured Holophagae bacterium | reverse complement strand
CCGTCGGCGGGGGCGCCTAGCCTTGCCGCACTTTTCTCTGCTCCGCCCAGCATTCGTGTTCCTTCCATAGTAGGCAAGCCGTCGGCGGGGGCGCCTAGCCTTGCCGCACTTTTCTTTGCTCCGCCCAGCATTCGTGTTCCTTCCATAGTAGGCAAGCCGTCGGCGGGGGCGCCTAGCCTTGCCGCACTTTTCTCTGCTCCGCCTATCATTCGTGTTCCTTCCATAGAAGGACGAGCGAGCGTTCTGGATAGCGCGGCGTTATCCCGCGATAAAAGCCCTGGATCTTTTCCAGGTCGGCCTCCAGGTCGCCGCTGGGCTGGAGCGCGGGACCCACGCCGGCGACCTTGCGGGCGTAGTCCAGGTAGCCAAACGCGATCGGAACCCCGGCAGCGACGGCAATGTGGTAGAAGCCGGTGCGCCAGCGATCGGAGCGCGCGCGCGAGCCTTCGGGTGCAATCACGAAGGTCAGATGGGCGTGCTGTTGGAACAGGCCGGCCATGGCCTCGACCTGGGAGAGGCGCGGCGCGTCGGCGTCCTTGGGACGGCGGTCGACACCGATCGCGCCGAGCGGACGCAGCAGCAGGCCCATGGGGAAGCGCAGCCACTCGCGCTTGATGGCGAAGCGGAAGCGCAGACCCAACGCCAGACTAGCCAGGATCATGTAGAAGCCGTCCCAGTTACTGGTGTGGGGCGCGGCGACCAGGACGCAGCGGTGAACGCCCTCGGGTAAATGAGGGTCGACCTTCCAGCCTAGCAGGCGCAGCATGAGCTTCCACAATCAGGCACCATCCATGAGTTGCGGCGATGACTGGCCGCGATTTCGAGCCCCACTAGCCTATACGAGGCCCGCGGGCGTGTTCAAGTTACAAATCGACGAGCATGCCGTCACTGCGCGGCGCGCAACCAGGAGCGGTACATGATCAGGATCTGTTGCGCCACCTGATCCGGGCTGAGGTTGGTGGTGTCGGCGACGTAGTCGTACTGAGACAGGTCGCCGCAGTCGACGTTGTAGAGCTCGAGGAAGCGGCTGTTCTCCAGGGCTTTGCGCTGGAGAATCATGGCCTTGCAGGTCTCCTGGTCGGGGTAGGCCTCGGAGGTGCGACCTTGGTCGCCCATGATGCGGGCGGCAGCGACATCGGGGTCGACCTGCAGAAAAACCTTGAAGCTGTGGGGGATGAAGTGCCAGGCCAGGCGCGAATCGACAATTAGCGACTGGTCGCGGTGGCCGAGCGCGCGGGAGTAGTCGTCAATTTCGTCGTCGATCTCGCGATGGGTCTCGGCGTAGCGATTGAGCTCGAGTGTGCTCATGCCGTATTTGGCGGCGATTTCGCGCTGGACCTTGCCGGTCGAGAAGACCTCGAACCCGAGCTCGGCCTGGAGAATGCGGCTGACCGCGCTCTTGCCGCTGCCGAGGTCGCCGGTGATGGTGATTTTGGGGAAGTCGCGCAAAGCCATCATGCAGCTCCAATGGGGTGGATTGGGAAGGGCGCGGCGGCGAGTGACGGGGGGCCGCCTCGCGCGCCGTACCTTATCCTATCGGTTGGGTTAGAGCCTCACATCAGAGGTCTTTTTGGACGACCCGCTGGTCGATGGCGCCAAAGATGCTGCGTCCGCTGGCGTCGTGCATCTCGATGCGGATGGTGTCGCCGGGCTTCATGAAGGGCGTGATGAAGTCGCCGGTCTCGATTTTCTCGAGCATGCGCTTCTCGGCCAGGCAGGAGGAACCGCGGCTGACGTCCTCGTTGGAAACGGTGCCGGAACCGACGATGGTGCCGGCGCTGAGCACGCGGGTCTGGGCGGCGTAGGCGATCAGCTCGCCAAAGTGGAAGTGCATGTGACCGGCGTCGGCGTTGCCGTAGAAGGCGCCGTTGTAGGTGACGTCGAGGTTGCGGTGGAGGCGGCCGCCGCGCCAGGCCTCGCCCAGGGCATCGGGCGTGACGGCGAAGGGCGAAAAGGCGGAGGCGGGTTTGGAGACGAGGAAGCCGAAACCTTTCTGGAGCTCGGCGGGAATCAGGCCGCGCAGAGAGACGTCGTTGACGAGCACGACGAGCTTGATGTGGGCGAGCGCAGCCTCGGCGGAGATGCCCATGGGCACGTGGTCGGTGATGACGGCGACCTCGCCCTCGAAGTCGACGCCCCAGCTGCTGGAACCGTGAGGGATGTCTTGGGTGGGCGCCAAAAAGGCATCGCTGCAGCCCTGGTACATCAGCGGGCTGGTCAGCATATCACTGGGCGGTTCGGCGCCACGGGCCTTGCGAACCAGGATCACGTGCTGGAGGTAGGCGGAGCCGTCGACCCATTGCCAGGCGCGGGGCAGCGGCGAGTGGAAATCCTGCTCGTCGACCGCGAAAGTGTCGGCCAAAGCACCGGCATTGAGCGCTTCATAGCGGGCGCGCAGGCGCGGCGCGATCTCGTCCCAGGACTCGATCGCCTCGCGCAGACTGGGGGCCAGGTCCCCCGCGCGCACGGCACGGCGGTTGTCACTGCTGACCACTACCAGATCGCCGTCGGGGCGGGCAGGGTTCTTCAGCGTTCCTAATTTCATGTGGTTCCTCGTGGTTGGTGGGGAGGGCGAGCAGCGGGCTGCTCAGATGCGTCGGCCGACGGGTCCCATGCCGCGGCGGCCAAGCGGGCGGATTCTCCCTGGCGGGGTCGATTCCGGTAATGGGGTCAGGGCGTGGCGACGCGCTTGAATTCCTTGTAGTTCTTGAAGTCGGTACCTTCTTCGTCGGGCGCCAACTCGATGACCTGATAATCGTATTCGGTGATGCCGATATCTTCCTTGAAGGAGGCGGTGGCGGTGGCGTAGGGGCCGGCATCGCTGACGTCGATCTCGATCAGCTTGCTCCAGATCGGTTTCTGATCCTTGTCGAGCAGCTTGACGATGGCCGTGACCTCGAGCAGTTCTTTCTTGCCCGTCATGTTTTTGGCTCTGGCCTCGCAGGTCAGTACGCCCTCGCTGTTGAGGGTCAGGTCCATGGTCAGCTCGTATTTGTGGCGCAGGACGCGCACGGCTTGATAGGGATCGGGCTTCTTGCAGGCGGGGATGACGAGCGCCAAGAGCAGCAAAAGATAGAGTTTCATGGGGTTTCCTTCTTCTTGGTGGGGTCGGGTTTGGCAAGCAGGGCCGCGCCCTTTTTCTGCTTGTTCTGAATATACCACTTCGAGAGCCCGGAATGCTTCAATCCGTAGACGACTTCATAAAGTCCCTGGTAAAGACTGGGGTCGTTGAGGACCATGGCGGCCGTGCCGTCGCCGGTGTCTATTTTCTCAAGAATGGAAGCCAGATGAAAGCTGGCTTTTTCGAGATTGGTCGAAACCCGTTCGGCGTATGGTTCGTCGCTGGTCATTTTCTGCAACAGGCCCTTGCCCTCGCGCAAGGAGGCAGCGACGGCCTGGCTGTCGTCGAGCAGCGCCAGCACCCGCTTGCGGGTCTCGTCGCGGAAGGTCTGGTCCTCCATCAACATCGGCAGCAGGCCGTCGGCGTCCTTGTAGCGCTCGCCGAGTTGCTCGAAGTTGCCGAGTCCATGCTCGAGGCGGGACTTGACCATGGCGGCGAATGCGGGATCCTTGAGCAACAGACCGAGCAGGTTGTCCCGTTGCTGCATATAGTCGGCGGCCCCGGCCAGGGCGCGCTTGAGGTCGTTGCCCACCTTCTTGTCGCCGATCAGGGAGCCGAGCGCGCCCTCCTCGGCGGCCATATCGGCCAGCACGGTGCGCAGATCCTTGGTGATGGCGGTGACATCGGTGACCAGATCCTCGCCCTGGGCGAGCAGCCGATCGACATCGAGCGCTTTGGCGGCGGTGGCGATGAAGGCGTCCTCTTCGAGCTCGGGCGCGCCGTAGTCCTCGGTCAGCAGCAGGATCGCCTTGTCGCCGAGGATGCCGACGGCGCGGATGTCGGCGAAGGTCGAGGTGCGGATATGGTTGCGGGCAGTGCGGTGGATGCCGATGGTGACGATGATCGGGACTTGGGCGCCGGCTTTGACCTCGTCGGAGAGCTCGATACTTGTGACGCGACCAATCGGCACGCCGCGGAACTCGACCGTCGAGTCGGCGGCCAGGCCGTTGACCTTGTCGAACTTGATGCGATAAGTGACCAGTTCCTTCATGTTGGTGAGGAAGTACATGGCGACACCAAACAGGGCCAGGGCGATCAGAAACATCACGCCGACCCTTGCTTCTCTACTCATGGAATCCTCCTTGCAAGTAGGCGCGCAACAGCTGGTGGTCGGTGGCGCGCGCCTCGTCGAGGGTGCCTAAAAAGGCGAGGCTGCCGGACTCGAGGAAGGCGAGCCGGTCGGCCACATGGTGTGCGGTCGACATATCGTGGGTGACGACCACGGAGGTAATGCCGAGCTCGCGCTGGAGCTTGCGGATCAGGCGGTTGATGGCCTGAGTGGTGATTGGATCGAGCCCGGTGGTGGGCTCGTCGTAAAGCACGATTTCGGGCTGATTGATGATCGCCCGCGCCAGGGCGACCCGCTTCATCATGCCGCCGGACAGGTCGCTGGGAAAGAGGTGTTCGATATCGCCCAGCTCGACCATGGCCAGACTCTCGCGCACCCGTGGCAGAATCTCCTCGTGGCGCAGCGCGGTGTGCTCGCGCAAGGGGTAGGCCAGGTTCTGGTAGATGTTCATGGAGTCAAACAGCGCGCCGCCTTGGAACAGGTAGGAGACCCGGCGGCGCACGGGGTAATAGCCGCTCTCCTCAAGCCGGGTAATGTCCTGGCCCTCGAACAAGAGCGTGCCGCTATCGGCCTGGTGGAGGCCGACGAGCAACTTCAGCAGCACGGACTTGCCAGAGCCGCTGCCGCCCAGCACGACCAGGTTCTCGCCCTTCTGGACGTCGAGGTTGAGACCGCGCAGGACGTGTTTTTCGCCAAAGGATTTGCTGACGTCGCGCAGTTCGAAATAACTCAAAGAGACACCTCAGCCAATCAGGAAGAACAGTTTGGTCAGGAAGAAGTCGCTGATCAGGACGACGATCGAGGCATTGACGACGGTCGCGGTGGTGGCGCTGCCCACACCGTCGGCGCCGCCCTCGACCCTCATGCCGTTGTTGCAGGCGATGATGCCGATGAAGAAACCGAAGCAAACCGACTTGGCCAGGCCGCTGATGACGTCGCCAAAATCGAGGGCGTGGAGCACGCGGCCAAAGTAGTAGGGCCCAGAGATGTTGAGCTGGAACGAGGAAAGCAGCATGCCACCGAGGATGCCGACAAAGTTGGCGATCACCGTCAGCATCGGCAGGCACAGGATACAGGCGATGATACGCGGCAGTACCAGCTTGTGGACGGGGCTGGTGGCCATGGCGCGCATGGCGTCGAGCTGTTGGGTGACTTTCATCGAACCCAGCTCGGCGGTGATGCCGGCGCCAACCCGACCGCCGACGAGCAATGCGGTCAGGACGGGCCCCAATTCGCGGGTGATCGAGACGCTGACGAGGTCGCCGACAAACAGCTCGGCCCCGAACTTGGAGAGCGCGACAGCGGACTGCAGGGCCAGCACCATGCCGGTGAACAGCGAGGTGATGTTCGTAATGCTGAGCGAGTTGACGCCGATGGCGTAGCACTGGAGGACCCACTCGCGCACTTCGAGGCGGCGGTGCAGCAAGCAGCCAAAGGTCTCGAGGGTCAAGAGCACCAATTGGCCGATGATCTCGAAAATGCGTGCCATCTCCACTCCTAGCGATGCCGGTCCCGCGAAGGTCGGGCTCTGGAAGGCACCAGTATAGCAGATTGGTCGGCACACCAAGGGTTTCCAACGCACACGAAGGCAAACAGGACCTAACGCGGCAGCGTCAAATAACAGCGATGGAGGCAGGCAAAAGGGGATTTCAGTCCAGCAGCAGGCCGCGATCGATGGTTTGGGTGGCCTTGCCGCGCTTGACGCCTTTGCGGATCTCCAGTTCTCGGCCCTTGGCGAAGCCGGCCTTGTAAGTATCTGTCTCGCGGTAGCTGAGGCGACCGCCGCTGCGCAACTGCGGGTGGCGCTGCTGAAAGAAGTTCAGAAGCTGAGCCTGGCGCAGCAGGACCAGCTCGCGGCCGGGGCTCTGGGGCTCTTGGACCTCGGTCAGCTTGTGGATGAAGCCGCGCATCACGCCCAGCTGGTACTCCCGCTTCAGGCTCTTGCCTTTGACGTGGAAGTTGCGCTGGCGGTAGCGCAGCCAGAGGATTTCGAGCTCGCAGCGCAGGAAGTCGTAAACGTATTCGGCGACCTCCAGATGGGTTGGCGTGCCGCAGGCCTCGAGAAGCCAGACGTTGCTCTCGTCGAGCAGCATCCGTGAGGGCACCCAGATGACCTTGATATTGAAAAAGCGCACCAGCGCCGTGGCGATCATTTGGTCGATGGCCGCACGCTGCTTGCGCGGCAGGCCCAGGTAGAGGTAACAGAAGTCAGGGGTCGTCTCGCCCAGCTCCAGCTCGTATTTGTCCATCAGCTCGCGGGCTCGCGCCATGGCCAAGCTCGCCTCGTGCTCGTTGTGGCTCTCGGCCAGGGCCAACAGCTTGCGGATGCGCACCAGGATCGGCGGCGGTTCGCTGTTGGGTCGCATGCTGGCGTGGTGGTCGATACCCAGCAGCCGACAGGCGCGGCGAAAGGCCTGGCCGTGGGCGGTCTCGCCCTGGCCGGAGGCGCCCAGCACCTCATCGGCGTACTGGTGGGCCATTTCGTGGCGCAGGACGTCGAGAACTTCGTGACTGGCGTGGTTCATCAGGAGCTTGGCGGAGATCGCCAGGGTACGCGTGCCCGCCGACCAGCTGCCCAGCTGACGTCCGCTCTCGGAGATCTGGAAGACCGGTGGCCTCAGCACGCCACCTAAGGGGCCGCGATTGATCTCCTCCCACGACTGGGTCAGAAATCGAACGAAGAGATTGGCGTAAGCGCTCAGCATGGGGGCCGTCCTCAGGGTGTTTGGGTCTTAGGCACGGTCTCGACCGAGAGCAGCGTGACCGGGTCGAGCGGCCGCGAGGGCGGGTCGCCGTTCGGGCCGGTGGTCGGCACGGCGCCGATGCGGTCGACCACGTCAAAGCCCTCGATGACTTTGCCAAAAGCTGTGTAGCTGTCGTCGAACTCCTTCATGTCACGCAGGTTGATGAAGAACTGACTGTCGCCCGAGTCCAGCTCGCGCTTGCGCGCCATGGCGATACTGTACTTCTTGTGGTGCATGAATGGCGAGCGCTCCAGCATCAAGGGAAAGCCGCTGCCGCCGGTGCCGTCGCCGAGCGGGTCGCCGCCCTGAATGAGGGTGCCGTTCTCGATGCGGTGGAAGATCATGTCCTTGTAGAACTGCATGGCCACCAGCAGCGCGAAGTTACGGGTGTGATTGGGCGCCTGGGCGGCATCCAGTTCGACGACGAAGTCGCCCATCGAGGTTCTGAAGCGGTAGTTGACATCGAGGTTCGTCAGCTCCAGTTCGACGATCGAAATGGCCTTGGCCTCGAGGTCGAAGTGGTCGTCCTTGTAGGTCAGGCGGTAAACGCCGCCCTTGCGGATCTGGGGCCAGTACTTGGCGAGATTGACGCGAAAATCCTGGTGGGCGCCATAGTCGATGGCGGCGACCTTGCCGAACAAATCCTTAGAGGTGAACTTGGGATCGCGCGGGATCAGGATGTCGCCCTGATGAAGCTCCAAGTTTTCGAGGATTTTCGGGAACTTGCGCGCCTTGATGCTGCCCTCCAGCTGGTTGCCCAACCTGACGGTGACGAGCACGGGCTCGTTGAGGGCAAACAGGGTGCGGTCCTGGAGGAATTTGATGAAGTAGGTGGGCAATTCCGTGGACTGCGGCGCGGGTGCGCTGGCGAGAAACATAGCGAGAAGCAGGGTTCCGTGCATCGTGGTCTCCGGCTCAAGGGATCAGCAACATGGCGTCGCCGTAGGAATAAAAGCGATATTCGCGAGCGAGGGCCTCGCGGTAGGCGTCAAGCATGCGCTCGCGGCCCATCAGGGCGCTGACCAGCAGCAGTAGCGAGGAGCCTGGTAGGTGGAAATTCGTGATCAGGCCCGAGATCGCCCGGAAGCGATAGCCTGGGTAAATGTAGTGGTTGGTCTGGCACGAGCCCGCGCTGAAACCGTCCTGCCAGTTGGACTCCAGGCAGCGGGTCGAGGTCGTGCCGACGGCGATGATGCGGCGGCCCTCGGCGGCGGCGCGGTTGAGTTGCGCGGCGGTCTCGGCCTCGATCGTGTAAGTCTCGGCTTCCATCTGGTGGTCGCGCACATCCTCGGCCAGTAGCGGCTTGAAGGTGCCGATGCCGACGTGGTGGGTGACGTAGGCGGTCTCAATGCCGGCGGCTTGTAAGTCGCGCAGCAGCTCTGGCGTGAAGTGCAGCCCGGCGGTAGGCGCAGCGACGGCGCCGAGGTCCCTGGCGTAAACCGTCTGGTAGCGGGACTCGTCGTCGCCGTCGGGTCCGACCTCGCGTTTGATATAGAGGGGCAGGGGCAGCTCGCCGTCTTCGGCCAGGACATTGCGCAACTGCTCGAAACTCTCGAAGGCCAACAGGCCGCGGCCCTGGTCGGTTTTCTCGAGCAGGGTGGCGTAGACGCCCGCCTTTGAAAAGTGCAGGCGCGTGCCGGGCTTGACCCGTTTGGCCGGCCGCAACAGCACGGGCACTTGACCGGGGTCGACCTGAATCGAAAGCACGAAGACCTCGATCCGCGTGCCGGTCTCCTTGAAGGCGTAACAGCGCGCCTTCATGACCTTGGTGCGGTTCAGCACCAACAGGTCGCCGGCGCGCAGGAAACGGCCCACCTGGCTGAACTGGGTATGCTCGCGCACGCCATCGACCAGCGCCATCAGGCGCGAAGCGTCTCGTCGCGCCGCCGGGTGTTGGGCGATGCGCTCGGGCGGCAGGTCGAATTGATAGTCCTTGAGATCGAAGCTGTCCATGGCGCCGAAAGCCCTCCAGATCACCGAGGATTCTTACAAGATCCGGCGGGAAATGCAACCTCTTGGTGTCCGGCCTGTGCGCGATAGAGGGTTAATCCATGGCCAGCTTGCATCCTGCTGATGTCGGGAGGCGACATTCATCGTATAGTCATAGCTGGGGGAAGCTTCCCTCGGATCCATCGATTCGCCCGGAGGGACGAAATGAGACAACTGCTGGCACTCCTGCTCCTGCTCGCGGCAGGCGGCATGGGTTGGGCGCGGCCCGAAGAAGGCGCGGCCGACGAGAAGGCTGCGGCGATCGCGGCCCAAGTGATGACGGCCATGGGCGGTTCCAAGGCCTACGACAACACCCACTACCTGACTTGGCGCTTCTTTGGCAAGCGCCTCCACGTCTGGGACAAGTGGAGCGGCGACGCCCGCATCGAGGACGGCAAGGGCCTGGTCGTCTGCATGAACGTCAATACCCGCAAGGGCAAGGCTTGGCAGGACGGCAGCGAGATCACGGACGCCGCCGCGCTCGAAGAGAAAATGACCTGGGGCTACGAGGTCTGGATCAACGATTCCTACTGGCTGGTCATGCCCTACAAACTGCGCGACCCCGGCGTCACCCTGAGCTACACCCGCGAGGACAAGACCGAGGACGGCCGTGCCGCCGACGTGTTGACGATGACGTTTGCCAACGTCGGCGTGACGCCGGAGAACAAGTACGAGATCTTCGTCGACCGCGAGAGCCACCTGGTCACCCAGTGGTCGTTTTTCGAGAAGGCGGCCGACAGCGAGCCGCGCTTCACCACGCCCTGGGCGGACTGGAAGCGCTGCGGCGAGATCATGCTCTCCGCCAACCGCGGTCAGCGCGGCCATAGCGACGTCGCAGTCCTGACGAAAGTGCCGCCGACGACCTTCACCTCAGCCGCACCGCTGACCAATTTGCAGAGCCCTTGAGTCAGGCCGAAAGCTCGGCGATGCGGTTGAGCAAGTCCTCCATGCGGAAGGGTTTGAGCAGCATGCCGTCGACGCCGACCGCGAGGATGGGGCTTATTTCCTCGCGGTCGCGGCTCGAGGTGATCACCAGCGTGTAGCGCGGCGCCTGGCCGCGCTTGCGCGCCTCGGTCAGGAACTCGGCACCGCTCATCTGGGGCATCAACACGTCCAACACCAGCAGGTCGAAGCGGCGTCGGCCCAGGCGCGTCAGCCCGGTCTGGGGATCGTTGTCGAAGTCGACTTCGAAGCCTTCACGGGCGAGGACCTTGGCCAGCTGCTTGGTGATGTAGCGGGAATCGTCCATGATGAAGACGGAGCGTACCAGCTGCTGAAACACCGGGTCGAGTCCGGCCTCGAGCGCCTGGACAACGGCCGCGCGCACGTCGATGTTGCCGTACGCGCGCAACTGTTCCAGGCGCCCGCGCAAGCTGGGATGGCGCAACTTGCCGGCCAGGGCGACAGCCTGCAACAAGGTGTCCTTGACCGGCTCGCGGCGGCTCAGTTCCTCTTCCAACACGGCGCACAGTGTGCGCACGTTCTCCTCATGGGCGGCCATGCCCTCCGGGTAGTTGCGAACCAGCTGCCGCATCGCCTGGGTTCGCTGGTAGGGGTTGGCCTCGCGCAGCGCCTGGATCATCCCATGGATCTGGCGGCTCTCATGCTCGAACTGGTCCTGACGGTGCAGGGTCTCGGCCAGGTCGTCGGCCAGGGCCATCAGGCGCCGCACCTCGGGGCCGGGATCGCCCTGGGCCAGGCTGGTCAGCGTGCGGCGCAGCGCGCTCAGCCAGCCGCGGGCGTGGGGGCTGCCGTGCAGGGGCAGGCTCTCGATCAACTGCGCCAACTTGGGCCAGAGGTTCTCCTGCTCGGGCACCAGCTGGCGCAGCCAGAAATCGCGCTCCTGGATCAGGAACGCCTCGCGATCCTCCCAGTCGTCGGTCAGCACGAGGTTGAGGTAGATATCCAGCAGGTCCTGGCCCTTGCCGGGCGGGACCTGGGCGAGTGTGCGCAGCAGCCATTCGTGGCGGTCCTCGCCGCCGGCGCGAAAGCAGGTTTGCAAGGCAGCCAGACGCACGGCAAAGGTGTAGGGTGGCAGCATGAAAGGCCGCACGGCGCGGCCGGTGGTGGGGCGCGGGAAGGCGGCCAAGGCCTCGAGCACGTTGGCGAGCAGGCTCTCGGCCAGGTCCCGCTGCAGCATGCCCAGTAACAGGGGATAGGCCTCTTCGAGACGGTACTCGGCGATCATGCGCAGGCCGTCAGCACAAACGGCCATGGCCTTGGATGCGAGCAGCCGTTCCGCCAGGGCAAGCCCCTGACCCCAGCGGGCCACGAGTTGAATCGCGCGGCGCCGCAGCAGGCCGTTGTCCTCGTCAAAGCAAAGTTTATCGACACCGCGCGGCACCTCGGCCAGCTCCTGGACCGAAAGCGCCTCCAGCGCCTGCTCGAGAATCTCCGGTTCGGTGCAGGTATTGACGTATTCCACCAGCAGGCCGCGCGCCTTGGGGCTGCGGAACCCGGCCAACGAGGAGATCAACAGCGCGTCATGACTGCCCTGGAGACTGGCCAGATGGTGCTCGATGCGGTCGAGGAACTGCTCGTCGCCGACCCTGATGGCGATCGTGCCCATGGTAAAAACGGCTTCCTTGCGCAACTCGACCAGCTGGTCGCGATATTCGTCGACCGCGGCACGGGCGCGACTGGTTTGAAAAGCCGAGGGTTCACCGCCGCAGAGCAGGCCCTTGAGGTAGGGCTTGACCTTGCTGCGGACCTCGCCCACGACGCCATAACCATCGAGGATCTGGCCCAGCACGCCCTCGACCTCGCCGTTGGGGAACTGGCGGAACTGAGCCTGCAACTGCGCCCCATCCCAGTTCAAACCGGCACCCTGGACCATTTTCTCAAAAAAAGCGAGCAGCGGCTCGCGCGACTGAGTCAGCAGTTTGACGAGGTTCTCGGCCGAGCCCAGTTGGCGGGCGAGCCGGCTCAAGAGCACAAACAGCGTCTCGTTGCTGGACTGGTCGCCCAGCTCGCGCAAGACCCGCAGACCTTGCTGGCGAAAACCGAAGTCGTTTTCGAGCACTCTTTCGGCCAGAAAGGCGAGGAAGGCGGGGTGCGGACTGCGCAGCATCATATCGGCGGCGAACTGGACGCGGCGCGGGTCAGCGACACCGGCCTGGAACTCGCTCATGTAGAACTGCTCGGAGAACTGCGACAGCAGCTGGCCCAGCACGCGCTGATAAGTGCTCTTCAGCTCCTTGTCGATGGCGGACTCGATCGACAGCAGCGCGCCCAGCGCGCGCTGGTGGCGGAACTCTTTGAACAACAGGATCAGCGACTTGCCGTAGAGCGCGTTTTTCTCGGTGCGAATGGCCTCAATGAACAGTGGGATCAGGTCGTCGCCGCCGTCCTTGATCAGCAGCTCGAGGATCGTCAGCTGCAGCTTGCCGTCGTAGCGGCCGACGAGGCGAGCCAGGCTGGCCAGGGTCCGCTCGCGCTGCAGCTCGAGGCCAGTCCGCAAGGCACCCGCCAGCGCGTCCATGTCGTCACGGCTGTAGAGGTCGACAAGTTTCTGGACAAGCGGGTCTTTTTCCATGAAACGGCCTGGTGGGGGCGGAATTTATTTGAAAAGGGCTTCCAAGAAAGCCATCAGCGCCGGTACGGAGTGGTTTTTGACGGACTCGAACTGGACGCCGATCATGAAACCCTCGCGGTCGTCGCGTACGTGGCGAACCACGGCAACGGCCTTGACCAGGTCGTTGTTCTGAGGCAGCTCGAAGCGCACGTCGAGGCGTTCGCCGACCCGCAGCTCGTGGTCGAGGTTGAACAGCAGACCGCCCGCCGAGATATTGGCCGACTCGACGAGTTTGTATTCACCGGTCTGCTCGAGCGAGCGCAGCCAGATGGGCATGTCGACGGCGAAACGCTCGAAGTTGCGTTGCTCGGAACCAGTTTGGGTCATGAGGGCCTCCGGCAAAGGGGGGTGCACGCCCGAGAGAGCGCCAGGGAAAGGAACCGCAGGACACGCGCGCCATGGCTGCAAGCGTACCACGAGGTTATCGGCATCCAGACGAAATAGTTGAAAAACGTGCGAAAGGTGACGCAAGGCCATTATTGAGGGCATAAAAAAACCCGACAAGCGGGGGCTTGCCGGGCCTTTTCGTCTGACAGTGTAGGTAGTGGGTTACTTGAGGAGTGCGGCTTCAAGAGCTTTCAGGCGAGCTTCTTGAGCGTCGAGCTTCTCTTTCAGTTCCTGGATCTCCGCGTCCTTCTGTTCCATCAGCTGAGCCATGCCCTGGATCGCGCCCAGCGCGACACCACCGGTGTCGATGGTGGTGATCCCGGTTTGGCTGTTGTTGAGGCCGAAATGGCTGTAGAAGTCCTGGGCCATGGGGCCCATGTGGCGAACTTCGTCACAGTTGGTTTTGTAGTTCCAGGTCGAGATCGGCAGTTCCAGCACTTCGTTGAGAACGGCCAGCGGGTCGATCGCGGCGATGTTCTCTTTGATGTTGACGTCGGAGGACTGGGTCAGGGTGCCCAGCAGCTCGGCGTTGCCGGTGGCGTGAATTTTGAAGATCTCGGTGACGTTCTGGATGAAGGTGAACTCGTCCGTGGCGCCGGTCTGCAGGGTCCAGTTGTTGCCGGAGTCGCGGTTGAACCACTTGGTGCGGACCTGGCCCTTGTTGCTCATGGTCAGCATGTTGCGGTTAGCCGTAGTTGCGCTGGAGTTGAAGAGCGTGCCCAGGGTGGTATCGCCCGAAGCAGTAAAGAGGCCGCCGACGGTGAGGTCGGAAGTGACATTGACGGTTCCGGTGACGGAGGCGTTGCCATTGACGTCGAGCTTCTCAGCGGGCGCGGCGGTACCGATGCCGACCTTGCTGCTGCTACTGACATACAGGGTGCTACTGCTGGCACCGGGTTGGATCCTGAAAGGTAGCAGAGAGCCGCCGGTTACGTCGCGCACGAAGAAATTGGCCTCGTTGCCGGCCACATCCCAGGTTTGGGCGGTGAAGCCGGAGGAAGCGTCCTGCTCAAGGCGGATGGCGGGGGTGTTGCCGTTGACGATATGCAGGTCGAGGACCGGCGTCGCCGTGCCCAGGCCGACGTTGCCGCTGGCGTTGATGAACAGCGAGTTGGAGGGTGCACCGGCGGTGGTTTTGAAGGGCGTCCTGGAGTTAGTGACGTCGTCGATCGACAGGTAGCTGGCGCCACCATTGGCCTGATCGTTGGCGGTGATGCGCCAGTCGTTGCTGGGGAAGCTGCCGGTAGCGGAGGTATCGTCGAAGTGGATCCGCAGGTTGTTCTCTTTCAGGCGCAGGGTATCGGCGCCGAAGTTCTCGTTGTTGACGCAGTCGAAACCGGAGCAGATCGAGCCCTGCACGACCAGGTCATCGGCGATGACTTGGTCGCGACCGGCGTCGGCGTCGGTCACGGGCGTGCCGGTGTCGTCATCGCCTTTGGTGCGCTCGACAATGCCGGGGTTGATGATCAGGCCATCAAGGACGCGGAAGGTGCCAGCTTGGACTTTGCCTACACGGCCTTCCTCGGCACCCTGTTCACGAGCGAGGTTTCGCTTCTGATCGGCAGTGGGAGCGGCAACCAGTTCATAAGTGTACTGGCCATCGGCCAGGTTGTAGTCGCGGACGCTGATGAACGGCATTTCGTTACCGGCGAATTCGAGGGCGAAGTACTGGCCATCGGCGCCAACAACTTTAAGGGTGTAGCCGCTGTACTCGCCGCTGGTTTGCAGGAACAGCGTGTCGGGATCGTAAACTGCTTCGAACAGGCTCGTCTTAGCGTCCTTCGCAAAGGCGCCGACGACCAGGGTGGTAAGGACCAGAGACACAACACACTTGTGCCAAACTCGAGACATCATCTTAATAACCTCCTACTGAATGTCCACTGTCAAGAAACGCGAATGCCGGTTATCTACGATGAATTGATTGATCCAACATATGCAAGACCCCAAGTGTAACAGTCCTGTGAGCATGTTTCAAATCATTTTTCCAGTCCGTGTCGGCTTTGGCCAAATTCCTAACAAAAGCTCTTCTCTGACTTTGGCATTTTTTCACGCGCCGGCACATTGTCACTCACGGTTCACCCTGCCGCGCGCCCACGCCGCTGCCGCGGACCGCACCCCCCCGCAATCCCCCGCAATCCCGTCGACTCTTGAAAGACGGCGCGGAGTATGACACCATAGGAGTCCGCGCCTTTGACTAGGGTGGGCGACGTATCGCTTGGGCAGAATTTTTAAACCGTTCCATCTTCTCCCTCGTCCTATATCCTCGACGGTTTCGGGAGGTTGCGCGATGGTTTATCGATCTTTCGAGCTGAACCGGCCGACCCCGCGCCCGATCGGCGACCGCACAGCCGCACACCACATTGATATAAGGACCCCGCCGTGAACGCCGATACCGCCAAAGAACTCCCCGCCGAGCCCGTGGAACGCCCCAAAATCAAGTTCGGCCGCAAGCGCTTCGGACAGTACCTGATCGAGCGCAACCGCATTTCCACCAAGGACCTGGATCGCGCCCTCTCGCTGCAAAAGGAATCGGGCACCAAGATCGCCCGGATCCTGATCGACATGGGCTTCCTGACGGAGCGCGACGCTTGCCAGATCCTCTGTGAACAGCTGGGCTTTCCCTATCTCGACGGCGAGCAGTTTCCCGATTCGATTCCCGACATCCTCGACAAGGTGCCGCTCAAGTTCCTGCGCGCCAACCATATTCTGCCCTTGCAGCTGGATGCCGAGCGTGGCCTGTTGCACGTAGGGGTCGAGGATCCCAACAACCTAGTCGCGCTGGGCAGCCTCAGGCTGCAGACGGGCTGCAGCCTGCAGCTCTCGATGTGCACCGCCAGCGACATCCAGGAAGCGCTCGAGCGCCTCTACGGCGAGGGGGCCAGCCAGCTGGAAAAGATCGTCGATGGCGTCGACCACCTCGACGAGAACTACGACGATGTCGAGCACCTCAAAGACCTGGCCTCCGAGGCGCCCGTCATTCGCCTGGTCAACCTGATCATCAGCCGTGCCGTCGAGATGCGCGCCTCCGACATCCACGTCGAGCCCTTCGAAAAAGTTCTGAAAGTCCGCTACCGGGTCGACGGTGTGCTGCAAGAGATCGAGTCGCCGCCCAAGCAGCTGGCCCCGGCCGTGATCAGCCGCATCAAGATCATCTCCAAGCTGGACATCGCCGAGAAGCGCGTGCCCCAGGATGGCCGCCTCAAGATGCGCATCCTCGGCAAGGAGATCGACTTCCGCGTTTCGACCGTGCCGACGCTCTATGGCGAATCCGTCGTCATGCGCCTGCTCGACAAGGACAGCATCGCCCTGATCGAGCTCGCCCAGCTGGGCATGAACCCCAGGATCGAGCACGACTTCCGCGATCTGATCACCCGCCCCCACGGCATCGTCCTCGTCTCCGGCCCCACTGGCAGCGGCAAGACCACCACCCTGTACGCCTGCCTCAACCAGCTCAACGACGCCACCAAGAAGATCCTCACTGTCGAGAACCCGGTCGAGTACCAGCTCGAGGGCATCAACCAGATCCACGTCAACGAGAAGGTCGGCCTGACCTTCGCCGCAGGCCTGCGCACGATGATGCGCCAAGACCCCGACATCATCATGGTCGGCGAGATTCGCGACAAAGAGACCGCCGAGGTCTCGATCCAGGCCAGTCTCACCGGCCACATGGTCTTCTCGACGATCCACACCAACGACGCGCCCGGCGCCGTCAACCGCCTGCTCGACATGGGCATTGACGACTACCTGCTGGTCTCGACCCTGCTCGGCGTCATGGGCCAGCGCCTGGTGAGGGTGATCTGCAAGGACTGCAAGGAGAGCTACGTCCCCGAGGTCGGCTTCCACAAGTACGTCTACAAGATGGTCGAGGATCCCACGGCCATGCTGTTCTACCGCGGCAGCGGCTGTAAGACCTGCGCCATGAGCGGTTATCGCGGTCGTCGCGGCATCTACGAACTGTTCACGCTCGACGACGAGATCCGCGGCCTGATCATGCAGCGCCCCGATATCAGCAAGCTGCGCGCCCTGGCCCGCAAGAAGGGCCTGCGCCTGCTGCGCGAGGACGGCTGGGAGAAGGTCCTGCAGGGCGTGACCTCCGTCGAGGAACTCTTCCGCGTCACCCAAGAGGACTTCTGATGGCGACCTATTTCTTCAAGGCCACCAACGCCAGTGGCAAGATCGAAACGGGCACCGTCGAGGTCGGCTCCAAGCAGAAGGCCCTGGAAAAGCTCGAGAAAATGGGTTTGTTCCCCCTGAGCGTCTCGGATAAGAAGCTCAGCGGCGACTTCGACCTGCGCAAATTCGACCTGGACCAGTTCCTGCCCTCGCGCCGCGTCTCGCAGAAGAACGTGCTGGAGTTCACCGACAAGCTCTCGACGCTGCTGCGCAGCGGCCTGCCCCTGGCCAAGGCGCTCAAGCTGCTGATCGACACCACCAGCCACGAACCTACCCGCGAGGTCATCCAAAAGGTCCTCAAGGACGTCTCGGCCGGCCAGTCCTTCGCCGACGCGCTTTCCCATCACCCCAAGGCCTTCGAGCGCCTCTACATCAATATGGTGCGCACCGGCGAGGCCGCGGGCGTGCTGGAGAGGGTGCTCGACGAAGTGCGCAGCTACATGCAGACCCGCCAGGAGATGCGCGCCTTTCTGATCTCGTCGATGATCTACCCCGCCATTCTCGGCCTGACCGGCATCGGCACCGTCGCCGTCCTGGTGTTCTTCGTGTTGCCGCGCTTTCAGGGCATCTTCGACCAGCTCGGCCAGGAGCTGCCGTTCATCACCCGCCTGATGGTCGACATCACCACCTTTCTGACCACCTACAAGCTATGGATGGCCCTGGCCGTGGTCACGGCCGTCGTCGCCTTTACCCGCTGGGTCAGCTCCGCCGAGGGCCGGCTCAAATGGGACACCCTCAAGCTCAAGCTCCCCCTCGTCGGCCCGATCTTCACCGAGATCGAGGTCAACCGCTTCTCGCGCGCCATGGGCATCCTGCTGACCAGCTCGGTCTCGCTCCTGGACGCGCTCTCGATCGCCAAAGATATCACCGAGAACATGGTCTTTCGCAACGCCATGGACCCGATCACCAAGGGTGTCAAGAAGGGCGAGGGCATGAGCAAGCCCATGAACGAGGCCAAAGTCTTCCCGCGCATGGCGATCCAACTGGTCACCGTCGGTGAGGAGACCGGTACCCTGGGCTCGATGTTCATCAAGATCTCGGAAATTTATCAGAAGAACATGGAGCAGACCATCAAGCGCGTCCTCGCCGCTTTCGAGCCCGCCATGATCTTCGTCATGTTCATTATCGTCGGCTTTATCGTCGCCGCCATGCTGATGGCGGTCACCAGCCTTTCCACCGTCGACTTCTAAACCCAAGGAGCTGCATCATGAAAAACACCAGAGCCAAGGCGTTCACCCTGATCGAAATGATGGCGGTCGTCGTCATCATCGCCATCCTGGCTGCGGTCGTCGCCCCCAAGTTCTTCGGCCAGGTGGGCAAGGCCCAGCAGGTCACCGCCAAGGCGGACATCCAGAAAATCAAGCAGGCGATCAGCCTCTACAAACTGGATACCGGTCGTTTCCCCGAGGAACTCCACGACCTCTCCAGCCAGCCCGACGATGCCAAGAACTGGCATGGCCCCTACCTCGAGAAGAAGCTCAAGGATCCCTGGCACAACGATTACCAGTATCGCGTGCCCGGTGGGGATAGCCGCGAGTTCGACATCTGGTCCTACGGCCAGGACGAGAAAGAGGGCGGCGAGGGCGAGAGCGCCGACATCAACAGCTGGGAAGAGGACGACTGATCCAAGCAGTCGTCGGGTAGGTGGCATATGCAACTAGGCAGAGGAAACACCAGGGGCTTCAGCTTGCTTGAGCTGATGGCGGTGGTCGTCATCATCCTGATCATGCTCGGCATGACGGTCCTGACCTTCGCCAACTCGCGGCCCTCGATCAAGGTCCGTCGCGACGCCAGCCAGATGATTGCCTTTCTGCGCAACATGTGGGACCTCTCCAAAGCCACCGGCTCCGAGCTCGTCCTGGAACCCAACTTCGAGACCGGCAAACTCTCCTATCTCAACCCCCGCGGCGCGCAGCGCTTGGACGCCAAACTCGCCGCCGAGAACCGCGTCATCGGCATCAAACTCAACGACCGCCTCTATTCCCGCGCCAGCCTCGAACGCAACATTGATGGCGAGACCGGCCTGCCCGAGAGCATCCACGTCGGCGAGGGCCGTGGCCTGGCCTCCATCTCCGTGCTCTTTGGCGTGCCAGGCGAGGAGCCCGGCGATCTCGCCACCTACAAGTACCTGACCGAATGCACGCTCAACCTGATCACCGGCAAGGGCGAGGTCCTCGACCTCACGCCCGAAGAGCTCCAAACCCTGATCAACACGTCCGAGCAGACGGCGGCGGAGGGCACATGAGGCAGCACGCCCGCGCTTTCACGATGATCGAGGTCATGGCCGCCATGGCCATCCTCGCCATCTCCTTGGTGGTCCTGATCAAGAGCCAGACCCAGTCGATCAGCAACGTCAACCTCGTCGACACCTATGAACGGGCCGTCTTCATCACCGAGAACCAGCTGCACTGGACCCTGCTCGAGCTCAACCAGGCCGAGTCCTGGGACAGCTTGCGCCAGCTCGAAGGCGACGATCTGGGCTATCACTGGCGCGTCACCGTCGAAAGCGTCAAGAACGACAGCGCCGGCAACAACGCCAATGCCAACCTGCTGCGCGTCGTCGCCACCACTTCGTGGGGCGAGGGTCAACGGGAGCGCTCCATCGAGTTGGAGACCATGTATCTATGGGGAGACGGCACATGAGGCGCCGTGGTTTTACCCTGGTGGAGCTGATGGCCGCCGTGCTGCTGGGCAGCCTGGTCATGCTCTGCATCGCCGGCGGTCTGCAGGCCGCGATCCGCTCCTGGGAATCCGTGCAGAACCGGGTCGGCCTCAACTATAACCGCCGCAGCGTGCTCGATCTGGTCAAGCGCCAGTCCTCCTCGCTGTTCTTTCGGGCCGATGCCGACGAACTGGACCGCGCCGCCAATCCCCGCGGCTTTGGCGGCGCCAACACCAACAACCGCGCCCGCAATTTCGCCCAGCGCCGCCTTCAGGCCCATACCGAGGCCAACAACCCCGTCGTGCGCCAGCAGACGACCGGCTTTGTCGTGCCGGACGGCTGCAGCTTTTTCGCCGGCCATGTCCAGGAACTGAACTTCCTGTCCACCGTTTCGTTTTTATCGGACTTTCCCGGTCAGGTGGCCGTCAGGTACTACGTGGTTCAGGGCAACCCCGAGGATGGGACAAGCATCGCCGATCTGCCCCATTCCCGTTCCACGCAGCACGACGACGAAGTCGAGATCGACCCGGACAACCCGGGCTTCGAGGACGATGTGGACGAATTGGAAGGCAACCTCTACCTGTATATCGAAGAGAAGAACCTGTTCCTGGCGGCAACCATGGCGGACGAGCAGGCAGACAACGACCCCTTTGCCGATGTCGACGCCGAACGCGACCCGGAGGGCGAGGAGGGCGACGACGATGGCGCCCAGGACGACCACAACCTGCGCCAGAACCAGGACGAACATCACGCCGACGTCTCCCAGGTCTTCGCCACCAACTCCATGAAGTTGATTGGCCCGCTGCGCAAGTTCTCGGTGCGCTACCGCAAGCCCGGTACCGTTGCCACCAGTTCGGCCGACGAGGAGGACGACTGGGCCAAGAGCTGGGACATCGACCGGGTCGGCAGCTACCCCGCCGCCATCGAGTTCACCTTCGTCTTCGAACCGCCGGGCGACCCCGACGACACCGCCCGCATCGCCACCGAGGATCTCGAGGGCATTCGCATGGTCATTCCCGTCTACGACGCCCAGAACATGATCCGCGGCCAGAGGGGGGATGCCAATGGCCTGTGAGCGCCGGCGCGGCAACATCCTCATCAGCGTGCTCTGGGTCATCGTCGCCATGACGATCCTGGTCATGGGTCTGAGCTTCGAGGCCCGCAGCGATGTCGACCGCGCCAGCCTCGTGCGCGACCGCGCCAAGGCCTACTGGCTGGCCCGCGCCGCCGTCGAACAGGTCAAATTCGAGTATGCCGTGGAACAGGGTCAGCAGATCAACGCCCCCACCGGCGGCGCCGGCCAGCCCGAGGACCAGAAGAAGTCCCACTACAGTTTCACCTACCCCGAGGGCACCGTCGAGTGCCGCATCATGACCAACGCCTCCAAGATGAGCGTCAACTCGCAGAATACCGAGCAGTGGATCCAGCTGTTCAACCTCTATGGCATCGAAGAGGCGGAACGCAAGGACATCGTCGCCGCCCTGCTCGACTGGCACGACAGCGACGATCAGACCCGCGAACCGGACGGCGTCGAGATTGGCCAGGGCGCCGAAGCCGACTACTACGCTACCCTGGTCCCTCCCTATGCCCCGCGCAACGGTCCCTTTTTCAGTGTCGAGGAAATCCTTCTGGTGCGCGGCATCACCGAGGACATGTATTATGGCACTCGGGTCGAGGGCAAACTGATTCCCGGGCTCAAAGATCTGCTCACCGTCTCCAGTCAGAACATGTACCAGTTCGACATCAACACCTGCCCCGTCGGGCTGTTGATGGCCTTTCTCGAGATCGATGAACAAGAGGCCAGCAAAATAGTCAAAGCACGGGAAGAAAAAATGTTCGAAAATGTTCAGGAAGCGATTCAGGTCGCCCACACCGAGCGCTCCGACAACCTGACCCGCTTCTTCATGACCTACCGCGGCACCGGTCAGGCCTTTACCATCCGCGCCACCGCCTATGTCAATGATTCACCCGCCCGCTACACCGTCGAAGACGAAGTCCGCTACATCGGCGGCGCCAACTTGTTCACCAACATTTCCCACAAGGACTTCAGCCTGGACCACGTGGACGAAATGACCGAGGAAAGCGATGACCAAAGATAACCCCAAGACCCCGAAATCCGTCGATCTGCCCAATATGGAGATCAACCTGCGCTCCCGTGCCTTGGGCATCCACTTCGACGCTCAAAACTTGCACCTGGTCGGGGTTCGCAACCAGATCAACCAGCTCGCCTACAAGGGCTGGGAGGTACTGCCGGACTTCGAGCGCCGCAGCGACGACGAGATTCAAGATTTCCTCGAGGACTTTCAGGCCAAGTGCCGCATCAAGCGCGCCGATGCCTACATGCTGCTGCCGCGCTCCGCGGTGATCTGTCAGATCGTCGACTTCCCCGCCGAAGCGGCCGACAATCTCGACGAAGCGATGGAGTACCAGCTCGGCAACTACTTCGCCATCGATCGCGAGGAATACAATTTCTTCCCCCAGGTCATCAGCCGCGGCGACCAGCTCAAGGTCTTGATCACCGCCGTCAAGAACCATACCCTCGGCCACACCTTCGGCTACATGCGCCGCTGGTCGCCCAAGCTGGCCGGCCTCAGCCTCGACACCCTCGGCCTGATCAACGGCCTGATGCGCCTCGACAACGACCGCTATGCCAAGGGCCAGATCATGATCTTCCGGCCGTTCCCCGAGGGCCTGGAGATGATCGGCCTGCGCGACGGCAACCTCGTGCTGACCCACTACTTCCCCGTCGAGCGCCTGGCGCCGGTTCCCCTCGTCGATGAGGACGAGGACGCCGATCCCGACCGCGCCGACGACGCTGACGGCTCCGCCGCCGACGACAGCGCCGACGAGGACGAGGACGAGGCGCTCGCCCTCCCGCTCGCGCTCGGCCTTGGCCCCATCGACCAGGCCAAGCTGGTCGAGCAGATCGAGGCCGGCTTCTCCGTCGCGCGCATGGAACCCAACGAGGTCGACCTCTACTTCTGGGCTGGCAGCGATCAGGAGGACGTGCGCACCTTCCTTGCCGAAGAGACCTCGATCCCCTTCCAGGTACTCACCGACAACAAGGGTCAGCACATCGACGAGGGCGCGATCGCCGGCTTTGGCGGCGCCGTCTGCGCCGTCCACGACAAGACGCAATATCCCCTCAACATGCTGCCCGAGCGCCAGCGCAAGCGCCACAAGCGCCTGCCGGTGATCTTGGCCCTGGCCGTGGGCATCGTCGCCCTGCTGCTCCTCGTCTTCAAGGAAGTCAAAGTCTTCCAATCCGAACAAGCGACCAAAGCCCGCCTCGAGAAGAAGCTGGAGCAAAAGCAGCGGGATGCCACCGACGTCGCCGATGCTCGCACCAAGCTCGAACAGAAACAGGCCGAACTGGAGCTGTTCAAGCCCTATAAGCCCCACAAGACCGTGACCCGCCTGCTCGAGGCCCTGGCCAACCAGCTGCCCGAGGACACCTACATCACTGGCCTGGCCATTCGCGACAACGACAATATCTCGCTCCAGGGCGAATCCGACCAACCGTTCGAGCTCCAGAAGATTCTTTCGGACATTCCCTTCCTGAAGGACGTCAAAACCTCGGACACCATTACCTCGGGCCGCAACCGCGACGGCAAGCGGCACTTCTCGTACCAGGCGACCCTCGCGCTGGAGGCATTCAAGTGAAAAAACTCAACCGCCGCGAGAAAGTCATCCTGCGCCTGACCCTGCTGGTCGTCCTGGCCGCCGCCCTGATGCAGGGCAGCGAGGCCTATTTCAAGGCCAAGCAAGAGCTGATCGCCGAAAACGAGCAGCTGCAAGAGACCATCAAGACCTTCGAGACACGCCTGCAAGAAGAGTCCAAAGACACCTACGACGAGCAGACCGCCGTCATCGAGACGGACCTGACCGAGTCCCGCAAGAAGGTTCTGGGCTTGCCCGACGAGAACGGTGCCAACTCCTTCATCGGCCAGCTGATCTCCGACAACGCCGAGGCGGCTGGCGTCGTCGTCAACTCCATCACCAATCGCAAGGTCGCGGCCATCGAAAACGGTTTCGGCATGACCGAAATCCATACCTTTTTCGTCTTCGAGAGCGACCTGCCAGCCCTGCTCAACTTCTTCGAAATGCTCAGCGGCCAGAATCTCTACATCCGTATCGAGAACCTCAACATCAACAGCCGAGCCAGCCGCCTGCGCGGCCTCAAGTCGCGCCGCCTCGACAAAATCGAACGCAAGGCGCTCAGTGGCAATGCCACCCTGACCGTGCTCTTCAAGGCCAATCCCGAGGGCAAACGCGAGCAGTTCCAGGTCAGGGTCGAGCCCAAGAAACTCGAGATCGTCAACATCGTCGAGGCCCCGCCGATCAAGCAGGACGTCACCCCCGACGAACCCAAGTCGGATCCGCGCGCCAACCGCGGCAGGCCCCAGCGCCCCAGTCGCGTGCGCCCGACGCGCAGCCTCGATAACGGCGGCGAGCCCGCCAAAACCAACCCGTCTCGCCCGGTCCGCATCGCGCCCGCCACCAAGCAGGAAAATCCAGAACCCGTGGCACAGGATGACTACCAAGAAGAGTCCGAGCAAAGTCGCGGCCTGGTCGAGGAACCCGCACCTGAACCGCAGACGGACGAGAACGGCGCCATCGCCCCGGAAATAGTCGTCGCCAAACCGGAAGGCGAAGACAACGGTCGCGATCAGGCGCCGCCCCCTCAGAACCAGCCCAAACCCAGGCTCAACAATCGGCCCCGCGCCCTGAGCCACACCATCGCACCTCTCCGCCCCGCTCAGGGCGGCATCAAGTAAACGGAGCAACCCATGGTACGCACACTCGCCCTCTCCTTTCTGGCTCTCTTTGCCGTCGGCCTGGCCACGGCCCAGAACCTGCAAAGCATCGTCGACCACGACCCTTTTGACGTCATGCGCGGCAAGGTCGTCGTCGAACCCGTCGAACAGGAAGAGCCCGAAGTCGTGCCTATCAACCTGCCGACCCTTGATGGCACCATCATCGCCGGCGACAAAAAGGTGGCCCTGTTGACCCTGACCGACGCCGGCAACGCCAAAGCCACCCGGGTCAGCCTCAATCAGAAATTCGCGCAGTACACCGTCACCAGCATCGAGCGCAATACCGTGACCCTCAAGAACAACAACGGTGCCCCCGTCAAGCTGACCCTGTACAGCGGCAAGAAGGAGAACCGCGGCGGCACCAAGGTCGTCGCCCAGCCACGCGCCAATGCCAAGCCCGGCAAGGGTCGCGAAGGGAAGCCGCCGATCAATCTCCATCCCAACGACCCCACCCAACCCAAGGAATTGCCCGAGAAGGACATCAATCGCACCAAGGACCAGCAGCGCGAGCTGCGGCGTCCGCCGCGCCAGCCGCGCGGTGATGGCAACAGCCGCCTCGAAGACGCCAAGAAACGCTTTTGATTATCCGGGCTCAGCGCCCATCGACCCTGATACACACTCCCAAGGTAAGGTTACGTTCATGATTAAACGCATTCTCAACCCGGCTCTCTTGCTCCTGCTGCTCGCAGGGTGCGCGCAAAAACAGGACCTTGTCCACAAGGCCTTTCAAGACAAGAAATTCGAGCACCAGTTGGAAGAGTCCAAACAGGACGTGCCAGACAACCAGGAACAGGGCGATAAAGCCAAGGACGAGACCACCAAGGTCGAAGTGCTGGTCGACAAACTCAAGGAGCCCGAGGCCGGTCCCTCGACCTTCAACAAGACCGGCACCGTCGAACGTGTCAGCCCGGATATCTTCAAGAACGACCCCGATGCGCCGCTGCTGAACTTCGAGGATGCCAAACTCTACGACGTCATCTACTCCCTCTGCGAGCTCTTGGGCGTCAACTTCATCATCGACCCCGCCGTCAAGGATCAGACCGTCACCATCAACATGGTGCGCAGCGACCAGAAGCTCAAGACCTCCGACCTCTTCGACCTCCTGCTCAAGCTCCACGACCTGACCTGGGTCCACCACGGCTCCTTCATCTCGATCGTGCCTATGAGCAGCCCCGACGTCAACCCCGGCCTCGAGCTGCTGACCGGGTCCCAGCCCAACCAGAACCTGCGCTCCGAGGAACTGGTCATGCAGATCATCCCGCTGCGCTACGTCAAAGCCTCCGAGGTCAACGGCGTCATCAAGGAGTTCCTCTCCTCCTCCGCTCGGGTGTACGAGGAGCCCAAGCGCAACGTCCTGATCATCATCGACAAGTACCAGCACATCACCAAGGCGATGGAGCTGATCCCGATCTTCGATATCGACGTCCTCGAAGGCAAGAAGATGGTGTACTACCAGCTCGCCCATGTCGACGCCGTCGAGACCGGTGGCAAGCTCCAGGAGATCCTGGCGGCCTATGGCTACGACCAGGAAGGCGGCCGGGTCAGCATGGTCCCGATCGAATCGCTCAACGGCCTGCTCGTCGTCGCGCCCAGCGCCTCGATCTTCAAGGAGATCGACTTCTGGATCTCCAAATTCGACAAAGAGGCCCAGTACGAGGAAGACCAAGTCTTCATCTACAAGGTCGAGAACACGACCGCCACCTCAATCGCCAATACCATCAGCCAGATCTTCGACCTGCGCACCACCGGCGTCGGCGGCAACCGCTCCAACCAGGGCGCCTCGGCGCGCCGCAGCACCAGCCCCTTCGGCGGCGGCACCAGCAACACCCTCAACAACCAGCAGAACCAACGCGATAACGTTGCCGACACCGACAACAACCGCAACACCCCGAACACGCCCCAACAGCAAAATAACCGGGCGAACAGCCGCAACAACAGCCGCAACAACAGCGCCGGCGACCGCCTCAACGGTGGCAACGCCAACTCCGGCGCGACCCTGGCCGAGAACCCCGGCGGCGAAGGCCCGCTCATGATCGTCGACGAAGACAACAACAGCCTGATCTTCGCGACCACCCCGCGCGAGTACTCGCGCATGTATAAGACCCTCAAGAAGCTCGATATCCTGCCCCGCCAGGTCTTCCTCGAGGTCACCGTGCTGAGCGTCTCCCTGAGCGACACCATGAACCTCGGCCTCAACTGGAACTGGAATCCCAACCCGACCACCGGCATCCCCAGCGGTTCCAAGGAGTCCCTGACCACGGGCTTCAACACCGACGGCAAGGGCGTGCTCAGCAGCGTTTACACCTACCAAGTCGCCTCCGGCCTGTTGACCGCCCAGGTCAACGCCCTGCGCAAGAACGGCTACGCCAACCTGCTGCAGCAGCCCCACATCATGGCCATCGACAACCAGTCCGCGGCCATCTCGGTCGGTACCGACATCCCGATCCAGACCTCGACCACCAACCTCTCCAATATCGCCGACGGCAACGGCTCGACGCCGGCCGTGTCCTCCAACATCCAGTACCGCTCCACGGGCGTCGCCCTCAGCTTCACGCCGCACATCAACGCCAATGGCGTGATCCGCCTGGAGATTTCGCTGGACATCTCCGACCCCGGCAACGTCTCTGGCGCCGGCGCGCCGCCGATCAGCCAGAACTCGCTGCAGACCGAGATGATCGTGCGCGACAGTCAAACGGTCGTCATGGGCGGCCTGATCCTCGACCAGGAGAGCTGGGACAAGTCGACCGTGCCGCTGCTGGGCCGCGTGCCCCTGCTCAAGCACCTGTTCACCGACCGCTCCGGCAACAACAAGAAGAGCGAGCTGATCGTCATGATCACCCCGCGCCTGGTCGACAGCGAAGACAAGTCGATCGCCATCTCCAAAGAGTTCCGCGACAAGATCCTCAAGGAATTCGACGGCTTCCGCAAGAGCCGCTACTAAGACCCGCCTGGCGAATCGCTCGATGAGGTCGACCAAATCGGTCGGCCTCTCACACGGCCAGCGATCACCGCGCGGACCAGCCGCGTTGCTCGCCGAGACAAACGGTCGCCGCGCGCACCAGCCGCGTTGCTCGCCCGAGGCAAACAGTCGCCGCGCGGTCAGTACGACGATGTCAGGTTGACAGCTCCACGGGCCACACGTGTTTCCTGCGACCAAGGCAAAGCGCCGGGGCGCCTGGTCGCTTTACACTTTTCCTGGCTCCGCAAATGCGTTCTCCGCAGCGGTAGAGCCTGGCCTGCGATGGATTCTCTGAAAAAGGGCGGCGCCTGCGAGGGCGCCGCCGTCAAACTTACTGCCAGTTGGCGGTCAGGGTCACGCCCGAGTAGGCCGAATAACCGCGCAGGCTGATGTACCAGGTGCCAGAAGTGGCGTTGTTGATGGTGCAGGTCTCGTTGTTGCCGGACTTGTAGGGACGGCAGGCGTAGCTCGAGGTCGTCGGCTGCGAACCCTGGCGCACGTACATGTCGGCATCACCGGTGCCGCCGGAACTGGTGGCCGTGAGCGTACCCGTGCAACCCGTGGGCACGACGAGCGTGTTGTGGGTCCAGCTACTCTTGGCACCCGATTGGTTGGATTTGGTCCAAGAGACCGGGCTGCAACCGCCGGAGCTGGTGACTGTGACCGATTTGGTGACGCTGTTGGTGGCGCCGCCGTTGTCGGTGACCGTCAGGGTCACCGAGTAGGTGCCGGCGCTGGCGTAGGTGTGGTTCGGGCTCTGCATGCTCGAGGAGGTGCTGTCGCCGAAGTTCCAGCTCCAGGAATTGATCGAACCGTCGCTGTCGGTGCTGCTGTCGGTGAAGCTGGCGGTCAGGCTGCTGGTGGTGAAGGTGTAGTTCGCCACGGGTGCCTGGTTGCCGCCGGGGGCCGAGTAGGAGACCGTCAGGGTCACGCCCGAAAAGGTCGAGTAACCGTGGACCAGGATGTAGTAGTTGCCGGCCGTGGTGGTGGCAAAGGTACAGGTCTCGGTGCTGCTCGAGGTATCGGATTTTTGGTCGTACTGCGTGGTGCTGGCTTGGGCGCCGCGGCGCACGTAGAGGTCGGCGTCGCCGCTGCCACCCGTGGTGCGCACCACCAGGTTGGTGGCGCCGGCGGGCACGGCGATGTAGTAGTGGTCGTCGCTGCCGGCGGCACCGCCCAGACCGGCGCGGGACTCACCGTTCTGCAACTGGGTCGGCGTGCTGCCGGTACCGCCGACGGGGCCGGGGTCGGGGCCGGGATTGCCGTTGAGCCCGCCCTTGGCCAGCTCGATCATGTAGGCCACGGCCAGTTTGGCGAACTTGAGCGCGTGAACCGCGTCGTTGCCGGAAACCGACAGGGTGTCGTTGGCGGTGTGAATGTTGGGATTGGACTGGCTGAGACTGGACTCGAACGGCATCGAGGCGCGGAAACCGCGGTTGTGCCAGGAGGCGTGGTCGGAGCAAGCGTAGCCGCAGCTACCGGTGCTGCGGGTCGCGCCGGTGTAGGTGTCGATCAGGTTCTGCACGAAGGCGTTCTGGCTAGCGTTGGTGTAGTCCGTCATCAGGTAAATGTCGTTGGTCGAGCCCTTGTAGTTGGTCATGTCCAGCTGCAGGACGCCAATCACGTTGTCGCCGTTGGTGACGGCGGTGGCGGCGATATCGGCAGAACCGCGCAGTCCGACTTCCTCGGCCGCATAGGCGATGAAGCGCAAGGTCCGCGCCGGCTTGTAGTTCTTGGACAGGGCCGCGCGCAGGGCTTCGGTGAAGGTGGCAATGCCCGAGGCATCGTCGTCGGCACCCGGTGCCACGCTACCCGACTGGTTAATCGAGTCGAGGTGACCGCCGATGACGACGATGTCCTGGGGCTGGTGGGCGCCCGTGATCGTCAGCATCACCGAGGGCATGGCCCAGCTGTGGCTGACCAGCTGGACCGAGATGTCCGAGCGACCGGCAGCCAGCGTTTCCCACTGGCTCTTGAGCCAATTGGCCGAATTGACAGCGGTCGTACTGGTGTAGTAGCGCGTCGTGTAGCTGGACAGCGAGGTGATCGTGCTGACGATGTTGGCCTTGCTCAGGCTGCTCAGTACCGAGTTGACCTCGGTGGCGCGGTCGAGCGTGTAGGTCAGCTCGACTTTGTTCTCGTCGGGCGCGACTTCCCGTTCGCAAGCTTCCAGGGCCGCGTCATAGCTGGCGTGGGCCATGAAGCCACCACAGCGGCCGAAATTGATGTGCAACAACTCGCTGATGAACGGCAGTTGCTTTTCCTCGACGTACATCAGCGCGACCTTATCGTTGTAGGGATCTTCCTCGCTGTAGACCAACCAGGCGCGTTTCTCGAACTCGGCGCGGATCAAGTTCATAGCGTCCACGCCCACCGAAATCCAAACGCTGGGCAGTTCCGAGGTCGTTGCGAGACGCTCGGCACGCGTTTGAGCGCCATCCGAGGCCAAACTCACCCAAAAGGGTACAAGCAGACACAATGCTGCCAAAGACAGTTTCTTCATGATATTTCTTCCTCCAGTTTTCTCAGCGGATCATTCAAGGCCAAACGGCACAATTGATCCGAAAGGTTCGCTCGGGGGCATAGGACCCCAGTCAATGGATCTAGTGAATGCGAAAGGAACCTTTTCGATTATAAGGAGCGTCCCAGATGTGATCAATACTTTTGCTAGAATTTCTTAGAAATCCAGAAAATTTACAAAAATCCGGGCGGGAATTCCCCCGGTCAGGCCTCTTGCCACCAGGTTTCGTACAATAACCTGCCCAAGGATTTGCCCAGTACCAGCGCAAACAGACCGAAATACAGGGCCGTAAAGCCAAACAAAACAAAGAACAGCGGGACCAGCGAATAAACGACCAAAGGTTGGAAGCTGCGCCCGCTCATGGAAAGCACGACCTGTAGGACGAGCAAATTGAGCACGACACAGGTCAACACGTCGAGGGTGTGGGGCAGCAAGCGCCCAGCCAGTTCGGCCGGGGGCGCTTGAGGCGGCTCGAGCTCGACCGGCTCGCGATCTCGAGCCCGGATCAGGTCTGGATCGGCAGGGGCCGGGGTGCTGAAATCACGGGCCTGCACCCCCGGGGCTGCCGGCTTGGGCTTGGGCGCGCGACGCCCCCGCGCCTCGCGACGTGGCGTAGGCGGGGGCTGACGCTGCAGCTCGATTTCGTCGGGGCGAATTCGTCCAAACAGGAAACGGGAGCGCGCGGTCTGAGTGACCAAACGGTTCTGCAGCGCGGCGGCCGTACCGCACTCGGCACAGTCGGCGCCCTCCTCGACCTTGGCCCCACAAACAAAACATCGCATCGAATCTTCCCGCTGGCGAACTCAGTTAAAGAAGAAGAACCATTGATCCTTGTCTTCCTTGCGAATATCCCCGGCAAAAAACCGCTGAATGACTTCCATGTGACGGCGCGGCATGTCGAAGCTGGTCTCCAGGACCGCGGCACACTTGAAGTGGTTACTGGCGCCGGAAACATCGCCAGCCGCCATTTTCTTGAAGCCCAGGCGCTCGTGGGCCTGGCCCAGGAGATCGCGGGCGCGCTCGTTGGTGGGGTCGGACATCAGCACGGCGCCCAGTCGCTCGACCGCATCTTCGAACTCCTCGCGGCGGAAGGCGGTGCGGGCCAGGTCCAGGGCGCTCGAATCCACTTGCCCGCCGCGGATCTTGCGCTGGACCTCGCGCAGGCGCGCCTTGGCTTTGCCCAGTCGCTCCGTCAGCACGGACAATTCTCGTTCCCATTCGGGGGAGTGCTCACCCTCTTGGGCGCGCAGGCTGTCGCAGCGTTTGGCGGCGATGCTCTCGGTGCGCTGGTAGGCGAACAAGGCCAGCAGGAAATCCCCGTCATCTTCGAAATCGTTGCCAAAGTTGAGGAAGTCCTCGGCGATGCGCTCCTCGCTGCCCCATTCGACATCGGCCACGAATAACGGCTCGGTCGTTTTGATCGTCAGCTGTTTCTTGTAGTAGTCCCAGCCGAAGTAACCACCCGCGCCCAACAGGCCGATGCCCACGACCACGCCAATCCACAGGAAGACATTGACTTGAGCCTGCTTCTTCTTCTTGATGGGCGCGGCCGCGACCACTTTGCGTGGACCGGCCTGAGCTTTCTGGGTCGGCTCGAAGAAAGAGGTGATCTCCTCGTCCGTGGCCGAGTGATGGTCGCGGTTATCGTCCGCGGCCGGGCCGGGGCGCGCGGCACTCGGTTTGGCCACTGGCATTTCCGCTGCGAGGGACTGGATGGTCTCGATTCGCTGACTGCTGCTGGCGCGGGCGCGCTCCAAGGCGGCGCGCGCATCGTCCAGCGCCAGATGGGGGGCCTCGATCGAGAGCCGGGTCAACAGGCTCTCCGCCTCGGCCAACTGATTGGCGGCAATCGCGCTGTGGACCTGGTCCAGCTGATCCTGGTAGGCTTGGTCCTTGGCCATGATCGCGCGGGTTTTCTCGATGCACTGCAGGGTCTCGGCGTGGCTCGGGAAAAAGGTTAGGATCTGGTTCCAGAGCTCCAGCGCCTCTTGGTAGCGCCTGGCCTTGAAATGCCCCATGGCCTGGTTGTAAATCTCGAGCATTTTCTCGCGGCTGGGCTTGGCGGCCACGACCGTGGCAGCCTCTTCCAGCGGATCGGGTGTCGCGTCGTCCTCCTGTGACTCGCTGGCCAGCAGCGCGCTGACGTTTTGAACATAGTCCCGCGCGATGCGGTTGCCCGGATCCAGGGCCAGGGCCTTCTGCCATACCGCGATTGCCTGCTGATAGTCCTGGATCTCGTACAGGCTGACGCCGTCCTGAATCAAGCGCTCCACCTGCACGGAGCGTTGCTCCGGGCTGTCGCCGACGGAGAGTTCGGCGGCGGCGGCAATGACCATGGTGCTGCGCTTGGTATCGCTCACGACCGGTTTTCCGCTTGGCTTGACCCTCGCTTCGAGCTTTTCGCGCAGGTTCTGAAGATCGCTGTTCTCCGGGTGCTTCTTCAGCAGCAGCTCCGTCAGCCTGAGCGCTTCCGCGAACTTTTTCTCGCTGTAGAGCTTCTTGATATCCTGAAACACGTCCTTGGAGGACCGTTTGGGTTTCGCGGCGGTCAGCTGCTGGATGCGCTCCAACCCTTGCTTGGCCTTGGCATGCTCGGAATCCTTCGCTAGCGTCTGCTCCCAATAGGCGGAAGCCGCCTTGTAATCCTGAACGTTGTAGGCCATGACGCCTTTCAAATACAAATCTTCCGCTTGAACCGACATCGAAACCCACCTTTTCGTCCGGATACATCTAATGCAACCTGTACGTTCCCATCTTAAAAAAGGGGGGTGGGTATGTCAAGCGAGACCGCGCATTGGAGCAGTCGCCGGGGCAAATTTCCCCGCTGAACCCTCGGCAAAGGATCATCTTAGGGCTAAGCGGCCGGCGAGCACGCGCCATCCGCGCAAAATCATGGGGACGCCCAAATTTACCGAGTGACACTTTTCGTTGACCAAAACTTGAGTAAAAAAAATTTCTTTACTCAGAGTTTTTTGTTATACTGACAGCGGACTCGCTCCAATCCTGGTTCGGTTGGGCGAAGGGATGCAAGACCGCCAATAAAAGGCCTACCATAAACATTCCTTCCAAAAACAATCCCGCCAAACAATGGCCCACCAAAACATTTCCCTCTATTCCGATTGCATCCCTTTCCCCAACCGAACTAAAGGCCACCTCCCCGGTGGCCTTTTCCTTTTCTAGGCCGCTTTTGCCGATTAGGGCTCGTACGGCATGCCCACATAGGCGCCCAAGCGGTCCGAGTCCTGTTCACCGACCAACACGAAGCCCAGCAGCCCACCGCCGTCGACGACCGCCTGGGTGCTGCCGGCCGGCGCCACCCAGACCCTTTTCTGACGGGCCGCGAAGCTGATCTGCTCGCTTGCCAGGACCGTGCCGGCCGCGTTCTTCCAGCGGATCGTACCCACAGTGCTGGTATTGGCGGGATTGAGCAGCGCCAGTCCGCTCCAAAAGCCAGCCGCCGTGCGCAATAGGGGAAAGGCCAAATGCTCCTGGGCTGCGTCGGGCAGGAGGAACCCGGCCAGATAGGGCTGGTCGGCGTGGCGACCGCCGACCAGTTCCAGGCCGCCGATACCTTGGTCGGCGCGGAACCGCACCCAGGCCACCTCATCGTGACCGACCAGGCGGCTCTCGCCGACCGTACCCACCTCGTTGGCATAGGCCGCGATCTCGAACGTCTCCGCCGCCACCAACTGACCGTCGGCGTCGAAACCGTCCATCGTCACCTGGATCGCCTGACCGTGCGTGTTGGCCAGGGAGTAGCCCGTCCAGAAGCTGGCGCGATCCGCCGCCACATGGGGTAGGTACAGCGAGGTCGCCGTGACCGCGCCGTTGGCGTCGGTCCGCAGCGGCTCGATCCAGGCCGCGCCAAGGTTGCCGTCGCGGCGCGCGAACTGCGAAAAGCCATTGATCGGGCGGCTGGCCGCAACATAGGCCCAGTCGCGCTCGGGCGGGCTAGGGTACTCGATCGTCAGCTCATGAGCGCCCACACCGTATGAGAAGTTCTGGGCCGTGCCGCCCTGTTTCCACTGCAACGTCGTCGCTTGGCCGTTGGCGAAGACGAAGCGGTTGGACCAGCTCTGCGCGTCCCGGGCCAGGTGCGGCACGATGTAGTTGGTATGGTTGGCGCTGCTCAAGCCCACCAGATCGATATCCTCGGCCTCGGCGCTGAGCACCATTGGCAGCGGCAAACTGCTGGCGATCGCATAGGGACTCAGGGTCGTCGCCTGGACCAGGGTCATTTGCTGACCTGGGTCGAGGGTCGTGGTCGTGTTCTCGAGATAGACCGCGACCGGCACCTCGTGAACATTGGCCAAGATCGCCTTGGCGCCGCCCGACCCCAGCGGTACGTTGCCCGCCGTGGCGGCACAGCTCTCGAAGTCGGTGAGACGGCGTTTCTCCATGACCAGCCGCTCGCCCTGTTTACCGCCGACCAGCAAGAGCTCGAGGCCGAGCTGGACCTCACCGGGGCCATCGCCGATGCGCTGGCAGACTTTGAAATCCCTGACCGAGAGCGTGATCGGGGCGGTGATCGCGGTCGACTCGAAGGCAAAGCCCAGGGCTGTGATGCCGCGGGCATCCTCCGCCAGGGCGACCCGCGTCCAACTGCCGCCCTGATGATCGTCGAGGCTGCCCTCGTCGGCCAAGCGGTAAGGCACCGTCGCCGCGCCCGCCACCGTCCCGCCGCCATCGATCTCGACGCCGGGCACCAGCAGCACGACCACCGTGCCCTCGAGGATGGCGCTGACGCCGTTGACGGCCAGGTGAACCGTGTTCTGCAGACAGACGACCTGATCGGCGGAACCGCACAGATCTTGGGCCTGGAGCGAGCCCGTGGCAAGCAAAGTGAGGAGCATCAAAGGACGGAGCATGGCGGCCTCCCGAAAATCGCGTTCCCCTTCAATATAAACGCCAAATCCGCGAGGGGCAATCACCAGCCCCGAAAGCGCGAGGGAGATCACATCCCGACACGGTCTTTTCGGCTGGTTGAGACGCTCGAGCGTATGAAATAGAGGAGCAGGCCGTGACCGCGACCACCGTACCGCACTGGCGAAATGCGACAAAGTCGTGTATAAACGGACCTTGGACAAGCTTGACCCTAGGAGGCGGACATGACGCGGAAAATCTGGACAGTGCTGGCAACGGGCGCAGTTTCCCTTTGGCTCCTGGCCGCCCAAGTCACCGAGATCGTGATCAATGCCGACGACCTGCTGCGGTTCGACGTGCGGACCGTGACCGTCAAAAGCGGGGCGCCGGTCCAGGTCACCCTCCACAACACCGGCCATCTCAAGAACCACGGCCATAATTTCGTGCTGCTCAAGCCGGGCGCGGAGATGGGGAACTTCGGGCGCTCCGATCAGTCCTCGATCTCCGACAGCTTCCTGCACGAAGTGGCGATCGCCTGGACGCCCGTGGCCACGGCCGGCGCGACCACAAACGTGCGTTTCACCGCGCCGGCGCCAGGTACCTACACCTTCGTGTGCTCATGGCCTGGCCACCAATCCATGAGCAAGGGCACGCTGGTCGTCGAATAGCGCTTTATGAGATAGGCGGATCCTGCATCGAGCCGCCTGCCAATCGCCGTCCTAGGGAACTCGACACTCATGCACGACATTCTCGTCATCGACCGACTGCACAAGCGTTTCAGCAATGTCCACGCTGTCAACAACCTCGAGCTCCGCGTCCCCGCCGGCTGCATTTATGGCTTTTTGGGTCCCAACGGCGCAGGCAAAACGACCACGATCCGCATGATCATGGATATTTTCAAGCCAGACGCCGGCACGATCCGCGTCCTTGATGGCGAGCCCGGCAAGGTCAAGGACCGACTGGGCTATCTGCCCGAGGAGAAGGGTCTCTATCAAAAAATGAAGGTCCTCGAGCTGGCCACGTACTTCGGCCGTCTCAAGGGCCTGAGTGGGGCCGAGGCCAAGGCTCGCGCCGGCGATCGCCTGCGTCGCTACGGCCTGGGCGACTGGCTTCACCAGCGCTGCGAAGCGCTCTCCAAGGGCATGGGTCAGAAGGTCCAGATTGTCGCGACCCTGCTCCACGAGCCGGAGCTGGTCATCCTCGACGAGCCCTTTTCGGGACTGGACCCGGTCAACATGGAGTTGGTGCGCGACATCATCCTCGACATACGCAGCCAGGGCCGCACCGTGATTTTTTCGACTCATGTCATGGCCCAGGCCGAACAAATGTGCGACTTTGTCATGCTGGTCAACAAGGGCCAGAAGGTATTTGACGGCACCTTGGCCAGCATCAAAGGCGGTCGCGGCCGCGCGATCGCGATCGACTACGACGGCGACGGCAGCCATTTTCGGAACCTGCCTGGCGTCAAGAGCTATCGCGACGCCGGCAAACAGGTCGAGCTGCAGCTGCACGACGACGCCGATCCCCAGGTGATTTTGGCAGCCCTCGTCGGCAAAATCGCCATTCGCCGCTTCGATACGCGCGAGCCCTCGCTCCACGAAATTTTCATCCGCGCGATCGGAGGCGAACCCCATGAATAAGGCCTTGCTGGTTGCGCAGCGCGAGTATTTCGAGAACATTCGCACCAAGGGCTTCTGGATCGGCACGCTGCTAATGCCCATTCTGTTCGGTGCCAGCATCGTGGTGCCGACCTGGCTGGATGCCTCGCGCGGGGCCAAGAGGTTTGCCGTGGTCGACCACTCAGGCTGGTTGTCGGCGGCGGTCGAACGCCAACTGCTGGGTCAGGACCTGCCCTACCTGCTCGGCCAGGCCGTGGGCGAGCAGCGCGAAGCATTTCCAGGCTGCGCGACCCAGCTCGGCCAGGCCTACCAGAAGCTCGACGAAGCGGGCAAGCAGGCGCTGATCGCTGCCCTCCAGGGCGATCAGCCCGAAAACCTCGACAACGACGCAGCGGCGCTGGTCGCGAGCCAGGGCGCAGCCCTGCTGAAGTGGTGGGGCGACCTGTCCGAGGAGGACGTGCGCCGACTGCTGCCCGCGAGCAGCAAGCGTCGCTATCAGCGCGTCGACTTGGGCAAGGACATCCCGGAGTTGACCCGCTTGGTGCGCGACGGCGACCTGTTCGCATTCTTCGTGATTGAGGCCGAGCCCGAACAGGGCAATCGCTATTACTCGGCCAACCTCACCGACCGCGGTCTGGCCCAATGGTATACCGGCCTGCTCGGCGCCGAACTCAGCAAGCGCCGCATGACGACCAGCAATGTCAGCCCCGAGGTCGCCAGCTGGATCGCCAAACCCTTTCCCATCTCCGACCGCTTCATCAGCGAGAGCGGCGAGTCGGAGGCCGGCACGGCCGACAAGGTCAGCCAGTGGGTGCCGGTCGCATTCGTTTACCTGCTGTGGATCAGCGTCTTCTCGGTCTCGATGATGATGCTGACCTCGACCGTGCTGGAGAAGAGCAATCGATTGGTCGAGGTCCTGCTCAGCAGCATCTCGCCGATCCAGCTGATGACCGGCAAGATCCTCGGCTCGGCGGCCACCGGTCTGACCACGGTCGGCACCTGGCTGCTCTCGTTCCTGGCCCTGGTCCACTTCCTGCCCTCAATGCTGGGCATCCCCTTGGGATTCAGCCTGAGCGCGGTCGCCTCCGACCCGGCCTACTTGATCTCGTTCGTCGTCTATTTCACCCTCGGCTATCTGTTCTATGGCGCCGTCCTGGTCGGACTCGGCTCCGTCTGCGACAACCTAAAGGACGCCCAGAACATGGCATCGCCGGTCTCGATGACCCTGTTCCTGCCCTTGATGCTGATGATGCCGATCGGCGAAGACCCCAACGGCCCGCTGGCCGTGATCTGCAGCTATATCCCACCACTGACGCCCTTCGTGATGATGAACCGCGCCGCTGGCCCGCCGACGCTGCTCGAGTACCTGCTGACCACGCTGCTGATGATCGCCTCCGTTGCCTTCGCCCTGTGGGCGGCCGCCAAGGTCTTTCGCATCGGCATCCTCATGTCCGGCAAACCGCCCAAGTTGCGCGAACTGTGGCGCTGGATCGTCACCAGCGCCTGATTGGCAGCAACCTGGCCCTGCCGAAAAGATCGAACACGGAGCCCATTTCGGCTCAGGTCTTGCTATAATGATTCGACTCGATTCGAGGGGGTTGATCGATGAGGCTTGCGTTCATTCTAATTGCTATCCTGGTACTCGGGGCCTGTGAACAGGAGAAAGACCCGGCCGAGGCACTCTACACCAGCGCCGAGCAACACAACAAGGCCCGTCAGTTCGGTGAAGCCATCAAGATCCTGCAGAGCATTCGCATCAACTACGAGAGCTCGCCTTATGCCGCCAAGGCCGAAGAGGAAATCTCGCGCATCCAGGGTCTCCAGGATCTCGTCATGCGCAACCAGCGCAGCAAGATCCAATCGCAGTTCGGCAGCATCCACACCTCGCTTGAAAATTACCGCGCCCGCTACCTGGCCTACCCGATCACCCTCAAGGACCTCGAGAAGCTGCCCATGATCGCGATCCCCGACTTCAAGGATATACACGGTCGCGAGATTCTTTATGGGCCAGTCTATTCCAGCCCCAGCGTGCCGCGCCACCAGCCCGACGGCTACGCCCTGGCCTCTTTTGGCAAGGACGGCCTGCCCGGCGGCGATGGCTCCAATACCGACTACTTCTTCAAGAACGGCAAGGACGTCCAGTACGTCATCAACGCTGAATAAGCCCGCCTGACCCGTTCACCCTTCGCCCCCTCGAGGACTCCGTTGGACCCCCAGAAAAAGCCGATCATGGACAAGCTTGAGGCCATTGCGCTCAATTACCAGCATCTGGTGCGCAACATGGCCGACCCGGATATCGCCGCTGACCCCAAGGAATACAAGCGCCTGGCCCGCCAACAAAAAGAGCTGGAGCCGATTGTCGAGGCCTATCACGCCTTCCGCGCCCAGCTGACCGAGCTCGAAGAGTACGAGCAGATCCTTGCCCGCCGCGGCGAGGACCCCGATCTCGTCGAACTGGCTCGCGAATCACTGCCAGAGGCCAAGGAACAGGTCGAGACCGGTTTCTACCTGCTTCAGCGCCTGCTTCTGCCCAAAGACCCCATGGATGGCAAGAACGCCGTCCTCGAGATCCGCGCCGGCACCGGCGGCGACGAGGCCGGCCTGTTCGCCGCCGAGATGTTCCGCGCCTACACCCGCTTCGCCGAGAATCGCCGCTGGAAGGTCAACATCTCCCACATCAGCGAGACGGACATCGGCGGCCTCAAGGAGGTCACCGCCGTCATCGAGGGCAAAGACGTCTACTCCCTGCTCAAGTACGAGAGCGGCATTCACCGGGTCCAGAGGGTGCCTCAGACCGAGTCCCAGGGCCGCGTCCACACCTCTGCCATCACCGTCGCCGTGCTGCCGGAAGCGGAGGACGTCGAGATCGAAGTGCTCGACAAGGACCTCCGCATCGACACCTTCCGCAGCTCGGGCGCCGGCGGTCAACACGTCAATACCACCGACTCGGCCGTGAGGGTCACCCACATTCCCTCCGGCGTCGTCGTTTCCTGTCAGGACGAGCGCTCCAAGATCAAAAACCTCGAAAAGGCCATGCGCATCCTCAAGGCTCACCTTTACGAGGCCAAGCGCCGCGAGCAGGAGAGCAAGATCTCCGAGGAGCGCCGCCTGATGGTCGGCAGCGGCGACCGCTCCGAAAAGATTCGCACCTATAATTTCCCCCAGAGTCGGGTCACCGACCACCGAGTCAAGGTCACGCTCTACAAGCTCGACGATTTCATGAACGGCAACATCCTCGAAATGGTCGAGAGCTGCCGCACCCAGTTCGAGGCCCAGCGCATCGAACAACAAATCGCCCAGCCCTGACATGCGCGCCTCCGAGTTCCGCACCGTCGGTGCCCTGTTGCGCCATTGGTCGAGCCGCACCGACGTCGGCGAGCGCGCCCTGCGTCAGCTGCTCGCCCATCGCCTCGGCACCGTCGAAGCGCTGCTGCTGGCCCACCCCGACCGCGCCCTGCCGGCCGCGCTCGACGAGCGCTTGGCCACGGACCTGGCCCATCTCGAGCAGGGTCGGCCGCTGGCCTGGCTCTACGGCTTCCAACCCTTTCTCGACTGGGACTTCCGCTGCGACGCCCGCGCCCTGATTCCGCGACCTGAGACCGAGGCCCTGGTTGGCAGAGTCGCGGAGCGCCTGCGCGACCGCCCGCCGCGCGCGATCCTCGACCTCTGCTGCGGCAGCGGGGTCATGGGCCTCAGCTTGGCGCTTTGCTTCCCTGCCGCCACGGTCGCGCTCACCGACCTCAGCCCCGCCGCGCTCGAGCTCTGCCGCGAGAATATCGCCGACCACCAGCTCGATGCGCGCGCCCAGTGCCACCTCGGCGACCTCTGGGGGGCCCTCCCGCCAGGCCGCTACGACCTGATCGTCGCCAACCCACCCTACGTGGCCGCGGAAGATCACGTCGACGCCCTGGTCCTGGACCACGAACCGCACCTCGCCCTGTTCAGTGACGACCACGGCATGGACCACATCAAGCGCATCCTCGCGCGCCTCGATGACTTCCTCGAACCCGGTGGCAGCGCCGCCTTCGAGCTGGGCCATCACCACCACACGACCCTGGCGCCGTTCCTGGCCCAGCGCCCCGATCGCGACCGCTTTCGCTTCGACCAAGATCCCTTTGGCGTTTCGAGGTACCTGTTCTATAGTTGAGTGCGCCGGCCAGAGCCGGACAAGGATGAACTCATGGATAAACTGAAATTGAAAGGCAACGGCCCACTCCAGGGCCAGGTCCGCATCAGCGGCGCCAAGAACGCGGCGCTGCCCAGCCTGACCGCCACCTTGCTGACGGCCGACACCGTCGAACTGAAAAACGTGCCGCCCGTGCGCGACATTGAGACCATGGGCGAACTGCTCGCCGACATGGGCATGACCTTCAGCATGGAAGGCGAGCGCGCCATCATCGAGGGCGCCGGTCTCGTCAACTGCGAAGCCACCTATGAGCGGGTCAAGACCATGCGCGCCTCGATCCTCGTGCTCGGCCCCCTGCTGGCCCGCGCCGGCCACGCCAGGGTCAGCCTGCCCGGCGGCTGCGCCATCGGCGCCCGCCCGGTCGACCTCCACATCAAGGCACTCGAGAAGATGGGCGCCGAGATCACCATCGAGCACGGCTACATCGACGCCAAGGCTGCCCGCCTCCGAGGCGCCGAGATCTTCTTCGAAACCGTCACCGTGACCGGCACCGAGAACGTCATGATGGCCGCGACCCTGGCCGAGGGCACCACGATCCTCAACAACTGCGCCAAGGAGCCGGAGGTCGAGGACCTGGCCCAACTGCTCAACGCCATGGGCGCACGCATCAGCGGTGCCGGCACCGCCACGATCACGATCCAGGGCGTGACCCGCCTCCACGGCACCAGTCACACCATCATCCCGGACCGCATCGAGGCCGGCACCTACGTCTGCGCCGCCGCCGTCACCCGCGGTCACGTCGAGCTGACCGGCGTGCGACCCCGTCACCTGCGCCGCTTCCTCGACGTCATGCAACAGACCGGCCTGCCGATCAAATACGGCGAGGATCTGATCGAGATCTTGCCACACGAGGGCCTGCGCGCGCGCGACATCCAGACTCAGCCCCATCCCGGCTTCCCCACCGACATGCAGGCGCAGTACATGACCGTCATGACCCAGGCCGAGGGCCGCAGTCTGATCACCGAGAACATCTTTGAGAACCGGTTCATGCACGTCTCGGAGCTGATCCGCATGGGCGCCAACATCACCGTCAAGGACCGCACCGCCGCCGTCACCGGACCGACCCGTTTGTCCGGCGCCCAGGTCATGGCCACCGACCTGCGGGCCTCGGCTTCGCTTGTCCTGGCGGGTCTGGTCGCCGACGATGAAACCATCATCGACCGCATCTACCACCTTGACCGCGGCTATACCCATTTGGAGCAAAAACTCTCCGCCCTGGGTGCCCAGGTCATGCGGATTAACTGAGGCCCAGCACCGCTTTGGCGCGCTTGCGACACGGCGGTGTTTACAAATTATTGATACGGAGCCAGGGTACTTTCTGTTAGAATGGGGTGCTCCATGGAAGCGTGTCCATTTTTGCACGAAGGTGAGAAAAAATGATTCAGAACAAGAAACGCGGCTTTTCGCTGATCGAAATATTGATTGTCATCGCCATCCTGGCTTTGATTGGCTCGCTGGTTTACCCCATCGTCCAAGGCAACCGCGACAAATCAGCCTACGAAGTTTCGGTCACCAATCTGGGCTCGGTTGCCAAGGCGATGGAGCACTTCTATCTCGAGAAAGGTCACTACCCGGTCTTGAAAGATTGGTCGGAACTGACCACCGACACCAGCCCGCTTGCCGAGTACATCACCACCGTCCCCACCGAAGACGCCTCCCACCGCAAGTACACGATCAAGGAGTCCACCGAGAGCACCTACATCTTTGAGGGTCTCGGCCTGCCTGGCAAAATGAACAAGGAATACCCGGACTACAGCTTCTCCACCGGCGCCAAAATGAAAAGAGGCAAGAAAGCCGCTAGCTAATCCGCTTCCGCTTCCTGAAGCTGTAACAAATATTCCTGGTTCCCTGAAAGCCCCTTCACGGGGCTTTTTATTTTTCCGAGCACCGACAGGCCCTGTGTCTGGCACCAGCTCAGCATCTCGGCCAAGGCCTGCTCGGCATCCGCTTCCGAAACCAGGCCGCCGCGCTGGACCTTCTCGCGCGCGACCTCAAATTGCGGCTTGAACAGGCAGACCATCATCGCCTGCTCGCGGAGCAGTGGCAAGACCGGTGGCAGGACGTAGCGCAGACTGGTGAACGAGACATCGACGACCAGTAGCTCGATCGCCTCGGGCACACGATCGCGATCCAGTTCACGGGCGTGCGTGCGTTCCAGGCACACGACCCTGGCGTCGTTGCGCAGCTGCCAGACCAGCTGATTGGTGCCTACATCGACCGCGTAGACCCGCGCCGCCCCGCCCTGGAGCAGGCAGTCCGTGAAGCCCCCCGTCGAGGCGCCCAGGTCGAGACAGATGCGATCGCGGGGATCGATCGCGAACGCCGCCAGTGCGCCCGCCAGCTTGTCACCGGCGCGACTGACGTAGCGACCCGCGCGGTGCTTGAGGCGCAGGACCACATCGCAGTGGACCCGTTGGCCTGCCTTGTCGAGACGCTGGTCGTCGCCCAGCACCTGGCCGGCCATGATCAGGCGCCGCGCCTCGTCCAGATCGGCGACCAGCCCGCGCTCCACCAGTACTTCGTCCAGGCGCTGCTTGGCGCGCTTCATCCGCGCCGCCGCGCCAACAGTGCGTCGAGACTGTAGCGACCGGGCTCGTGGTTGATCAGGTGAAAACAGACGCCCAGCAGGCACAGGTTCTTGACCAGATTGCTGCGCTGGTAAACGTTCCAGAGCCAGGTCCAGTCATCGGGCAGACCCGCCGGCGCTGCCATGCAGGCCGGCAGGTGGATCGTGATCGTGACCGCGCACAGGAAGCAGCCCAACAGCACCGCGCCCGCCGTCGTCTTGTAGCCCAGCATCACCGAGCAGCCGCCCGACAACAGCACCAGGCCCGCCACCACCGAGACCAGCCGCTTGCCCACGAACCAGACCGGCATCATGTTCTGGATCAGGTCGTCGGCAAACAGGTGTTCCAGACCAAGTCCCAGAAAAATCAGGCTGAACAGGACCCTGAAGAGCACATCGGTCAGGTCGTAATTCAATTTGTGCAGCATCGCGCGCCAATCCCTCCGGCACCTACGCGGGCGCCTCGCCTAGTGTACCATATCCCCGTTTGAGCGCCCGTGTCTGGCCTCGCTCACGGCGCCGCGGGATCAAAAATCGACAGATGCCAAGGCGCTGGCTATGTTAAAATGCCCATCATCCGTTTGGGGGAGTTTCCATGCGCCTTGCGCTCGTTTTTTTTAGTCTCATCGCCCTGACCGCGCTCGACGGCTTCGCCCAGACCAAGGGCCTCTTGCACTTCAACTTCAAAGCCTCCTACGTCGACGCCTACCTCTACCGCGGCCATCTGCTCAACGACGACAACACCCTGATGGGTGAGGTCGGAGTGGGCATGGGCAAATGGTCCTACCAACTGCTCTACGCTGACGGCAACGAGGACCCCGTCGGCACCGCCACGCTGTTTGGCAAGGAGTACACCCACGAGGTCGCTTACACGAACCTCTCGGGCAACAAGGTCGTGACCTACGGCTACCATTTCAACGATTACGACGGCGGCGTGCTGCCCGACACCCAAGAGATTTTCACGCGGGTCGCGGTCAACAGCCCCTGGAACTGGACCTACGGTCTGGCCTACGACTTCGACACCTACCGCGGCTATTACTTGGACTTTTCGCTGACCCGCTTCATGCCCATGACCGAGCGCTCCCAGCTGGCCTTCAGCCTGCGCGGCGCGGGCAGCTACGACCTGACCCTCAAGACCAAGGGCGGTCGCGCCAACACCGTGCTCGAGCCCGCCTTCTTCGAGGACGACGGCTTCAACCACGCCTCCGCTCACCTCAAATATCTCTGGCAACCCCAGCGCTGGCTCAAGCTCGAGACCGGCCTGGACTACCATTACGCCTTCGACGACCTGCTCTACGACGATATCACTGTCGAGCGCGACAAGCTCGTCTGGCGGAGCTCATTTACTCTGACCTTGCCATGAGCGAAGGCGCGATCCTGGTCGCCACCGCGGGGCATGTCGACCACGGCAAATCGACCCTGGTCATGGCCCTGACAGGCACCGATCCCGATCGTCTCGCCGAAGAAAAGCGCCGCGGTATCACCATCGACCTCGGCTACGCCCATGCCGAGCTGGCTGGGCGCGCTTATTCCTTCGTCGATGTCCCCGGCCACGAGCGCTTCATCCACAACATGCTGGCCGGCATCGGCGCCATCGACGCGGTGCTCTTCGTCATCGCCGCCGACGCCTCGATCATGCCCCAGACGCGCGAGCACGCCCGCGCCCTGGCCTGGCTTGGGGTCTCGCAGATCTGTGTCGTGCTGACCAAGGTCGACCTCGTCGACGCCGAGCTGCTCGAGCTGTTGGACGAGGAAGTCGCCGACTGGCTGGCCGAGTTCGGTTGGGACCAGGCGCCGCGGGTGCGTTTCTCGGCCAAGCGCGCGGAGACCCTGGCCGACGTCATCCGCGAACTGGCCCGCCTCCACAAGAAACCCACCCGACCCAGCGACACCTTTCGCCTTTCTATCGACCGCGTCTTCACCCGTGCCGGCTCGGGCACCATCGTCACCGGCACCGTCGAGCGCGGCCACCTGCGGGTCGAGGACGCCGTTCTGATCCAGCCCAGTGCGACCCGCACCCGCATTCGCCAGCTCCAGGTCCACGGTGCCCCGGCCAGCGAACTGGGCCCACACACGCGGGGCGCGCTCAACCTCAGCGATATCCACTACCGCGAGCTGGCCCGCGGCGACCAGGTCTTTGGGCGCATCGCCCCCGAGCCGACCCGCCGCCTCCTGGTTCGCATCACCAGTTTCGAGCCCGACTGGCAGCCTGGGCCACGCCACACGCTGCACCTCCACCACCTGGCCGTCCACCTGATGGCCCGCATCACCTGGCGCCACGACGACTATGCCATGCTGAGCCTGGAGCGGCCCTGCTGTTTCTGGGCGCTGGACCGCGGCCTGCTGCGCGATGGCAGCCCACTGCAGGTCATCGCCGGGTTCGAGGTCCTCGATCCCCGCCCGGTTCGCGCCCGCTACCGCCACTGGCGCGAGGCCCTGGCGGCCGCACCGCCAGAGGTTGATCTGGCGACATGGCAGGCCTGGTTCGTCGACCACCGCGATGGCGTTCTGGCCACCGACGCCGTGCTCAGCCGCTGTGGCGAGGAGCTGCTCGACCACTTGCGCCCACGCTTGATCCGGCTGGACGCCCGCACCATGATCCGCGCCGAGCTCTGGAACCAGCGCAGCGAGGCCCTGATCGCCGGCCTCAAAGAGCTGCACCGCCGCCACCCGCTCTACGCCTTCATCGCCCGCAGCGAGGTCGTCAGTCACTTTCGCGAGCTGGGCTGGCCCGCCTCACTACTGCAGAAACTGCTGGCCGCGGCAGCTTCCGAGGGCCTGGTCGAACAGGCCGGCGACCGTCTGCGCTTCACCAAGCACCGCGTCCTCTGGAAGGAGGACGACCTGAAGCTGTTGCGCGAGCTGCTCGTGCTGCTCGAGCAGCCGCCGGCGATGATCGACTTCCGCGGCGAGAAAGAGCGTCGCCAACGCCTGGCCGGGTTGGTCGACCTGCTGCTGTGGGAGCGCTATGTCGTGCCGCTGGCCGCGGATATTTTGGTCGAATACAGCTACCTCAACCAGATCACGGCCACGCTTCACCAGCGCTACGAGGGCCGCCTGTTCAGTATCCAGGAGCTGAAGGAGGAGTTTGGTCTGTCGCGCAAGTACGCCATTCCGCTGCTGGAGTACCTCGATCGCACCGGCTGTACCCGCCGCGAGGACGAAGGCCGCGTCTGGATTGCCCGCACCCCACCCGTCGTCGAGGGCGCGCACTTCGCGCTGCCCGACAATGTACGCTGACTAGCCATTTCCCTCAAGTTGATTCATTTTTCATTGACTACTTCCATTTACCCGCGCTATGATTCCCTCAATGGGCGACTCAGCCCATGAAATGCTTTATTACATGATAGGCTATAACTAAAGAGGGTAACATTTTGAAAAGTATTGTCAAACTACTGCTTGCGTTTGCTCTTTGCCTGCCAGCATTTTCAAGAACCTGCCTTGTTACGCAGATACTTTGGCACATTAACACCCCGGAAGGAATGACTGTTGGGGTAACCGAGATAACTTGGGGCTGTGAGAGCACCGGTGGCGGTGGTACTTCAACAGGTAATGGGGAGCCTGGGGGCCCTGCAGGGCCAGGAGGTGATCCTCCGCCTGAGGAGGTTCCCTGTATTTGGCCAAACTCCGGCGTGTTTATCGATGATCTGCACCAAATCATCGATTACACAGAGATGTTTCCCTATGGCCCAGACCCGACCCGCCCAGAAGGGTTCCATCATGGCATTGACCTGATGGCTAGGACGGGAACACCTGTCTACGCCCCTTGTGACGGTGTATTAGAGATCGGAAATCAATGGGTCATGAGAGGAGAGCGTACCCGTGGCGGACAGGGAAATGTCTGCTTCATCAAGCCGATGGGGTCCTTTGAACAAGTGGGCCAGGAAACCAATTTAATATCTGGAACGATTGTTCAAGTTGCTCTCGCTCATCTTGATTATGGTTGGGCTGAGTTAGCTGGAATTGAAAACCGGCAGCATGTCGTCCAGGGGCAGCTAATTGGGTATTCTGATGATACTGGATCCATTCAAGCGATGGACGAGCACTTACACATCCAATTCACCGCTTACTGCAAAGGTCAGCCTGACCCAAGAAAGGCTATTGACCCTCAAGAAGTTACAGATTGCACAAGGAATTAAATATGTTGCTGTTAACCCTTCTCTTGTTCGGAGATTTTACCTACACGCCACCCGCGGGCAAATGGTTGGATTACTCCAGGTCCATGCCCTTATCCGCCAACCGTCACTTGATCGTAGAGCATAGTGGGCCGGTTAACGATCACAGTACAGCTGGTTCGCAAAAGGTACTTGATCAATCAGGGAAATTTCTTTACGAGCTCAACAGTGCGCAAGGTGCGTGGTTTGTCTATAACGGTGTTGTCGGTAGCGAGGATACCTTCCTCTATCAGAAACATCCCAGTAGAACGGACAGGCGCAATCCTTTCCATCTCTGGCACCCTCAATTCGGTGACCGTGTCATAAAAGTGAATGGCAAGGACCTGGCCCAAGACCGCCGGGTCGAGTTTGTCCTTTTGTTGAATCAGGGCCGGCGCATTGCGGTTCTTAGCCAAAGTTACGATCCCACGAACGATTCTTCCCCCTTCCATTTGGAAGTTGTCGATTTAAAAGGATCCATTCAGGATGTGATCAGCGCTCCCGAGTTACCATTTGATGCATATGTCGACTCAAAAATAATTTCACCCCTTTCCCAGGTAGTCGACCAATTCGCTTATTTTCACGATGGGGCCAGCAAACTGATCCTGATGCTTGATATTAGCCAATTTGGTGCCGATCCCCATGTCCAGGAAATTGAAACTGCCCTTACCCCTCTCTTTTTCAAAGTCAATGCTGGCTATTTCTCATACCTTACCATGTGGGATGGAAGCCCCGCCCAGGCCTTGGAGGGCATTCATGACGAGTTTCCCTTGTTTATCTTGGCGGAAAGCGACAAAGAACGCCCTGGCTACCAGGAGCTCCATGACTTCATGCGCGCATTTGCAGATCAAGGCATCTTTCGAGAGAATGATTTCCTATACGCAAAATGCAAAGATCGCTTTTATGTCTATGATCTGGCGCAGAACATTCTGAGTGTGTATCGCGATAGCACCTGGGATAGTGAGAACGGGACGATCGGGGGCTATTGGACTCCGGTCAATGCCGAGTCCGACTTCATCGTGAGCAACTCCACCTATCGCGTGCAGGCCAAAACTGCGCCCCTTTCACGCTTCAAGAAAGCTAGACCCGAACTACTCAAGACGGTCAATGTTAACCTCTTCAAGAAAACTATTCTCTAAGCGGGTGCGGGCCTTACCATGGGTGGGGCCCGCTCTCACTTCTGATCCAAGTCTGCTTGAATCTCGGTCAGCCCAATAGATCCCGCATACTGATGATGCGCGCCAATGAGCCGCTGTAGTTCTCCATCACTTCCTCACGGATCGCGTTTTCGTGGTCGAGGCTCGAGATCAGCAGCGCCACGCGCTTGAGTCGCGCCAGGTAGGTCGGCGGCATGACGGGATGTCCCATCAGGCGCGTGTCGTGCAAGCGCGCATCGCTGTCCAGGAAGCAGTGTACGATGTCGGCCGGAAAATAGGGCTCCAGTAGCTCGCGCGCCATGCCGCCCGCACCCCAGACCACCAGCAGTTCGCCGGGTTCCATCGAAAGATTGTGGGCCAGTTCATCCCCGCGCGCCCTGGGCGGCACGAAGTGCTGGGCCAGGACGCGGATCGAATCCGGATAGCGGTAGGACTCGAACGCACCACTGGCGACGGCCTTGACCCGTAACTGGAACCGGGAGAGACAGGCCATGATCGAGTTGATCGAAAAATAGTGGACGTGGCCGGGATTGAAGTCCAGGGGCAGCTGCGGATGGCCTGAGCCATTGGGCACTTCGATAAAGATCGCACCGCCCGGTTCCAAATGTGCCAGCAGGGTCGTCAACACCCGGTTCAGGTCGCCGATGTGTTCGAGCACGTGGGAGGCGATGATCAGATGATAGCGCTGGCCTTCTTTCGCAAAGGTTTCCCAGTCGCGCCAGACCTGATCCATCACCTGAGCGGCCTGGCGGGCGTTGGGCGAGGGTTCGAGCCCGTGGTAGATGACCTCGCCCAGCGTGTTCTTCAGCCAGGTCGCCAACGAGCCCTGGCCGCAGCCCAATTCGAAGATGCGCATGCCGGCAAAGAGCTGGGGGCCGAAGAATGTCATCTGGGCACAGGCCCGGTCCTCCTCGTAGGCCTTGTCGGTGGCGATCCGGGCATAGTTGACACGGGTTGCCAGACCGACACGCCAGCCGTGAAAGCAGGTCTCGCAGAAGCGGACCGTACCCTTGGCTTGATTGGGCTCATTACACACGGGACATTGGACCATAAATACCCCCGCGAGATGGTACCATTTTTCCTGCGCCGGCCCATCTCGGTTTCGGCGCAATCGGCGCCCTAATGATAAAATGACTGAACGTGCGCTAACTCCCGAGGTGAACATGAACCAGCCCAGATTCGCGCCTATCGACAGCGCACCCACGCCAGCTGTCGACGAACAGCTGCTGCAGGCGCGGGCCTGTCCACTTTGCGGCTATGGTCGTGCCGAGCCGGTCTACGGGCTGGACGACTTCCAGTTCTTCAGTGACGACGCCATGCGAAGCAAGCGCGCTGCGATCCGTCATGTCCGCTGTCGCGAATGCACCATCCTTTACATGAACCCTACCTACAGCAGTGCCGGCTTTGCCCACCTGTTCGGCGAGGCCGCCCAGAGCTACGGTGCTTCCGTGATCCGCCAAGACGAGCAGCTGAAATGGTTGGCCGCCCGCGATTTGCTGGGCGCGGGCCAGGTTTTTCTCGATGTCGGCTGTTACACGGGTAACTTCATCGCCGGATTGCCCGCCGAAGTCGCTGCGATAGGCGTCGATATCGACGCCGGCGCCATCGCCACCGCGCAGGCTCGCCATGGCGCGCCCAACCGCCACTTCATCCAGGCCGACTTCGAAGCGCTGGAGACGTCGCGTCAGGTCGATGTCATCACCATGTTCCACGTGCTCGAGCATCTGCCGCGACCGCTTCTGGTCCTCCAGAAACTGCGGGCACTCGCCCACCAGTCCACCGCCCTCGTGCTCGAGGTTCCCGTGCTGGAGCTGGCCAAGACCAACGACATCAACGGCTTCCTAACCGTGTCGCACATGACCCATTTCAGCGTAGGGACCGTCACTCAGATGGCCCAGGCGGCGGGCTGGCGCATCGTCGACGCCACGCTCCAGCCGGATTACAATGGCTACCGCTGCGTCGCACTGCCGGCCGAGCCCCAGGGCGGCAGGCCCGACCCCACCGACCGCTACCGGCTCTACGACTACCAGGCCGCCTTTTATGCAGCCTTGGCCGCAGCCCAGCAGGTCGTCGTCGGCATTCCCCGCAGCACCCATCGCGTCGCCTGGGGCGCGGGCTTCCATACCGAGCTGGTCTACCAATTGACCGATTATTTCCGCGCTGCCAACTGCTCCTACCTCTTGGTCGACAGCGATCCCAGCAAGCAGGGCAAGACTTGGCGCGGCGTACCTATCTACCCACCCGCCGTGCTGGGCGCGATCGATTGGCAGGAGGCCGAACTGCTGGTCAGCAGCTATGGCCACCAGGAGACAATCGCCGCAGAAGCGCTTGCGCACGGTGTACCCGGCGTCAACATTCACCGTCTTTACCAGCATATTCGTCGGTATTGAGGGATTTCACCCCGAACAGGGGCGTTTTTTACCAGGCCGCCTTCGCGATCCCTTCATTTTCTCCCATCGCCTAGGGTACAATGAAGTTGTCCGTATCGCTCCGGAAGTATGTGCTCGTTTGTCGTTTCGTTGGGCCATGGAACCCCGGTTCGTGACTAGAGGGTAAACAGGCAATTCGTGTACCCAGATGGCAAAGAGGTTCCCTTCGACTATGGCCGAAGACAAGAAGATTGGCAGATACATCGTGGAAAGCATCCTGGGCGAGGGTGCGATGGGCTCCGTGTTCAAGGCGCGCGACCCCAATCTCGAGCGGACCGTCGCCATCAAGACGATGCGCACTTCCAATATCGGCAAGAACGAGAGCTACGAGGAATTTAAGCAGCGCTTCTTCCTCGAATCTAGGGTCAACGGGCGCCTCAACCATCCCAACATCGTGGCCGTCTACGATTCCGGCCTGATGGAAAAAGACCCATACCTGGTGATGGAGTTCATCGATGGTAAACCTCTGGATTTCTTTATCGAGAGCCAGGGTGAAAGCTACCTTGCCACTTACCTGGAGCTGATGACCCAGATCGCCTCGGGCCTCGACTATGCCCACGACGAAGGCGTCGTCCACCGCGATGTGAAGCCTGGCAACATCTTGGTCACCTCAAGTCGTACCGGCTTCCGCGCCAAACTGGTGGATTTTGGACTGGCCAAGCTCAAGGACTCGAAACTGACCCAGACCGGCTACTTCCTCGGCACGCCCAGCTACGCCTCGCCGGAACAGGTGCTGAGCGGCAAGCTGGACGCGCGCTCGGATATTTTCTCCTTCGGAATCGTCGCCTACGAGATGTTGACCGGCTTCTTGCCGTTCGACGCGGAGAGCCTGCACGCGATCCTCTACAAAATCGCCAACGAGCCGCCCAAGTTGGAGCTCGAGCGCTTTGCCGACTATATCGACATCCACGCGCTCTCCTACGTCTTCCGCACCATTCTGCAGAAGGAGCCCAAGGCTCGCTACCAGACGGCTGGCCAGTTCATCGGCGAGCTGCGCGTACTGGTGGCGCCCTTGCGCCAGGTCCGCTTGCCGGCCGCGCGCTCCTCCCGTCGCCACTCCGAACCGGCGCTGGAGAAAACGTCGCTCGCACCGGTCGGCGAGAAACGCGACACCCACCAGGAACAGATCCGCGAGGTGCGCGCCCTGTTTCAGGAGGCCTTGCGCACCAAGAACCTCTCCAGTAGCCGCTATTGCCTGGAAGAACTCAAGAAGCTCGGGGTCCCCTTCGAGGTCGAAAGCAAGGCTTTGGATGGTCTGGTCACCGACCTCAAGCGCCAGCGCAACGAGAAGCGCCGCTTGGAGCACGCCAAGCTGGTCAAGAAAGCCCGCGATCAATTCGAACTGGCCCTAAAAACCCGCAACCTGCAGAGCGTGCGCTACTGCCTCCAAGAGCTGGACCGTCTCAAGGTCGATATCGTCCGCGAACACGCGGCCCTGGCCAATCTCGAGCACGAGCTCCAGCAGGAGCAGGAGGAGCGCGAACGCCAGGAAATCGAGGAACGCGAGCGCTATATCCAGAAGCGCCGCCAGCAATTGGAGGCCGCGCTTCAGGAACAGGACGTGCAGCGCAGCGGCATCCTGCTCAAGGAGCTGGGCAGTTTGCTCAAGGTCGACGTCAGCCGCGAGCGCCGTTTACTCCAAGAACTCAAGGACAAACAAGCCCAAGACGAGGAGATTGCCCGTACCCGTTCGGCCTTTCTCGATGCCCTGGCCGTCAAGGACCTCAAGAAATGCCGCGGCGTCGTCGCACGCCTGACCGAACTCAACGCCAATGTCGAAAAGGAACAGCGCGCGGTCTCCGCACTCGATAAACAACTCGAAAAAGAAGACCAGAAGCAGCTCAAGGTGCGCGTCATCACCCGCACACGCGAAGCCTTCCGCGAGGCCCTGCAACGCAAGAGCCTCGAGAGCTGCCACTATTACCTGCGCGAGCTGACCCAGATGAAGGTCGACGCCTCCTCCGAGGAGCGCGCGCTCGAATCCCTGGTCCGCTACCTCGAGGAACAGGAGGCGCACGCCCTCAAGGAAGCCATGATCGTCAAGCTGCGCGAGGAGTTCCACAAGGCGCAGGACCATCGCAACCTCGAGAGCTGTCGCTATTACATCCGCGAGCTGAACTTCCTAGCCGCACCCACCGAGCTTGAGAAACAGGCCGTCGAGGAGCTGGAGAAGGCGCTCAAGGCCGAGGACGAGCTGGCCAACAACATGATTAGCCAAGTTCGCGCCATCTTCGAAAAGGCCGTCGCCGAGGGCGACGTCAAGTCAGCGAACCAGTACTTCAAGGCCCTCACCGGCTTGGGCGCCAATGTGGACCGTGAAAAGAAGGCGCTGATCCAGCTCAAACGGCAAGCCTCTCAAAACGTCGAGCAGGACCAGCTGCGCGCCAAGCTCGTCTCTCAGTTCCGCGGCAAGTTCAAGGAAGGCTATGACAAGCGCAACCGCGACACCTGCAAGTACTACATCAAGGAACTGATGCAACTCGGCGTCGACGTCGCCGAGGAGAACAACCTGCTGGCATCGCTGGAGCCGGCCTGAGTCCGGACCGCGGTTCGACTTTATCCGACTACAGGCGCCTCTCAGGAGGCCGGAGATACTGTCAGCCGTCCAGGACCAGAGGCGTGGAACACCATGAAAACTGTCATTCGTCCTGGACGAGAGACGATTGGCGGCAGGTAAACTGTCATTCGTCCAGGACGAGAGACGATTGGCGGCAGGTAAACTGTCATTTGTCCAGGACGAGAAGCACGTGATCCTAGCCGAAAAGGTCCTGCCGGCGGTGTAGCTGCTGTAGCGCAAGATGCAATCTTGCGCCGGGCGGCGGGTGATTGATAACGAGGATCTGCAAAATAGGGCGCAATCCCATGAGCGTCCCGAATGATTCTGCTTTTTGCCAATCGTCGAATGGGGACTAGTTCGCGCCTCTGCCAAGAACACGCGTCCACTCGGCAAACACGTCCTGGGCCGAGGTCAACATCAGAAGCTGGCCGCGGCCGTCTCTGAGGGTCATCCGCGCGCAGTGCAGGGCCTGGGTGTCAAGCAGCATCTGCTCACGCAGGCGAGCCGGATCCCGATGCGACAACCAATCGAGAAACAGCTGAGGCTCGCTGGCATATTTCTTGTCTCCGACGATGGGATAGCCTAATTCGGCCAGGTGGGCGCGAATCTGGTGGGTGCGACCCGTGATCGGTTGCAGCGCAACCCGGCTGAGTTTTTGGGGCAAGTGCTCAACCCAGAGCACGCGCGTCTGGGTTACCGGCCCCGCTGCGGCGCGCATGAAGCGCGTAAAAATCAGGGGATGGCGTTGGAGCGGAAAGTCAATCAATTGAATCGCGGAATCCAGGTGGCCGAAGACCAGGGCATGGTAGGTTTTCTCAACACGACGACGCTCGAACTGGACCTGGTAGTGAGCGCGAGCCTGGACCGTCTTGGCAAAGGCACAGACACCTGACGTTTCTAGGTCCAGACGGTGCAGCGGACTGAGGTGGGTCAGTCCACTGGCGGCACGCAGGCGGTGAAGCAGGCTGTTCTCGAGAAAGTCGCCATTGGGCGTGACCGGCATACAGGGCGGCTTCTCGACCACCAGCAGCTCGTCGGACTCATAGATGGTCGCAATTTTATCTGGCACTTCAGGCTCATCCCAGGGCGGTCGGAAATAGAAAAGTTGGCTTTCGGCGCCGATGGGGAAGTCTGCTTGGACCGGCAACTCGCCCAGGCAAAAGCGTCCCTCGCGGAAGGCCTGGTCGAGCTCGATATGTTTAAACCAATCAGCATGACGGTGAAGATAGTCCGCGAGGGTGCGACCGCGATCTTCGGATCGCAGGACCAGCGCGAGTTTTTGGCCATTGTTGCGCACAAGCATTCCTTGGTGTGGTAGAGTGTGGGGGTTCAGAAACTCTATCTCGTTTTCATGCGTTCATCGAGTGATGGAGTTCGAGGTTAAGAGGGGTGACCGACCATGAGCGGCAAGGATGATGGCGTCTTCGTACCGCGCCGGATCATTATTATCGTGATTCTGGTGTCGCTGTGCGTCAATGTCTTTTTCCTGATGATGGGGATTCTGATTGGGAAAGACGATCTCAAGTGGAAGGCCGGTCAAGAGGACAAGCCAAGCGAGCAAGCGACTCAGGTCGCCGAAAACACCACCGCTCAGGACAACCTTAGCAAGGACTTGTCGCTGTTCGAGGGGGACCTCGCCGACGAAGACACGCGCCGTCCACCGATCCCGGAAGAGGCCGTCAAGCGCGATGGCAGCGCCGAGCCGCCAACGGAGAGCGCACCCGTCGAGACCGAACCCCTGACGCCAGCGGCGGAACCGGAAAGCAAGCCGGAGCCCAAGCGCGAGGAGCCCGTCAAAAAGGATCCCCCCAAGACGGAGGCCCCGAAACCCGAGCCGGCCAAGGTCGAAGCGTCCAAACCCGAGCCCGCCAAGGCCGAACCGGCCAAAGCTGGGTCCTATTGGATCCAGGTCATGGCCATCGCCGATCAGGCCAAGGCCAAAGAGTTTCTGCAAAAGGCCAAGAGCAAAGGGTTCGCCGGTACCATCGCCAACGAGAAGGGTTTGTGGAAGGTGCGCATCGGTCCCTACAGTGACCGGCCCACTGCGGACAAGGCCAAGGACCAAGCCAACGCCGCCCTTGGCGTCGGCGGCTGGGTCATCCAAAAATAGGCCGGACTCGCTCACCGCTCAGGGGGCTCTACTAAGAGGATGACGGCATGACAGCCTATCTTAAGCATCTGAAACTCGAGAACATCCGGGGCTTCCAAGAGCTTGATTTGAGCTTTGGCGAAGCCGCGCCGCGCATGCTGACCTGCTTGATCGGCCGCAATGGAACGAATAAAACGACCTTATTGCGCATGATGGCACTGGGTTTCTGCAGTCAAACCGGAGCCAATATTCTGCTCCGCGATGAATTCTCTAGCCTGCGCCGACACCAGACCCAAAGCAGCACTATTTCCATCAGGCTGACTACGGGGCCGGGCTACACAAGCTACGACTATGAAGTGTCTGACACCGAGCTCAAATTCATCGGCAGAACCATGGAGTCAGGGAAATTTGGAAAGTTCGGCGTGGGTTATGGGGTGAGCAGGGGTGAACCTAGCGGCATGCAGCGTGAGCGCCTAGAGTCTCACCAGCCTCTCGAGTCTCTGTTCCGCGACCATCACCCTTTGCTCAATTCCGAGCTCGCACTTCGCCGTATTCAGGATATCTTCAGCTCTGCGCAATTCGACCAATTAATGGAACAGATCAAAACAGCCGTGGGATTCCAGGCGGACGATCGGATCGACTTGGTCAAAGGCGGTGGCATTGCGGTGACTGGCAGCAGTACTGCGAGCAACACTATCCCGCTGCATGCTTGGGCAGACGGCTATAAGCGCTCTTTCTTCTGGATTGTCGACCTCTACGTCTGGGCCATTTTGGCAAACGCTTTAGACGAATCGGGTCAGGTTCAGGGCGTGCTGTTGATTGACGAAGTGGAACAGCATCTTCATCCATCCATGCAGGCTCATGTGCTTCGGCGACTCCGCCAACTTTTCCCCAAAATGCAACTGGTTGTCACAACCCATAGTCCGCTAGTGGCGCTCGGCTGCCAACCAAACGAACTGGTGGTCCTAAAACAGGAAGGCGACCATATCGTTGCCCATACCCGGCTACCCAATTTTCAAAGTTATTCCGTTGAAGATATGCTGACCGATGCCAATCTCTTCGACACCGAGCCGTATTCGCCCGTATATGCAGAGAAGCTGAGGGAATACAATGACCTAGCGCGAGTTCCCAAGGAGCGCCGGACCGAGGCCCAGACCAAGTCACTGATGCAACTCGCACGCTATTTGAAGCAATAGGTGCTGCCCATGATCTACATTAATCGAGAGGCCAAGGATGAGAGCGGCAAACCCATAAAGCCCTCTCGTCAATGGTTTATCGAGGCTGAGCGTTTGACTGCACTGGCGAAGCAGGAAGGCAACCAACACAACGTCAAGGAACATTACAAGGACCGGAAAGTAAAAGCGGCTTTGGAAAAGCTCTTCCACAGGAAATGTGCCTACTGTGAGCAGCAACTTACTGAATCCTGGGATGTTGAGCATTTTCGACCCAAAAAAGAGGTAATGGAGGACCCAAGCCATCCAGGGTACTATTGGCTAGCCTACGAATGGACCAATCTTTACGCTTCTTGCCAAGCGTGTAACAGGACGATGGAGGATCTTCCAACCTGGGATGATCCCACCCCTGGTGAAAGGAAGGGAAAACACACCCATTTCCCGCTCCAGAACCCGGAGAAGCGGGCGTTCCAGCCATCAGATCATCTGAGAAGAGAGCAGCCACTCTTGCTGGACCCCTGCGAAAAGGGACTCTGTCCAGAGTCACTGATTCTCTACAACTTGTTGGGCCAACCCTACCCTTTCGACCAACATCCACGAGCAGCGGCCACCATTGATATCTGCCATCTGACCAGACGACGCCATCGCAAAAAAGTAGAGACTGCGATTGAGGCGTTTATTGCGCGGATCAGAGAAGGAGCTCAAGAGGTGAAGGATACATGCGAATTTGCGGGAGCATTGCGCGGAGTCCTGGACGACCCTGTAAGATTTGGGATTGACCCGTCCATGCTAGCTCAACGCGGCGAACGGGATTCAGAGCCCACCTGATCACGCCGCAGCGAATGACCAGTCCCCAGCCAACGGAGGTGCCCATGCGCATTTTGTTTCTTCTACAGCTGCTCGTGCTGCCCGCTTGGGCCGGTGAGCTTGCTCTCAGCTTCGACGATGCGCCGCGACCCAGTACCACCCGGTTGAACGGTCCGGAGCGCACGCAGCGGCTGCTGGCTGAGCTCGAGAAAGCACAGGTAGACGAGGTCGTCTTTTTTGTCACGACCAGTCACCTGGACCGGGACGAAGGTCACACTCGTGTCGCCGCCTATGCCGAGGCCGGCCACCTCATCGCCAACCACAGCCATACCCATCCCAATGTCCGGACGGTGGGTCCAGCAATTTTTAGCGCCGATGTGCGCCAAGCCCATGCCCTGCTGACCCCGCTCAAGGGCTTCCAACCGTGGTTTCGCTACCCGTACCTCAACCAGGGCAATACCCTTGAGGACCAGCAGGCGGTGCAAAAGACTTTGGCAGAATTGGGTTATCGACACGGTTACGTGACCGTGGATAACTACGACTTCTATATGGATACCCTGCTGCAGCGCGCGCTTCAAAACGGACAGAAAGTGAATATGGAGGCCCTCAAGCAGGTATATGTCGAGACCCTCTGGCGCGCCATCCAGTTCTACGACCACATGGCCGTGGCCACCCTGGGGCGCTCACCCAAGCACGTTCTCCTGCTGCACGAAAACGACCTGGCCGCACTTTTCATCGGTGACCTGGTCACCTTCCTGCGCAGTCAGGGTTGGCGGATCATCAGTCCGACGGAAGCCTATCGCGATCCCCTGGCCCAGATCGAGCCCGCAGGCCTGTGCAACCAGGGCCTGATCGCCTGCCTGGCCCGCGCCTCCGGCTTCAAAGGTCACACCGCCGACGACAGCGAGGACGAGGCTTACCTTGAGGCGCTCTTTGCCGAACGCAAAGTGTTCCAGTGAGCACGCCGGTCACGTGAGGGTTTGAGCGAGACGCTGCTCTTCGACCTGCTTGGCGAGCGCTTCGAAGCCGTGTTGGCGCAGCCAGCTTTCAACTTCTGTCGCCTTGCTCGCTTGTTTGAAGGCGCGGCGGCCGGCGATCAGATCTCGATAACTCAGGGTGCGCTCGGGCTGGGCGCCACGGATGCCCTCCAGCTGGCGCTCGAGCGCCACGCCATAACTCTGCGAGAGGATCACCACAAAATCGTCCGGGCGAAGTTGGGCGGGATCATAGACCGTGAAGCCGGAGCCCTGGTGACGAGCGAAGCCATTGTCGAAAAAGGCCAACGGCACCATGCCAGGCTCAGTCGGCCAGTCCAGCGCCTTGCGGGCGTAGAGGCCAAACGGCAACAAACACAGGCGATCACCGCCGAGTACCGCCACGTCATGGCGCAGTTTTGCCAAGACCTCGCCGAAGCGGCCCTCCATGGTCGGAAAATCGCCGTCGAAACGCGCCATACTCTCCGCCACGCTATAGCACTCTGAGAACAGTGGCGGAAAAGTGCGTGGGTGCGCGGCGGCGCGCTGGGCCAGGCCTTCCAGAAAGGCGGGGTAGGCACGATCGCTCAGACTCGCGACCAGCGTCTCGGGTCGAGGGCCAAGCTCGCGCAAGCAGTGGAGCGCGTAACCTAACTGATCGTGGAGCAGGGCGATCAAGGCGAGCTTGAGGCGCTTGAGGTAGCGGATGGCGGGATCCGCCTCCCGCGCCAAGGCCTCGGGCGCGCGAAAGAACAGGGCCTCACCAAAGGCATCGAAGGTGCCCGCACGCAAACCGACTGGGTCGCGGTAGGGATACATCTCGAACACCTCGAGTATTTTCACAAACTGAAAGCCATGACTTGCCAGCAGTTGGCAGAGGTCACCAAACAGCTTCTGGCCTTGGTAGATCGGGCGGAAAGCGACTTCCAGCCGCAACGCCAACACCGAGCGATCCAGGGTTTTGAGGGCGCCGCACAGGATCTCGTACTCGCTGCCTTGCGTGTCCATGGACAGTACGTCCGGCGCGGGCGCAGGACCTTCACCCGTCCCATAGAGCGTGTCGAGGGTCACGACTTCGAGCTCGCGGGTTTCGACCACCTGACCACTGTCCCCAAAACGGTAATCCATGGCACCCTTGAGAGGGTCGACCAGGAACAGGGTATAGTCCGCAAACGCGGGGTCGAGCTCGAACAAAGAGCTCATGAAGGGATCATAATCGAGATGAAAAGCAGCGCGACCATCGCGTTCTCCCACACAAAGAGGCAGCACGACGGACTGAAGAGCGCGCTGGCTGGCGGCGGCGATCTGCTGCTGGCAGTCGGCGTCCGCCTCGTAGAAGACCTGACAGACATCGCCGGCAAAAGCCGCCGGCACCTGGGCCGTGCCCGTCCCGCCGCGACCGCCGATGTGATGAAGCGCGATAAGGCCCGGATCTTGAACCATGGGTGCCTCCAAGAATATGCACAAATGATCATACCTCGAAATCACCCCCATCCCAAGCTGTGGCCCGCTAGCTGCCCGCAAAGCTCTGACTGATCGCCGTGATGAAATTCCCCATCGCGACCGATAAACCTTGGAACGGCAACCCGTTCACTGGCCTGCCCACGTCCTGCCTGGGTTGATTGAACTTGTCAAAGTGAGCCGGCTTGCCCTAAGATGCTCGGGTCAACCTACCCTTGGAGATCGACGATCATGTCTCACGTGCAGAACTTCTTCCTTGAGGCCGCGCGCATTTGCGCCGAAATCGACACTGCCCAAATCGAAGCCCTGGCCACGGCCCTGGCCGAATTGCGCGAGCGCGGTGGCCGCCTGTTCCTGTTGGGCGTCGGTGGCAGTGCCGCCAACGCCAGCCACGCGGTCAATGATTTCCGCAAGCTCTGCGGGATCGAGGCCTACGCGCCTACCGACAACGTCTCCGAGCTCACCGCCCGCACCAATGACGAGGGCTGGGACACGGTCTTCAATGGCTGGTTGACGATCAGCCGCCTCAGGGCCGAAGACGCTGTGCTCGTCTTCTCCGTCGGCGGCGGCAACGCCGAGAAGAACGTCAGCGTCGGCATCATCCGCGCACTGGAACTGGCCAAGCAGCGCGGCGCCAAGATCTTCGGCATCGTCAGCCGCGACGGCGGCTACACGGCCCAAGTGGGCGATGTCGTCGTCATCGTCCCCGTCGTTCACGCCGATCGGGTCACGCCCCACGCGGAAGGATTTCAGGCGGTCGTCTGGCATTGCCTGGTCTCTCACCCCGCGCTCCAGGTCAAGGCCACTAAATGGTAGCCCGGGCCGTGTTCCTCGACCGCGATGGCGTGCTCAACCAACCGATCTTTCGCGATGGCAAGAGCTTTCCGCCCCAAGCGCTGAAGGACTTCGCGCTAATCGACGGCGTTGTCGAAGCCTGTGACCTGCTCAAGTCAGCGGACTATGCGCTGATCGTCGTCACCAACCAGCCCGACGTGGCGACCGGCAAGCAGACCCAAGCGATCGTCGAGGCCATGCACGAACGCCTCGCCGCCTGGCTACCCCTGGACGCGATTCTGACCTGCTTCCACACCGACGATGACCGCTGCGCCTGCCGCAAGCCACTGCCCGGCATGCTGCACGAAGCCGCAGAGCGCCATGGCATCGATCTTTCCGCCAGCTACCTGGTCGGCGACCGCTGGCGCGATATCGGCGCCGGTCAAGCCGCCGGCTGCACCTGCTATTTCGTCGACTACCACTACGCCGAGCCCCGACCCGAGCCCCCGTTCCACGCCGTCAGCAGCCTGCTGCAGGCCACCACCCACCTGCTTGCCCAGCAACCACACCGCTCGCCACTCCTAGGATGTGCACCATGACGCTGCAACTGAAGATCAAAGTATTCGCCGATGGCGCCGACTACGACGACATCCGCAAGCTCAACGACCACCCCCTCGTCCAGGGCTTCACCACCAACCCCACCCTGATGCGCGAAGCGGGCGTCACCGACTACGAGGCCTTCGCCCGCCAGGTCCTCGCCGTGATCACCGAGAAACCCATCTCCTTCGAGGTCTTCGCCGACGACCTCGAGTCGATGTACGCCCAAGCCCGCACCATCGCCTCCTGGGGTCGCAACGTCAACGTCAAGATTCCGGTCACCAACACCGAGGGCGTGTTCACCGGCCCAATCATCGAGCGCCTCTCCAAGGAGGGCGTCAGCCTCAACGTGACCGCGGTCTTCACGCTCGAACAGACGGCCAAGATCCTCGCCGCCCTCGACTCGGCCGTACCCCACATCATCTCGATCTTCGCCGGCCGCATCGCCGACTCCGGTCGCGACCCGATCCCCGTCATGACCGCCGCCGCCGCCATGATTCACCAACACCCCAAAATCGACCTGCTCTGGGCCAGCCCGCGCGAGGTGCTCAACATCTACCAGGCGGACACCGCCGGTTGCGATATCATCACCGTGACGGCCAGCCTGCTGAAAAAACTGGACCTCCACGGAAAAGACCTTGACGCCTTCTCGCTGGAGACCGTTAAGATGTTCTACAGAGACGCCAGTACCGCGGGCTATCAAATCAAACTGAATTGAACCAGCACTTAAGACACGGAGGATAAGCTTGGATTTCCATCATATTCTGGTGACCGGGGGCGCTGGCTATTGCGGCAGCGTGCTCGTCCCGCGCTTGCTCGAGCTGGGTCACCGCGTGACCGTCTACGACATCCTCTACTACGGCAAGGACCACTTGCCACTCGATCACCCCCAGCTCCAGGTCGTTCAGGGCGACATCCGCGACACCGCCCACCTCGCAGCGGCACTTGCCGGCGTCGATGCCGTGATCCATTTGGCCTGCATCTCCAACGACGCCAGCTTCGTGCTCGACGAGGCGCTCTCCACCACCGTCAACCTCGACGCCTTCGAACCCATGGTCATCGCCGCCAAACAGGCCGGCGTCAAGCGCTTCATCTACGCCTCGACCAGCTCCGTCTACGGCGTCTCGGAACAGCCCGACGTGCGCGAGGATCACCCCCTACTGCCGCTGACCCTCTACAACAAATATAAAGGTATGTGCGAGCCGCTGCTGTTTGCGCACACCGACGATGCCTTCGTCGGCGTCATTTTCCGGCCCGCCACCGTCTGCGGCTACGGGCCCCGCCAACGGCTCGACGTCTCCGTCAACATCCTCACCAACTACGCCGTCAACCGCGACCAGATCCGCGTCTTCGGCGGGCCGCAACTCCGGCCCAACCTCCACATAAAGGACTACGTCAACCTCTGCGTGCGCCTGCTCCAGGCGCCGGACCAGCTGATCGCGAACCAGATCTTCAACTGCGGTTACCAGAACCTCAGCATCATGGAGATCGCCGAAATCGTCAAGCAAGTCGTCCAGCGCGAGTACCCCGACAAGGCCGATATCCCGATCCAGGTCGAACCCACCGACGACATCCGCTCCTACCACATCAACTCCGACAAGGTTAAAGAGGTCCTGGGCTTCGTGCCGACCCTCTCCGTCGAGGACGCCGTCGTCGAGCTCTGCCACGCCTTCAAGGCAGGGCTACTGCCCAACAGCTTCGACGACGACCGCTACTACAACGTGCGCACCATGAAGAACACGGGAGCGCACTGATGAAGCCGCTGGCGGTCGTCACCGGCGGTGCCGGCTTCATCGGCAGCCATATGGTCGACCTCCTCGTCGATCAGGGCTACCGCGTCTCCGTCATCGACAACCTCGTCGGCGGGCGGCGCGAGAACCTGGCCCAGCACCAGGACAACCCCGACGTCGTCCTGCACGCCCTCGACATCCGCGCCCTGACGCCCGGTCACCCCAGTTTCGAGGGCGCCGAGCTGGTCTTCCACTTCGCCGGCATCGGCGATATCGTGCCCTCGATCGAGCGCCCCCTGGACTACATGTCCGTCAACGTCCAAGGCACCGTCCACGTGCTCGAATGCGCCCGCGCCGCCTCCGTCCGCAAGCTGGTCTACGCCGCCTCGTCCTCCTGCTACGGCTTGGCCGCCACGCCGACGACCGAGGAGCACCCGCTCGACCCCAAGTACCCCTACGCGCTCTCCAAGTACCAGGGCGAACAGGCCGTCTTCCACTGGCACAAGGTCTACGGCCTGCCCGCCACCTCGATCCGCATCTTCAACGCCTACGGCACCCGCTCGCGCACCTCGGGCGCCTACGGCGCCGTCTTCGGCGTCTTCCTGCGCCAGAAACTGGCCGGCGCGCCGCTGACCGTTGTCGGCGATGGCAGCCAGTCCCGCGACTTCCTCTACGTCACCGATGTCGCCCAGGCCTTCTACGCCGCCGCCCAGTCGCCCCTCGCCGGCCAGGTCTACAACCTCGGCGCTGGCAACCCCCAGACCGTCAATCGCTTGGTCGAGCTGCTGGGCGGCGAGCGGGTGACCCTGCCCAAGCGACCGGGCGAGCCCGACTGCACCTGGGCCGATATCGCCAAGATCACCCGCGAGCTGAACTGGTCGCCGCAGGTCAGCTTCGAGCAGGGTGTCGCGTCCATCCTCGCTCAGATCGACTATTGGCGCCAAGCGCCGCTGTGGGACGCCGACAGCATCGCAGCCGCCACAAAAACCTGGTTCACCTACATGCAGGACACCTGAATGACCGCTGAAAAACCGCAATTGGTATCACCCAAAATCAAGACCCTGGACGAACTGGCCGCCCTCATCGGCCCCCGCCCCCGCGACAAGAAAGTCATCATGTGCCACGGCACCTTCGACGTCGTCCACCCAGGCCACGTGCGCCACCTGATCTACGCCAAGAGCAAGGCCGACGTCCTCGTTGCCAGCCTGACCTGCGACCTGCACGTCACCAAGGCCAACCTCCGCCCCTACGTGCCCGAGGACCTGCGCGCCTTCAACCTGGCCGCCTTCGAGGTCGTCGACTATGTGATCATCGACCGCGAGCCCACGCCGATTTCGGCCCTGAAACGCCTCGAGCCGGACTTCTTCGCCAAGGGCTACGAGTACGTCGCCGGCCAGATCCCCCCCAAAACCCGCGAGGAGATGGACACCCTCGAGACCTACGGCGGCGAAATGATTTTCACGCCCGGCGACATCGTCTACTCCTCCTCGCGCTTCATCGAGACCGCGCCGCCCAACCTCAGCACCGAGAAGCTGATGGTGCTGATGCAGCAGGAGGACATCGGCTTCGACGACCTGCGCACGACCATGGACCGCTTCAAGGGCCTCAAGGTCCACATCGTCGGCGACACCATCGTCGACAGCTTTACCCGCTGCACCATGATCGGCGGCATGACCAAGACCCCGACGATCAGCGTGCGCTACGAGGAGAAAACCGACTTCGTCGGCGGCGCCGGCATCGTCGCCAAGCACTTTCAGGCCGCCGGCGCAGAGGTCGTCTTCACCACCGTGCTCGGCGATGACGAACTGGGCAAATACGTCCTCAAAGACCTGGCCGAAAGCGGTGTCAACGCCCAGGCCGTCATCGACGCCACGCGACCGACCACCAACAAGAACGCCTTTGTCGTCGACGATTACCGCATGCTCAAGGTCGATACCCTCGACAATCGCCCGATCTCCGACAAGGTCCTGCGCCAATTCGCCCGCCAGCTGAAAGAGCATGCCGCCGATATCGTCGTCTTCAGCGACTTCCGCCATGGCATCTTCAACAAGCACACCCTGACCGGCCTGATCGGGGCCATCCCCAGCGGCGTCTACCGGGTCGCCGACAGCCAGGTCGCCAGCCGCTGGGGCAACATCACCGAGTTCCAGGGTTTCGACCTGATCACCCCCAACGAGCGCGAGGCCCGCTTCGCCTTGGGCGACCAGGACTCCGCCATCCGCCCCTTGGCCTCAGAACTGTTCCATCGCGCCGCCTGCAAGACCCTGATCCTCAAGCTCGGCGAGCGCGGCATCCTCACCTACCGCACCCGCCCCGCCGACGACCCGCGCACGATCATCTCCGTCGACAGCTTCGCCGACCAGGTCGTCGACGCCGTCGGCGCCGGTGACGCGCTCCTGGCCTACGCCTCCCTGGCCATGGTCGCCAGCGGCGGCAACGAGGCGATCGCCTCGATCCTCGGCAACATCGCCGCCGGCCTGGAATGCGAGTACGACGGCAACCTGGCGGTCACGCCCAAATCCGTGATCCAGCGCCTTGAAAAGCTCGCCTGCCGCACCAAGTTCGCCCCCGACGGCGGTGTCTGAGGTGCGGGTCATCATCCTCGGCTACGGCGTCCAGGGCCGCAAGCGCCGCCAGATCGCCGGCAGCGACTGCATCGCCGTGGTCGACCCGATCGCCCCGGAGGCGGATTACCGCGACCTGGGCGAGGTGCCGCTGACCCATTTCGACGCCGCGTTGGTCTGCACGCCCGACACACCCAAGCTGGAACTGCTGCGCTACCTACTCGCCCACCGCAAGCACGTGCTGGTCGAGAAACCGCTTCTGGCCGATCAGGACTTCCAACTGGAGGAGCTGGCCCTGCTGGCCGAGCGCCAGGGCGTGACCTGCTACACCGCGTACAACCACCGCTTCGAACCTCACTTCATGAAGATGCGCCAGGTCCTCGAACAGGGCCGCCTGGGCCGGCTCTACACGCTCAACATGTTCTACGGCAACGGCACCGCCCGCCTGGTCCGCGATTCGCTCTGGCGCGACCAGGGCGCCGGCGTGCTGCCCGACCTGGGCTCGCATCTACTGGACACCCTGTTGTTCTGGATCGGTGTCCCCGACGCCCCGTTCCAGCTCTATCAGGCGCGCCGCTTCGAGAACCGCGCACCCGACTTCTGCAGCTTCGGCGCCGCCGGCAGCGTCGCCATCCACCTGGAAATGTCCCTGCTCTCCTGGCGCAACCACTTCTATGCCGACCTCCAAGGCGAGCTCGGCAGCGCTCACATCCAGAGCCTGTGCAAGTGGGGACCCTCCAGCTTGACCCTGCGCAGCCGCGTGCTGCCCTCCGGCCGACCCGACGAGCAAACCGAGACGCTGGTCCAGGCCGACCCGACCTGGGCGCTGGAATACGAGCACTTCAAGCAGCTCTGTCGCGACGGCAAGGGCAACCTCGCCAACGACCTCTGGATCAACCGCGTCCTGCGCCAGCTGGCCACGGATGCCGCGGGAGGCTGCCCGTGAACCCGCACGTCGGTTTTGCCGGCATGACCCACCTGGGCCTCAACAGCGCCGTCGCCGCCGCCGTCCGCGGTTGCTCCGTCGTCGGCTACGACCCCGACCCGAGCCACTGCGCCGCGCTGCGCGATGGTCGCCCACACGTGGTCGAGCCCGACCTCGAGCGCCTGATGGCCGAACACGCCCCGCGCCTGCACTTCAGCGCCGAGCTCGCCGACCTGGCGCGCTGCCCGCTGGTCTACGTCGCGCCCGACGTGCCCACCGACGACCTGGCCAACAGCGACCTCAGCGGCCTCAGCGCGCTGATCGCGGCCGTCGACGCCGCCCTGCCGGTCGATACGGTGCTCGTCATTCTCAGCCAGGTCCCGCCCGGCTTTTGTCGCCGCCTCAGCTTGACCCCAGGCCGGCCGCTCTACTACCAGGTGGAAACCCTGATCTTTGGCCAGGCCATCGAGCGCGCCCTCCATCCGGAACGCTTTATCCTCGGCTGTGCCGAGCCCGCCCAAGCGCTGCCACAGGTGCTCCAGAACTACCTCGAGCGCTTCGGCTGCCCGCGCCTGCCCATGCGCTACGAGAGCGCCGAGCTGGCCAAGATCTCGATCAACTGCTGCCTGGTCGCCTCGATCACGATCGCCAACACCCTGGCCGAGCTGTGCGAGCATACCGGCGCCGACTGGCGCGAAATCGTACCGGCGCTCAAGCTCGACAAGCGCATCGGCCCCCACAGCTATCTGGCGCCGGGCCTGGGCATCGCCGGCGGCAACCTCGAACGCGACCTCAACACCGTCATACGCCTGGCCGACCAGCACGGCAGCGACGCCCAGACCGTGCGCGCCTGGGTCGCCAACAGCAGCTACCGCAAGCACTGGATCCTGCGCCTGCTTCGCCAGCGGCTCCAGCTGCCCGCCAACGCCGTGATCGCGCTCTGGGGCCTAACCTACAAGCCGCACACCCACTCGCTCAAGGGCTCGCCCGCCCTGGCCCTGCTGCCCCACCTGCGCGCCCACCGGGTCCAGGTCTTCGACCCCGTCGTCACGGCCGCGGCCATCGACCTACCCAACCTGGTCCAGGCCGACGACGCCCTGGCCGCCTGCGACGGCGCCGATGTCCTGATCATCGCCACGCCCTGGCCGCAATTCGCCGCCATCCCCGTCGCCGATCTGACCCTGCGCCTGCGCGGTACCTGCGTCATCGACCCCTATCACGTCCTCTCAAACCTCGCCGTCCAGGCCGCCGGTCTCACCCATTTCGGCCTGGGCGCACCCCTTGGAGATTCCCATGTTGACCCACCGACATGACCCCCGCAACCCCGCCCGGGTCGTCCTGCTCGGCGCTTCCGGCTTCATCGGCAAGGCCCTGATCGCCCTGCTGGAGCGCGAACAGATCCCCTTTATCGCACCCAGCTCGGCCACGCTCAACCTGAGCGGCCCCGAGGCCAAAGAACAACTCCGTCAACTGCTGCGGCCCGAGGACAGCCTGGTCGTGCTTGCAGCGCTTACTCCCGATCGCGGTCGCGATATCGCCACCTTTTCCGCCAACCTGCGCATGGTCGAACAGCTCTGCGCCGCCTTGTCCGTGTGCAAACCGGAGCACACCGTCTATTTCAGCTCCGATGCCGTCTACCCTTTCGGTACCGGCCCGATCAGCGAGGCCAGCCTGGCCGCGCCAATGGATCTTTACGGCGCCATGCACCGCAGCCGCGAACTGATGCTGGCCCAAACCCTCGGCGAGTCGCTCTGCATCCTGCGCCCCTCCCTCGTCTACGGCCCCGGTGACAGCCACAACTCTTACGGTCCCAACCGCTTCCGCCGCCAGGCCCACAAGGACGGCAAGATCCCCCTGGGCGGCGAGGGCGAGGAAACCCGCGACCATGTATTCGTCGACGACGTCGCCGAGCTCTGCCTGAGGGTCCTGCGCCAAGGCAGCACCGGCTTGCTCAACCTCGCCACTGGCCGCTCGATCGACTTCGGCAGCCTGGCCCGCCTGGTCGCCGCCCGCTTCAAGAATGATGTCAACATCTGCCCCAGCCCGCGCACCGCGCCCGCGACCCACCGCCACTTCGACACCACCGCCCTGATCCAGGCCTTCCCCGACTTCGCCTTCACCCCCCTCGAGCGCGGCCTGGACGCCGCCATGGGCGACCTCTAGGCTATGGGCCTGTTCAACCTGCTGCAGACCGTCCCAAACGTGCGCCGCAACGTCAGCGCGCGCCTGGTCGACAAAGACCGCAACCGCCAACTGGCCAGCCAGTTCGGCGAGGCCTATTTCGACGGCACCCGCGAACAGGGCTACGGCGGCTACATCTACGACGGCCGCTGGCTGGCCGTGGCCCGGGCCGCGGTCGATCGCTACGGGCTAGGCCCGAATTCGCGCGTACTGGATATCGGCTGCGCCAAGGGTTTCCTGGTCCACGACCTGATCCAGGTCCAACCCGGCCTCGACGCCGTCGGCCTGGACATCTCCAGCTACGCCTTGGCCCACGCCAAGCCCGAGGTCGCCGACCGGCTCGTTCAGGGCTGTGCCACCGCGCTGCCGTTCCCAGACCAAAGCTTCGACGCCGTACTCTCGATCAACACCATCCACAACCTCGACCGCGCCGGCTGCATCCAAGCTCTGCGCGAGATGACCCGCGTCTGCCGCCAGCCCAGGCATTGCTTCGTGCAGGTCGATGCTTACCGCAACGAGGCTGAGCGCGATCTGTTCGAGGCCTGGATGTTAACAGCCAAAACATATGGCACACCCGAGTACTGGCACGAACTTTTTTCGGAGGCGGACTATTCCGGCGACTACTTTTGGACGATTCTCGAATTGAACACGACCGATTGAGGGGAGTGACATGGATGAACGCAAGACCAAGGAAGGTCAATACAATCTCTGCCTTGACTACTACGATCAGCGCGGCCTCGAATCCCTGGGGTTGATGACAAGCCAGGCCTGGTACGACGACCCCAAGCGCCTGACCTTTACCCTGGCGCGCTATAAATTCGTCGCCAAACTGTTCGCGGGCCGCCGCCACGTGCTCGAGGTCGGCTGCGCCGATGCCTTCGCCACCCGCATCGTGCTGCAGGAGGTCGGCCAGCTCACCGCCACCGACTTCGACCCTCTGTTTATCGAGGACGCCCGCAAACGCAGCGTCGGCCGCTGGCATTTCGACTGTGTCGTCCACGACATGCTGGCCGCGCCCATGCCCGGCAGCTTCGACGGCGCCTACGCCCTCGATGTGCTCGAACACATCCGCCCCGAGGACGAGGACACCTTCATCCGCCACATGATCGCGCCGCTCGAGCCCGACGGCGCCTTGATCCTCGGCATGCCCTCGCTGGAGTCGCAGGACTACGCCTCGCCGATCAGCAAGGCGGGCCACGTCAACTGCAAGAGCATGCCCGATTTCAAGGCCCTGATGCAGCGCTACTTCACCTTCGTGTTCATGTTCTCCATGAACGACGAGGTCGTCCACACCGGCTACCACAAGCTGGCGCACTACCTGTTCGCCCTGTGCTGCGGCAAGCGGGAGGCGGCATGACCCTCCCCGATCCCGCCGCCATGCTGGAGTGTTTCAAGCAGCATTTTCAGGCGATCGTGCGCGAGCACCAGATCCACGGCCTGATGGGCCTGGCGGCCGACTTCGACCCCGAGGCCGCGCTCGACCTGCTGCTCGCCAACAACATCAACCCCGCGCGCTTCGTCGAGAGTGTGACCTGGGAGGGCATCCTCGCCCAGCTGGCCGCCCATCCCGATGCCGGGCGCGGCCCAGGCCGGCGCCTGATCGTGGCGCCCTGCTCGCCGCTGTTCGCGCCAATCCTCGACCAACTGGCCGCGACCTTCCCCAACCTCTGCTTCCTCGACATCAACCGCGCCGGCCTGACGATCGGCGGCCAGACCATCGTCCACCCCAAGGAAGTCGCCTATCAGGACGGCGACCTGTGCCTGATCCTGACCCGCAACATGGAGGCCTGCGAGAGCTATGAGCGCCAGTTCGGCAAGGCGCACTGCCTCAACTGGCTAGCCGATTACCTGCAGAAGTTTCGGCGTGACCTGGCCGAGACGACGCCGGGATTCATCGCGCGCCTCAACGCCAGCCACAAGCCCGTGCTGTTCGTCAGCGCTAGGCCGATGGCGACCCTCAACTCGACGATCTGGAAGATGAACGAGGACGGCTTCAGCACCTACTGGCTGGGCTCCGAGGACGTCAAAGAGGCCCACCAGACCGGCTATGCCACGCCCAAGGTCGAGGACGTCGCCCTGACCGGCTACAACGTCGGCAGCTTGATCGACTTCATGGTCACCTTCGCCGCCATGGACAAGGGCGTCTCGCTCTACCACTACGAGACCATCTACCCGCCCAGCTGGGACTTCGCCCGGGTCGCGATCTGCTACGCCGGCTGCCTGGCCATGATCCGCACCGTCAAGGCCTGCCGCCCCGCCCACAGCAGCGCCCGCCTGGGCCTGTACATGTACGACGCCATCAAGCCCGGCGTCAAGAACTACGGCGCCGGCGCCGCCTGCGGTCGCCTCTACAAGCAGATGGTGGGCGAGGCCGAGGCCGTCGTCTACAGCTCGTTTACCGACGTCTTTGGCGACTTTGTCGAGAACGCCCTGGGCCGCAAGTTGCCCCGCGTCCACCACCACCGCTACCAGACCATGCCGCGCAACCGCCGACCGCGCCTGACCGACGGCTACCACATCGCCGTCATCTCCGTCCTGCTCGAGGATTTCTGGGAGCCCTCGCGCATGGGCCTGGTGCCCTACGTGCGCCAGCTGATCGAGGACGGCCTGCACCTCCACTACTACGTCGCCAACAACTCGCGGGAGAAGGTCCACCAGTTCCAGGCCTCGCTGCCCGAGCAGCACCGCCACCGCTTCCACATGCACACGCCGATCCACGATCTCGACCAGCTGGCATCCGAGCTGAGCCAGTACCACGCCGGCTGGAGCCTGTTCAACATGCAGGTGTTCAGCGAGATGGTCGCCCATTTGGACGACCCCTTCATGCGCGACGCCATGGACCTGTTCACGCCGACGACCCTACCCTCGGTGATCTGGACCTGTGCCGCGGCGGGCCTGCCGGTCATCTGCAACCGCTCCATGACCGCTGTCGTTGAAATGCTGCCACCGGGCATGACCCTGCCGCTGACGCTCTCGGAGCTGCACAACCTGCCGAAAATCCTGGCCGGTCTGGACTGGGCGGCGATCGACCGCATCCCCCTCGACGAGCTGGATATCAGCCGCCAGATCCACAAGCTCTACCGCTTCCTGGAGGACTACTATGTCGACTGAGCCCGCGATCTCCGCACAACAGCGGCTCGCACTGCACCAGGCCCTGCTGCGCCTGCGCTGCGCGGAAGCGACCCTGGCCGAGCGCTACAAGCGCGGCGAGATGCGCACGCCGACCCACTTCGGCCTGGGCCAGGAGGCGGTCTCGGTCGGCGTCTGCGCCGCCCTGCGCCGCGACGACGTCGCCTACGCCCACCACCGCTCCCACAACGCCTTCCTGGCCAAGGGCGGTTCGGTCTACCGCCTAGCGGCCGAGCTGTTCGGCAGGGTCACCGGCTGCAGTCGCGGCCGCGGCGGCAGCGTCCATCTCACCGACCGCGACTGCGGCTTCATCGCCTCCAGCGCGATCCTGGCCGAATGTGTCGCCGCCGCCACCGGCAGCGCGCTCAGCTTCGCCATGGACCGCGCCGACAGGGTCGCCGTCGCCTTCTTCGGCGACGCCGTGGCCGAGGAGGGCGCCTTCTACGAGTGCCTGGGCTATGCCGCGCTCAAGCGCCTGCCCGTGCTGCTGGTCTGCGAGAACAACGGCTACGCCACCGAGAGCCCGCTGGCGATCCGCCAGCCCGAGCAGATCTCGATCCATGGCCGGGTCGCGGCGTTCGGCATTCCCACCCACTGCGTCGACGGCAACGACGTCGCCGCCGTCTACCAGACCGCCAGCGAGGTCGTCGCCGCGATGCGCGCCGAGCCCGGCCCCGTCTTCCTGGAATGCGCCACCTACCGCTGGCTCGAACACGTCGGCCCTTGGTTCGACCACGAGCTCAACCGCACCTACCGCACGCGCGAAGAGGTCGAGGCCTGGATGGCGCGCTGCCCCGTCGTGCGCAGCGGCGAGGCCTTGCAGGCGCTGGGTCTGGCCAGTCAGGCGGAACTCGACGCCATGCGGGCCAGCACCCAAGCCGCCGTCGACGCCGATATCGAGCGGGCCTTCGGGGATCCCTGGCCCGAGGTCAGTACACTGCTCGACGACATTACCTGAGGGGGACCGCCATGCGCCTGCGCAAGTACAAGGAAGCCATTGCCGAAGCCACCGTCGCCGCCATGAGCGCCGACCCGTCGATTTTCCTGACCGGCCACGCCGTTGCCTATCCATCGGGTATCTTCGGCTCGACCTCCGAGGCCGCCGCCCTGTTCCCCGATCGCGTCTTCGATTGCCCCTCCATGGAGAACGCCTTTGCTGGCATCGCCGTCGGCGCCGCTGCCATGGGCAAGCGCCCCGTCTTCGTCTACCCCCGCGCCGACTTCATGTTCCTGTCGCTCGACAACCTGCTCAACCTGGCCTGCAAGTGGCGCTACATGTACGGCGGCAACGCCGGCCAGGTACCGATCGTGCTGCGCGCCATCGTCGGCAAGGGCTGGGGCCAAGGCGCCACCCACTCCCAGAGCCTGCACGCCCCAATCGCCCATTTCCCCGGACTGACCGTGGCCATGCCGTCCACGCCCGCTGACGCCAAGGGCTTGCTGCTGTCCGCCTACACCGCCAACCATCCCGTCGTCATCTTCGAGCACCGCTCCCTGTTCGAGACCGAGGGTGAGGTCCCCGAAAATATGGAACCGATCCCGTTTGGCAAGGCGCGCATCCTGCGCGAGGGCACGGACCTGACCATCGTCGCCACCTCGCTGATGGCGCTGGAGGCGACCATTGCCGCCGACGAACTGGCCAAACAGGGCGTCAGCGTCGAGGTCATCGACCCGCGCACGATCCGCCCGCTCGACGAGGAGACGATCTTGGCATCGGTCGCCAAAACCGGGCGCCTGATCGCCGCCGACTGCAGCTGGGAGCTGTGTGGCTTCGCCAGTGAGGTCGCCGGCCTGGTCGCCGAGAAGGGCTTCCAGCACCTGCTCGCCCCGGTGCGGCGCATCGCCCTGGCCAACTGCCCGGCCCCCGTCTCCCAACCGCTCGAGAACGCCTTCTACCCCAAGGCCTCAACCCTCGCTGCCGCCGCCCTCAGCCTGCTCGACAAGGAGCCCAAGAACCTCAGCCGCATCGACCGGGTCGACTACTTCAAGGGCCCTTATTAGACCTTGGGGATGGCCGCGACATTGACAGGTAACTCGCCATAGCACCGCTCGAACTCGCCCAGCGGCATGCCGATCGCGACCCGGTCGTAGAGTTGGTCCAGCGTGGGGTAGGCCAGCAGATCGTAAAATCGCTCGAGAAAGGCGAGACTTACTCTAGCGACTTTTATGTCGGTGTGATAGTCAGCCGCATTGTAAAGCGGGTGCTCAAAGAACACCAGGGGTCGGTGCTTTTCAATGATGAGCGCCGATCCAAGGATGACTTCCGCATCCAGGCCCTCAACATCGATTTTGATCATGCCTGGTTCGACGCCATTTTCTTGGCAGAAGGCGTCAAGCGTCACGCAGGGCACCTGGGTGGGATTGGATTTATCTTGCGCCACCGCACTGGTGTTATTCACCCCCACCGGATAGATATTGATCGCCCCTGAATGGGAGGAGACCGCCTTCATGACCACCGTGACGTTGCCGTGACCGTAGACGGTGCCGCGGATGGCCGACTCCATTTGAGGATTTGCCTCGAAAATATAGACATGCTGGCAAAATGAAGTCAGCATTGCGCCTGTCAATCCGGTATTGCCGCCTACATCCAGGGCTGTTACCTTCTGAGTGAGGTAGGTCCGGCAGAAGTGCAGAAAGGTCGGGGTCTCGTACGATTGATGGATTTGGACGATATTATAAGGCAGCCCATAACGCACCCCCTTGTCACGCAAGGCCCACTCCAGTTCCCTGTGCCCCTGTAGCATAAAGACGTAGTCGCCCTTGCCCAGACGAGCCAAACACTCCTGCCAATGCCGATATCTATACGCAGAGCGTGGGTGGCGCTCCTCACTGGGCACGTCAGACAAGTACCCAAAAAAGCGACCCGGAAACCTAGCTGCAATCATAAGCTGGATGTAGTCCTGATAAGCATGGGCGCCAAAAATGAAAAACCGGCTTACATCCTCAACCTGCTCGAAGTAGTTAATGCTTTCCATGGGACACATAGGTACCTCGCTTGTTCTATGTGGTTAGCCTCGCGGCGTTTTGGCCCGCGCCCGGACCACATCGAGAAAGGCGACGAGGCGTGGGATGTGATAGAAAATATCGAACACATGACGGTGGTTAACCATATCCTGGTGGATCTTCTGCCAGTCGAGCCGTTGGAAAATCGTCGCGAGATTGTCGACCTCGCCCATGTCCAAGGGAATGCAGCAGCCTTTGGGATAGACTTCGTCCATAACCTTTATCTGGCGACTGATAAACACCGCCAAGCCCGCCGCGCCATAAGTCATTGAGGAGGTCGGCACACCGTTGGGCACAAACAGCGTGTAGAGTTCGCGGATATGCCGATCTTCGACCGCGCTGATCAGTCTGGCGAAGATCGTGGCTTCGTCGCCAACCAGCCAGCCGCCGTCATAGCGACTCATCTCCCGCACCAGCTCAACCTGATCCCAGATCGCGGCTTCTCTATGGAAATAGCGCTGCTCTTCCGCAGGCAAGGAGGCGTGAAAGTCTTTGACGGCCTGATGGTCGGAATAGTAATGGAAGTGGATCTTCTGTCTTAAGATCGACCGGATCGAATTGCGCGTCTCGATGCGATTTGGTTCATAGACCTCACCCAGGAACGAGGTGACGCCGACCAGGTGACGCTCGCCATCCAAGACCGATAGCCGCAGCAACGGCTCGCTGGCGGGATAACTGTAGCGATAAAAGCTGATCACCGGCCGATCCCTGACCAACGTGTTTCTCAGATATTCTGCGATGTGATCCGACTTGCTAGTCAAGGCGACCGCACTGGCCTGATCTAGCATGACCTTGTAGAGCGCAAAAGCGATGTGGCAATAGGCCATTTGGGTGCAGATCGGCTTGATGATATCGTACATCCCTAGGATCACGGGCCGACTGGCCAGGGAAACCATCGTCGCGGCCTCTGCATAGGTGATCATGCTCTTGCGCGCATCCCAGCCAACATTGCAGAAAAAGTCATAATAAATCCAGAACAACCCTCTCTTGAGTTTGGTCAAGATGTAGAGCTGTTCCAGAGGGCTGACCAGTACATTTCGCCCAACCGCACAGGTTGGGTCGTAGCCGTTGTGCGTTTTGTTTTCCATCTTGTCGTAGAGCGAAACCACGAACACATCGTATCCCGACCTGTCCAGAGCGGCAAAGGTCGGCTCGGCAGTGGCCAGCAGTTTGTTGCCGAGGACGACCAGTGGATTGGCCGCTTTTTCAATTTCTTCGAGGATCCGCTTCGCGCGGTCCACGCCGCGGTACTCGAAGTGCCGCTTGGTGAGGGGCTCCCACAACTGCGTGATCCGCAGTGTCTTGTCCATGGGCAGCAGCTCGAGATAGACCGCCTCGACCTCAGGCGTATCCGTGGTCAACAGGAACAGATCGAACTGCGGCGCTTGGGCGCGGAAAGCGTCCATGGTGATCACTGTCAGCCCATGGTGAACTTCGCCCACCTTGAAGTTATCTCCGACAATCACCTCCTCAAAGCGCCCAAGGAACCAGTCCAAGTTTTCCAGCACGATCTTGGTCGCCGGTGCCAGAGCGATCCGACGAACGGGTCGACCGACAATGTCCGCGAAAATCAGCGAATCATCCAAAGTAAAGAGCGTTCGACAGATTGCGGGTGCGGAAGCGAACCTGAAATGATTCTGGTAGCAGGCATCCGCACAGGCTTCAAGCGACTCTGGTGCAGCCTGGTCGGGCTGAAGCCTAGCATCGGCCAAAGAGAAAATCCTGACCAGAGCCCGCCGATAGACCGCCAACATGGTGTCCCTAGCGCCCTCTTGAACCACCCCGTCGACAGTACCTTCCTGCACCGACGTGCACCATTCTGTTGCAGCTTGCGCCGCATCGCCGCCAGCCAGCTGCCGCCCATACCGACTCAGAAAACTATGGGGCATTGTGATCCTCCAGGGAATGTGTTTTAACCAAATAGATTGGACCCGCCGCTCCAATGCACAGAGTTCCGGGTCGGCGACAAACGTACCGTCCAGACGTTTCGTCATTTCCATCACCGCTTCTAGAAGTTCCTGGGGGCTGTTTTCAACGAGCTCGTGAGAGGGTGTCCTTTCGACAAAATCGGTCGAGGAAAATGGGTCTTCGAGCATAGTGGTAAGGTTGGCCACCCCATTGGGTGTGCGGACGAGTTTGGGCATGACAAGGTTCTGCGGGTTCAGTTGGGAAATATGGACATTCATCGGAAACCAATTGGTCAGCAGACACGGTCGCGCAAAGACGGAGGCGACGCCTGAGGGGCCTGAGTTGGTGCCCAGAAATAAATCTGCCCTTTGGCACAGGTAGAAATCGAGCCAGTCCGGCATGCCCTCTGCCTGACTCAAATCGTGGAACCGTTCGTGGGACAAGGGCGCCGGTACCATGCCCCGATCGCCCAAGCGAATGACGACAAACCCTTGCTCCAGAAGAAAGTTCAAGGCGGGTAGATAAGCGCGAAGAGTTGCATTTCTGGCATTGAGGAAGGCATTGTAAAGATTGGTCCAAAAGGTGGATTCCCGGCAATGAAAAACACACACCCGATCATGGGCAGCAATCCCATGGCGTTCAAGCCAGGCCGCCCCATCGCGGCACCAGGCGTCTGGTAGGCGCAAACAAGGCGCTGACGGCAAACGCAGCAATTGTTCCTGGATGCCGTTCATAAAATCCATGAAATAGTGCGTTGTTCCATCTGGAGCGTGAATGTAGAGCATTTGCGATCGGCGCGGCTCGTTGCTGTCAGGCACGGTCATGAACTCAAAACCGTGTGTACGGAGTAACGTTGCTACTGCCGGATTGGCTGCATCGCTAGGGCGGCAGGCGATGCGCCGCGGTATCCGAGGACCCATGCCAATTTTTTCGGCGCGCAGTAGCATCTCGAGAAAGATGATATGGCCAAATGCGGAAACCCAATCAACGGTAAGATAGCCCTGCCCGTTCCGGAAGAAGGGATCTGCATTGCCAAAATAAAAGGTGTGCACTGCCGCCATGACCTGAATCATGCGTCGACCATAGTGACGCTGTCCGCTTGAAATCAGGTGAAAACAGAATTCGTGCAGGCACCCCAAGAGCCCCGAAGCCTGGCTTGGGTCAGAGCTGTTGCCTGCGAAGTGCGCCATGTAAGAAGCTAGGGCGTCGGGCCGTGGCCGCGAAAGTCCCAACCAGCAAAGACCCAAAAAGGGGTCGTGTTCGCGCGCCTGCGGACGCCAAGTCTTGATTTCGGCAAGCAACCTTTCCGGCTCCAGGTACAGGAGACCCGCAAGCACGGCCGGCTTTTGCGCCAACAGCGCCAGACCCTGTTCCAGCAACAGCGCCAGTGCCCTTCGCTCGCGCACGAGCACGACCAACTCGACCAAAAAGGAAAGCCTATGACTATCGGGATGTGCACTGATGTAGGCCCCAAGTGCAGGCCCTAGTTCCTGAATGAAGGCCCGCACATTTTTTCCGCTGGCCTTGCCGATCCGCTGTTGGCTGAGAAAGGCCACTAGAACCTGAAACAGCGCCACCGGAAACGGCTCCGACAAGCCACGCTCAAGACGATGGCCTGCCGCGTTCATTTCGTTTTCGCATAGGGCCAAACAGGCTTCGACCACATGCTTCAGCTTTACATCGGCGGGCTCGAGCGAGGCACTGTTGGCGCTGCCCAAAATCCGCCGTAAGGACGGCGCATGTTCGCCCAAAAACGCGGTCTGGCCGCCAATCGCCAAGACGCTCCGACAGAACCAGAGCGCCATCTGGGCGCTGGGGGGCCGCCCATCGGCTGACGCGTCTTCGACTGGCCCGAAGACTTGATGTGCCGAGGCGACATCGCCAAGGCGTAAGTGCGTGAGGCAAAGTTGGAGTCGGGCCGGCCAGAAATGTGGGGCGCGACCTAATGCCCTTTCAAAATTTGCCAGGCAGCTGGCGAAATCCTTGAGCCCGCGATATGCCATCCCCAGACCAAACAGGGCTGTAGCCGCTTGCGGTCCGCTTTTCAGGCCAGCTTCGAAGGCTGCTATGGCCTCGACCAGATGGTTTCCCTGATCCAGCAGCTCGAAGCCGCTGCGAACTTCAGGACACACATTCTCCTCATCGCAAATCTGAAGCCACTTCACGTCGACACCCCATCGTGCAGATGGGCATATCTCGCCACAAATGGAAACGAAATTTGCGCTCGGATCGGCTCCGCATGAGCCGTCGCTTCGAACTGGGCCAACGTCTCGAAGCGCGCTATCTGTTCCGTGCTGGGCTGGGGCAGGCCTCCTATCCTGCCTTCTGATACCAGTCCGTGCCGGTAAGCATGGAACTGCACAGCCTCCAAAATATCCTCAGCGCTGTTCGCGATCGGGGCCAGCCCTAGCGTCCGCCATTGATGGTCGAAATGGGCGATGCCTGCGGCGATCGTAAAGGCCTCATCCCAGCGGACCCGCTGCCCGCTAGCTGTCCTGACCACAACGTTGGGGAGGTAGGTATCCCGTGGTGTGCCACAAACTGCGCCGAGCGGAACCGAGTCGAAGGATACGGTAGAGACTCCGAAACATGGTGGCACCGTCAAGGGCCCAGAGGCCGAACCCACATAAAACAGCGGTGCCGCCAGAAAGAAGAGGTGGAGTCGCGGATCGAATGCAAAGCCTGTCAAATCGACGACCCCTTTCATCGGGGCCAGCCGGGGCATTCCCGCATCACCCAGACGAATCACGTTGAAACCTTGTTCTCGCAGCCATTGGATCGTAGGGATGATCTGTTCTAAGGCGCTGTTCCTGAAGTCGGTCTGGCGCTGGAACTCGTGGCGACAGTGAACCGCGACAAACGGCGTGGCGGGGTCCAGCCCCTGGCTTTTCAGGAAACCAGCGCCATAGGCTCGGTCAGCCTGATCCAAGCTGAAGAGCGGCGCATACCCTCGTTGCAGCCAGGCGTTGCGAGCCGCGATGGTGGCCGCTGGCGTGAACCTCGCCATGCCCCGCTGATCCATGACCAGTTCGAAATAGGCGTCGAAACGGTCGCGTTCCGCAAGCAATGCCGCTGCAGCCTCGTGCTCTGGAATGAATTGGATGTAGCGAGTCAGATACTTAAAGACCAAATGCTCATTGCCCCATGGACAGGGTGGATAGACACAGACCAACGGCGTTTCCGGACTCCAGCCCAGTTTCTGGCTCTTGATCAGACACTCCGCATGCATCGTCGACCCGATTCTGCTGAACAGGTGATGCGAAAGGTGGAGCCGTGGCAGCACAGGCTCTTTCTGGGCCCGGAGCGCTTGCGCACGCGCAATGATCGCGATCGGTACCTCCATGCCCATGAACTCTTCCGCTGCAACCGCATGGGTCTTGGCGAGCAGGTAACTCTCCTGCCACTCGGGTCGGTTCAATGCGGCGTGCCTACAGGTTCGCTTCGCCCATTTCACGGCCTGTTTGCGGTTGGTTTGGAGGAAGGAACTGGTCAGGGACCAACAAGCCAGGGCTAGTTCGCGGGCGATATCGAAGTCCTGCGGATCGATTCGCCTAGCGAGTCTGAAGACGAGGTACCTGACTTTGGTGTAGCGGCACCACTGAAGCACCTGGGCCAGACAGCTCCAAGCCTTCCCATCCAAGTGTCGTTGCGCGATCAGCTCCCTCAAAACACCGCGCCAGGCACTAAGGGAACAGCGAATACATGCCAGAATGGCACAAACCGCAGCTATTGCGTCGGGTAGCGGATGCGCCACACAACCAGCGGATTTGCTCAGCGCGGTGATTGAGATTCGCACTGGCACCCTCTCCCCTCCGCACAGGACCGCGAGGTCGACCCCAGGAGCAGCCGAAGCCAGGATTGCCAGGGGGATCAGGTTGATCGCCTGCGCCAACCCGCCGTGACCTGACACCCTTTTGGCCAGCAGCAGATGGTAGCCACCCTTTTCGTCCGAAGTCAAAAAGCCTGATGCATCGCGTACGGGTAAACCGTGAAACTGATTTGGGCCCTGGTCATCAATGAAGAACGCCAATCGCCCTTTATCTTCGAGAAGCTCATAAACGATTTTCCCACAAGGGTTCGCGCCATAAATCACGATCGGGTCCAGGCCTGGATCGAACAATGAGAAAAAAGATCTCATATCAGGAACTCATCCCCTGAGGCATTGTCAATTTGTGGCTGCGGACATCCTTGTTCACCAGAAACATGGGGTGATTGACCAGCGGTTCGAGCCACTCGAAATGCGCCTGCCTGACCTGCGCGTCCGCGTTGGGTTGCAGTGGCGCTCGCTCCACCCGTAGCTGACCGTCCAGGACCTCCATAAAGCGCGGATCATCGCTGGCAATCCGTTGCCCCGAGCGCCTCAGACAGAGACCATCGGGCCAGGAAAGCTGTTTGGTGCCAAGCTTGTGCTGCGTCAGCAGGATCTGCAGATCATTGAATCGGAAGGGCAAAATAGCCGTCTGTCTCTCGAACTGATGCAAGGCCTCCTGATCGCGCCCCCACATTCGCATCAGCACGCCCTTCTGAAAGGGCAGCGTAGGCAGCCCCTCCCGCTCGAGCTGATCGAAAAGGGTCAGCGCCTCCTCGAAGCGGTGTTCCGTTCGGTAACAGATCCCCAAGCAGAGCCGCGCGATGTTTTCTGGAAAATCTGCGACCCGGTTGAGGAACACGTCTTGTGCGGCGTTCCATTCCGCAAGGTAGAGATGGATCAACCCACGCGTATACTGGGTCGGCCAAGACGATAGGGCGCTGAGTTGAATCGCCTCGCGCGCGCCCCAAAAATCGAATTGGGAGAGCAAAATACTGGCCCGCGCCTTCCCGTACTCGGCATTGCCCTGAAGACACGTCAGCAGATCCAGCGCCTGGGCAACCTTTCCCTGCTGGGCAAGACTGTTGGCCCCATTACATACCGCGGAAACATAAATGTCCGAGGCCGTTTCGTTGCGTTCGCGCAGGGTTTGAATCACCTCTTGGAATAACTGAATACCTGCTCGCGGATCCGGTGCCAGCACGAGGTAGCAGGCAGCATCATGCCGCACGCTGGGCAGGTAGCCGACCTCACTTGCCAGCACCTGATCCAGGAAACCCTCTAGCATCAGACCTGATCGCTCCGCAAACATTAGGTACTGAATCAGGTGGTAGGGGAACCCGTAGCTCCTGTGCAGGCGGTCTTCATAGTGAAACAACTGCAGGCGCTCGGCAAAGACGGTATAGGTCTGGAAAAGGCCGCGCGAGTCCGGTCCGCTCGTATCGAGGCGTAGGGCCGCGCCATGAGCGAGCGCTCGCTCGATTGCCCAACGAGCCCGCTGAAAGGCCTGTGCTGGCATGCTCGGAAAACCATAGCACTCCGGCGCAAACTGAGCCAGGTACTCGAGCAGATGCTGCTCAAAACCTGGATAGGTGTCGGGAACCTGAGCGACGAACTGGCCCGCTGCGTGAGCGGCCGCGAATCGACCTTCGACGTCGAACCACAGAAAGACGCTTTTGAGCTGCTGGAGCAACTTAAAACCGAGTTTGCCCAAGCGCTCCAGATGGAACAGACGGGCACAAAGGGTGTGCACGCCCGTAGCTTCTTCTGCTTCCGTAGCAAACCGCAGCCGGCCAAATTCATCGACCGCAGCCGTGCGAACGGCCTCCAATCGCGCATAGAACGCCAGATAACGGTGCGTCTGCCGCAACCAGAGCCTGTGCTGCGCGTCCGCCTCTTGGGCACAGCACAGTCGCCGCACCCGTAGCATCAACGCCATCTGCTGCTGCTCGATCGCCGCGATACAGGCTTCCACTTGGGCAGCGTGCGCCTCGCCCCTGGCTGTCAAATACTCCCGCTGGATGGGCGCATGGGTTGGCAGGTCCCCGGCACACAGGAGTTTGTGGCCCCGTTGGAAACAATCCCGCTCGAGCTTCGCAAAGGCTGCGAAGAAGGGATCCAAATCAATGGCGCCGTCGAGCCCCGCTTCCAGCACTGCGACCGAGTCCGGTTCGAGCGCGTGACCTACCAGTCCCGAACCATGGGAGGCCCAGCGAAAATCGTCCAACGGCGCAACCGTGCGAACCGAAAGATCCGAACCCAGTGCAAGCACCTTGCCTTGATGGACAAAGAGCTGCGTCGCCTCAGGATCGATTGCGATATGTTGCGTTTGTAGGCCAAGCTTGAAATCGAACTTGTTTAGGCAATGTCGTAGCGGTTCGAAACAGAGTACCTCGGATGCGCCAACATGGACCATCCGCTGCCTGGTGAGCGGCTGTTCAAACGCCAGTGAATGGACTGTACGTCCGTCGATCCGAACTAGACGGCCGGCCTCCAGCAGATAGACGACTTGATCGTGAAACATGATCTGTAAGGGGTAATTGAGGGCGAGTGCGAGCGGCGCCAGGATCTGGCTCTGGGTCTCAAAATAGCCGCGATGATCATAGACCCCCACGGTTTCCCATGTTTCGGGATCGATCACCTGAATCCGATGATTGCCCGAGTCGACCACATACAGAGCTCCCGAAGGGCTCAGTTTGAGGTCCAATGGCACCTCGAATTGTTGGAGCGCCGAACCTAGCGATCCAAAAGCTTTAACGAAGCGCCCCTCCAGATCGAAGACCTGGACGCGGTGGTTCCAACTATCGGCCACGAAGAGCTGAGAGCCCACCCGCTCGATTCCGCAAGGATAGAAGAATTGACCCGACTCTTTGCCATGGCCACCCAGAATCTCAAGGGTGCGGCCCTGTGCATCGAAATGGATTAGGCGGTGATTGAACTCGTCCGTCCCAAAAAACTTGCCGCCGTCAGCGCCCAAAACATCGTGGAGAACAAATGTTTGATGCATCTCTCCCAATTACCTCTAGGCCTCCCTGGTCCAGCTTCGGCCTCACGACACCGGAAATCACTGATTTGCCAGGTATTGCCCTTGACCTAACTAGCCAACTTCATCGACAGCGTCGCCCAGGAACATAACACATCCCCAGGCAAATGAATAGGCTGCGTCGACTCGGCCGCTTCTCTCCTCGACTTGACGTCAACACACATACGAGTGTAAATATTTTGAAAAATCACAACGAACACTCAAGGCGCAAATATCAGGTGCCGTAAAAAAATGCTGTAGACAGAGACGGCGCGCTGCATAAAAACATCGCAGATCGCGCATATTATCTACTTCACTATATAGCACCGGAGTTATAGCATGAAAAGATCCATCTCGTTACTGTCCCTTGTCTTTTCCCTGCTCTGCATGAGCAACGCCACAGCCCAAGTATCGTTCTCAGGCGTGATCGACGCCAATTTCACCTATAATGTCCCAGCCGATTTCTCCAGCATCAACGCTGCGCTCACCTACTTGGCCAACAAGACCATCAAAGACAACGTCATCATCACGATCCAAGTCGCCAATGGCACCTATTCCAGCTTGAGTGAAATCAACATCCACCACCCGCAAGGCGACCGCATCTACATCGTTGGCAACACCACTACGCCCACGAGTTGCGTGCTCCAGTTTACCGGCAATGGCTTCAATGTCACCGACAGCAACAAAATCGGCTTGATCAATGGCTTCAAGCTGGTGGGTGCCAATACCGGCTACGGCATCTCGGCATCTTATGGCGCCTCTGCCTATTGCGGTGCCAACATGGAGATCACCGGTTTTCAACATGGCGTCTACGCCGAATATGGCGGTACCGTCAAGGCCGATTACGTGCACTCTTACAGCAATACCCAAAATGGCCTCCTGGCCAAAGCGGGCACGATCAGCGGCAAGTACGCGGTCGTCAACAACAATGGCCAAAATGGCTTGGCTGCGTACGCTGGTGGGAACGTCGATTTTGATCACGGCACCGCCTATGCCAACACCATGCACAGCGCCATCGTGTTCGCCGCCGGATCCATTTGGGCGCCTTCGGCCAGCCTTACTTTCACCGTTAACGGTGGCAATCTCTACAACTTGGCTGCCCACTCGAATGGTACGATCTTTGTGCAAGGTGCGACCATCTCGGGGGGCACCGACCAAATCCTCAACAACGGCACCATCGAGTATTAAAGCAAACGTTTCCCTCAAGCAGCTGATCATTGCCTGACTCGATCCAAGGTGTTTACTATAATTCTGAGACTGGCGGTGACGTTCTAGCCTTTCGGAGGATCGTCACCGCCTTTTCTGATTAGGTGAAGCTCGCCTTTCCCTTGGCACCGGCCGCCGCTGCGGCTAAAATAGCCGGGCGGAAAGGTGACCATGTTTGACTTCTTCAATGCACAGCACAAGGGCGAGGGGCTTTCACCCGGGACCCTGATCTACACCGGCAAGCCCCACGAGGCGAGCGCGATCGTCCGCCAGCACCGCATCGGCAGCGGCGCGGCCGAGCCGCAGCAAGTCGACCCCGCCCAGGTGACCCGGCCCGACAAGCAGCCCGTCTGGATCGATGTCGAGGGCCTGCACGACCTCGAGGCGATTCGCGCCATCGGCGCGACCTTTGGCCTCCACGACCTGATCCTTGAGGACATCGTCAACCCCGTCCAACGCCCCAAGGCCGAACTCTATGAGGACCAGCTGTTCCTCGTCTTCCAAGACCCAACCTACACCGATGGTGAACTGCACGCCAACCAGATCACGATGGTGCTGGGGCCGACCTGGCTGCTCTCGTTCCGCCCCTTCGGCATCGATCCCTTCCGGCCCATTGTGGAACGCATCCGCCGCGGTGGGGGGCGCTTGGGCTCGCTTGGCCCAGACTACTACCTCTACACCCTGCTCGACGCCCTCGTCGATCGCGTTTTCCGCGTCGTCATGGCCCTCGACGAGAAACTGGAATACCTCGAGGAGCGGCTGATCGACAACGCCAGCCCCGACACCTCCGTACAGCGCGATATCGACCGCCAGAAGAAGACGCTGATCAATCTGCGCCGCATCATCGTGCCCCTGAGCGAAGTCATGGCGACCGTCACCCAGCCCGACTACCACTTCTTCAAGAAAGAGACCCGCATCTTCCTCCGCGATGTCAAAGACCATATCCACCAGCAGATCGAGTTTCTCGAGGTCGCCCGCGAGCGCATCAAGGATCTTTCGGACGTATACCATACCCACATCGGCCGCCAGACCAACAAGATCGCCCTGGCCCTGACGCTTTTGGGCGCGATCTTCATCCCGATCACGTTCGTGGCCTCCGTCTTCGGCATGAACTTCCAACACATGCCCGGTCTCACCATGCGCAACGGCTTCGCCCTGACCCTGGGCTTCATGTTCTGCCTAGCCTCAGCCATGTTCCTCTATTTCCGCTTCAAGAGGTGGTTCTGACGATGAATACGAACTCTCTGGTCACCCCCACCGGGCCTGGACGTGCGCCATGAGTTGCGATGCCCTGCTGTTGGTCGTCACCGCCGCCAGTGCCCGCGCCGCCGCGCCACCCCTGACCCTGGCCCACTGGACCGGCGCCAAGCTGATCCTGCTGACCAAGCGCGCCGAGGCCGACGCGGCCGCCGAATTGCGGGTACGCGCCCTCAAGATGGGCATCCCCGCCACCGTCGAAACTGTCGCCAACCTGCGCCGCGAGACGATCCTCAAGGCAGCTCGCACCGGCGCCGCCGACCTGCTGGCCATGGACCGCGAATTGGCGCACCAGCTCTTCCCGACCGAGCCCGAACGGGACGCCCCGCCGCTGTGGCTGCTTCACCAACCTAAACCCCTGGCCCGCAACGTCGTCGCCGTGTTGCCGCGCATCGACGACCACGCCGCCACCCTGAGTCTGCGCGAGGAGGTCTGCGAGCAGGGCCTGCAACTGGCCGCCGCCCTCAACGGCGGCCTGACCTTGCTGCAGGTCTGGAAACCGCCGCGCCTGATGCTCGGCCGCGGTCGCCAGGCTCACCTCCAGGAGGAGGCCATGGCCGACGAGGAGGCGGGCCGCCAACTGGAGGTGCTGGAACAGTTCGCCGCCGCCTACCGGGAAACCAAGGTCCCGATCACGACCTGGCTCCAACACGGCGACCTGGCCGCGCGCCTGCTGGCCCGTATCGGCGAACTGCACGCCGGCACCGTAGTCCTAGGCTGGGACGCCAAGGGCCCCCGCGGCCTTGCCGGCGAGGGCTGGGACCTACTGCGCCGCGAGCTACCCTGCTCGCTGCTCTTGGTGCGCCGCTGACCGTCGCGACCGGTCCATCTCTCAACCCAGGAACGGGCTGGGCTCGCCACTCCAGGTGACGGTCAACAGGTCCCTGGCTCGGGTCATGGCCACGTACAGCAGTGACCGCTCCTGCGCCATGGCGTGCTGGCGATCCAGCGGGTCGCTGAAGCTGTAGACATAGGCGCCGGGACATTTTTGGGCCGAGACGCCGTGGATCAGGACCGCCTTGAACTCCAGGCCCTTGGCCAGGTGCATCGTGCCCAGGGCGATCCGGCCGTGGAGCGCGGCCTCGCGGTCGGCCAGAAAAACGCTTTCGAGGCCCTGCTGGCGCAGCACCGCGGCCAGACTCTCCAAATCCGCGTTGTTGCGGGCGAACAGGCCGATCGCGTGGGGCTCGAGGCCCTCCGCCAACCACTGGCGCACCTGGTCGAGGTTCGCAGCCAGCTCCTCCCGCTCCGTCCCATAACCCTGCAACAACGGCGCCGGCCCCTGGCGCAGGGCCACCGCCGTGCCGCGCGTTTCCTGACCGCCCTCCATGTCGTCCTGGTCAAGGCCGCTGAGCAAGCGGTCCGCCGTCGCCCGGATCTGCGCCGTGGTCCGGTAATTGACCCTCAGGACCTTGCTGCGCCCGCGCGTCTCGAGGCCCAGCGCGCCAAGCGAAAAGCCGCCGGCGTAGATGCGCTGGCCCACGTCGCCACACAGCATCAGCTGGCCCGGGTCCCGCGCCAGCGCCTTGACCATGCGCAGCTCCGCCGGCCGCAGGTCCTGGACCTCATCGACGATGACGGCCCCGTAGGGCGAGACCAGCTGACCGCTGCGCAGCAACGCCACCGCGCCGCTGCACATGCCCGTCCAGTCGTAGCGCTGCCGCTCCGCCAGACGCTCCAGCACGCCACCGAAAACGGCCCACAACTGCTTGCGCTCCTTGATCCCCAGCCCCTGGCCACGGCCCGTGCGCCGCGCCCGCCGGTAGTCCTCCCAGCGCTCGATACCCTGCAGACGCACCACCTGCTCCCACTCGGCGCGGACAAACTTGGGGTCATAGCCAGAGGCAAAGCGCAGCGCCAACGCCTCCAACAGGCTCTTCATCTCGGCCGCACCGGCCAACTTGACCTTGGGGTTGGCGCGCACCATCAGCGCCAGCGCCTGGCTGTGAACCGTGCTGACGGTAATCCGGGCCAGCTCGTCCGCGCTGCACAACAGCGCCAGCTGGCGCTGTAAATTGCCGACCAACGCATTCGTGAAGGTTGTCAACAAGACCGCCACCCCTTGCCGGGCCAGGCGCCGCGCCCGGTGCAGGGCGACCACCGTCTTGCCCGTGCCCGCCGAACCGCGCACGCTGAACGGCCCCGCGAAGTCGCGGGTCACCAAATAGCGCTGGTCCGGGTGCAGGAAGGCCAGCCACTGGGCCATCGGCGCCCGCAGCAACAGCTCCAACTCCGTGGCGCTGGCCGGGGCGTAGAGCCCGACCTCACTGGCCGCCGTGACCGGCTCGGGCGGCAGCACAAACGCGCCCGTGGCCAGGTCCAGCAAGCGCACCGCCACGTCCTCGGGCAGATGGGCGACGACCGTCAACAACTGGTCCTCGTCGCGCACCCGCCGCACGGTCGGCAGCCAGAGCTCCGGCACGCCCAGGGAGCGCAGATAGTCGTCCGTCTCGCCGGCAAACAGTGGCGGCGCCTCGGCCAGGACGGGCCGCTCGATCACGCGCTCGACGTTTTTGACCGTCTCCTCGACCTCGATCATCTGGAAGACACCCGTGTGGCCATGGCGCGCAAACGCGCGCCGCTCGGCCCAGCGGTAAGCGGCATCGTGGTGGTCGGCATAGACGGCGATCCAGTGGGCGCCCTCCTTGACCAGGATGATGCGCAGGTCCATGGTGTCGCTGATCGAATAGACCTCGCCCTCGCGCGCTTTCAGCTTGTGCAGGCGCAGACCGGGCAGGTCGGGGTTTTCCCAGAACTGCATGAGCGTCGTCTGGATCGAATCCCATTCGCGCTGCTGCAGGTGCTTGCGACAGGCCATGAAGCTGGGGGTTAAACTGACCGTCATGGCGCCGGGACACCCAGGGTGGCGAGGATCTCGCCAAAGAGGTCGCGATCCTCGGCCAGGCTCAACCAGGTCTGACCCTGGCGCTGCAGCTCTGCGCAGAGCGCGCCGTGGTCGGGATCCTCAGGATCCAAGAGCACCAGGCGAGCGCTCCCATAGGTCAGTTCGGCGGCGCTCAGGCCGATCGTGCGACCGCCGGCCAGGTACTCCTCGCCCGCCGCGATCGCCAGACCGCTCACCCGCTTCAGACGCACCAGCAGCGGCTGCCAGCGCGGCTCGAAGTCGTCCAGATCGAATGCTGCCGCGGCGGGCGTCTCTGGCGCCAGCGGCAGCGCCTGGGGCCGCTGCTTGGGCCGCCCGAAACAGGACGGGAAGCGCGCCAGCAGCGCGTCCCAATCGCCGTCATAGGGGAAACGCAGCGGGCTCCAGCCCAGGTCCAGCAGGGCCTCGTCGACGGCCTCGTCCTTGGCGTGCTGGGCCGGCTGGCGATGGTGCGGACCATCGATAAAGATCGCGACCCGCAGGTTGGGGTCGCTGTACAGGAAGTCGGGCCGACAGCCCGCCGCGGCCAGGGTCACCTGGGCCTGGTCCGGCAGGTGAAAGCCTTCCTCGAAGAGTTTCGTCAGCCAGGTGCGCTCCAGCTCCGAGTCGCACAGGCGCAGCAGCTGCGCGAACAGCACCTCGCGCGGCTGGGCCGCCGGCGCGGTCGCGACCCGCGCCCGCAGCCAGGGCCGCAACAGATCCGGCAGCAGCATGCGGTCGATGCGGCGGTGATCGGGCTGGTTGGTATAAGACAGCAGGCAGTCGTAGCAGGCGGCGACGCAGGGCTCCTGCTTGCCAACCTCCGTGTCGCGGATCTCGTCCCCGTCCACGGCAAAGTGGGCCAGCTCCAAGGCCAGCTTGGCCACCGCCGCCAGGTCGTCGACCTCGTCAAGAAAACGCCGCAGCACGCCGGCGCCGCCCTCCGCCGACTCGTAACACAGCAGCACGCGGCGGTCATCCTGACCCGGCAAGGGCTCTACTTCCAGCTCGCGGTCCTCCACTTGGTAGGCGACCTGCATGGCGTGCTTGAGTGCGGCTTGAAGCGTGGCCATTTGCTCCAGACTCGGGACCTCGGCCAGCTCCAGCAGCAGGCTGTTGCGGGTGTCCTCCACGTAGGGGATGACCCGCTTCTTCGCGGCCGAGAGGCTGTCCTCCGGTTCGTCGTCCTCGCTGTTGGCGTCCTTGGCCCAGAAGCCGCGCTCCAGGTCCAGCAGGAAGCCGGGGTTGTCCTGGCGGCTGTGGCGCCAGCCCAGGCTGAGCCGCCAAATCGTCGCGGCGGCGCCGTACTCCAGACCGGCCAAAAGCTGGCCGCCAGCGTCCACCAGGCGGCCCTTGCGCGAGCCGCGCCGGCCATCGCGCTGGGGGAAACGCACGCCGACCTTGAGCCGATAGCCCAGGCGGATGCGCTCCTCCTCGTCGCTGTTGATGCGATCGCGGCGGCGCGTGCCGACATTGGCCATGCGGAACAGGTTGCCGTAGTGGACCAGCGCCGCGCTGCCGCACTGGTCGCAGGTATCGACGCCGCGGGTGTCGAGCGGCGGGTGCATGTAGCCACACAGCCCGCACTGCCAGGCGCTGGTGGTCGGATCTGCGCCCTCGTGACCGACCGGGATATCGACCCGGTTAATCATGTAGCGGCTGCCCTCGTGGTAGATGATCGCCCGTGGGCCAAATTCCGAGATCGCCAGGAAGCGCGGGCGCGAAAGCGCATCGCCGTCCTCGAGACCCTTTTGGCCGCGTCCGCGCAGGAAGGCCGTGATCGGCAGGCGCGGGAAATTGTAGCCCGGCAAAAAGCCCTCGGAGGCGAAGTAGCGGTAGCTGTAGAAGTCGCTGTTGACCCGCTCGTTGGTCTCGACCAGCAGACGCAGGCGCAGCTCGGCATCGTCGCGCAGGTTGCGCGCGCGCCGGTGGTCCTCCGCCGAGCGCGAGGCGTCGCGGACGATGCGGCTCTGGCGCTCCGACTGCAGCCAGGCGGCCACGTAGAGCTCGCGCCAGCGGGCACAGGCGGCCTCGAAGGCAGCCGGCAGGCGGGCCAGCACCTCCTCCAGCCATACCGTCGCGTTGCGTTCCTGCTGCTCGGCCAGCTGGGCAATCTCGGCGCCCAGCGCGGCCAAAGCGGCCTGCTCTGCGCGTCGCCGCGTGCCCGGGTGGGCCAGCGCCTCGGCCACGGCCGGCAATAGCGTTGGGTTGGGCGGCTTGCCCGAGAGCTCCAAGAGCTCCGCCAGCGAGGCGTGCAGCTCCAGCTGGGCCTCGTGCAGCCAGATCGCGTGGACGTGGGCGCGCACCAAATCCTCGTTGGCCAGGTCCAAGCGCGGCGGCTTGACCACGCCCGAGACCATCAGTTCGGGCCGCCGAAAGAAATAACTGTCGTGGGGGCTACCGCTGGTGCAATAGGTGAACACAAAGGCCGGCTGGCCGCCGCGACCGGCACGCCCGCTGCGCTGGGCGTAGTTGGCGGGTGTCGGCGGCACGTTGCGCATGTTGACGACGTTGAGATCCTTGATGTCGACGCCCAGCTCCATCGTCGGTGAACAGAACAGCAGCGGCAGTTCGGCGCTGCGGAAGGCGTCCTCGCGCGACTTGCGCGTGTCGGGATGGACCTGAGCGGTGTGTTCGGCGGCGCGGAAACCGCGCAGGTCCTGGGCCGCGCGGTACAGCGCCACGAAATAGCGGTTGGGTTGGAGGACCAAGCCGACCGTTGGCATGCGCAGGGGATCCTCGCCGCGGCTGGTGCCGTCGCCCAGCTGCCAGAGCATGCGCGTGGCCTTGATCTGGTAGGCCGGCTGCTTGCCATCGCGGCGCTCCAGGATGCCCGCCCGGGCCAGACGCCCGAAGAGCTCCTCAATCAACTGGCGTGTCTCCGCCAGGGTCGGCTTGGCCTTCTGAGCGAAGGTGCTGTCGCGCCGCAAATAGCGGCCAAAGTTGCTGCGTTCACTCACGTATAGGGGCGGATCCGAGCGCTTGCCGCGCTGCGCGGCCTCCTTGAGCGCCGGCCCGGCACAGACCCACTTGGCCCTGACCATCGTCTCCATCTGGGCGATCGACCAGTCGACCGTCAGCTCCTGACTGTCGCGGGGGATGCTCTCCTGATAGATGGGATTGAGTTCCTGGGCATTGATCGCCAGCTCCTTGCGCAGGTAGTCCAACAGCACGCGGCAGACCTTGATGCGCACCTCGGGACTGGCCTGGGCCAGCAGTGGGTGGCAGGCCTCCCACTCCTCCTGGTCGGCGGCGAGGGTGTCTAGCTCCTTGAAGTGGAAGTGCAGCAGCCCGCACTGCTCCAGATTGGGCGAGTTGATGCGCCAGCCGCGCTCGAGGTCGCGAAAGAGCAGATAGCCCAGCACCGCGCGGAAGCGGGCGGCGACCTCGTCGCGCCCGTACTTGTCGTCGGGATCGCTGGCATAGGCGGAGAACGGCAGGGCCATGGCCTCGAAGACGGCCAGGTTGAGGCCGGCGTACTCCAGGCCCTGGGGCGCCAGCGTCAGGGCGCGATAGAGGCCGCGGCGGATCTGCAGGACCTGCAGGAAGTCGTTGAAGTGACCGGACTGGAGCGAGGCGTCCTGGCGGTTGTCCGTGAAGCTGAGCAGTTTGCGCGCCTCGCTGGGCAGGGCCGCGCCCTGGGCGCTCTTGAGGAAGCTGAGCACGGCCATGGTCGTGATCGTCGTCGCCGTGCTGCGGCCCTCGGAACCGAGCGTGGCCAGGCGGGCATAGTCCGAGCCGCGCGAGGCGAAAGCGACGCGACAGCAGGGACAAAAGCGGAACGGGCGGCTGAACCACAGGACGGGCAGGCCATCCGCATCGGCCCGACCGCGGGGATCGACCGTGGCCGTCTGCGGCAATGCGCCGCGCAGGTTTGCCCGCACGACCCGACCGCCGCGCTTCTCCTCCAGCCAGGTCTCTGGCAGCAGCTCGATCTGATCGGCCTCATCCATGGGCCAGATCTCGCGGGCCGGATCGATCAGCAGAAAGCCGGGCAGGCGGCGTCGATAAGGGCCGTCGTCCTCTTTGCTGGTATCGCCCAGTGCACGTGGCTCAAAGCCCTCGAAGACGCCGTTGTGTTCGAGACGGAAGACGGTGTAGTAGTCCTGGCCGCACTCGCGGCAGAAGGCCAGTGGGAACAGTTCGCGCGCGCGTCCGGAATCGGGCGCGTATTTCTGGGCCGTCAGGGTCAGGTGGCGCTGCTCGGGCGGCTCGGGCGAGGCGTAGACCGTCTCGCCCTTGGCCAGGAACTGGTGCAGGCGGTAGGCGAAGAACGGGCCGTCCTCGACCTGGTGCAGCAGTGCGCTATGGATCCAGGCCGCGGCCTGCTCCGGCGTGGCGCCAATCAGACCCGCCAATGGGACGGCGATGCCGCCCGGCCCATCGATAGGGCGCGGCTGGCAGCGGCGCAGGCGCAAGGTCTCGCGGTCGTGGGCCACGCCCAGACGCGACTCCAGCCAACGGGCCAGGGGATGCGAGGCAAAATCGTCGCGCAGCGCGGGCAGCGGTTTGCCAAAGGCCGCGCTGAGGGCCGCCCGAAAGCTGGCGCTGTCCACATCGCCCAGCTCCGTGCGTTGGCGCAGGGTCTCGCCGATCACGTGCTCGGCATGGACCTCGGCCCCGAACAGCAGGCCCGCGATGCGCGCGACCTCGCGCTGCTGCTGGAACCAGGTGCCCTGACCGGACATGGTGGCCGAGGTCCCCACCATCTGCAGGGCCGACACGCCACAGGCCTGGCGCAGGCGCCGCACCAGCAGGGCGACATCGGCGCCCTGGCGACCGCGGTAGGTGTGCAATTCGTCGAGAACCAAGAACTTGAGCTGGCTCATGGTGCGCACCAGTGGCCGTTCCTTGGGCCGCACGAGGATGTATTCCAGCATCACGAAGTTGGTCAGCAGAATATCCGGCGGTTCGCGGATGATGCGCTGCTTCTCGGCCTCGCTCTCTTGGCCGGTGTAACAGGCATAAGTCACCGGTCGCTCTGCAAAACCCAGGTCCAGGAACTTGGCCAGCTCGCCCATCTGGCTATTGGCCAGGGCGTTCATGGGATAGACGATGACGGCCTTGACGCCCTTGCCGCTGCCGTGGCGCAGGACATGATCGACGATCGGCACGATGTAACTGAGACTCTTGCCGGAACCGGTCCCGGTCGTCAGCACATAGTTGTGGCCCTCTCGGGCGAAGCGGATCGCCTGGTCCTGGTGGCGGTGGAACTGGTAGACCGGACCGGGCGGCTGGCCGGGGTCCTTCTTCCTGAAAATGTCGGCACAACGCGGGTGGAGCAGGTCGTCGGCGATCAGCTGGGCCATGGCGGTGCCGGGCTCAAACGAGGGATTCAGCTGAACCAGCGGCGCGGGCCAGAGCCGGCCGGCCTGGAAATCGTGCTTGACCAGGGCATCGATACGCGGGTCACGCAAGCGGAAGAAGCTGGTGATATAGTCGCTGTACTCGCGGGTCACGCACTCGCGAAGCTGAAAGACATCCATGAGGAAACCCCGTCAAAGGCTGGCGTATTCTCTCCTGGGGGCGAAAGGAGTGTCAAGTAGCCGCAAGCAGAGAGGAGGGAACACGAATCTTAAGCGGAGCAGAGAAAAGTGTGGTAAGCCGCCTGGCTTGCCTACTTTGGAAGGAACAGAATGCTGGGCGGAGCAGAGAAAAGTGCGGCAAGCCGCCGGCTTGCCTACTATGGAAGGAACACGAATGCTGGGCGGAGCAGCGAAAAGTGCGGCAAG
>CAYRFM010000016.1:84638-104108 GCA_964423555.1 uncultured Holophagae bacterium | reverse complement strand
GCGTATCGTCCGCGGAGCCAGCGGAGAGCCATTGCACGGCCAACCTGACAAAGTCTTACTAGCCCCCAAGTGAGTCACAGTTGCCACATCACCAAAACCTTTATCACATTTTGAAAAAATCGAATTTTTTGGCTTTGAATTAGAGCGCCAACCCGAGTGAATGGGGTTTGTGGAATTCCAGAAGGACCCCACTCCCGCGAAAGTCGCACTTTCGGAACGCCACAGGAGCGAATATCTTGGAAAGAGCGGCCCGATTCCGTGTGCACCGACCCTTGCACCGGGAAACAAGCGACCCGCAGTAACAAGAATGAACAAATTCCCCCAAAAATAGCGCCGCCGCATTTCCAGACCTGATCACTTTCTCGAATCGCGCAGTCGCAAGCACACCAAAACGACCATCCGCCTGAGAGATGGCTTTGACGCGGAGAGGAAAAACAGACTATTAGCCATTTTAGAAATATGTTTTCATGCCAAAATGAGCCTCAACCTGGGGAAGTCGCTCCTGTGGAACTCCGGGGCAACCCACTCACTGAGTGATGCGGTAACTCCGGAATTCCAAAAACCCGTCACACCCGCACACCGACGCCGCACGAAGTCACGCCAGGCTTACAAACTCGGGCGTAGGGTGGATGTTCAGCCCCTTGCTACCCGCACACTCGGGCAGTGCCTTCACACGAGAGGTGCGGCAACCGAAAGGCTTACGTACAAGGTCGCCACGCAAAGCGAACAACCCTGCGTCATCAGCCAATGGGTCGCAGAAGCCAGCGGAAATCGCCTCTTCATGGCGACAACCGAGCGAATTCCGTTTATTTACCACAAACTTTTTTCCACTTTACGAGGAGGCCGTACTCAAGGGTCGTGGTCGTGCTATGCACCTCACCTCACCGCGCCCAGAGCCCGGACGCCAGGGATCGCCTGCTCTTGAAGTTGACCACCGTGGACATGGCTAAGTGGCGCAAGGTCCGAGATAGAGGCCATAGGGAGCTTGCCTCAAAAAATCCTGCGCCCGACCTCCCCACGGCGCAGGATAGGCAGCCGCGCCATTCGGGCGCCGGGCTAATAGGCCCTAGTTTTTATTCACGACCGGTTTTTACCCGCGGTCTGAGTGAAAAAAAATTTCAACTTTTTTCAAAGCTTGGCACCTGGTGATGGATGGCATTTTTCAATTTGAACAACGTATGGCGCCGACAAAAATCGAGGGCTCCATCGGCTATACCTAATAGAGGGACTTGTTTCGGAGCTTCTCGCGAAGCCCGCAGTCTGCCTCTTATTTTGTCCTCTGGAGACCTCCCATGAAAATGAACTTCCCCACCGGTATCGCCAAAACGCTCGGCCATCTGACCTACGCGGTCAAACGGCTCGAGGAAACCTCTCAACCCCGCATTGACGACGCGCTTCGCCAAGACCTGATTCAGGGCCTGGCCGTGCTGAGTCAGGCCAAAGAAGCCTATGAGCAAGCGATTCAGGACCGTCGGGTCGCTGCGCTTGCCCGCAACCGCAACGGCTCTGCCATGATCTATCTGGTTCGCGATTTTTATCAGAACCTGAAACGGGGCGCGCGTCGTGACGCCAACGCCCAAGAATGGCAGCGCCTCTATCCGCCCGCCGCCGAGATGCCAAAGACAACGACGGTGGACCCCCAATGGTACAGCCTGGCGACTCGCATCACGGCGGCCCAGGCCCTTGCCAAGGGTCGGCAACTGCTGGCGCCGCCGCCGGCCAATCCCTCGGTCGAGGAGATTGCCGCCAGTCTCGAGGTCGCCCTTGTCACCGAACAGGGCTATCGCGAGGCTCAGCTGGCGCTCAAAGCCCGCGCCGCCGCACTGCAGCAAGCCTACAAGGATGGCGCACGCCTGCTGCGCTGGCTGCTGGCCCAACTGCGCCAGCTCAGCCACCAACAGTCAGCCGAAGCGCGCCGCGACCTGCTGCGGTCGTTTGGCATGAAATTCGTCACCATCGGCGAGGATGACGAGGACGCGGTCGAACCTCCCGATGATGACCAGAAAGGAGCCGTAGCCTAACGTCTAGCGGCCTCGTCAGCCACAGCCAGGGCGCCCGCGGCCCTGGCCTCCTTGGCCCAACGACGATGACGATGCACGGGTGGCCAGGGACGGGCGCGCCAGGCACGCTTGGCTGACAAGGCAAAGCCAATGCCGCAGCGCGGTAAATAGTGTGTAAATCACTCGAGACGGTTGGCTTTTTGTGATAGCATCACACGTATTCAAGTACAGCTTATCCGAACTTGAAGACGTACCCCAACGTCACCCTTGGAGGACATGCAATGTTCAAACACATGCAGCACGCTCAGAAGATCCAGAACAATAGTCGCCAGAAGCGCTTCATGACCTTTATGCGCAACGGTATCAAAGACGCCGAAACCCTGGAAAGCCCGATGGCCGTTTACGAGTGGTTCATCAGCGAATGGGATCGCCCGCTCAACCCCGAAGGCATGCGCCAAGCTTGGCTGGCCGCCTGGGCGATTTCCATCAACAACGGCGGCCTCAACCTCTAAGCCGTTCGCCCGCGCCCGTCTCTCCCCCCGACGATCGCGGCAAGCCCCTCAGCGACCGGGACGGCCCGGTTCCCCAGACCGCCCCCGGCGAGCGCGCTCATGGCGCCCACCTCGCACTTAGAGCTTGCCCTCCGCCGCCAGCTTCATGTTGCTGATGTCGAAGCGCAGGCGCACGGCTTTGGCGTTGCCCTGAACGGTGCCGTCCGGATACTGGATGCCGATCACGTCGGCGCTCTTGGCGTTCTCGCCCAGCAGCCCGTGCTTGAAACAGAACTTGCGCACAAAATCCATCTTCTGCTTGATCTCGGCGCCGTTGCCGTAATTGACGGCATCCTCGGCCTTGTAAAACATCGCGGTCGTCTTCAATTGGGCCTTGAACTCGACGGGCGAGCACTGGGCCGCCGCCGCCATCGACTCCAGGGCCTTGGTGGCCTCGGCACCTCGGCCGCTCATCAGCCCCATGACCTCGTACCAGGCACCGGTCAACGCCTTGCCCAAGGCCGGCGACTTGGTCAAGGACGCACTTTTGACGACCATCATGTCGATGATCTCACCCGGAATATCGGCCGAGCTGAAGATCTTGCGCACCCCAGGGGTCTGCTCGATTTCCATGACGATCGGATTCCAGGTGACCACGGCCTTCTGGGACTTGTTGGAGATGAAGATCGGGCCAATATCGCTGTCGGAGACGTTGAGGATCTTGACGTCCTCCTCGGCCATCCCGTTCTTTTCCAGGGCGCGCGCCAGCAGGTAATGGGAAACGGAGAGCTCGACCAGGTTGACTTCCTTGCCCTTGAGACCCTTGATGTCGAGGTTGTCGCGCACGATCAGGGCGTCGTTGCCGTTGGAATAGTCGCCGATGATCAGGCAGGTACTGTCGATCCCGGACGAGCCCGGCATGGCCAGGCAGTCCATGTTGGTCATGGCGCAGGCGTCGACCTGGCCAGCGACGTAGGCTTCGATCGAGGCCATGTAGTCCATGCGCAGCAGCTCGATCTCGATGCCCTGCTTGTCGGCCCACTTCTTGAGAATGCCGGAGGTCTTGGCGTAGTCCCAGGGCATCCAACCGGCGTAGATCGACCAGGCCACCTTGAATTTGGGCTTGGGACCGGCGACGGCGGGCAACAGGGCCAGCCCGAACAGGGCGAGAAGCAGCAACGGACGCAGTACTTTCACTTTTATGAACCTATTCATATGAATCTCCCTATGTCTCGCAATGGCCCGGCAGGGATTGGGTCCTGGGGCCGGCAAATGGTGGTGCTCGGCGAGGTCGCGAGCCTCAAATGACGGGTCGCTCGTCGCTCTTGTCGGCGACCGGCGCGCTGGTTTCGGCGGCCCCCTTTTCCTTGTTGCGGGCCGCCAGCATCTCGTCCAACTTGCTGCGCGCGGTGGACTGTCGCCCCTCGCGCTCGTATTGTTGGTCGGCCATGCGCACATCGGTGCCGGCCAATTTTTCGGAGATGCGGGCCTTGCTGGAGAGCTTGCGGTTGGCCTCCATCACGGCCGAGATCGGACCCTTGTCCATGCTGGTCTCCAGACCTTGCAGGCGATCGTTGAGCTCGATGATGCGCTTAGAGGAGACAAACTCGGCAATCGCTTCGGCCTTCTGCTGGGGCAGCTTCTGCACATCGGCCTGCATGTCCTGCAGGCGCAGCATGTATTTCTCCATGGTGGCCGAGGTTTCGGTGAGCTCCTGCTCCAGTTTGGCCTGGGCGGCCTCGATCTCGTCGATGCGCAGCTGGAAGCGCTCGAAGGCGGAGGCATGGCGCTCGTAGCCGGCTTCGTCGCCCTCGGCCTTGGCCTTGCTGGCCAAGGTCAGCGCGCCCTCGCGCTTGCCCAGCAGGTCCTCCTCTTCCTTGTTCAGCTGGTCCAGGCGGTGGCGCTTGTCCTCGAGCACGGTTTCCACTTCGGAGATGGCGTCGCGCAGGTCCTGATACTGCTTGACCAGCTTGTCCTGATGCATGTCGAAAGCGGCGGCGATGCCGTCGGTCGATCCGGTGAATTGCGCGTCGGCGGCGTCGATGATGCCGCGCGCCTTCTTCCAGTTCCAGAATCTAAAATAGCGGAACACGGCACTGATGATGCCTACTTTCTCTTCTGCCATGGGGTACCTCCAATGCGTACAGGGTCAATCTCACAGGCGGCCGGCGGCGCGCAGGTATTCGTCGTCATCGCTGGCGCTGGCGGCGGGCGCGCGCAAGCGCTCCTCCACCGCACGCGCCGCGGACACGGCACTTTCCAGTCGGGCGACGGGATCGTCGCCGCCGGGCAGCTTTTGCTCCAGCAGGTCGATCACGTCCAGGTAAGCGGATTCCAGCGCCCCCTCCAGCACTTCGCTCTGGGCCAGCAGCTGGATCAGTTCGCCACGGCGCTTCTCGAAGCGTTCGAGCGTGCGTTCGTGGGCCTCCGCCCTGGCGATCAGGGCGTCGTAGCGCGCTTGGTGTTGCGGGTTGCCCGCATCGATACTGGCCTTGACCACACCCGCCTGGCGCAGCCATTCCTCGCGCTCGGACTTGAGCTTGGCGGCCTGAGTTTGGCGCAGGGCCTGGTGGGTGCTCAGCGCCAGCTGCAGGATGCGCAAGCCCTCCGCCCGGCAGTCCCGCGCCATCACGGCGAAGCGGGCGATGCCTGGCCGGTCCTGGCGCCGCTGTTCGGCCTCCAGGTAGTCGCTGAGTTTCTGATAGACGGCGCGCAAGTCGTCGAGCTGGGTCAGGCCCTCGCGAAAGCCTGCCGCCTGCATGCCTTGGCGCAAGCTCTCGAACTGCGCCCAGACATCCTGCTCGCGACTGCCCATCAGCTCGGCGACGACCGCCTTGACATGGGTCTCGCCGCGAATGAAGTAGTGGTAGACAATCGAGCCCAAGGTCAGCATCCCCCCGGCCAAGGCCGCGGCGAAGGCGACCTTGTCGAGATGGATCAAGCCCATGTAGGTCCCACTGAGGATACTCAGCGCCAACGGCGCCAGCGTGCTGGGGTGCTGCAAGACACGGGACCAGACAGCGCGGTTCACCGCGGCGGGATCCACCACTCGTGCCGTTCGATCCTGTTCCTTGTCCTCTGCCAAGCGCGACCATCCTATAAGCGTTTGTCTTCTACGGCGATGAATTCCACGCGCGGCAGGCGGTAGCGGTAGGCGCGCGGCGATTCACCTGGCTTTTGAGGCGGCGGCATGGTGGAACCGACACCCTGGGCCAGCAGCCGCTCGGGCGCCAAGGCATGCACGGCCAGCAGGTACTGGCGCACGACTCGGGCGCGCGCCTCGGACAGGGTCTGGTTGGCCGCCTCGTCGCCACCCGGCCCCGTGTGACCGCGGATGATCACGCGGTAGTGGGGATAATTGTTGGTCAGCAAGCTGGCGATCTTGTCGACCCGCTCCTTGCCCTCAGCGGAGAGCAGGTCGTCGCCGCTCTGGAAGTTGATCGGTTCGACCCGGAAGGTGCCCACCTCGTGGAGTCGCGCCCAATCCGCCAGCGCCAGCTCGGTGAACTGAACCTTGCCCCCTTGGGTGCCGCGACTGAGGATGTTGTCCGCCGCGATTTTCTCGAGGAAGGTGCTGTTGGTGATCTGGTAGGGGTTGCCCGAGAGCGGGTCCTTGTCCAACTTGCCCGAGCGGATTAGCACGTCGGTACAGGCGATGATGGTATTGATCATGCCCTCCTTGGCGTCGCTGCTGGGATCGGGGGCAATGCCGAACTGGAGCCGCGTGTTCTCGGCCAGGTCCAGCCAGTCGATCTTGTCGGTGATCGCCGCCACGGCATCCTTTTTGAGGCCGCTGCCGCGGGCCATCTCGTCCAGCATCTCGTCGCGGTTGTTGCCGTAGGTCGAGAGTACGCGGAAGTAAGTGGCCAGAAAGTCGCGCACCCGATCGGGCTGACTCTTGACGAAGTCGCGGTGGAAGACGAAGACGTCGACGATATAGCCGGAGAATCGGTCGCTGCCCCAGACGTACTTCATGCCGGGTAGCGTCAGGGCCTTCGAGAGGTCGGGTTCCCAAAGGATGAAGACGTCGCCCTCGTTTTTGCGAGCCCGCTCCAGCACGGCGGTCGAGCCGTCGACGTGGACGTGGTTGCTCTGGTTGCGGCGCAAGAGGTCCAGGTCGAAGTCGCTGATGGTCAGGTCCAGCAGGAACGAACTGGGCGAGTCGGGCGTATAGACGAAGCGCAAACTGTCGTCGTTGAGGTCGTTGATTTTGCCGCTGGGCAGTCGATCGGCAAAACCGACGATGCCGTCCGCGCCCTTGGATTCGCTGATCGCGGCGACGATCACGCCGGGGAAGCGATAGGCGGCGGCCTGCTCGAGGTAGGTGTTGACCGGCAGGACTATGCAATCGTAGGCGCCTTCGTTAAAGCGCGTCAGGCGTTGGGCGTACTTGCCACCGTCGTCCTCGAAGGACAGGTTAATGCCCTTGCGCGACGCCTGCTTGCGCATTTCCGGCGAGTTGATGAACCAGTAGCCCAGATAGTTGTCGCCACAGATGCGCAGCTTCACGCCCTCGCCCGCATCCGAGGTGGCGAGCAGCTCGCGGTCAAAGAATATCGGGGCCAGGTACTTCCAGGCCAGGATCCCACTCGCGCCGATCAACAACAGTAGGAAAAAGCCCAGGGTCGTCTTCTTCATCGAGTTCGCTCGCTTCCTAGATTCACAGTTTTGGGGCCGTTGACGGGTGGGAGATTCACGGGCCTGATGGCTGGGCTTCGAAGCTGGCGGCGTCGAAGCTTTGCAATTCCGCCAGGGTGTCGCTGAGACCAGTGGCTAGGTCGGCAAAGTTATCGGCCGCACGGTAGGAGACCGAGAAGCGCCGCAACGGGTGATCTGCGCCGACACATAAGCCAATAGTATAGATGGGAATGCCGAACTGGGCCGCGTAAATGGCGGCTTCGGGTATTTTGTAAGCCTCGCCGTCGGTGATCACGACCAGCCGGTACTCGCCGTAACCCAGTTGCTGTTTGTACTGCTGGACCAGCTTGCGGGTGCCAAACTTGATCGCATCCGCCAGGGGCGTGCCGTTGCCGGGTCGAACTCGGTGCACGGCCGCGATCAAGTCATCGCGATTGGCCAATCCCAGTTGTACGACCTCGCGCTCGCCGCTGCGATCGAAGACATAGAGGCCGATCCTGACGTCGTCGGGCACCGTCTTCATGAATTGCTCCAGCGCCCAGACAGCGCCGGTCATTTTGTCGCGGAACCGCTGATCACCGCCACACTGGGCGCCGGTGGTTTCGGTCATGGACTCGCTGCCGTCGAGGATGAAGTAGAAGTTGCGCGTCAGCTCGGGCAGGCCGTTCTGGACCCCGGCCAGGCTGATCTCCTGGGGCGTGCTGAACCACTCCGGCGGCAGGTCGCCAACGTAGTGCTCCACAACCGGGGTCGAGCTTTGGCGATTGCCACAAGCCTGGCTCATGACCAGGGCCACCAGCCCGAATAGGAACCACACGCGTTTGTCCATGGGGATGCCCTCGCAAATCGGATCGCTATTGCAGCGGCGAGAACTCGGAGAGTTCTGCTTCCACTTGCTTGATGCGGAAGACGACGCGACGGTTGGCCGCCCACTCTTCCTTGGTGCGCGGTGGATTGTACTTGGGCGTGGTCACGCCCAGGCCGACGGCGACAAACTGCGACTCGTCGATGTTGATCTTCTTGCCTTTGCAGTATTCCAGGAAGCTGTCGCGCACGGCCTGGGAGCGCTCCAGCGACAGGTTCTTGGCGCTCTGTTGCATTTGGTTGATTTCAACGGCGGGACTGCCCTTCTCGCGCGCCTTGAGGATGCCCAGCGGATCCGAGTGGCCCTCGACCACGATCAGGGCACCGCCGTAGGTCTGGGCAATGCTGAGCGCCTTGGCGAAGTCGGCTGAGTACTCGGCGGCGGTGAAGGTGCTCTGGTTGGGCCCGAAATTGATCTCGACTTGGAACAGCGTGTCCTCATCGGCCCAGCTGGTGGGCTCGACATTGATCTTCTCCTCGATCTTGGTGGCGACCCGTTTGGCGTCGAACTTCGGCTTCTCCTTGGGCGCCTTTTTGGTGGCGTTTTTAAGTCCCTGGGCCAGCTTGTCGTAGTCCCAACCGGCATCCTTGAGGGCGACGGCGCCGTCCATCAGACCCAGGGCCTTGAAGAAGGGCTGGATCTCACTGGTCAGCTGCTTCATGGTGCGGGTGGTGCCCTGGCCGGTGAAGAAGCCAAGGTTGCCATCATAGCCGACAAAAGCGCAGTCGCCGAGCAGGCCCTCGACGTCGGGCACGGCCTGGGGCGCGCCCAGCAGCAGATCGGCGGAGGCGCTCATCAGCTGCTGGTAAGCGGTAGCCTGGGCGGCCTTGTTCTTGAGCAGGTCGGCCAAGCCTTCCTGGGACTGGAGCAGCGACTTGACGAAGCCCTCGACCTTGTCGCGGTGGGCGGCGAAGTAGTCGGAGCGCACCGCGTAGACATCGGCTATGACCCGACTGGCGGTCTTGGTGGTCAAGAGGATACGCGCGCCCTTGGCCGAACCCTCCGATCCGGTGCCCTCCTTGCCGCCGGAAGTCAGCGCCATGGCGTCGGGACTGATGCACATCACGGCATCCAAGCCCTTGTCCTCCATGAAGCCGTTGACGGGATCGACAACCTTGTTGCCGGGGTCGTAGGTGGGCAGGGTCAGCTCGCGAAACCACTTGAGCTTGACGTCCTTGGCGCTGACCGAGGCCGAGGAGAGGATATTGCCCAGGTAATCCATGTGCGGCCCATAGAGCTGCAGGGCCAGGGTCTTGCTCTTGAGGTCCTTCGGCTGGGAGATGCCCGGTCGCACGACCAGGGCGTCGCCACCGGCCGACCAGGTCAGCTGGTAGACGACCACCAAGTCCAGGCCTTGCTTGGCAAAGGCTTCGGCCGCGGCGTTGATCATGCCCATGGTGCCGCGCAGGTAGGGCGTCTTGCCGGTTAGGCAAGCTTCCACTTGTTTGGGAAAGTTGTTTTCGGCAAACAGCTCCACATCCAGACCGTTCTTTTTGAAGGTCCCCTGCTTTTGGGCGTAAATCGTCGCCACGTCGCCGCCCCAGGTGATGACCGGCACCTTGACGGGCCCACTGTCCTTAATCTTTTCGGAGCGCTGGGCAATGGCGCGATAAAGCGGCTTGGCTTCGAGCAGTTCCGGCTCGCCGGCACTCGAGCCAAGGGCAAGCAGGCATCCGAGTACGAGCGCGATGTGGTTCCTCATAGGTGTCACCTCAGAATTAGGCAATGATCGATGTGAGCGTCGCGACCGCAGCGGCCAACGGGGGTCGAAAGCCACTCGCTGGTTAAGTAAGCGCAAACGACATAAAAAAGGGACTTGTTTTCCAACGGAGGCCGCTTGAGCTGGTAGGACGGGGCGCGTAACGAGGTCATAGTTCCTCTGGCAAAAACACGGAAGCGATGGCTCGTTTCACACCTTAACAGCACCAAGGGCTGTGCGCAAGTCCCCTCTACGACCGAATCCGTCCAAGACTGACCGATCTGCCCAGGCCAAGCCACTGAGTTTCCAAGGGAGCGACTTGCCAGCCCGTCCCGCGTGTGTTAGTTTGGCAGCCAACGAGTTCACCAGTCGAGGTAGAACATGAAGTTTTTCCAGATCAACGCTCGGCCTGGGCGGTTCGCCGAATGGAGTCTGCCCTTGCTGCTGTTCGCGCTTGCGATCGGCATCTATGCCTATACCGCGCATGTGCGCCACGCCGAAAATCCCGACGATCAGATCGTGCCGACCTTCGCCCAGATGTTGGACGGCTTCAAGCGCGCCGCGTTCGAGCCCGATCGCCAGGACGAGTATCGGCTGCCGCTGGACACCATGGCCAGCGGCAAGCGCTTCCTGATCGCGCTCAGCCTGCTGAGCTTTGCGGTCTTGCTGGGCCTGCACATGGGTACCTTCCCCTACGTGGAGCTGTTGTTCACTCGCTTCGTGACCTTTTTCGACAAGGTCCCAGCGCTGGCGCTGTTGCCGATCCTGTTCATCGTCTTTGGCCTGGGCGAGGTCTCCAAAGTCGCGCTGATCTTGTTGGGCGTGTTCCCGACCATCGCTTTGGACACCTATTTGCGCGCCAAGGCCATCCCGCGCGAACAGCTGATCAAGGGCTTCAGCTTGGGCGGCAACAATCTCGCCATCGCCTATCGCATCGTGCTGCCGCAAATCATGCCAGGCGTGCTGGACACGATCCGCCTCAACTTCAAGGCGATGGTGCTGTTCTTGATCGCCGGCGAGTCGCTGGCGGCCTCGGTGGGTCTGGGCTACCGCATCTTTGTCCTGCGCCGCTACATCGCCATGGACATCATCATTCCCTACGTGCTCTACATGAGCCTGCTCGCCTTCGCGGCCGACATGGCCGTGCGCTTCTGGGTCAACCGCCGCTACGCCTGGTCCACGGCTGCCACCTGAGGAGGAACCATGACCGATCAACCGCTCCTGCATCTCGAGGACGTTCACGTCACCTACCGCAACGGACAGCAGGAACACCGCGTGCTCAACGATATCGACCTCAAGGTCAGCCGCGGCGAGTTCGTGACCGTGGTCGGGCCGAGCGGCTGTGGCAAGTCGACCCTGATGCGCATGATCCTTGGCTCGGAACGCCCGAGTTCGGGCAAGGTGACGCTCAATGGCGAGACGATCGAGGGACCCGACCGCGACCGCGGCATCGTCTTTCAGAAATACTCGCTGTTCCCCCACTTGACCGTGCGCGACAACGTGGCCTTCGGCCTGGATGTCGAGGCCTTTGGGGCGTTCGGCCGTTGGTTGCAGCCGTTGCGTTACGCCAGGGCACGCCGCCAGTTCCGCGAGCAGGCCCAGGAGTTCCTTAACCGCGTGGGCCTGGGCGAGCACGGCGACAAGCACCCCCATCAACTCTCCGGCGGGATGCGCCAACGGGTCGCAATCGCCCAGTCACTCATCAAGAAGCCCAAGATCCTGCTGATGGACGAGCCCTTTGGGGCGCTCGACGACTCCACCCGCCAGGACATGCAGGTCTTCATCCTCGAGCAGTGGCAGGCCGCCGCGATGACGGTGTTCTTCGTGACCCACGATCTCGAGGAGGCCTGTTACCTTGGTTCGCGCGTGCTCGTCCTCAGCCAGTACTACCGCACCGATGCCGGCTTGGGTCAGGGCGCCAAGATCGTCAAGGACGTGCGCACGCCGACACCCCACCCCAAGCCCAGCGCCTTCAAGTATGGACCCGAAATCGCCGGTTTGATCCAAAGCATCCGCCGAGAGGGCTTGGACCCTGCCAACGCGCAACACATCCGCGATTTCGACCTGACCCACAAGGACGCGTTTCGCACGGTCACGCCCCAGGAGTGGACACGCGATCAGGAGGTAAGCCCGTGAGCGCGCGCGAAACGAAGAACAGCTATCGGGCGCCGTTCCTCGACCGCCTGGGCGAGGCCTACGGCCTGAGGCGCAAGAATATCGGCGTGCTCACTGGCGACATTCACGGCCTTTTCGAGAGCCCCAGCCGCGGCGATTTCGCCTCTCTCGAGCAGGTTCTGCAAGCGGAGCTGGGCACCAAGTTCTTTATGGTCCAGATGGATATCGCGGGTGGTTTGGCCTTCTACGACAAGGCCAGCGAGGACGAGGTCATCCACATCTGCGAGAGCGCCGACGGCGGTCCGGTCGCCCCGGCCCGGGAGAAATTGTTTCGCGAGCTACTTCGCACCAGCAAGCACAATCCCTTGCCCTCCCTGGTCCTGCTGCGCGGCATGGCCGAGGCCATGGCCGCGGCACGCCTGCGCGGCGACAAGGTCAAGCCGCTGTGCGTGGTCTTCCGCTTTGCCGCGGCCCTGTTCCCGGCCGGCGACTATGCACGGCTCTCCGAACTCGACCGCCAGCGCCTGGTCTCCTTCCTCAGCTGGGTCACCGGCCCGGCCTTCCGCCACGGTCCTGAACTGCTGTTGCTGCAGAACGGCGTCAAATCTGAACTCAACGAGGCCATCCTGGCTCTGCCCAACGCCGCCCATATCGAGATCGACCTGCCCGACGAAGTGGCGCGCCAGCGCTTCATCGAGCATTTCGCCGCCAAGACTGAGGGCCTGCGCTTCCAGGGCGGTCGAAAAAATTACGCCCGCGACACGGCCGGCCTGTCGCTCAACCAGCTCAACGACGTCATGGAGGAGGCCGACCGCCGCCGCCAGACCCTGAGCCGCGACGGTGTCGTCAAGCAGGTCAACGAGATCCTGCAGGCCCGCCTGGGCGAGATCATCCGCATCAAGTACCCCAGCCACGGCGTCGCCGACATCATCGGCCACCAGCGCACCCACGCCATCTTCAGCCAAATCTTTGAGCGCTGCGAGGATCCCGAGACCGCGGTGGCGGCGATCCTCGTCAGCGGTCCCAACGGCGGCGGCAAGACCTTCCAGCTGGAGGCCCATGCGGCGGCCTCCGGTCGGGTCGTGATCGAGCTGGTCGGCATCCGCGGCCAGTATTTCGGGCAGACCGACAAGTTCTTCGAGTTGCTGCGCTGGCAAATCTCGACCTTTGGCAAGATCCTGATCCTCGTCGACGAGGCCCACACGGCCCTGGGTAGCATCCACGGCAGCCAGACCCACCAGACCGAACAGCGCCTCTCCGGCAACATCATCAAAATGATGGGCGACCCCAGTTACCTGGGCAAGGTCGTTTGGGCGCTGATGACCTCCCGACCCGACAAGCTGGATCCCGATATCAAGAGCCGGGCGCCGATCCAGGTGCCGATCTTCGACCTGGAGGGCGAGGACCGCGCCCGTTTCGTGCAGGACATGTTCAAGCGAAAAAAGATCGCCCTGGACGATACGGAACTGGCGCCGATCCTGAAGCAGACGGATTACTACTCGGCCCGCGACTTTCGCAACTATGTGGCCGAGGTCCTGGCCCAGCGCCGTCACAAACCTGAAGTCTCGCCGCTAGCAGTGCTGAGCGACTGGTCGGCCAGCCAGTCGATCCGCACCCAACGCGAGTTTCAAGAAGTGATCGCGGCCCAGCACTGCAGCTACCCCGACCTCTTGCCGGAACGCTATCGCAAGCAGAGCGACCTGGAGCTCAAACGCCACACCGAGACGCTGCGCGTGCTGCTCGGCGATTGACAAGCTCGCGGTCGCACAACGCTTACCGCTCGGGGCAGAATCGGCACCAGGCGGTGCTTAGGGTGCCGCGCTCCGCAGCGCCGTCACCTGTTGCAGTTTGTCCTGGTCTTTGAGGGATTCGGCGATGATCTGCAGCTCCTCGAGCAGGCGATCGCGCTGGGGCGTTCCGTCTGCGGGTGCCAAGGCCAGGGCCGAGAGGTAGTCGTTCCAGGCCAGGGCAAACTCGCGGCGCTCCTGCAGCACCTTGGCGCGCGCCACGAAGGCGTCGGCAATGCGCGCTGTCTCGATCGCCGTGTCCGGTACCTGGTCGGCGCGAACCGTCGCCAGTTCCGGCACGACCGTCTGGTGCGGTTGCGGTAGCGCGGGCGCCGGCGTCGCACGGGGCAGCAGCAGGCCCAGGCAGACCATGGCGGCGGCCGCGAGCGGCACGCTCCAGGCGGGCAGCGACAGGGGTTGGCCGAGCAGCCGCAGCAGCGGTTTGCTGCGACGGGGCACGGGCATCGGCGGCACGGTGGCCGCGACATGATCCGCCAGCTGGTTCAATTGCGCGCAGGTGCGTTTGAAGGCGGCAAACGCGGCTTGCGCCTCGGGATCGAGCTGTGACCCGTAACGCGCCTCGAGCTCCTCGGGCTCCAATTGACCGAGCAAGCGCTCCAACTCATCTACACCCATGGTTCAACCTCATTTGCCCTTTCTCTGCATACACTTGTGGATCATGGGCCGCGACCGCACGATATGGCTCTTGATCGTGTTCTCGTTGATGTCGAGGATCTTGACGATCTCCGGCGAGGTCAGCCCCACCACGAAGTGCAAGAGCGCCACCTCGCGATAGGGTTCCTTGAGCCGCAGAATGCACTTCCGCAGCTCTTTCATATCAAGTCGCTCGTCCTGGCAAAAAGATGCATCTTCTATCGAACTGAATTCGAATTGATCTTCGCCAACCGTAGGCGGGTGGCTGTATTTCGCCCGGTAGAAGTCCAGCACACGGCGTTTGGCGATGGCGAAGATCCACGGCAAGAACTTTTCGCGATCCTGCAGCTTGTCCATCTTGGTGAAACCGTGGAGGCAGATCTCCTGAAAGACGTCCTCCGCCTCTTGGGGCGGGACTTTTTGTAAGACATACACCCAGATCTTCTTGCGGACTTGGGCGAACAACTGCTCGATGTCGCGCTCGCTAGGTCGGTTGGATTCATCTGATATCGAGGAAATGGCTGGCGCTCCCCTTGGCAAACTCTTCAGGCTATTGTAACTGAAAGGGCCCAGGCCCCGGAGCGGAATCCGCTGCCGACACCAGCGTGGGACGCACGGACCGCAGTCTGGGATGCTTTTACGTAGAAAGCCCAGGTGGGGTTCAGGGACCTGGGCGCGGCTGCCCTTGGTGACCGACCGAGGACGCTGCCCGCAATTTTGTTACCGCGACGAGAGACAGCAGGTTCGAATCCTGTTAATAAAATCTTTCACCTGGGCATTTTTTGTGGACAGTTACGCGTAAGAGAGTATGACGCCCCAAGCTGGCGTATTTCATCAAGAATCAGGGTGGTCCCTTCCATTGCGCATTTTCCGAATGCACCATCATGCGCTCCATCGGCGCTTGACGAACCCTTTTCGCGTCAGCGGACCCAAACCGACTCGATCGACGCCGGTCAAGTGGTCAGGCGCGACAGCGGTTACCACCGGTTGGGGCGATGGCAAACTATTTGCAGTAGCTTCCATAGCGGCGCGTTGGGGCCTCACACCCAGCCGATTCCCATTTTCTTTTGTGACATCTGCAAAAAAATTGGGAGAATCGCTGGCCTCCCTCGTTATATATTTCGAGTTTGGAACGAAGGGCCTAAAAATTTCGCTTCGCTACGCCGGATCCCACGAACCGTTCGTCTGCCACCCCTCCGATCGGAGTCCCGCATCATGAAGTCATTCAATATAGGTATACCCAAAAGCGCACTCACATACCTCGGCCCCGTGCTGTTTGCCCTGGTCCTCGCTGTTTTCACGACCTACCAGCTGGATTGGCTCAACCGCATGCGGGACACGGACCAGAACCTGATGTTGCGCTCCGTCTCCCAGGCGGCGGAAGCCTTTCGCAACGAGTTCGACCGGGAAATCGCCAATCTCTACAGTCAATTTCAGATCGCGACGACTTCGCCCCAAGCCGCCGAGGCACGGCTGAAATCCTGCTACGACGTCTTCAATGAGCGTGTCAACCACAACAATCTGCTCGACCGCATTTACTTTCTGACCCTCGATCAGGGCCAGATGGGCGTTAGAGAGTACTTGCCCTGGGAAAACGCGCTGGTGCCCTGTGCCTGGCCCGCCGGCATGCAGTCGCTGGAGGACTCCTTTCAACGGCTGGCCGCCAATCCCCGCTCACCTGATCCCCTGCCCTTGCAGGCGCGCGGTGCTGGTCTGGTCATCCCCTGCCGCAACAACGAAGAGTCCAGTCGCGCCTGGGTGCTATTGACGATCAACCAAAACTACCTGCTCAGCCACATGGTCCCCGACCTGGCGCGGACCCACCTGCTGCAAGGCACCCAAGAAGTCTTCAAGCTGGGCATCGTCGCCCGCGACCGCCCCGACAAGTTGCTCTACCGCTCCGATAGCGACCTGGCGGCGGCCGATCTTACACCCCACGACTTGGCCTTGCCGCTGTTCTCGCTCAGCCACTACCTGCAGGTCGTGCAGGACCCGCTCGCCCCGCTGGAATCCGACGGCGGCAACTGGCTGCTGCTCCTGCGCCATCGCGACGGCTCCCTGCTGGCCGCGGCCAATCGCGTGCGCAATCAGCGCGCCGCCGTGCTGCTCGCGGCCACTGTGCTCGTCGCGCTGCTGTTCCTGCTGCCGGTCTACCTGTTCCACCGCAGCAAGCATGCCCTCGACAGCCAGCTCGCCTACTTCTCCGGACTCTCCCATGACCTGCGCGCACCGCTTTCCGTGATCAGCTCCGCCGCTTTCAATCTCTCGCGCGGCATCGTCAGCGAAGCCAGCCGCGTGCGCGAGTACGGCGCCCTGATGCGCACCGAGTCGTCGCGCCTGCAGGAGATGGTCAACCACGTCATGGAGCACGCCCGCGCACAGTCACGGGACAATACTTACTTTATGGAATCTCGAGATCCCGCCGAACTGGTGCGCCTCGTCGTTGAGGAGCACTTAGGGCTCTTGCAAAAGTACCAGTTCGAGGTGAATCTGTCGCTCGAACCCGAGCTTCCTCGGGTCATGATCGACACGCGCGCCCTCAAATCGGCGATTGGCAATCTCATTACCAATGCCGTCAAATATGGAGCGGATGGCCAGTGGATGGGCATCCGACTCTTCGCGGAGGGCAATCAGGTCCACATCGCCGTCAGTGACCGTGGCAAGGGCATCGCGGCAGCGGACCAGTCCCGTATTTTTGAGCCGTATTATCGGACGGAGAGCGCACGCGCCTCCGGAATCGAAGGCTCGGGTCTTGGCCTCAACATGGTCAGGACCATCGTCAGGCGACACGGCGGCAAGATCGCGCTCGACTCCCAAAGCGGAGGCACGACGTTCACGCTAAGTCTGCCGACGGTTGACACTATCAAGCAACGGACCGAAGCCGGAGGTTTATTCGCATGGAAAAAAAGATTCTCTTGATCGACGACGACAGCAGCCTGACCCTGATCGTGAGCGATTTGCTCAGGTCCGAGGGCTATAAGGTCGAAAGTGCCTGTGATGGCCTGATGGGCACCAAAAAGGGCACCGACCCCAGTTTCGATCTCATCATTCTGGACGTCAATCTGCCCTGCCGCAACGGCTTGGATGTGCTGCGCAACCTCCGCAATGAGGGTGTCGAGACGCCGATCCTGATGCTGACCGGTCGCAACCAGGTGGTTGACAAAGTGGCCGGGCTGCGGATTGGCGCCGACGACTATCTGGCCAAGCCGTTTGATCCGACCGAGTTGATGGCCCGGGTCAACGCCCTGCTGCGGCGCTCGAGCCGCATCGTCAAACCCAATCGCATGCCGGACATCTACAGCTTTGGTCACATCAAAGTCGTCTTCAGCAAGGCATCCGTCTACGCCGATGGCACTCACATCAAGCTCTCGGCCCGCCTGTTCCAACTGCTGCGCTACTTCATCGAGCACCGCGGCACCTTGATCTCGCGCGATGAGCTGCTGCAGCATGTCTGGGGCTTCGACGAGGCACCCAACACCCGCACCGTCGACGTCCATGTCGTGCGCCTGCGCCAGAAGCTCGAGATGAATCCCGCCCAACCCGAGTTCTTTACCACCGTCTACGGGGTCGGCTACAAGTTCGTCGCCTGAGCCTGATCCCATTCGGGGTTGCCCGGATCGCCCAAACCGGAGAAAATGGAGCCGACGTTCCATTTCTCCGGGAGGCTGATCCATGTCACAGATCCACATTGCCGGCGTCTACAACACCGCCTTTGGCGCCTTTGTCGAAAAGAACCGCGAAACCGGCGAACTCGTCGACAAAAAGAGTTTCTACCAGCTGATCGTCGAAGCCGGCCGCGGCGCCTTGGCGGATGCCGGACTGGAGGCCAAGGACATCGACGGCGTCTGGCTGGGCGCCTGCTCCCCTTCCCTGTTCGTCAACCAGGAGCACGTGGCACCGCTGGCAGCGGAGATCGACCCCCTGGGCCTGCGTCACAAGCCCATGACCCGCACCGAGGGCGCTTGCGCCTCTTCGTCGGTGGCGCTCTACAACGCGATCTATGCCGTCGAGTCGGGCCGTTTCCGCACCGCCCTGGTGATCGGCGTCGAAAAGATGAACCTGTTGCCGACCAAAGGCGTGACCCATGCCCTCTCCTGCAGCAGCTTCTGGCCGAGCGAGGGCTCCCACGGCATGACCTTCCCGGGCCTGTTCGCCGAGTTGGGCAAAAGTTATCGCGATCATTACAAACTCGACCACGAGACCTACCGCCGCATGCTGGCCACCACCGCCGCGCTCTGCTATCGCAACGGCGCCAAGAATCCGTTGGCCCATTTCGGACCCGGTGGCCTACCCGAGAAGCGCGGCCTGTTCAGCGCCGACGCCATCATGGCCCTGCCCGACGACGGGCCGGGCAGCAACCCGCTGATCGCCGACCCGTTGCGCCTGCACGACTGCTCGCTGGTCTCCGACGGCGCCGCGGCCCTGGTCATCACCCGCGCCGACCAAGCCCGGTCGCTGCGGCCCGAACAGGTCCGCATCGCCGGCCTGGGCCACAGCGTCGAGCGCATCGCCCTGGAACACCGCCCCAAACTCTACCAGTTGGAGGCAGCCCGCCACGCCCGCGACCTGGCCTTCGCGGAGGCCGGCATCGGCATCGCGGACGTCGACATGGCCGAGGTCCACGACTGTTTCACCGTCAACCAGCTGCTCTGCACCGAGGCGCTGGGCCTGTCCGAGCACGGTCGCGCCGGCCACGATTACATGGCCGGCCGCTTCACCCACGAGGACCGCTGCCCGGTCAACCTCAGCGGCGGCCTCAAGGCCAAGGGTCACCCCGTCGGCGCGACGGGGGTATCGATGCACGTCATGCTCTACAAACAACTGATCGGCGAGCCTTGCGGCCAGGCGCCATCGCGCCCCAACCCGACCACCGGCGTCGTCCTCAACGTCGGCGGCTCGGCGGTCACCAACTGCGTCACTGTCCTACGCCGCGAGGCTTGATGCTGAGTGGCGAAGTTGCACTGGTCGCGGTCAGGACCTGGATGCCAAACGGGGCGCAAGTCGCACCAGGGATTGTAGCGCAAATTCCAAATTTGCGCAGTCGCAGTCAGGAAGCAGCTGTATTCGGGGACCAAGATCGCACCAGGCAATGTGGTGCAACGTCCAAAGTTGCGCTGCTGGCAGTCAGGACATGGTTGCCAAACGGGCCGCAAGTCGCACCAGGGCTTGTAGCGCAAATTCCAAATTTGCGCAGTCGCAGTCAGGAAGCAGCTGTATTCGG
>CAYRFM010000016.1:73464-84538 GCA_964423555.1 uncultured Holophagae bacterium | reverse complement strand
AGTCGCACCAGGGCTTGTAGCGCAAATTCCAAATTTGCGCAGTCGCAGTCAGGAACATCATCTCACTCAACGATCTAAGCGACGAGCCCCACAACCTGGCCTTCAAGCTGTTTGCCAGCAAGCAGGAAGTGCGCACCCAGACCTACCATACACTGATTACAAAGCGCGATGTATCCCAAGAAGTTAAATCATGTGATCTCTTACTCACCAGCCTCAGATGGCGCAGCCAGGCAAACGACCACTTAGACTGTTTATAGGCCAATACACCCTCGAAGTGAGTCCCGATGTGAACTGGACGCTACTCGATCTTAGGCAAACGTTGTACCATAGGACATTCATCGCAGAAACTTCGCTTTGTCACATCTGAGGTGGTGGACATGTCCGGGAGTACACTCGCTCGCCTGGAACAGATGCTTGATCAATTGGATAGGCTACCCCCTGAGGAACATGCTGACTGGCTGGAGCGCCTAGCGGTCGAACACCCCGACTGGCTGCAAGAGGCCCGTGCCTTGTTGAGGGGCATGGATGAAAACGATAGCTTCCTCGATCGCGAGGCCTTTGAGGCCCTTAGCACCTTTCTGGGAATGATCACCCAACGGTTGGGTGGGCCTACAGAGCTTGGCCCTTACAAGATCATCGACCTCCTTGGGGTTGGCGGCATGGGTCGGGTCTACTTGGCCTACCAGCGAACCCCGATCCCTCGCAAGGTCGCGCTCAAGGTCATGAACCTCGAGTTGGCATCGACCAGTGCCAGAGCACGCTTCGACTTTGAAACCCAGGCACTTGCTCGCCTCAGTCATCCCGCGATTGCGCGGATCTTCGAGGTCGGCCACAGCGAGCAGTGCGTGCCCTATTTTTCGATGGAATATTTTCCCGGCCTGCCGATCACGCACCACTGCCAAGCGCGAAAGCTCCATCCCAATGAAAGGATCGCGCTGTTTTTACAGCTCTGTCATGGGCTGAGTCATATTCATCTCAAGGGCTTGATCCATCGCGACTTGAAGCCCTCCAACATATTGGTTCGCGAACAAGACGGTGGTGAGCAGCTCAAGATTATCGACTTCGGCATTGCCCGCAATGCCTCGGTTCCCGCTAGCCCAGCCACTCTGGCGGGCAATCTCGGCCTCTTGGGCACACTCGCCTATATGAGCCCCGAACAAACCCGCGGCCTTGATGGAGATGTGGATTCGCGCAGCGACCTATACAGCGCCTGCGCGGTACTCTACGAAATGCTAGCGGGTCGGCCCCCCTTGCTCCTCGCGGCTGCCGAACCTAACAGCTTGGAAGAATCGCTGCGGCTCATCCGTGAAACGGACCCGCCGCTGCTGAGCAGCGCGTTGGCAGAACGCCCGCAGTCTGCCAGCGACCGCGCCAACTTGCACAGCGATCTGGACTGGATCCTCGCCAAAGGCCTACACAAAAACCCTGAGCACCGTTATGCCAGCGTTCTGCTCCTGGCGCAGGACCTGCACAACTACCTCGAGGGGCGCCCGGTTTCCGCGGCACCGCCGACGACTGGCTACTTGATTGGAAAATTCGTGCGTCGTCACCGCAAACTCCTCTTCATATTGAGTTTCTGTGGGCTCCTGCTGCTCGCCTCGACAGGCGTCTCCACCTGGTCGATGTTGCAGATGCGCGAATCACGCAACCAGGCCGAGCACCAGACTCGGCGATTTCAGGCAATCTACGACTTTCTGACCGAAGTCCTCTCACGACCAGACCCCAACCATCAGTACGCCGCCAAAGACATCACGCTCGTTGCGGCCCTCGAACAAATTAGCCGCCAAACCGCCGAACAATTTGCGGATAGGCCAGAAATCCGCGCGGATTTCAATACCTTATTGGGGCAGACCTACAAAGGCTTGACTGAATACGACAAGAGCGAGGCTCACCTGCGGACCGCTCTGACGATCCGCGAGGCACTCTACCCCGTCGACAGTGAGATGAACCAAGCGCTGCGCTTCGAGTTGGCCGAAGTGTGGTACCTCAAAGGCGGCTGGGATGAGACGGGTACCTGGCTCGAGGTCTTGGCCAGGTACCCTAGCAATGCAACCTTGGCCTTCAAGGCCGATACCTTGCGCGCCCACCTCCTGCGCAGAAGAGGTCAACTCGAGGCCAGTGAACAAATTTACCGAAGCTTGCTCTCACGCCATTCAGAGCAGGACAACGCGCACGTTGAGGCATTGCGCGGGTTGGCCAACTGCGTGTACGACCGCCAGGCCTATGCGGAGGCGGCGGCGATCTATGAAGACATTCTGAAGATGCAGCGGCGCATCTACGGCCAGGAGGACGTAAACGAAATACGCAACACGCTCAACAACCTGGCCAACGCTTACGACAAACTAGAAGATTTCGCCCGGGCGGAGCATATGCACCGCAAGCTTCTGGCGATTCGCGAGAGTCAATTGGGCGACAAAAACGTGAACACGATCATTTCACGGTATAACTTGGGCGAACTGCTGCTGCGAGTCGGCAAGTACAAGGAGGCGGAGCAGCTGACCAATCAGGCCGCCGCGGGTTTCACGGAGGTCTTGGGACCGAACCACGAGTACACGCTCATGGCCCGCAACAACCAGGGACGGGTACTCCTCGCCCAGAACAGGTTGCTACCGGCCGAAGCCCTGTTGCGGGCCGCTTGGCAACAGCCGTCGACGCAGCCAGGCCAGCAATCCACGGCCTGGCTGGATATTGGCGAGAACTTGGCAATGACGCTGATGAAAATGAATCGCCCCGGTGCGCGCAACATCTTGGAAACCGTGTTGGTGGAGCGACGAGATCGGGATAAGCCCCCGACGAGACGAATAGCACATACGCGGCTCTTGTTGGGAAAAGCCTGGGTGTTCGAGGACCCTGCCAAGGCGGTATCCCTTTTCGAGGAAAATCGGGTGATGTCAGAAGAGCTCCTGAAGCCTGGAGATCCGGTCCGCCTGCTTTCGATGGGCTATTGGGGCTATTCGCAATGGCAATTGGGCCATCGAAAAGAGGCTGAGGAGGCCCTGAAGCACGCCTACGAACACCTTCCCCCAGGAGCAGAACAGAACGAAATCGCGGAGCTCTGCCAACGAGTGGGCCTTGCGCCTCACTGACCAGCGACCCAGGGTTTCAGCGGGTCGAGACACACAGGCTGCGTGGGGATCCGCGCCTTAGCGTTGACAATGTCGGAATCGTCGGACGGTCCAAAGGCATTCATATTCACGACATACTCCTAAATGGGCCGCGGAGAAGGCAGCACTTCTCCGCGGGCTGGGCGTTGTTGGAGGGTCAGGATTTTTTTCGACCCGCCGTGGCGGGAGGAGGTTGGGGTTTCTCGGGGTAGCGCAAAAACATGCGCATCATCAGGAGAAAGAGCAGTAGGTGCTGGGTTTCAGCATCCAACTGATTGAAGAATTGAACAAAGAGGTCTTCCATGGGGGTCTCCTACTAAGGGACGAGCCTGCAACCCCAGCTCAGGGTTTCGGGGGCGTGCCGCTGGTGGTGCCGATACCGTCCTGGTTGATAGAACCACCGACACCGGTATCGGTACGGAAAGACTGACTTCTGCGAACATTAATCATAGTATCCATTTTAAGCTCCTAGAGGATCTTAGTTAGCCAACAATGTTGGCAAGAAGCGTTGTTTGGCAAGCAGCAGAACACCTATCCAATCATCCATTCAGATCTTCACTAGTGCTTTAAAGAGACCCATTCAGCCTCGACCAAGCACTTGTTATAAGAATGAATTACTGGTATTCTTTCAACGCAGAAAGGCGGGAAGTGGTGTTTTGCTAGAAGCCTTATTCAAGCGCTTCTCTCTACCAACTAGACCGTAGAATTGGGTACTTCCTGGAAAAATTTTTTTTACTTTTTTTCTTACTCGACATAGGACCTGACTCCAGCGGCTTCATCGCTTCGCTCGTGCGCGTGCGCATGGTCTGCACCAGAACGCACGGGACGCTACGAGACCTAACCGCAAGAAAGCGCGAAACGAGGGGAACATATTCATGCCCACAGGGTTTCCGCTACCAAGGGTACCTTGGCAGGTGCGCTGGACAGCCCGGTTTCCGACTTGGGTCTGTCCAGTCGAGGTCGTCGCTACCCCGGCAGTGCGCGCTCGAGGATCGCGGTCAGCGCCGCGGTGGAAGGGAGGCTGCCGTAGAGGCGCGAGGGCGCGCTTAGCCGGCTCTCGCAGAACAGTTCGGCGGACGCGGCCGGGGCGTAGCGCAGCATCAGGCCCGCCTGAAGCAGCAGCGCCATGTGCTCGACCAGGCGGCGGGCGCCGGCCTCTTCGATTGGGGCAGTCAACTGGGCGCGCAGACTGGCCAGGTTGCGGTCGTAGGTGGGGTGCGAGCCTTGGGCTAGGGCGAGTTCGGCCAGGAAACTGTCGCGGCTGTCGCTTTCCCGGGCCAGGGCGCGTAGGACGTCCAGGCACATGACGTTGCCGCTGCCCTCCCAGATGCTGCAGAGCGGCATTTCGCGGTAGATGCGGCCCAGCGGGCCTTCCTCGACGTAGCCGGCGCCGCCCAGGCACTCCATTGCCTCGAAGGCCAGGTTGGGGCCTTGCTTGCAGACCCAGAACTTGGCGACCGCCGTGGCCAGGCGGGCGAAGGCGCGGGCCGCGGGGTCGGCGCCTTCGTCGTAGGCACGGGCCAGGCGCAGCAGCAGGACCGTCGCGGCCTCGACCTCGAGCGCCAGGTCGGCCAGGACGTTGCGCATCAACGGCTGGTCCCAGAGGCGCTTGCCAAAGGCAGCGCGGTGGCGGGCATGGTGCAGCGCTTGGACCAGCGCCGCGCGCATTAGGCCGGCCGTGCCGCTGACGCAGTCCAGGCGGGTGTGGTTGACCATTTCGATGATGGTCGGCACGCCGCGGCCTTCGGGTCCGACCCGCAAGGCCCAGGCCTCGCCGTACTCGATCTCGCTCGAACCGTTGCTGCGGTTGCCGACCTTGTCCTTGAGGCGCTGGATGAAGATGGCGTTGCGGCTACCGTCGGGTCGGAAGCGCGGCACCAGGAAACAGGTCAGGCCCGCATTCGTCTGAGCCAGGGTCAGGAAGGCGTCGCTCATGGGGGCGGAACAGAACCACTTGTGGCCGGTCAGCAGGTACTCGCGCTCGCTCCCGCCCATGGCGCGCGCCCGCGTGGTGTTGGCGCGCACATCCGAGCCGCCCTGCTTTTCCGTCATGGCCATGCCGAACGTGCTGCCGCGCTTGTGCGGCGCCGGCAGGAAGCGCGGGTCATAGGCGGCACTGGTGGCGCGCGGCACCCATTCGGCGGCGACATCGGGCTCAAGGGAGAGTGCCGGCACGACGGCAAAGGTCATGGTCAGGGGGCAACAGACGCCGCTCTCGGCGTGGTTGAGGAGGTAGTGCATCGCCAACCGCGCCGCATGGGCGCCGGCCCTGCGCTGGGTCCAGGGCAGGCAGTGGGCCTCGTCGGCGATGGCATGGCCCATCAGGGCGTGATAGGCGGGATGGTAGTCGACCCGATCCAAACGGTGCCCGTAGCGGTCATGGGTGCGCAGCTCCGGCTCGTGGCGATTGGCCTGGCGGCCGAGCTCGAGCGTTTCCGCCGAGCCGACCCAAGCGCCAAAGGCGCTGACCCGTTCACGCGCCCAGGCGCCGCCCTCGCGCGACAACCCCTCTTGGAGGGCGAGGTCGAGCTCGAACGGATTGACGTCCTCGAGCGGCGGGACCTGGTTGGTGACCTCGTGGGTTGGGTATACATGCGCCATGGGTCGCCTCCTGAAGCTTGATTCAGGAATAGCTTAACATGGCTGGAAGCGCCGCTCAATTGCCTTGCTGCGACCTTCTAGGTCGAGACGGGCAAGCAGATCACCCAAACAGCGGCGAACCCGCGGCGACGCCGCGTTTCCAGGCCAGCACGCCTTCCTCGCCGAGCTCGCGGGCGACGCCCTTGAGACCTAGGACGGGCACGGAGACCAGGCGCTTGACCAGGCTACGGCTGAAATGGCCGAGCAGCTGGCGCTGGTGCTCGTCGAGTTCGGGGGCCTGTTGGTTGAAGAGATGGGCCAGGGCGCGTTCGGCCGTTTCCTCGTAGTAGGCGGCGACGCCGGCGTGGATTTCGCCCAGGTCCAGCTCGCGCCAGCGCTCGGTCAGCTCGGCCAGGACCTCGTCGAAGATCGGCTCGGCCTTGGGGACTTCGGCCTGGCGGCGGGCGCGGTTGGCGGAGAGCACGGCTTCCATGCCGGCGATGTCGAACATTTTCACATGGGCCAGCTCGGCGCAGCTGGGTTCGATGTCTTGGGGCACGGCGCCGTCGACCAGCAGCAGCGGATGCCTGCCTAGACGTTCCAGCCAGCTGCGGGTGAACAGCATGTGCGGCGCGGCGGTGGCCGAGACGAGCACGTCGAAGCGACAAGGTTCGGCCAGAAAATCGAGCAGGCTCTGGGCGCGACCGCCGTAGCGGGCCGCCAGTTCGGTGGGCGCGCTGCGATTGACGAAGAGAAAATCGAGATTCGTCAGCTTCGCGAACGGCGGCAGGATCGTTTCCATGAAGTGGCCGGCGCCGACGAAGACGACCGTGCCGCGGCGCTCGCCGATGAAGTCGCGCACGGCGCGGTGGATCAGGCTGGCCATGGAGGTCACGCTGCGGGTGATCTGGGTCTCGCTGCGGACCCGTTTGGCGGTGCGCAGGGCGGACTCGACCAGGGTGCGCAGGCGGCGGCCGCTGGTGCCGGCCTGTTGGGAGTCGCCGAGTTGGTCCTTCATCTGTTTCATGATCTCGGTCTCGCCCAGGACCATCGACTCCAGCGAGGCGGCGACGCGGAAGATGTGGCGCACGGCGGCCTGGCCCTTGTGGATGCGGAACCAGCTGGGGCTGATCTCGCGGCCCAGGGATTGGGATAGCAACGGGAAGAACTGGCGCACGAAGGACTCGGGCGCACCCTCAAGGCGGGGCAGGAAGAAGTAGAACTCACGGCGGTTGCAGCTCTGCAGAAAAAAGGCTTCGTCGATGGCGAAGCGGCCGCGCAATTGGTGGAGGAACGGCGCGATGTCGCGACGCTCGGGCCAGGCGATCATGCCCAGTCGCTCGAGTTCGGCGGTTTTGAAGTCAGCACAAATCGCAAGCATCGAGAACAACATGGAAGTCTCCTTCCCCGGAGGGGTTTGGCCGGTGGCCCGGTCCACAGGGAGGAATCAAGAACCCTGCCAAATTCTGTCGGGCCAAAACCCCGGTGTTTCCAAGGGATTCGACGCCTTGTGGAGGTCCGACTGGGCGCTCGCCCGCGAATTGAGGAAATTTCCTCAACAGCCCTAGCAGGTGCGAATGACCTTGAGCAGATCGAGCGCCGAGATGATGCCGACGACCTGGTCGTGCTCAATGACGACAAGGCGGTGGACGCGACCGCGGCTCATGTCTTCGGCGATGCGGTTGAGCGAAGCGTCGGCCGGGACGGTGAAGACCATTGGCGTCATGATGTCGGAAACCTTGAGACTGCTGGGGATATGCAGCTCGTCGGGCAGTTCCAGCGGCGCGCTGTGGGCGCCGACCTGGTAGCCCTGACCCGCCTCGCGCGGGCTGTTGCCATGCCAGAGCGCGTCGAAGGCGATGTCCTTGAGGGAAACCAGGCCGCAGAGACTGCCGCTCTCGTCGAGGACGGGCGCGCCGGTGATGTTGAGGCGCTTGAACAGGGCCAGCACCTCGGCGATCGACTGGTTGTCCCTGACCATGGCAGGGTTGCTGGTCATGATGTCCCTGGCGGTGGCGTGTCTCATCGGTCTCCTCGCTTGCAATGGGTTCGGCAGAAAAGGCTACCTACCTGTCGCATATTAGCATAAACCGCGCCGCAGGGAATGCCGGGGCGCTGGGAAATTCGCTTCGCAACAGCGGGTTCAGGCACCGCCGGGATGACGGCGCCGCTCGAGTTTGGCCCATAGCCGGCTGAGCGTCTGTTCGGCGGAACTGCTGAGCACGGAGGTGATGCGCTCGCGCAGGGTCTTCTCGGCCTCGTACTCGAGCCGGTAGAGGTCGCAGTCGCGAATCATCTCGATCAAATAGTCGTCGGAGGTGCGCAGCGTGTCGACCAGTTTGAGCTCCAGCGCGCCCAGTCCGTACCAGACCTCGCCGGTCGCGATGCGGTCGACATCCAGATCGGGTCGATAGCGGCGGATAAAGTCCTTGAACAGCTGGTGGGTGGTGTTCAGTTCCTCGACCGATTTGGCGCGGCCCTTCTCGGTAATCTCGCCGAGCGTGGAGAGCGTGTGCTTGTACTCGCCGGCGGCCAGTTCCAGGTAGTCGATATCGAACTTCTTGAGCAGGCGATTGAAGTTGGGGACCATGACCAATACCCCCACGGAGCCGATGACGGCGAAGGGCGCAGCCAGGATCTGGTCGGCGACGCAGGCCATCATGTAGCCGCCGCTGGCTGCGACCTTGTCGACGCAGATGGTCAGGCGGAAGCCGGCCTCGCGCAGACGGGCGAGCTGCGCCGCGGCCAGGCCGTAATCGTGGACCAGGCCGCCGGAGGACTCGAGCAGCAGCACGACCTCGTCACCCGCGCGCAGCACGGCTAGCAGCGCCGAAACTTGCTCGCGCAATTCACTCACGGCCGTGGCGGCCAGGTCGCCGTCGAAACGGATCACGTAGCCGCGCTTGCGCTCGGTTTCCCGACCTTCCTGCGCGCGCTTCTCGGCTTTGAGTAGCGCCTTGAACTCCTTGGAAGGCGTCACGGCACGCAACAGCTGCATGCGCATCTCGCGGTAATGCTCGCTGAGCGAGAGCACGGTCAGGCTGCCAAAACCGGCACCTTGGTCGCGGCGGAACTGACTGATCAGAAAGCCAATGATCAGCACGGAGGCCCCGGTCACCAAGGCGACCTTGAACCCGAAGCTCGTAATGTCCAGGATGAAATGCAGCACGTGACCACCTCCAAAGGCCCATCATCCAATGTTCTCGTCCCTGCGGTCAACCGCAACTTGGTGGGGTCTTTGGCGGCATGAGGTTTTTAACCAGGGAAAACACAGATCAAACGGAACGAAAGCTTGTCCCCCCTCCGTGCGTGCCTGCCGTGGTTTAATTCTTGCGGCTTCCATGACGAAGCTCTGGTTCCTCCTTCCCGCACAGCGATTTTTGCCGCGATGACGCGTAGCCCGTGATATATAGGTTCTGTGGTGAGAGGAGGCAAACGATGAACAGTCAGACCCTGGATCGCGTACCGGCCCATTTACGCGAATTTGTGGTGGTGCAGGATTACGACGCTTATGACGAGATTGACCAAGCCGTCTGGCGCTTCACGATGTTGCAGGCCTTCAACCAGCTCAAGCACAGCGCCCACGAGAGCTACGTCAAGGGCTTGGCCCAGACGGGTCTTTCGATTGACCGCATCCCGCGGGTCGAGGAGATGGATCGCTGCCTGAGCGAGTTTGGCTGGGGCGCGGTCGCCGTCTATGGCTTCATCCCACCGCGCGCCTTTCAAGAATTCCAGGCGCTAGGGATTCTGGCGATCAATGCGCCGATCCGCACCTGGGACCACCTGGCCTACACGCCGGCCCCCGACATCATCCATGAAGCGGCAGGTCATGCCCCAATCATCCCCGATCCCACCTACCGCGCGTTCCTCACCCGCTTCGGTCGCCTGGGCCGCATGGCCTTCGCCTCTCGCGAGGATTTTGGGGTGTATGAGGCGATCCGTGTGCTTTCAGATCTCAAGGAAAACACCTCCGCGACGGCGGCAGAGTTGGTCCAGGCCGACGAGCGACTGCTGGCGGCCTTGGACAACGTGCGCTACACCTCCGAGGCGACGTTCCTGACTCGGCTCCACTGGTGGACGGTGGAGTACGGCCTGATCGGCACCCCCCATGATTACAAAAGTTACGGCGCGGGTATCCTCTCCTCGATCTCGGAGAGCATCATGCTGCACCTGCCGGAAGTGCGCAAGCTGCGCCTGCGGGCGCGCTGCGTCGAGACGGACTACGACATCACCGAACGCCAGCCGCAACTGTTTGTGGTGGAGAACTTCGCCCAACTGGACGAGCTCCTCGACCAGGTCACGGCCGACTTCGCCTTCCGCGTCGGCGGCAAGCTGGCGCTGCAGCGCTTTCAGGCCAGCGGCGAGGTGGGCACGCTGTGTCTCAACAACGGCCTGCAGGTGATCGGCGTGCTAGGCGAACTGTTGGGCGAGGCGCCCGACTACTTGCGCTTCAGCGGTCCCTGCGCGCTGGCGCTGGACGACCGCATCCTCGACCGTCACGGCCGCGACCGCCACGCCGACGGTTTCGGCTCCCCGCTCGGTCGTCTAGCCGACGGCACCTCGCTCTCGACCCTGAGCGAGTACGACCTGGGCCGCTACAACTACAAAGGCCCCGGCTCGCGGGTGACGCTGGTCTATCAGTCGGGCGTGCGGGTCGAGGGCAACCTGGTGCACTCGATAAAAGGCCGCGATGGCAACCTGTTGTTGCTGACCTTCCAGGACTGTCGGGTCACGCTCGGCGATCGCCTGTTGTTTGACCCCGCCTGGGGCGACTACGACCTGGCCATTGGCGAATCGGTGCCCTCGGCCTACGCAGGCGCCGCCGACCCCAGCTACTGGCCCGAAACCCGCTTCAGCGGCGACCTGTTCCCCAAGCGCAAGCGCCACAGCGCGACGAGCGAACGCCTGCTCTGCCACTACCGCGAGTTCGCGGCGGTCGCAGACAAGCCGATCAGCAAGGCGCTGCCGATCTACGAAAACCTGGGCGAGCAGTTGCTGACCCAGTTCCCCGACCAGTGGCTGCTCGCTTGGATGATCATGGAGAAGCTGGTCGGCGCCGATCGCGGCCTCAAGCTGGCGTCCCGACTCAAGACGTTCATGCTCGAAATCGAGAAGCAACGGCCCAAGGAGATCCCCGTCACCATGGGGCTGAAATACCTGGGCTTGGCCTGAGACGATGGATGAACGATCTGCCATTCGGGGTGCCAGGCGATCCCGGCAGTTCGGATTTGCCGGGAACGCGTATGGTTCACGGAGTCGGGAAAAGTGAGGTCAAGCTCAACCCTTTGATCTTCATGTGCCGGCTGGCGGTCGGCCCCACTTTGGGTCTTCTTTGGGTCCCGTTGAACTTCCGTCCCTACAGGCCGACCGGCGGTCGGCCCCACTTTGGG
>CAYRFM010000016.1:59873-73364 GCA_964423555.1 uncultured Holophagae bacterium | reverse complement strand
TCCCGTTGAACTTCCGTCCCTACAGGCCGACCGGCGGTCGGCCCCACTTTGGGTCGTCTCCTTCTATCGGTCCCGTTGAACTCCCACCTGAGAGGCCGACCGGCGGTCGGCCCCACTTGGGCCGCTAGTCCTTGGGAACGCGCATCGCGCGGGCCGCGCGTTCGGGATCGGGGGCGGTCCAGAGGGCGCCGATGGCGGCGATGCCGACCGCGCCGGCCTGGCGGCAGGCGGCGGCGTTAGTGGGCGTGATGCCTCCCAGGGCCACGATTGGCAGGCGGTGGCGGCAGGCGTGCGCCAGCGCCTCGAGGCCGAGCGCCGGGCTGGTGGGTTTGGAGGCGGTCGCAAAGATCGGCGAGAGGGTGACGTAGTCGGCACCGGCCGCGTGCAGGGCGGCCAGGTCGTCGCCGGCGTGGGCCGAGACGCCCAGGAAGGGTACGGGCCCAAGCATAGCGCGGGCTTCGGCCAGGGTTGGCGCGTCGAAGCCCAGGTGTAGGCCATCCGCAGCCAGGACCTGGGCCGCGACCAGGGAGCGGTTGACCAAAAAACCCACACCGTGGCGGCGACAGAGCGCGGCCAGGGGACGGGCGAGGTCAATCAGCTGCGGGTCGCCGAGGTGCTTCTCGCGCACCATCAGGGCGGTGATGCCGCCGCGGATCAGGGATGCCAGGGTCGCCTGCGGGTCAGCGCCGGCGCGGCAGTCCGTGATCGCCACCAGGCTCAGATCGAGGCGCGGCCGCATCATTCCAACAGACTGGCCAGCTGGTGCCAGGCGGCCTCGTCGAAAGCTCGGGCGGCGAGCGCGGGTCGCAGCGCCTCGAGGCCGCCGCGCAGACGCGCCAGTTCCAAGTGGGCGCGGATGCGGGCGAGGATCGAGGGCAGGCTGAAGGGCTTGACGATGTAGTCCGCTGCGCCCAAGGCCAGACCGCGCGCCTCGTCGCTCTCGTCGTCCATGGCGGAAATGAAGATGACCGGGATCGCGCGGGTCGCCGGATCCTGCTTGAGGCGGGTGATGATCTGGTGTCCGCTGATGTCGGGCAGCATGACGTCCAGCAGGATCAGATCCGGTCGCGTGGCCGAGTGCCTGATCAGGTCCAGCGCCTCGGTGCCGGTAACGGCCAGGGTAATGCGGAAATATTCGGACAGGCCGCGAGCCAGGAAGCGGGCGTTGGTGGGGTTATCCTCGACAACCATGATCCGGGCTTTGAGCTCCCGTTCGGCGTGCATGTTTCCTCCCCTGGTTTAAAGCTGAATGCGCAGGCGATCGGCCAAACCCTTTAATTGGTTGCGGGTATCGCGGTAGTCCAGACGCCGCAAGCTCTCGAGCATGGCCTGGAGGTCGGGGCCGACGGGCCCGTTGCGGTGGGACTCGATCAGCAATTCGAGTTTGTCCTCGGCATCGAAGTCGTTGGCGTCGAGCAGGTTGCCCAATTCGCGCAGACCCAGCTCGAGCGGGATGAAGCGGGTCACCTTGGTGGTGCTGCCCCCCAGCTCACGCAGGGTCTCGATACCCTGAACGACTTGCTCGAGCTCGCGGCGCAGCGGTTCAAGATCGATGGCCTGCTCCCGATCCGTGAACTGCCGCTCGATCACGCCGGCGAGGAAGTGAAGCTGGCGGGCGCTGAGGTTGCCAGACGTCCCCTTGAGCGCATGGGCCAGGGCGACGCCATCGTCCCAGCGCCCGTCCATCAGCGCCTCGGCAAGGCGCGTGGGTGCATCGGCAAAGCCCTCGACAAACTGCAACAGCGCCAAACGCAGTTGCGCTTCGTTGCCGCCAATGCGGGCGACGGCGGAGGGCAAGTGGATCCCAGGCAAGTGGTCTGGCAACAAGCTGGGCTGCCAGGGCTTTTCAAACAGGTCCAAGCGCGCAGGCACGGCGACATAGCGCGCCAGGGCCTTGAACAGAGCCGTGGGGTTGATGGGTTTGGAGACGTGGTCGTTCATGCCGCGGGCCAAGCAGGCCTCGCGGTCGTCTTTGCGGGCGTGGGCCGTCATGGCGATGATCGGCAGGTCGGAATGTTTGGGGTTGGCGCGAATCTGCTCGGTGGTTTGGTAGCCGTCCATGTCAGGCATCTGGATATCCATCAGCACGGCATCAAAGACCTCGTCGGCGATGGCCCGCAGTGCGGCCTGGCCGCTGTCGACAGCGATCACCTCGAGGCCGGCACCGCGCAGCAGGTCGCAGGCGACGATGCGGTTGACCTCGTTGTCCTCGACCAGCAGGATCTTGGCACCGCGGATGTGTTGCGGGGTCTGGGTCTGCCAGTCCTGGCGCGGCGCGGAGCCCAGGCTGGAAAGGTAATCGGTCTTGAAGACCTCGATGATGGCATCGAGCAGAATCGACTGGGTGACGGGTTTGATCAGGAAGGCGTTGGCGCCAGCCTCGCGGGCGCGCTGTTCGAGGCTGGCCTGTTCGAGGCTGGCGGTCAGGATCAGCGGCAAGTGCTCGCGGGTGAAACGGGCGCGGGCGCGGCCGACGAATTCTAGGATTTCGCCAAATCCGTCGTTGCAGTCGAGGATCAGCAGGCTGGGCCGGTCGAGGCGCATCAGGTTGGCTTCGGCGTCGCTCAAGCTGGCGCTGGTGGCAACGCGGAATCCTTGCTCGGCCAGCATCTGAGCCAGCAGGTCGCGGGCCGTGGCGTTGCTGTTGACCAGCAGCACGTCCTGGTCGGGAAAGACGCGATGGTAGCTGGCGGAACCCTCGAGGCCGCGCTCGAGGGGCAGGTGGAAGCGGAAGGTCGTGCCCTTGCCGGGCCGACTCTCGACCTCGATCTGGCCGCCCATCAGGCGCACCAGATCGCGACAGATGGCCAGGCCCAGGCCGGTCCCGCCGTATTTGCGGCTGTGGGAACTATCGGCCTGGGTGAAGGAGTCGAACAGGCTGGCCATTTTGTCCTGGGGAATGCCGATGCCGGTGTCGCTGATCTGGAAGCTGACCATATGGAAGGGGTATTCCATGGTTTTCTGAGAAATGCGCACGACAATTTCGCCATGGGAGGTAAATTTGATGGCGTTATTGATGAGGTTGGTGAGGATTTGGGTCAGCCGTAGGGGATCGCCCTTGAGGCGGCCAGGGACGTTGCTGTCGACATGGAACAGCAACTCGATGTTCTTCAGGGAAGTGGTCGTGCGGAAGATATTGGCGATGTGGTCACAGATTTCGACCAGAGAGAAATCGACGGATTCGAGCTGGAGTTTGCCAGCCTCGACCTTGGAGAAATCGAGAATGTCGTTGATGAGGTCGAGCAGGGAGTGGGAGGCGTCGTTGATCATGCCCAAATAGTCGCGGGTTTTGTTGTCGAGCGGCTGACCCAGCAGCAGGTTGGTCAACCCGATGATGGCGTTCATGGGCGTGCGGATCTCGTGGCTCATGTTGGCCAGAAACGCGCTCTTGGCTTGGGTGGCGGACTCCGCGGCCTCCTTGGCGGCTGCCAGTTGGTCGGCGCGAATGCGCTGGGTGTTATCCTGGATGGTGCCCTCGTAAAACAGGATCTTGCCGTGTTGGTCGCGGACCCGATGGGCGTTGATCGAGACGTGGATCGGCGTTTCATCACGGCGCAGCAGCTGGGTCTCGAAATCGCGCACATAGCCGCGCGCCTTGAGCTGCTCGAGGAAGCGGGCACGGTCGTTTTCGTCGGCATAGAGGCGGGGGCTGTCGCCGATCGAGGTCAGCAAGTCCTCGGGACTGCGATAGCCGAGCAGACCGGCAAGGGCGGGGTTGACGGTGATGAATTTTCCCTCGCGGGTGACCTGAAAAATGCCCTCCGTGGCATTTTCGAAGATGCCGCGGAACTTCTTCTCCGACTCGCGCAGGGCTTTCTTTTCGTCCTCCAGAGCCATGCTCTGCTGTTGAATGCGGTCGAGCATCTGGTTGAAACCGCGCACGAGGGTGCCGATCTCGTCGCCGCCGCGTTCCGGCGCACGCCGTTGAAACTCATGATCGTGGCTGACCTTGTCGGTGATTTCGGCCAGCTCCATGATCGGCTCGGAGATCACGCGGCGCAAGCGGGTCGAGATCAGGAACGCGATAAAGCAGGCAAAGACGAGGACGAGCAACAGCAACAGGACATTGCGCTGGAGCTGGTTGCGCATCTCGCCCAAATCGGTGATCAGGGCAATGGTGCCGACGACTTCGCCCTGGGAGAGGATCGGTTGGTAGAGGTAATAGCGTTCATCGGCGAACTCGTTCTTGTCGGCGTGAAAGGAGGGCACGAAATTGGAGGGCAGGTCGACTCTGCGATAGGCGGCAAACAGCTCGTGGTTGACATTGTAAATCCCAGCGAAGGATATCGAGGGTTTCTGGGCCAGGCCCTCGAGAATTAACTGGGCGTCGCGGGGCTGCTCGAAGTCTAGTGCCGGCACGCAAGAGGCGCCGATGATGGCGGCGTAGGCCTCCTGATCGCGCTTGACCTGATCGCGGTAGGAGAGGATCTGCAGCAGCATCATCGCCAGGGTGACCAGCAGCAGCGCGGCCGAACTGGTGACCATGATGATCGCCATCAACTTGTTGTCGATGGTCATGTTTCTGAAGGCCGCGCGAATCAAGGTGCCCTCCGCTGGGTCTGACTTTCCGCAATGATCCGATCGGCATAGCGCAGCAGCGGGCTAGTGACTCTCAGCCCGATGGCTTCGGCCTGGCCCTGATTGACTTCATAGCGTATGTGGTCGCGGCGGATGGGCAGGAAATTGATGACGCCGCCGGCATCGGCAAAGCCGCGGAACTCGCTGACCGTCAGCACCGGTCGCTGGTGGAGCTCGACGAGGATGTGGTCGAGGTGTGCCTGCTCCGACTCGGCGATGAACAATAGCTGGCACTTGGCCAAGCTCATGCCCGGCTGGTAGGGGCCAAAGCGCTGGATCACCAAGGTCCGCCCGAGAAAAGGCTTGCCTTCGACGGGCTCGAACAGCCTGCCGAAGGGGTCGGTGCCGAGGATGCCAATGACGATGGGTTCCTCGCTGCCAGCAGCGGGCCACTCCACATATTTAATGAACTTGGTCAACCAGGATGCTTTCAAGGCATATTCCTTGGTGCGGTCCTCGGGCGCTTCCTGTTCGGACACAAACGCAAAGAGCGTCAAACAGCCCAGGGCGAGCAGAACAGTGGTGTGGTGCGATCTTGGCAATCGATTAGTGGAGGTTGCGCCCATGGGTCCCCGTCTGTCTGCCGTCTCGTTGGCTATTTACAATAATATCAGGTTTCCCTAGAAAAGACTGTTGCCGATTTTGCCGCGCCGGGTCCGTGCCAAGATCTTGGCACGATTTTTCACGCCGCGCTTGATCCCGACGTCTCGCGAGCACGGCTGGCAGGTTGAAAAACAGCAGACTGAGCATGGTGGTTAGGAAACAGGCAGGCAGGAGGAAGGGGTGTGCCGCACGACCCGACAGGCCAAAGGCAAAGAAGCAGACGAGGCCGGCCGCGAGCAAGACATAACCGATACTCATCAAAAAGCGCGTCATCTCAGGGTTCCTGGGTGCTGGATGGGCAAGCTGATCCCGAGTCGATTTTAGCAAAGGCGGGCCGGTTGGTCAGGTTATTTCGCGGAAAAGGCGAGGGCTGCAAGGCCGGGGGCTGCGACCTCGATCAGCCACGCGCTTGGGTGCTGACGGGAACTGGGAAATAGGCTATGCTTTAGGTTTTGTGAGGACCGCGGAGCGGTTGCAGCTGAGTTTTTGGGGTATACATAATGATCGACGTAAAAATTCTTCGCAGCCAGCCAGAGCGGGTCGAAGCCACGCTGAAAGCGCGGGGCAACAGTCTGGACCTGGGCCGCTTTGCCCAGCTGGACGTACGCCGTCGCGAGTTGATTACCGAATCGGATGCGTTGAAAAACGAGAAAAAGAACGCCTCCAAAGAGATTGGCCAAGTGATTCGCAGTGGCGGCAACGCCGACGAGCTCAAGGCCAGGGTGGGTGAGGTCAATGCCCGTATCGAAGTGCTAGAGGGCGAGTTGGCCCAGGTCGAGCGCGACTATGAGGAGTTGGTCTCCTGGGTGCCGAACCTGCTGCACGAGGATACGCCGCTCGGCAAGAGCGAGCACGACAACGTCGAAGTCGCCCGCTGGGGCACGCCGCGCAGCTTCGATTTCGAGGTTCGCGATCACGTCGACCTGGGCACGGCCCTGGGCATCATGGACTTCGAAACCGCGGTCAAAATCACCGGCACCCGCTTTTGCGTGCTGCGCGGCGAGGGCGCTCAGCTCGAACGCGCCCTGATCCAGTTCATGATCGATGTCCACCAAGAGCAGGGCTATTTCGAGATCCTGCCGCCGTTCATGGTCAATGCCGACAGCATGTTCGGCACGGGTCAGTTCCCCAAGATGAAAGAGGACGTCTTCCGCCTCGAGGGCTCCGACTACTACCTGATCCCCACCGCCGAGGTGCCGGTCACGAACCTCCACCGCGGCGAGATCCTCGACGGTGCCCAGCTGCCGATCTACTACCAGGCTTTTACGCCCTGCTTCCGCAGCGAGGCGGGCTCTTATGGCCGCGACACGCGCGGCCTGATTCGCCAGCACCAGTTCAATAAAGTGGAGCTGGTCAAATTCGTGAGGCCGGAAACTTCCAGCGAGGAACTGGAGAAACTGCGCGCCGACGCCGAGGAGATCTTGCGCAGGCTGGAACTGCCCTACCGGGTCGTCGGCCTGTGCAGCGGCGATATCAGCTTCGCCGCCGCGCGCTGCTACGACCTGGAGGTCTGGCTGCCTGGCCAGAATGCCTACCGCGAGATCTCCAGCTGCTCCAACTTCACGGATTTCCAGGCTCGCCGGGCGCGCATCCGCTTCAAGAGCGGGTCCGACAAGGATTTTGTCCACACCCTCAACGGATCGGGACTGGCCGTCGGCAGGACGCTGGTCGCGATTCTCGAAAACAACCAGCAGGCCGACGGTCGGATTGCGATCCCGGCAGCGCTGCAAGCCTATATGGGCGGAAAAACCCATATCGGCAAGCAGTGCCGCTGAGCCGCTGCAGATCAAAAACCAAAACCCGAACATCATTTGGAAATAGGAGTGAGTCACATGGCCGGAGAGGTTGTCATTCTGTCCGCGGCGCGGACAGCGATCGGGAAGTTTCAGGGTGCGTTCTCGTCCCTGAGTGCGGTCAATCTGGGCGTGCAGGCGGCCAAGGCCGCACTGGCACGTGCCGGTGTGGCGCCCGAGCAGATCGAAGAAGTGATCATGGGTTGCGTGCTGACCGCGGGTCAGGGCCAGAACCCCGCCAGGCAGGCCCTGATCGGCGCGGGCGTGCCCGAATCGGTAGGCGCGTTCACGGTCAACAAGGTGTGCGGCAGTGGTCTCAAAGCCGTGATGCTCGCGGCCCAAGCGATCAAGGCCGGCGATCTCGAAATGGCGCTCGCCGGTGGCATGGAGAGCATGACCAACGCCCCCTACCTGCTCCCTGGCGCTCGCGCCGGCCAGCGTCTGGGTCACGGTGAGCTGGTGGACAGCATGATCCGCGACGGACTCTGGGACGTCTACAACAACTTCCACATGGGTTCGACCGCCGAAATGGTCGCCCAAAAATACGAGATCGACCGCGCTACCCAGGACGCCTACTCGGCCGAAAGCCACGCCAAAGCAGTGGCAGCTCAGAGCGCCGGACGCTTCAAGGACGAGATCGCGGCGGTCGAGGTGCCGCAGCGCAAGGGTGCGCCGCTGCTGATCGACACCGATGAGGGCCCCCGCGCCGACAGCACGGCCCAGTCGCTGGCCGCCCTGCGGCCGGCCTTCGAGAAGACCGGCAGCGTCACCGCCGGCAACGCCAGCACGATCAATGACGGCGCGGCCGCCCTGGTCGTCTGCAGCGCCGACAAGGCCCGCAACCTCGGACTGAAACCGCTGGCGCGCATCGTCGACTACGCCGTCGCCGGCCTGGCCCCGGAGTGGGTGATGATGACGCCCGTGCCCGCCACCCAGCGCCTGTTCGCCCGCACCGGTTGGTCCGCCGCGGACGTCGACCTGTTCGAGTTCAACGAGGCCTTTGCGGTCCAGGCCTGCGCGGTCGTGCGCGAGCTGGCCGTGGACCCTGCCAAGGTCAACGTCAACGGTGGCGCCGTCGCCTTGGGCCACCCGATCGGCGCGTCCGGCGCCCGAATCCTGACCACCCTGATCTACGCCCTGAAACAGCGCGGCCTCAAACGCGGCGTCGCCAGCCTTTGCATGGGCGGCGGCAACGGACTCGCGATCGGGGTCGAGGTCGATTGACCCTAACCGGGTGGCCGGTGCCACCCGATTGAGCCAAACGAAGCTCGAGGAGAATGCGATGCGTGTATTGATCGTGGGTAGCGGCGGGCGTGAGCACGCTTTGGGCTGGAAACTCAGCCAGTCGCCGCTTTTGGAAAAACTCTATTTCGCCCCAGGCAACCCAGGCACGGCCCAATTGGGCGAGAACCTCAACCTGGCCGACCATGAGCGCATTGTCGGCTTTTGTGGCGAACAGGGCATCGACCTGGTCGTGGTCGGCCCGGAGGCGCCGCTGGTGGCCGGCTTGGCCGATCAGTTGAGCCAGGCGGGCGTCGCCTGTTTCGGACCGAGTGGGGCCGCGGCCCAACTCGAGGGCAGCAAGGCCTTCGCCAAGGAGGTGATGGCCGCGGCGGGCGTACCGACGGCCGCCTACGCCAGTTTCGACCGACTCGAGCCGGCCCTGGCCTATGCCCGCACCCAAGCGCACCCGCTGGTGGTCAAGGCCGACGGCCTGGCCGCGGGCAAGGGTGTCGTGGTCTGTGCCACGGTCGCCGAGAGCGAGGCAGCCCTGCGCGAGATGATGGAGGCCGGCCGTTTCGGCGAAGCCGGCGCCCGGGTCGTGCTTGAGGAATTCCTCGAGGGCACCGAGGCCTCGTTCCACGTGCTTTGCGATGGCAGCTTCTGCCTGCCGTTGGTCGCCGCCCGCGACCACAAGACCCTGCTGGAGGGTGGACGCGGTCCCAACACCGGCGGTATGGGCACGATCGCGCCCAACCCCGCGGTCGATGCGGCCATGGCCGCCAAGATCCGCAGCGAGGTCTGCGAGCCGGTGCTGCGGGTCATGCGCGAGCGCGGCACCCCCTTTCAGGGCGTGCTGTTTGTCGGCCTGATGCTGACCGCAAGCGGCCCCAAGGTCCTGGAATTCAACGTGCGCTTTGGCGACCCCGAGACCCAGGTGATGATGCCGCTGCTGGACTTCGACCTCCTGCCTGTCCTCCACGGTGCCGCGCGCGGCTGGCTGCCTGCCGGCGAGCACGGCTTCCGGTCGGGCTCGGCGGTGTGCGTGGTGATGGCGGCGGCGGGCTATCCCGAGACGCCCCGCCGGGGCGATCTGATCAGCGGGATCGCACCCGAGTACGATCAGGCCATGGTCTTCCACGCCGGAACCAGAGCCGAAGACGAAGCCCTTCTCACCCACGGCGGTAGGGTCTTGGGCGTGACGGCCTGGGCCGCCACCCTGGGCGAGGCGCAAACAAAGGCCTACGAGATCTGTGATCAGATCGAATTTGCAGGAAAACAGTTCCGCAGAGACATTGGAGGTCTCATGAGTTCACCTAAAGTGACAATTCTGATGGGTAGTGATTCCGATTACGAGACGATGGAAGAGGGCGTGAAAATGCTGAAACAGTTCCACGTGCCGTTCGAGGTCTTTGTCACCTCCGCCCACCGCACGCCGGAGCGCACCATCCAGATCATCCGCGATGCCGAGGCCAAAGGCGTCAAGGTCTTTATCGTCGGCGCTGGCGCCGCTGCCCACCTGGCCGGCGTGGTCGCCGCCCATACGACCCTGCCGGTGATCGGTGTACCGATCGACGCGTCCTCGCTCAAGGGTGTTGACGCACTTTACTCGACCGTCATGATGCCCGGCGGCATCCCCGTGGCGAGCATGGCCATCGGCAAGGCCGGTGCCCAGAACGCCGGTCTGTTCGCGGTCTCCGTGCTGAGCACGAGCGACCCGGAACTGGTCGAACGCCTGGCTGCCTATCGCGCGGCCATGGTCGATAAGGTCGTGGCGCGCTCCGAGGCGCTCCAGGCCCGAGTCAATGCCTAATGGGGCCGGGAGGGCGCCGCGCCCTCCCCTTCCCGTTCCGGGCGGCGAATGCAAAACTTTGATCAAACAGTGATTCCGAGCCCTCGCTTCGTTGCCAACCAGGCCGCGATTCGTTATACTCGCGCGTCAACAGGCTTAGGCCGACCAGTCATGTGCATGCAGGCGGGTTTATGCATACCATCGAAGATCCCTTTGGAAGACAGAACCTCGAATATGTCGAGATGATGTGGGAGAGCTACCAGGAGGATCCTTCCTCCGTCGACGCCCACTGGCAGGACTATTTCTCGCGCCATCCGCTGGATACGATCGCTCCTATCGACCGCGATTTCGAGCCGACCGGCACGGATGAACACTTCAGCGCCGACCTACCGGTCATTCATCGCGCCGGCGAAGTCCTCAAGCAGCCCTCCGGCGACGAGAGCCCGCGCGACTTCCTGCGCAAGGTGCCGATCTTCCAGAGCGTGCCCGATGCCGACATGGACATGTTGGTCTCCATCACCCAGGACGTCCGCATGAACGCGGGCGAGTTTCTGGGACGAACAGGCAACACCGACAACGATCTGTATATGATCCGCAGCGGTCGCATCGCGATCATGCGGGGCGCCGAGGAGCTGACCGAGCTGGGTCCCGGTGAACTGGTCGGCGAACTGGCCGTGTTCGACATGCGCCCCCGCTCGGCGGACATCCGCGCCAAATCGTCCGTCAGCCTCTACCGCATTTGCCGCAAGGCCCTACAGGAACTGTTGAGCAAGAACAACAACTTGACCCTGGGCCTGCTGAAGTCGCTGTCCGTGCGCCTGCGCGACGCCAGCAACAAGCAGGAGCGGGTCGACGCGCTGGTGCGCGCCTACCGCGAGCGCGGCCACGTCAAGGCCAAGCTGGACCCCTTGGGCGTCGACCTGGGCGACAACCACCCCGAGCTGGACCTGAGCTATTACGGCTTCCAGGAACGCGACCTGGAGATGAAGTTCACGGTCAATATCGGCAAGACCAAGTCCGGCCGCAGCTTGGGCGACATCAACCGCACGCTCAACCGCATTTACTGCAAGGCGATCGGCCTGCAGTACATGCACATCGACGACATCAAGATCCAGCGCTGGCTGCGCACCGAGTTCGAGCACCTCGACGGCCGCTACGAGCTCAGCCGCGACGACCAGTTCCGCGTCCTGACCAAACTGACCGACGCCGAGGTCTTCGAGAACTTCCTGCACCGCACCTTCATCGGCGCCAAGCGCTTCTCCCTGGAAGGGACCGAGACCCTGATCCCGCTGATGGACTACGCCATTGAGGAGGCCGGACGCCACGGCGTCGACGAGGTCATCATCGGCATGGCCCACCGCGGCCGCCTCAACACCATGGTCAACATCCTCGACAAGCCGGCGGCCCAAGTCTTCCGCGAGTTCATGGACAAGGACGCGGAGTCACAGAAGGGCCGTGGCGACGTCAAGTACCACCTGGGCTACGGCTGTGACCGGGTCACGGATGCGGGCCACAAGGTCCACATCTCGCTGTGTTTCAACCCCAGCCACCTGGAGTTCGTCGGACCCGTCGTGCTGGGCCGCGCCCGCGCCAAGCAGGACCGCTACGGCGACAAGGAACGCTTCCGCGCGCTGCCTGTGATCATCCACGGCGACGCCGCCATCGCCGGTCAGGGCGTGGTCCAGGAGATGCTCAACTTCTCCGAGCTGCCCGGCTACCGCACCGGCGGCGCCGTCCACATCGTGCTCAACAACCAGATTGGCTTCACCACCGACCCCAGCGACAGCCGCTCGACCCAGTACTGCACCGACGTGGCGCGCATGCTGCAAATCCCGATCTTCCACGTCAACGGCGAGCAGCCCGAGGCCGTCTGCGCCGTGATCCGCCTGGCCATGGAGTTCCGCGCCCGCTTCCAGAAGGACGTGGTCATCGACATGTACGGCTACCGCAAGTACGGCCACAACGAGGGCGACGAGCCGGAGTTCACCCAGCCACTGCTCTACAAGCGACATGTGCGCCAGCGCCGCACCGTGCGCGAGGGCTTCGTCGCCAACCTGCTGCCCCTGGGCGAGATCACCCAGGAGGACGCGGACCGCATCGTGCTGCAGTCCAAGGAGCGTCTGGAGCGTGATCTGGCCACGGCCAAGGAGCCCAATTACAGCTTCAAGCCCGCATCCGTGGGCCAAGGCCTGTGGGCGCCCTACCTGGGCGGTCCCGACCGCGGCGTGCCCGAGGTCGACACCCACCTCGATCGCAACCAGCTGGTCGAGCTGATCGAGACCTTGTCCGACCTGCCCGCCGGCTTCACGCCGCACCCCAAGATCGCGCGCCTGATCCAGGACCAACACGCCATGGCTCGCGGCGAGAAACCCCTGACCTGGGCCATGGCCGAGGCCCTGGCCTTCGCCTCCCTGCTGCGCCAGGGCATGCCGATCCGCCTCGCCGGCCAGGATGTCGAGCGCGGCACCTTCACCCACCGCCACGCCGTGCTCCACGACTACGAAAATGGCACCAAGCACGTGCCCCTGGCCAAGCTAGGCCGCTTGGAAATGTACAACAGCCCCTTGACCGAGACCGCCGTGCTCGGCTTCGAATACGGCTACAGTCTCGACACCCCTGACGGCCTGACGATCTGGGAAGCGCAGTTCGGCGACTTCTGCAACGTCGCCCAGGTCATCATCGACCAGTTCATTTCCAGCTCGGAAGAGAAGTGGAGCCGCCTTTCCGGCCTGTGCATGCTGTTGCCGCACGGCATGGAGGGTCAGGGCCCCGAGCACAGCTCGGCGCGGCTCGAGCGCTGGCTGATGCTCTCGGCCGCCGACAACATGAGGGTCGTCAACCTGACCACGCCCGCGCAGCTGTTCCACTGCCTGCGCCGCCACATGCTGCGCAACATGCGCAAGCCCCTGGTCGTCATGTCGCCCAAGAGCCTGCTGCGCCACCCGCTGGTCGTCTCCGACCTGAGCGAGCTCAGCGAGGGCCGCTTCCACAAGGTCCTGGCCGACCATTTGGACTGCGACAGGTCCCAGACCAAGCGGGTGCTGCTGACCAGCGGCAAGCTCTACTACGAACTGCTGGACCGCCGCGAGAAGCTGGGCGTGAAGGACATCGCCATCGTGCGCATGGAGCAGTACTATCCCCTGCCGCTCGAGGAGCTGCGCGAGACCCTGTCCCACTACCCCAAGGGCACGCCGGTGGTGTGGGTCCAGGAGGAGCCGCTCAACATGGGCGCCTGGAGCTTCCTCAAGCTGCACCTGACCGATCGCCTCAAGGAGATGGGCCACGAGCTCTCCCGCATCACCCGCGACGAGGCCGCCTCGCCGGCCACCGGCTCGGCCGGCAGCCACAAGATCGAGCAGGAAAACGTCATCAGCGCCGCGTTTGCCGGGTAACTAGGCCGTCCCGGCCTAGTCGCTGGCAGTTCACCGAAATCCAAGGACAAGCACGACCCATGTGGGGCCGACCGCTGGTCGGCCTGTCAGGTTGGAAGTTCACCGGGACCCT
>CAYRFM010000016.1:0-59773 GCA_964423555.1 uncultured Holophagae bacterium | reverse complement strand
TCCATGTGGGGCCGACCGCTGGTCGGCCTGTCAGGTTGGAAGTTCACCGGGACCCTAGGAAAGATGCGGTCCATGTGGGGCCGACCGCTGGTCGGCCTGTCAGGTTGGAAGTTCACCGGGACCCTAGGAAAGATGCGGTCCATGTGGGGCCGACCGCTGGTCGGCCTGTCAGGTTGGAAGTTCACCGGGACCCAAGGAAAGATGCGGTCCATGTGGGGCGGGGTCGCCTAGGCCGACCGCTGGTCGGCCTGCCAGCTTGGCACAGGCACCGGTAGCTATAACCCAAGGAAGGACACGCTTAAAACGAGCCTCGGCTGCGCCGTGGCGGGAGAGCCCCTAACGGGGCTCGGCACGTGGTCTCGACCTTCTCGCCTAACGCCAGCCACTCCGAAGTGATTGATCGCCTTCGTCCCTCGGCTCTCCATCACTTCTGCGTTCGATTTTTTTTTGCTTTTAAGGCACTTGACCTCGAGCGAGCCGGAATCCGAGGCCCTGGAAGCGCCCGCCAGGCCCGAACGCGTACCGGTAGGCCGCCCGCGCGTACCTGCCGTCGTCGACCCAGCCCCCGCCCCGCAGGACCCGCCTCGCGCCGGCGGGTTCGTATAGGCTGCTAGTCCACTCCCAAACGTTGCCACCCATGTCCCACAGACCTTCGGGGGTTTGGCCTTGGGGGTAAGCGCCTACCGGACTGGTCCGGCCCACCAAGTGTTCGATATTTGCGTGATCATCGCCAGGTTCCGCCGACCCCCAGGGAAAGGGTCGACCCTCCTCGCCGCGGGCCGCATATTCCCATTGAACTTCGCTGGGCAGATAGAACCGAACAGCGCCTGCTAGGTGGTTCACCCGCTGTTGCTCACTCAGCCAGGCGCAATAGGCCTCCGCCTCATAATAACTAACCCCTACCCTGGGCTGGTTGGGATGACAAAATCCAGCAAAGTTTTCCGGTTGGCCGTTCTCCTTTGCTGCTTTGAGCCAATCCTTGCCCGCATCGCTCCAAAAAACCGGCTGAGTGTAGCCGCCAGCCTCGAAAAAGCGCTGGTACTCGCCGTGGGTCACCGGGTACTTGGCCAAAGCGAACGGCTTCCGAACCTCAACCTTGCGCTGCTTATCACGGTCACCCATGATAAACCTGCCCGGTTTGTAGGAAACCCAATAATCATCGCGCTGCCAATCCAGACGGGGGTCTCCTAACCTGCCAATGCCTTCCAGCAGCAAATAGCGCACTTCGCGCGGCCAGTCTCGGCCCTCCCGCTCATAGCGCGCCAGCGCCTCGTTGCAGAAGTCTGTGACATCGTAGTCTGGATACAGATGCTGGTTCTCCACGAGCGTTGCCGCCAGAATCCCCCAAAGCCGGGCCGCGCTGGAATCGGCCGCACGGGCGCGAGTGCGCAGCGCCTTGGCATAGGTCTCCGCCTTCGGTTGGCTGTTGGCTACGCCGGGCAACATGCAAACGATATCGTGCCAGAGAGGGTCGGTCAAATGGCCGTCCCTGGCCAGGTCGGCCACCAGGGTATCCATAATGCGGTCCTCGCCGCACAGGCAGAGGGCGGCCAGATATTCGCGCAAGAGGCGGTGGGCGAAGCGCAGCTGCTCCCTGCCCATGGCGTCGGCCTGGTAGTACATCAAGCCCGTTTGCTCCACCAGACAGCGCAACAGGCGCTCGTGCAGACCGCGGTCCGAGGCCACAGCACTGGGCAGATGGGCGGCGATGACCCCTAAACAGGCACTGTGCCCATAGCTTTGCGCGCTCGCCTTTTGCATGGCCAGCGCCAGCTGCGCCAGGTGCTTGCGCTTCTCATCCCAGGTCAGAATGCGGCCATCGGGCCCGGCGTGCGGGCGGGCCTCACACAGGCCGTCCACCAGGCGGCTGCACAGGCCAACCCGGTCATCGGGCAGACGGCGGTCGCGCTTGTAGAGCCAACACAGGGTCGTCAGCATCAGGGCATTGCCGCTGAACGATTCACCGTCCGCGCTCCGCTCGCGCTCAAGCTGGGCGATGGCGTTCGCCAGATCCTGCTCAAAACCGGGTAGCTCCTGTTGATCGACGCGGTACTGATGGCAGAACTGAGCCACCTGTGCCCGATTAAACGGCATCAACTCGACAATTTCAAACTCTGGCCCGTAGGGCATCTCACCGGTATAACGGGCCGAGCGCGTGGTCAACAGCAAGCGGCCAGGACAAAGGGCCGCCAGGCCCTTGAGCAAGTCCACCAAGGCGCGCCGCTGCTGTTCCGAACCCACCTCGTCCAGGGCATCCACCAGCAACAGGAAGCGGCCCTCGCTCAGCTGGCTTTCAAGGCGTTGGGTACTGGGCAAATCCCGTTGGCCAGCGATCGCCAGGGCCTGGCGCAGGGCCGCGGCCATGCCACTCAAACCGGGTGCCTGGTCCGCGAGCTTGACCGCCTCAAGCACCACCGGGATCGGGCCTAGCCCAGACTTGGGGCACAGGGTCTCCAATCCTTGCGCGTGGAGCTCCTCGCCCAGCAGCCGCGCCGCCAGCTGCGCCGCGACATGGGTCAGGAAGATGGTCTTGCCGGCGCCAGGTGATCCGGAAATCACCAACCAACGCAGCGCTGGCGCACCGGCCCAGACGGCGAGCGGCAGACGGTTTTCGAACGCTTCCTCCTTCTTAGCCTTTGGCTTGGCCTCAGGTAGGGGGCTTCCCGCCCTGTCGGGCAGGCGCACGAGCTCACCCTTTTGATTGCGTCCATAGCGCTGAGAGCTACCATCCATGGCGACGTAGAGGTTTTTGTTGTAGATGCGGTTGATATCATGACCACCGGTCTTTTTATCGCCCAGGGCCAGCTGATTGCGACCGTTGCGCCAGGCCGGCAGGTTGAGCGTGAGATAGGCGCGTTCAACCGGGCTCAGACCCGTTTCCGGAGCACCGGCGGGTTGATGCGCGCGACGGATGGGATCGAGCAGCTCCCCCACCATGGCCGGGAGCACCTCGGTGCGATCAAAGCTATGGGCCGCGAGGCCATGCTGCTCACGGAACCTGGCAAGATCCGCACAAGCACTCATTTCAATCAGATGGGCAGGCCAAGCAGCGGTTGGCGCGATCAAAAAGAGACTGCGCTTTTCCTTGGGCACATGTTCCCAGATCTGGACCAAAGCGCCCGCTTGCCACTGCCAGGCTTGGAGCAGAACCAGATGATCGCAGTCCCGTGCGGCGGTGCTCGCATCGCAGACCTCTATGCCCTGTTGCCTCAGATAGCTGGCCACCTTTTGGCGGGTTTCGCCCAGGTCAGATTCTGTGGCCAAGAGCTGCACGCGGAACGGGGCCGGTTTTGCTGTTGGCGGCGACACCAGGCAGGCTTCAATGGCTTTGGCCAATTGGTGCAGCAACTCGCCTTTTTTCTTTTTGCTTTGGCTAGCATAGGCCATGTTGATGGGCCAAACGGCCTGGTACTCAGCAAGTTCAGTGTGGCCGTTCAGACAATCCCGCAGCGGAACGAGTAGCATGCGGAGCTGGCCACCGCGATTTCTTTCCAGAAGCACGGGCAGCTCTGTCTCCATGATGAACGTGCAATTGTAAAAATCTGGGCTGAGCAGCAGCAAGCATATCTGTGACTGGGCCAGCGCCGCATCGATCTTTGTGCGCCAACGCTCCCCCGCCTCGATTTGGCGGTCAAACCAAAGCTTTAGGTTATGTTTCTGGCATAAGGGCACAAGAAATTTTTCCAACTCTTTCAACAGTTTAAAATCAGCTGAAGAATAGCAGACAAAAATCTCTTGGGGCGGAACGGCAGACATAGAGAACCTCGGCGAAAATAGATGACACCTCGGATTCTAACACCACCTCGGCAGAAACCGAACAAGCCAGAGCTTAGCCGCAAACTCGACCCGAACTGGCGATAGGCAGAAAGTTGAGCCAGCCTACCGGGACGCTTACTAGATTTCGCTCTATTTATAGTGGCTCTTAAACTTTCATCGACCGCCCGGCGCAAGATTGCATCTTGCGCTACAGCAGCTACAGCGCCTGCGGGACCTTTTCGGCTAGGCACCCGTCGCCCGGCGCAAGATTGCATCTTGCGCTACAGCAGCTACAGCGCCTGCGGGACCTTTTCGGCTAGGCACCCGTCGCCCGGCGCAAGATTGCATCTTGCGCTACAGCAGCTACAGCAGCTACAGCAGCTACAGCAGCTACGGCGACAGGGGACCTTTTCGGATGAGCTCTACCTATAGGTTGAAGAAACGCTGGATCCGCGTCAGCAGGGTGAGGTTGGCTTCGACCTCGGGCTGGCTGGGCGCGTTGGCGGTCATCAGGCGGTTGAGTTCCTCGCGGCGATGATTGAGGACCTCGGAGAGGGTCACGGCCAGTTCCGGATTATCGCGCAGCAGCGGTTCGATGGCATCCTTGCCCAAGACCATCGCCTCGACGTGGCCCTCGGCGATGACGGAGGCCGAGCGCGGTTCGCCGGTCAGCAAAGCGTACTCGCCGAAGCAGAAGCCGGTCGTGAAACTGCCGACGGTGCGCTCCAGGCCCTGCTGGTCGTCCCTGACCCGCACGCTGACCGTGCCCTGTTCGATCAGGAACAGGTGGGCATCGGTCGCGCCCTGGCGCACCAGGTACTCGCCCCGGCAGTATTGCTGGAATTCGGCCGCCTGGGCCAGGCTGGCGAGTTTGTCGGTCGTCAGACCCGTGAACAGGTCGACGCCCGCCATCAGCCGGACGGCCTGGGCCTCGGCGGCGGCGCGGGCCGGATTCTGCTTGGGGTCCTGACTGGCCAGCGCCCTGTGGTGGACTTCGCTGATCGGGAACGGGATGGTGATGCCATGGCGGCGGAAGGCGTACCACAAGCGGGACATGACCTGGTCGATGACCTGTGGTTCGATCTGATAGTCGCCAATCCAGAACCGCAGCTCGTAGGTAATCGAGAAGTCGCCATAGTTGGCCAGGAAAACCGTAATGGGCGGGTCGGCCAGTACACCGGGCGTCTGCGCCATGGCCTCGATCAGGACCTGTTTGACCCTTTCCGGTGGGTCGTTATAGGACGTGCCGACCAGACGCCGCACCAAGTGAGGTCGCTCGGGCTGGTAGTAGTTGAGGATCTCGCCCTTGGCCAAGGTCGCGTTGGGGATGAAGAGCACGTCGCCGTCGCGGTTGAGCAGGCGGGTCGAGCGCCAGGTCATTTGCAGGACCTTGCCGGTGCGCTCGCCGATCTTGACCCAATGGCCCTCCTGGAAGGGGCGCTCCATCTGGATCGCCACGCCGGCGACGATATTGGCGAGCATGTCCTGGAGGGCCAAGCCGATGATCGCGCTCATGACGGTGGAGGTCACGACCAGGGCCGAGGGCTCGACCTGGAAGACGACCTTAAGCAGGATCAGGACCACCAGGCAGGTGGTCAGGAAGCGCAAGATATCGCGGAAGAAGCGGGGAAAGCGCTGGGCCAACTCGCCTTGCGGGCGATCGAGGAGGCGCCGTTCGAGCAGGCCGTAGACCAACCAGAACAGCGCGAAACACAGCATGCCCGTGAGCAGGCGCACCCCCAGCCAGGTCGGGTCGACGTCGCTGTTGATCAGCCCTAACCTGAGGGCGAGCAGAACGAGCACCAAGTGCCGAAAAAGCCGGCCCTGGGCTGGGCGGACGACTTTCTCGTACCAAAGCAGCAGGAACAGTCCAATCAGGTAGGCCGGCAGGGCGACCTGGACGATGGCAACAATCGTGGAACTCTTCATCGAGCCTCGCTTTTGACCGGTTTGCGCAAGGCCAGATCCGGACGTTTGGGAAGGGTAAATTGGAACGTGCTGCCCTTGCCGGGCTGACTGGCCACCTGGATCAAACCTCCGCACTGTTGGACGGCCAGCTGCACGAAGGCCAGGCCCATGCCCTGACCCTCGCAATCTTGCTCGCCGACGCGACGGAAGGGCAGAAAGATCTGGACGAGCTCCTCTGCCGCGATGCCGCGACCGGTATCGCGCACGGCCACGGTGATATGGTCGCCCTCGCTGGCGCTGTCGACCACGATGCGTCCCCCGTTGCCGGCAGGTGTGTACTTGACCGCGTTGGACAACAGGTTGCGCAAAATGGTTTCAAGGTAGTGGCGATCGCCCTCGATGGTGGGCAGTTGGCCGATCTGGACGGCAATGCCCTTGCACTCGATGTGGTGGGCCAGCTCCTCAATCGCCGTGCGCGCCAGTTCGGCCAGGTCGAGCGGTTGGGTCAGCGGGACGCGCTGGCCCAACCGCGCTAATTCCAGGAGCGAGACGATGAGACTGTCCATGCGCTGGGCGTTCGTGCGGATATAGGACAGCGACTCGGGCAACTCGCGGTGCAGCCAGGCGGCGAAGGGCTGGCGCACACCGGCCGCCAGGTCGTCGAGTAGGGGCGTCAAGGCGGCGATCTGCTCGGCCGTGCTGGCATCCAAGTCCTTGGCATGGCTGATGATGTTGAGGAGTGGCGCGCGCAGGTCGTGAGAGACGATGTAGGCGTGGTCCTTGAGCTCCTGGTTGACGAGGCGCAGTTCGCGAGTGCGCCGCTGAACTTCCTCCTGTAGGAGCTTGCGCAGATTGGCCTGGAGGCGTTCGTGGTTCTTGCGCTCGGTGATGTCCTGGAAGATGCCGAACAGCCCGAGCACCTTGCCGTCAGGGCCGTACTCGGGCAATCCGCGGGAGAGCACGTCGCGAACGGCACCGTCAGCGCGCACGAGGCGCAACTCGAACTCGAAGCCGGTGCGATCCTTGATGGCCTGGTAGAGGTAGTCCTTGGCCCGTTCGCGATCATCGCGGTGGTAACAGTCGATCGCCTGTTCGAGCGAGACGTGGTTGTCGTCGAACTCCATGCCGTGGATCCGAAAGATCTGCTCGGACCAGGCAATTTGGTCGCTGCCAACGCGCCAGTACCAGTGGCCGACACCCGCAATCTTCTCGGACAACTCCAGCTGACGGGTCTCCTCGCGCAGGGCCATTTGCGCCCGCATCAAATCATCGCGATCGTAGGAAAGATAGGCTTCAGCCAGTTTCTTGAAGGTTGTAGCCTCGAGGGTCACTTGCGCGTGTCGATCGCTCTGAACCGTGTCGAGTAGGGCGCGAATCTGCTTGCGAACTTCGGTCATCAAGGACCTCATCGACGGTCGCTTGGCCAGGCGTCCAGCCAACCGTCATTGCCAAACGGTGCGAAACAGGGGCACTGCCCAGTGGGAATCCCGCTGGCTTCATTGTAGTACCGGGCCCATGTGAAAGCAACGGTCGGCCCTTTGGCAGGCTCAGTTCTGCAGTTTCTCGTAGAGGAACATTTTGGCCTTGAGCCAATCGCGCTCGATGGTGCGGGGCGAGGTCTCCAGAATATCGGCGATCTCCAGCGGCGCGAATCCGCCAAAGACGCGCAGCTCGACGACCTTGACGAGGCGTTCGTTGACTTCCTTGAGCTCCTCGAGAACCTGGTCGAGGGCCATGACATCGACGGGCTGAATGGGCTTGCTGACAGCCTCGTCGTCGACGGTCACACAGAATTTGTCGTCCTTGCGCTTGGCGGCCCCTTTATAGCGCGCGTACTGCACGAGGATATGGCGCATGGCCTGGCAGGAGAGCGCGAGGAAGTGGTTGCGATCCTTGATGTTCCACTCGCGAGAGCCGGCTAGCTTGAGGTACAGGTCGTGGACCAGGCCGGTGGTATTGACCGTGCCGCCCCGCCACATATGATGGAGTTGGCCGTGAGCGATCTTTTTGAGATGCTCGTAAATCTGTCCCCAGACCTTTTCCTCGGCGTCGCGATCACCCGACTTGGCAAGCGCCAGGTTTATCGTAAAGGCGTCGTTTTGCTCGTGTTCCTGCATCGTTTAGTTCCTCGCGGTTGCTACAAGCATAAGTTCAAACAAGGGAAGGTGCAAGTGATTTCGCTAGGCCGTGACGCGCACCCGGGGTGGCTCAGGGAGCGGGCAACAGTTCCGCCAGTTCGGTGACACGCGCCAAGACGTGGGCGGCACCGGCGGCGCGCAGCTGCGCCTCGCTCTGACCGCCGCTGGTGACGGCGACCGCGGTCATGCCCGCACGCTGACCCATCTCGATGTCCAGCACCGAGTCGCCGACCATCAGCGCCTGCTGCGCCTCGACCCCATAGGCCTGGAGCAGTTGCATCAGCATCTCGGGGTCGGGCTTGGGCCGGGTCTCGTTGGCACAGCGAGTCTCTCGGAAAAAGCGGTCGAGCTGGTAGTGGCCCATTTCCCGCTCCAGACCGACCCGCGACTTGCCGGTCGCAATGCACAGCTGGTAGCGACCCGCTAGGTCTTCCAGGAGTTCTTGAACGCCGGCGAACAGCGGTGATGGGGCGAGGAAGTCCTCACTGCGCCAGATCTGGCGGTAGCTTTCGACCCAAGCTGCTTGGGAAATGCCGCGGTCACGAGGGACCAGCAGATGGTAGCTCTCGGTCAGCGGCAGACCGATCGTGCGCGCGACAGGCTCCTCGCCTGGCCAGTCGAGTTCCAGTGCCGCAAACGATTTTTGGAAGCACAGGACAATGCGGGCGACCGAGTCGATCAAGGTGCCGTCCCAGTCGAAGACGATCAATTGCAAATGGTTCAAACGGGCCTCTCAAAGTCCGTGGCGATAGGGTTGGGGATGCCGGTCGACGACCCTGGTACCGGCGAGCAAATCGCCGATGCGCTGCTGTTTTTCATCGGACAACAGCTTGTAGGTCTCGAGCACCAAAAAGAACAGCCCGATCGCCAGAGCCGGCACCAGCGCGTGGGGGGCTCGCAACCAGGGCAGCACGCGAAACAGCGGTGTCAGCACCCCGAGACTGATGAAGAAGGAGGCCATGGTCAGGTTGCGCTTGAAGGAAATGGTGCGATCGCTGACCTGCCCGCGATCGCCGACAACTTTCATGCTCAGCAACCACTTGCCGGGGCTGGCGCCATCGAAGAGTCGACCTGGTGCGTCGCGGTATAGGAACAGCAACGCGGTGATCAGGCTGGCTAGGGTGCGCCCAGAGAGGATCGCGATCACGAAAAACAGGCCAATCGCAAAGGCGTAATCCGCGGCCGTGGCCACGATGCGGCGAGCTACGTCTACCTTTTGATTCTGGTGCAAGCCAATCACCCCAGCCCTGATGCGGGCCGATTCGCGTCATCCCCTCATCCTAGCTCAAACGCGCCAAGAGTCAAGCTGAAGCGGCAAGAATCGCATGCCAGAGCAGGCGCCGCCCCAACCCGCAGCTGGGGCGGCCGGATGTCAGTCGTGGCGCAGGGCCTCGATCGGGTTGAGTCGAGCAGCCTTGATGGCAGGGAAGATCCCGAAGACGAGGCCGATGCCCGCGCAGACCGTCACACTCAAGAACACGCCTTTCAGGGAAAAGGCCGTGGCCCAACCCGAAAAGGCGGCGATGCCACTGGCGATGGCGAAGCCCAAGGCGATGCCCAGCATCCCGCCGATGAACGAAATGGCAAAGGCCTCGATCAGGAACAGGCGCTTGATATCGGCGCGGGTCGCGCCGATGGCGCGGCGGATGCCGATCTCGCGGGTGCGCTCGAGAACGTTGGCCAGCATGATGTTCATGATGCCGATGCCGCCGACCAACAGCGAAATGCCGGCGATCGCGGACATGATGATGTTGAAGATCTGCTGGGTCTTGCGGTGCTGGTCGAGAAGTGCCTCGGGGATCACCAGTTCGAAGTCGTCGACGCCACGGTGACGGGTTTCCAGCAGGCGCGTCAGGGTGCGCGCGGCCATCTGGCTGGGCACTCCCTCATCGAGCTGGACCTGGAACTCGTCCAGCTCGTCATCCAAGGGGCGGGCCTGGAAACGCTTGAGCGCGACGCCGAGCGGCACGAAGATCTCGTTGCGCGAGGAGCGCAGTTTCACGCCCTCGAATTCGTTCTGATCGATCTCGCGGTCGCGCAGCACGCCGACGATGGTGAACCACAAATGGTTGATCTTGACCTGCTCTCCGATCGCCTCGCGGTTCCCACACAGCGTGCGCGCGGCGGACGAACCGACCACGCAGGTCTGGGAGAGGAGCTGATCGTCCAGGGCTGTCAGCGGTCGGCCAGTCTCGACCTCGAGGTTGGCCATGGAAAAGTATTCGGGCGAGACACCGCTGACGGCGGCATCTGACTTGCCGTTGCTGCTGAACAGGTTGAAGATCCGGACGCGTTTGATGGCGCCGTAGTTAGAAAGGAACGGCAGGGTCAGGCGGGCGGCCTCTAGGTCGTCGAGACTCAGGCCCATGGATTCCTCGCGGACCTCCTGAAGCAAGTCCTGCGGCTGGGGCTTGGCCTTGACGATGATATTGCGCAGGCCCATGGTGTCGATCACGCGCAGCGCCTCGCGCTCGGCGCCCTCGCCGACGCTGAGCATGGCAATGACGGCACCGACACCAAAGATCATGCCCAGCAAGGTCAGCAGCGTGCGCAGTTTGTGGGTCGCCAATTCCTCGAGCGCTTGTTGGAGGTCGTTGGTCCACTCGTTCATGGCTTGGCCTCCTGGGTGGGATCGCTCATGGCGACCTGTGCGCCCGCTTCAAGTCCGGACTCGACGACGGTGCGGTTAGGTCCGCGACGACCCAGGGTCACCACGCACTTCTCGAAGTTTTGTCCCTTCTTGACATAGACCCAATTGGTCTTGTCGTCGTGGAAGAAGATCTGGTTGGGCAGGGCGATGACATTGTCCTGGCGATCGATGAAGATGCGCGCCTTGGCGATGCCGCCCTGATGCATGAAGTGGCTGTCGCTCTCGAGCAGGGTCAGCACGACCTCGAAGTACTTGACCGGACTGCGGCGGTCGACCGCCTTGGCCAGGGGCGCGACCTGCTTGACCTTGGCCTTGTAGGGAAAGCCGGGCCGGGCGTCGAGTGTGATCTCGGCGTCCAGATCGGCACGCACCCCGGAGGCTTCCTTCTCGAGGATATAGACCACCGCTTCGGCCGTGGTCATGTCGGGCAGTTCGCCGATTTTCATGCCGGGCCAGCACTTTCGGCCGACCGAGATGGGTTCATCGCCCCAGAACTCGGGATAGAAATAGCCGTCGTTGGGGGCCAAGACTTCCAAGCTCTGCAGGTTCTGGGTCACTTGTTGCAGCTGAACTTCCTGGCTCTTGCGGTTCAAGTTCTGGATATCCTCATTGGTCTTGACCTTGCGCAAGTGGCGATCGCGCTTGCCGCCGTAGTAGTCGACCTTCTTGCCCAGGAAGCCGATGTCGACCTCTGACTCGATGATCTGGTTGCGCGTGTAGAGCCGTTCGTCACGCGGTGCGAAGTCCAAGGCCTGCTGACGCTCTTGATGCAACAACTCGATCTGGCCGTCGAGATCCGAGGTCTCCAGAGCACTGCCGCGCCCCTGCAAGGCGGTGTCATAGCCAATCTTGCGCAGTTCCGACTGGAGCTCCTCCTGCTTCAGCTGCATTTCCGAGGCATCGAAGGTCACGACCTTGTCGCCCTTGGCGACAAAGCCGCCCTCTGGCACCATCCAAGACAAGGTGAAGGGCCGGTTGGCCGGAGGAACGAGGATCGGGGTGGCCTTGACGGCGCGCAGATGGCCCTCGCCCTCGACGGCGATGACGAACTCGCCTTTGGCGACCTCCTGGGTGACGACCTGCTCGTGCGTGGCCCGTCCACATGCCAGCAACATCAGCAGAGAAAACACACTGCAATACTTCATGAGCCACGCTCCTCGCCCGCCTCTTCGACGGCAACCCGATCACCCACCCGCAAACCGCTCAACACTTCGTAAAAGCCACCGGCGCGACGCCCGAGCTCGACCCGCTGGCGGCGCACACGGCCCTCGCGCACGACGCGCACATGGGCATCCTCGCCTGTGTAGGTCAGCGCTTTCTCGGGCACCAGTAGCACCTCTTCGGCGCGGTTGACGATGATGCGCACCTTGGCGGTCATGCCAGGCCGCATGACTTCCGGGTCAGGATCCAGGGTCGTGACGTGGGCATCGAAGACGGTCGTCGGTTTCTGGCGACTCTCGGCATGAAAAATCCGGCCGAGCTCGCCGACCTTGCCGTGGAAGTTGCGCTCGGGATTGGCGTCCAGGCGGAACTCGACCTCCTGGCCCTGGGCGATGCGCCCGGCATCGGGTTCATCGACCGCGACCAGGACTTCCATATAAGCAAGGTCAGGGATTTCCACCAGCGTCTGCCCCACATAAACATTTTCGCCGACCGCGGGCTTCTGGCCCCATTGCTCGTGGTAGACCACCAATCCAGCCTTGGGCGCAGCCACGCTCATGGCCTCGATCGAGGACTCCAGTTCGGCCAGGCGCTGCTCCAGATCGCGAATAGCATTGCGCTGGGTCTGGAGCTTGGATGCCATGTCGCCACGCTGCTGGACGACCTTGAGGCCGGCCATTTGGGACTTGGCCTCGGCCAGGTGCAGATCGTGCTTCAGTTTCTCGACATCGATGCGGCTGGCGAGCTCCGCTGGGACTTCAGCCGCCCTGCGCGCCTTGGCGGTCTCGACCTTGCTGCTCTCTTCGTCGATAAGGTAGTTCTCGAGCTTTTCCTTCTCCTCGATTTCGATCTTTTCCAGGGTCTTGCGCGCGGAGTCCAGCTCGGCCTGGACGACCGGCAGCTGTTGGTCCAACTCCTTGGTATCGAAAGCGATCAACGGCATGCCGGCCCTGACTTCCTTGCCCTCGGGGGCCAGGTAACTAATCGTGAAGTCCCAAGTGTTGGGGATCTTGGGAGCCGAGACACTGACCGACTTGGTGGAACGCAAGACGCCCGAGGCTTCGACCACGTCCAGGAGCGGTCCCTTTTCGATCGCAGCGGTCTTGCCCTGATATTTTTGACCCGATTCAAAGCAGCCCAGCTGAACGAGCCCGACCAGCATCGTACAGACGGCCACGGCACAGCGAATAGACGAGGCCTTCATTGCAGGGCCTCCCCTTCCCGCACGGGTCCATCTGGCGGAACCGCCAAATAAAACGCATTGGTGCCCAATGCGGTGACTTCGGTGGGTTTGCCGCCCTTGGGAGTGACCTGAAAGTGGCCCTCGACAAAGCGGACATAGGTCAGGGGCACCAACAGGGCATCCTTGACGTCCTTCACATACAGGGTGGTGCGCAGGCTCATGCCGGGCCGCATGCGCACGATGTCCGGCTGGTCGAAGGCAACCCGGATCTTGAACCAAGCCGCGGATCCCCATTGGTCGCGAGTCTCGCCACGGCTGCCGATCTCGATCACGCGCCCACTGTAGGTGCGGTCGGGGTAGGCGTCCAAGACCAGCTCGGCCCGCTGACCCACTTTTACCAGCGAAAGATCGGTCTCGCTGACATAGGCCGCCGTCTCGAGGCTCTTGAGGTCCGTAATGTCCATGACCTCCCAAGTCGATTGCATATTGTCGCCCACCTCGACTTTGCGGTTCTCCCAACCAAAGTTGGCGTAGACCACCACGCCGCCGCCCTTGGCCTTTGGCTCCAATTCGGCGAGCGCTTTGCGCTTGCGGGCGAGCTCTCGCTCCAGACTCTCGATTTTGAGGTTCACCAGGCCCAATTGGTCAAAAAGATCCTTTTCGCTCTTGGCACGGGCCTGCTCCTCGACCTCGAGCCGCTGTTTGGCGCGATCCCGCTCCAGCACCATCTTTTGATAATCGCGCGCGGCAAACAGTTCCTTGGGCGGCGAGATATCCAGCTCGGCCTTCTCGAGCGTCAGCCGTGCCGTCATCACCTTGAATGCATTCTCGCGGATGGTGTTCTCGTATTCCAGCTTCTTGTTGTCTCTGTCTGCCAGGGCCAGCTTCAGATCAGTGCTTAGGGTTTCGATATTCTTGGCGATGCCCGAGGTGTCGAAGCGCACCACGACCTCACCCGGTTGGACGGTTGTGCCCTCCTCGGCCAGCCACTTGATCTGGATCCGCCAACCCTCGACGACGGGCGTGAAGACCTTTTCGGCGGTGCGTGCCGACAGCTCGCCATCCAGGACGACGGTCTGGACGAAAGGCCCGCGTTTGACCAGGTTGCCGGCAGTCTTAGGCTCGCTGGCCTGGACGATGGGGATCAGCAACAGCAAAAGCATGCAGCGTTCAAGCATGGCGGGTATCCTTATGGACCAGGCCGTCGCGGATCACGATCGTGCGTTCGGCGTAGGCTGCGATATCTGGCTCGTGGGTAACCATGACGAGCGTATTGCCGCTTTTGTGAAGGTCGCGGAACAGCTCCATGATCTCGACACTGGTGGCGCTGTCGAGGTTGCCGGTCGGCTCGTCGGCCAGGATGATGGCTGGCTTGTTGACCAGGGCGCGGGCGATGGCGACCCGCTGGCGTTGCCCGCCGCTGAGCTCGTTGGGCCGGTGGTGCATGCGCTCCGCCAGACCGACTCGGGCAAGCATCTCGGCCGCGCGGCGATCGCGCTCTTCCCGCGGCACTCGGGCATAGAGCAACGGCAGCGCCACGTTATCCTGAGCCGTCTTGCGCGGCAGTAGATTGAAGGTCTGGAAGACAAAGCCGATCTCGGCATTGCGGATTTCGGCCAAGCGATCGTCGTCCATGCGGCTGACCTCATGGCCTGCCAATATGTACTGGCCTTCGCTGGGCGTATCCAGACAGCCCAAGAGATTGAGCAAGGTCGACTTGCCCGAGCCCGACGAGCCCATGATGGCGACAAACTCGCCCTTCTCCACTTCAAATGAGACGTCCATCAGCGCGTGTACCGTCAGGCTGCCCATCAGGTAGCTCTTTTTCAAACCACTAATACGAATCATTTTTAAATAGTATCCTGACTAAAATATAGTGACGACCCCTGGCCGTGAGTCTTCTCAGTAGACGCTGAAAGGTGGCTCAGAGTTGCTCTTTTTTATCTCATTTTCAGAGAAACACACGCTTAACCATATTGCTCTCGGTACTGATCCAAACGTTGAAAGAAGCTGCGCACCAGCTGGCTAACCTGGAGATTGTTATGCCTGTCGAAACTCCCCAGCACCGCATTGCGGTTCCCTTCCTTGTAGAACAAGTTCAGGCGACGTTCTTCGAGATAACGGTGAATCTGATTGATCGGCTGATATTCCTCCTCGAAGTAGCCGCTGAGCTGGTCGAGGATCGCAAAAAGGTCGCGCATCAGCACCTCTTCGGGGTCGAGCGCCGCCTCGGCTACCGCCGGCTGATCCAGGACCGGTTCCATGGAGTGCTCCAATTCATCGAAGGCCTCTTGCACCGCCTCGCCCAGGGGATCGTCATCGCCATCGGCATCGTCGTCGGGGAAGGCATAGGCCTCCACCTCGCCAATCTCGGGCAGTGCCACATCGTCGAACTCATAGGCGGCAACGGCCTCGAGCGGCTCGTCGGCATCGGCCTCCGCGAGCTCATCGAGCGGCGTGTCGTCCAGCTCGTCGGCCGACAATTCGTCATTCAGGTCCTCGACCTCGTCGTCGAAGTCGCTGTCGGAGATTGCCTCGAGTTCGTCGGGGTCAAAGGTGCCCGAAAGGTCGTCCAGCTCGTCGGGCGAGAGCTCTTCAGGCACCTCGATCACCTGATCCTCGAAATCGTCCACCTCTTCGGCGGCGACAACCTCAAACGCCTCATCGGTCAGATCGCCGGGCAGGAAGTCGGCCGAAACGGGGTCCACCGCGGCTGCCAAGCTTGCCGCAGGCGCTTCGACTGCCTCGGCCGAAAGGCTTGGCAGGGATAAATGATCCGGCTCCTCCAATTCGTCGGGCACGCCGAAATCGGGATCCGGCAGATCCTCGACGACAGGCATGGCCTCGAAACTGGCGCTGAGATTGCGCAAGGACTCGGGGTCCAGGGCAACGGTGTCAAACTCGCCGCTATTGCCGCGGCGCGCGCCCCAGTTCGGCAACTTTGGCTCTGTCACGTCGCGGGTGTCATAGACTTCGGTGAAGGCGTCGAAAATCGGTTCCTCGCTGAGCTGTTCGATGGCCTCGACCGGCTCTGGCGTCGGGTCGGCGGCCACATCCTCCACGGTGAACGGCACCTCCGCCTCGTCCTCGAGCTCCGCCATGTCGTCGAAATGATCCATCAACTCAGCGGTGTTGATCTCCTCGATGTCCTCGTCCACCAGCGCGGTCACCACTTCGTCCTCGGACTCGGCGGGTTCCAACCGATAGGCCGCCACTGGCTCGGAATCGCCCGCCATCGGAGCCTGGGGCAGCAACACCGTATCGTATTCCTCGATTTCGTCCTCGAGCGGGGTGATCTCGTCCTCGCCATCGCCTAGCGCGAAACTGGGCGCCGGAGCGGCCTCGAACTCCGCTTCGGCTTCCGCGAAGGCGCGCTCGGCGTCGTATGCGTCATCCCCATCGCCGGCGTCATCCTCGAATGCGGAATCCATGACCAGCTCCGAGGGGCCTTCCGCGACGGCAGCAGGGTGTTCGAAAGCATCGTCGATCGCCTCTGCCACAAGGGTGGGTTCTGGCTCGAGAACCGGCTCCGGACTCGGCGGCGCGGGCACCGTGCGAACCTCCGGTGGGGCCATGGCGGTCACGCGGGTACGCGCTTGTAGCGGCGCCGACGCGCCCCCAGCCATGGCGGCGTCATTGAGCATTTCAAGTTCATTGGGATGTAGGAAACCTCGCACGCCCTGGGCCTTGACAGCCTTACACGTAGCCAACACAACTATGCCCGTGACTTCGGGCGCCGCTTCAAAGGCCGGCGCATCCAGGCGTTTGATGGCGACGTTGCCCGTCGCCACGGTCACGCCCTCACGCGCGACCAGAGACTTGCAGTCGATCGAACCGTGGATTACGACTTTGCCGGCGTGAATTTCGCGCACCATCGTCAGGTTGGCCTCGAGGTGCAGCTCGCCTTCGACCTCGATCAGATCGCCCTTGATCGTGTCGCCGGATAAGGTGGCGCTGGCCGCGTTGAGCGTGCCAAGTACGATGTCATGGCTGTCGATCGCCAAATGACCCGTCAGCGACAGTTCGTCGAGCTCGCATTCGTTGGCCTTGATCTGGGCCTCCGTGGCGACCAGCTTGACCACCGCCAGGGCCTCGCCCTCCAGTTCGACCCGTCCCTGCGGCGCGGTAATCTCCTCGCAGGCGACCTTGGCCGCGCTCGACTTGAAGGAGATCATGCCCTGCTCCGAATGGAGCCGCGCGGGTGTCAGCGCCGCCTCGATCTGAATATCGCCAGTGTTGGCAATTGCAGTGATTTCACCTTCGAACGTGCATCCTGCGGGAAGGATCAATTTATCCATGGTTACCACCTGATATCGATGTCTGTGCCAGGGCTGGGTGCCGCCGCCACGAGGCGTTGCGGACGGGGCGCGAGGGGGGCGATGGACGTAGGCCGATCGAAACACCATCTTAACCTACCCAGGCAGCGATTGCGAACGGGAACTTTCACTGGGCCAAGGAGCGTGATCCAACACACCCCGATGCCTGCAAAACCGCTTGACCCCAACGCCCGATCGCCCGATAGGTGGAACATGAAAATAGGTATAGGCTCCCGAGTGTGAACCATGGGATCGGATCGAAGCAAGAAAGCGTTCTCCACCAAGCTGGATCCGGCAGGGCTGCTGCCGCGCCACGCATCTGCCCTGACACTCGAGCAGGCGCGCCATTGGTTCCTCGAGCTCTACCACGAGCCCGACCAAGTCCTGACCGTGGCCGGGACCTGGACCCTCCAAGGCAAACTGGCGCTGGCGCCTTTGGAATGGGCGCTGCTCGGGCACCTCGGCAGTCTGGAGCTGCCGGCCCTCCGTTTTGGCCAGCACGAGGGTCGGGTTCACGTCGTCCCAGCTCTGCCAGAAACACGGCTGCCCGTGTTGGACCTGAGCGCGCTGCCCGCCAGCGCCCGCTCTCAGCTGGTCGAGGCACAGGTCGCACGCGCGCGGCTCGGCTTTATTGGCGCCGAACGCGCCTCCTGCCACGCCATCCTCTTTCGCCTGGAGCCCGATCATGACCTGCTGCACCTCGAATGCCTCTGCACCGTGGCCGATCGACCTTCACTCGAGCTGATCATGCGCGAGGTCGCGCGACTGTATCGCGAGAAGCTGGCCGGAGGCGTCGTGATCGTCCAGGAGTGGGGCCGCTCGTATTTCGACCTCGTGCGCAAACAGCGCCAGTTCCTGCAAACAGTCTGGGGCAAACAGGTCTTGGGCTGGTGGGCGCGCAGGCTCGAGGACCCGCCACGGCCCCCGCTACTTCAGGGCCAGCGGCCCCGGTCAGCACCCTTGCGCACGCACGCCTGCCAGTTCCCACTGGTATTGACCGAACGACTGACGGAACAGGTAAGTCAGTGCGCCGCCCGCCACGGTGTGCCGGCGCGAAAGTTCTACCTCGCCGCCTACGTCTTGCTGCTGCGGGCATATGGTGGTCAGGACGATTTTCTTTTGGGCTTGCTGGAGCCAGGGCGCCAGGGCAGTGACAGCGAGGGCGTCGTCGGTCCCTTCGAAAACCTTCTGCCGCTGCGGGTGACCTTGGCCGGAAACCCGCGTTTCGGTGTGCTGATCGGTCAGCTCGAGGTCCTGCTGCGCGAGACCAGGGACGCCGCGCAGCTGCCCTTCGCCCTCTTGGCCCAGGAGTTTCAACGGGAACGCGCCCTCGAACACGAGGCCCTGTGCACGGTCGCCTTTGCCTGCGAATCGGCTGGCCCATGCTGGTCAATCGGTCTGGCAGCCGCCAAGCCCTATGTCCTGGCCGAGACGCGGACCCGTCTCGAGCTCTGTCTTCGCATCGACCCGGACAGCCGCAGCCTGGTGCTGACCTACAACACCTCGGCCTTCGACATGACTTGGGCTCGACACTTCTTGGGCGATTGGCTGAGGCTCCTGGAACTGGGCGTAGCTCACCCAGAGGCCAATTGCGCGACGCTCTTGAACCAGCTGACCCTGGAACCCAGTCCCCTAGAACCTGCCCCGACGGCACACCAAGAGGGTGGACCCCAGGGCGCGCCGATGTGTGACTGGATCGAGCTGGAACTGATGCTCTGCATCCAGGATTGCCTGAAACTCCAACCAAGTGCCACCCACGTCAACCTGTTCGAGCTCGGGGTCCACTCGCTGCAATTGCCTCCGTTTCTGCATCGCCTGCGCAAGACCTTCGCCGTCACCCTCTCGCTGGCAGAGGTTTTGCCCAACCTCAGCGTCTTTGGCATTGCCCGCATCTTGCGCGAGCGCCTGTTTGGCGAACCACTTCGGCTTGACCTGGGCGGGCCCCAGCTAGGCCAGCTGTTGCCCCTCACCCCCCAACAGAAACGCCTCTGGTTCCAGCAGTTCCTCAAGGGCGAAAACCCTGCGCTACACCTCTCCGCAACACTCAGGATACAGGGCCAGCTCCGTCCGGAGCTATTGGAACGGGCGCTGGCGAGGGTTCACCAGGCGCACCCCATTCTGCGCGCCAATTTTGTGCGCCGCGATGGCCTGCCCATCGCGCTTGTCACTGAGGATGGCTTTTTCCTACCGACCCACGACCTGACCCATCTGCCTGCGGACCTGGCCCACGAGCGCAGCGAGGAAATTCTCTCCGATCGCCTGCGCAAGGTCCTCGCCGGCGAGGGCTGTCTGCCCTTGCGCGCAGGGGTGGTCCGCCTTGAAGCGGAGACCTGGCTGGTCCAGGTCGTGCTCCACCGCCTGGCCGGCGACGAATCCTCCCTCCATTTGATCCTCACCCAAGCGTTGAACAGCTACGCCCAGGAGGCGGCAGGCCTTGTGCCCCTCGTCGCGAAGCCCCGTTTCACCTTTGTCGACTATGCGCACTGGCAGCGGGGCGCAGGCCATCACGCGCTCCAGGACCAGCTCGAGTACTGGATCGCTCAGTTAGCGGACCTGCCCTGTGAACACGGATTGGCCACCGACCACCCCCGTCCACCCGTGCCATCCTTGGATGCCGACCAGATCGAGTTCATCATCGAGCAAGCACTCGCTGAGCGCCTCCACCAGCTCTGCCAAGCGCACGGCATCTGCCTCAGTATCGCCCTCCAGGCCACCTTCGCTTTGCTGATCGCTCGCTACGGCGACCAGCGCATCGTCGCGCTCGGCTCGACCGTTCCCATGCGCCACCACGGCGAACTGGAACACATGATCGGCCCGCTTGCCAACCGCGTCGTTTTGCGCCACGACTTCTCGGAACAGCCCAGCTTCGCCAACTTCCTGCGCCAGACACGGCTGATCAACCTGCAGGCCTACGAGAACAGCGACGTGCCCTTCGAGTCCGTGGTCGAGGCCTTGGCACCGCCGCGCGATACCTGCCGTGAGCCGCTCTGCCAGGTCCTTTTCGACTGCCAAACACTGCGACCGGTCCCCCCCAGAATCCCAGGCTTGGACATAGCGCTTGAGGAAGAGCCAGTTCTGGCCATGTTCCACGACCTGGCCCTCTTGGTCACCGTCACAACGGGCGCGCTTCACTGCCGCCTAGCCTACAGCACCGACCTCTTCGAGGAAACCACGATCGTCAGCCTGGCCAAGCATTTCCTGCGGCTGCTGGCATCGGCAGTTGCCGAACCTGAACGAGTGACCGGCACCCTCGCGATCCACGATGATAGCGAATTGGCCGCCATGCTCTCGGTCTGGAATGGCGAGTGCCGCGGCTCGACCCAGGCGCTCGCGCCCGCAGCCGCCTTTCGCAAGATCTGCCTGCAACAGCCTGGTCACAGCGCGGTTGTCGACCTGGCCCGCGGCGAACGCCTCAACTACCGGCAATTGGAGTTGCGCGCCGAAGCCTTGGCGCGTCGCCTCACCAACGCCGGCATCAGGCCGGGCGAGGTGGTCGCGCTTTACGCCCGGCCGGGTTGTGACTGGAGCATCGCGGTCGTCGCCGCCGTCCTCGCCGGCGCCTGCCTGCTACCGCTCGAGCCCGACACCCACCAGCCCATGGTCGCGCGCCTACTCGAGGACGCCGGTGCCCGTCTGCTGCTGGTCGATCGTGGCGCCAGCTGGCATGAGCCCACGACCTGCCCGGTTCTGGTCCTCGAACAGGCTCTGGAGGCCGAGCTCTGGGACGATTGCGAGGACAGTTTTCCGGGTGAGACGCCGGCCCTACTGCGCTACAGCACCGACGGCCGCGGTCATCTCTGTGCCGCGCCGCTCTCCCTGCGCGCCGTCGGCCTGTTCCTTGAGGCCGCCGGCAGCCGCTTGGCACTTGATGCCCGCAGCCGCATCCTGCTCGCCTACCCGCGCTGGAACGATGTCCTCGCCTTTCCCCTGCTGCCCCTCTGCCAGGGCGCCGTGCTCTACATTGCGCCGCCCGATCCCCCCATGAACCAGCTCTGCGAACTCCACCGCTTCACCCACTGCATGACCACCCCCGACCTGGCGCATTCCCTGCTCGACGCCGATCTTCAGCTGTTGCTCGACGACGACTTCCTGACCCACGAGTTCCGCCTCGAGGCCGCCCTCCACCAGTGCCGCCCCCTGCTCTGGCACCATGGTTTCGAGACCTGCACCTGGTGGGCGACCCGCCTGCTGGTTGGCGACGACCCCAGCGTGCCCTGGCAGGAGGAGGCAGCCGGCACCGTTTTACCCCACAAACGCGCCTACATTCTCGACGGATTCGGCGCGCCGATCCCCTCGGGCGGCGCGGGCGAGCTCTACCTCGGCGGCGAGGCCCTGTCACCGGGCTTCACGGCCAGGCCCGCACTGACCGCCGCGCGCTTCGTGCCCGATGCGTTTGGGGCTGCAGCCGGCCGCCGTCTCTTCCGCACCCGCATCCGCGCCCGTTTTGCACCGGACGGCCAGATCGTTCTGCTCAACCCCCTCGACAACCGCATCAAACATCACGGCCAATGGCTCGACCTCGGCGACCTGCAGGCGGTACTGGAGGCCCATCCCGATGTCGTTGAAAGCGTCGTCGGCAAGCCGCTCGGCGAGCTGCTTCCCGTTTTCCTGCGCTGCGTCGAGGGCCATCATCTCGACGGCGAAGCGCTGGCGCACTTTTTGGCGGAGCGCCTGCTGACCCCGATCTGTCGCCTGCAACTGTTGCCTCTCGAGAGGTTGGCCCGCGACCGGAGCGGCAAGCCGATCCTGCCCCGCCGCCCGGAAGAGCTCGAGGCCTTGTGCGCCGAAGGCAGCGCGCCGCGCAACCGCGAGGAAGTAGAACTGCTGCACATCTTTGCCGAGGTCCTGCAACTCGGCAACCTCGGCATCCACGACGACTTTTTTCAGCTGGGCGGGCATTCGTTCCTGGTAATTCGCGTGCTCGAGTTGATTCGCAGGCGCCTCGGCCACCGCCTGCCCGCGCGGATCTTCTTTGAATTGCCCAGGGTCGCCGACCTTGCCCACAAACTGGCCGAATACGGCAGTCAGACCCACACATTGATGCCGTTTCCCAGCGCCGCCACCACACATCACCACCTCAGCCAGGCCCAAGCGCGGTACTATCGCCACCAACAACTCGGCCTGACCCTGGCCCACCAGGGCCAGGTCCTGCGGTTTTACGGACCCCTGCGCGTCGCCGCCCTCGAACGCGCCCTGCAACAGGTCGTAGCCCGTCACCGTGTCCTTGCCACCCGCTGCACCCATCAGAGCGACGCCGTCTGGTTGGTCGCGGACGAGCGCTGCCCGAGGCTGGCTGTGATCAACCTCAGCCGTCTGGCGGGCGAAGCCGGCACGGCGCTCGAGCGGGCGTTGATCGAGCGCGCCACGGCCCGCCCCTTCACCCTCGAACAGGGTCCGCTGTGGCGCGTCGCGCTGTTGCGACACGACCCCTGGGAATCGACGCTCGTGCTCGCTCTCCATCCCCTGATCTGCGACCCCACCTCCGTGGCGGTCCTGCTCGGTGACCTGGCTCGGTGTTACCGGGCCGAGCTGGAAGGGCGGCCCGCGCTCCTGCCCTGTGCCGATGTTCAATTCGCGGATTTTGCCGCCTGGCAGCGCGGCAGCGACCAGTGCGCTGCCCAGAAGCCGCAATTGGATTACTGGCGCTCCCAGCTGAGCGGCCTCGTGCCACTCCAACTTCCCAGCGACCGGCCGCGCCGCGGCGAACGCAGTCTCGCCCCCGCCCATATCTACCGGCGGCCCTTCCCGCGCCAGTTGGAACTTGCCCTTGAAGACCTGGGCCACCGCCAGGGCACCACCCTGTTCACCGCTTTAGAAGCACTCTTCGCAGCTTTGCTCGGTCGTCTTGCCGGCGTCTGCGAGGTGACTCTGCTGACGCCTGTCTGTTACCGCGCCCACCACGACCTCAGTTATCTGGTCGGTCAGTTCACCCACCCGGTTCCCCTGCGCAACGACCTGCGTGGCGGGCCGAGCTTCCTGCAATTGTTGAAACGCACTCGGCTGTTGACCCAAAAGGCCTTCGCCAACGCGGATGTCGATTTCGAACAGGTACTGGCCCAGCACCCATTGACCCAGTTGCAGAGTGGGTCCGCAATCACCTTTGAACTCGTCTACGCCCGCCAGGGCCACGCCACCTTCAAGGACCTCGAAACAGTCGCTGAGGACCTGCCTCCCCAGGCGGCCTGCAGTGACCTGGCGCTGTGCCTGCGGCGCGGCAACAGCGAACTGGAACTGGAATTGGCGTACAAAAGCGGCCTGTTCGAGACAGGTACGATCCATCGCTTGGCCGCGAGCTATGTGCGTCTGATCGAGGCCTGCTTGAGCAATCCAGAGCGGGCCGTTGTCCGGGCCGAGTTGTTCGACGATATCCAGCGCGAATTTTTGCTGCGGGCATGGTGCGGCCTCGGCGTCAACCTCCCCCCGCCAGCGAGCTTCGCGTCGCGTTTCGCCGCCGTCGTCGCCACCCATCCCCAGCAACTGGCGCTCGAACGCCTCAATCCTTCGAACTCACACTGGACCTATGCGGACTTGGCCGGCGCAGCCTGGAAATTGGTGGAACGGCTGCGCCTGCTGGGTGTCCAGGGAGAACGGGTCGTCGGCATTCTCATACCCCGTTCGCCAGAGTGGGTCGTGGCGGTGCTGGGCTCGACCCTTGCTGGCCTGCCGTTTGTCTTGCTCGACCCCGAATGGCCGCCCGCCCGCAACGCGCAAATGCTCCGCGAGCTGGGTGCCGACCTGCTGCTTGTCTCGCACAAGAGCCGCACCGCTCTGCCACGAGCGCCGGTCGAAACCCTGCTGGTCGAGAGCCGCGCCAGCGGTCATGCCCAGATTCACGACCTTCCGCCGAGCAGCTTGGCCTTCCTCCTACCGACCGCGGCCGCTCTTGGCCGCACGACGCTGGCGGCCGTAACCCAGTCCGCGTTGGCCCACCTGCTCAGCGGCCTCAGTCACTGCGCCGGCGGTGGCCAGCGCCGTCACCTGCTGAGCTCGCCGGTCTGTCTCGACATGACCCTGCCCCAGCTGTTCTGGCCGTTAGCGGAGGGCGCTACCCTGGTCCTGGGTGAGCTGGTCGACGCCGATGCCGAGTTACTCGAGCAAACCTTGCAACACCAGCGCATTGATGTCTGGGCCGCGACCCCCAGTTTTTGGCAAGCGATGTTGGCGACCGGCTGGCGTCCCCATGAGCGCCTGATTGCCCTCAGCGGCGGCGAGCACCTGCCCGATCACGTCGCCGCGCTGTTGGTGCGCTACTGCCGCCTGGTGTTCAACCTCTATGGCACCAGCGAGGTCCTGGTCTGGTCCAGCGCGCGCAGGGTCCACCGCGATCAAGTCGACCCGGCGGCCCTGGGCGGGCCTCTGCCAGGCAACGAGCTGTTCCTGCTCGACCCCGCCCTGAACCTGGTATCGATTGGCGAGACGGGCGAGATTTGCCTGGGCGGTGCCTGCTTGAGTCGTGGTTATTTTGGCCACCCCGCCCAAACCGCCGCCGCCTTCGTGCCTCACCCTTTCGCCGTCCAACCCGGCGCGCGTCTGTTCCGTACCGGCGACCTGGCCCACTGGCACAACGACGGCAGCTTAGGCCTATTGCGCCGTCTCGACCGTCAGATCAAATTGGGCGGCTATCGCGTCGACCCCACCGAGGTCGAGGCCGCGCTGGCCCTGCACCCAGCCATTATTCGCAGCGCCGTGCTCGTCCACGGTCGCCCCCACCACCGCCTCCACGTCACTGCCTTCGTCGACTGCGCCGGCTCGCTTCCGCCCAGCCCCAAGGCCCTGCGGGAATACCTGGAACAGCACTTGCCCAACCACATGATCCCGCGCAGCTTCCGCTTCGCCACCTTGCCCATGACAGCGAGCGGCGAGCTGGACCGCGGCCTGCTTTACGAGATGCTGGATGAGCGCGAGGAGCACGAGGGCTCGGCCCAGGAGCCGCGCACGCCGATGCAGCGCATCCTCGCCGTGATCTTTCGCGAAGTCTTTCAGCGCGACCGCATCGCGATCGACCAGCCGCTGTTCCACCAGGGCGGGGACCTTGACCATGCCGAAGAGGTCATTGCCCGCATCCGCGACGTCGTCGCGCTAGAACTCTCGACGCAACACCTGCTGCAACGCCCAACCATCGCAGCGTTGGCCACCTACCTCGAGGGACTTCAGCCGCCGACGACCGAGAACCGTTAAGCGCCCACTCCCTGAGGCACATGACGTCCATAGGTATGTTCGAGGAGCGAGGCAATGTCAAGGTCATCGCCCGAGAAGGGGCATTCAATGGTTTTCTTGCTCTTGGCTTGGAACCTGTAGAGGGCCTCCAACAGAAAATTGGCGGGATAAATCGTTTCCCGGCACTCGACACAGGTGCAAGCAACCCATTCTGTGGCATCGAGTTTATAGTACCCGTTGTGAAGCTCATGGAGTCCTTTGCGGACGTTCAGCAAAGCCTCGGTACGACCATCGCCCGTGGCGCGAAGGACCACGGCGCGATCATAGTCGTTCACGCGAACAAGCACATGGCTCTTCAGTTCCTCGAAGTAGAATAGCGCTCCGGATCGCCAGAGACAGCGAACGCCCTGACTCGTGCAGACATAGGGGAGGTGGCGCACCATCAGGCGAACGACCAAGGATCGCGGCAGATAGTCGTAGGAGAAGCGAAGATAGGCATCCTCTGGCTGCGGAACCACGGGTAGCTCGGGCGCGCTAACCGGTAAGAGATCGGGGAGCAGGATTTTGGTCGGGCTCATGGGATGGCACCACTCAAAGCGCTCCATCAACGCAACCAGGTACGGAATTCGGTCTGCCGGGAAATCCGGCAACAATCGGCGGGCGCGATTCAACTCGAGCTCACCCGTGCTCGCGGCCAATTCAGGATGGTTGATCAGCGCACCAATGGCCTGCATGACCCAATCGGGCTCGAGAATCAGCGTGTCGAGCCACTCCAAATCGGGAAAATGCAGGACCAGGCCCAGATCGGTGAGATATCGCAGCAGGGCCTCTCGCTCGTCGGCAGAGGTCAGGTATTCGTCGCAGATCTCGTCATAGCGCGCGTAAGAGATGTGAGGAACCACGAGGGACTCGATGCTTGACTTGACCTTGAACCAAGATTCGGGCAGCGAGGAGGTCGCGAAGCGTTGACCCAGAACCTGGGCCAGGTGATCGCTCAGTTCCGCGATGCCCTCCCCGGTCGGCGCGGCAACGCGTACAAACGCGACGATGTTGGGGTACCGCGCCTGAAGCTCCCGACGGTTGACGTCGAAGGTGCGGTTCACGTCGGCCTTGGTAAGGGCGACGATGATCGGGGCGTCGCCCCCATGACATCGAAGCAGGCGCAGCCATTCTTCCTCCTGACCCTCACGATCCAGCACCAGGAGGAACATGCTGCGCTGGGAAAACAACAACCGCTGGGACCCGTGCATCACGTCCCAGGCACCAAACTCCACCAGGTAAGCGCACCTCTCCGGCGCCATTGAAGGCCGCCAAACGGTCAGTGGGTGGCAGCCGCTCAACGACCGATTCAACTGGAGCTGCACTTCCATGCCCTGGCCTTGATGGTCGATCGCCTCTCCACTCAAGGCTTGGACCAGCGCTGTTTTGCCAGCGCCGGCGGTTCCCAAAACGACTACTTTGGCCTCGGCTTGCGGCCGCGTAGCCTGCAGCGCTGCGGATTCCACGCTTTGGTCATCGCGCCAATGCAGGCTCGAGGCGCTCGTACGCACGGCCCCCGTCCCGCCTTGTTCCCAGGCGAGAGCGATCTTGCGACCGTGAAGCGCCAGACCAACGATGGTCCAACGCTGCACCCGCTCTTGCCGGAATACCGCCGCATAGTCCTGGTTCCGTGCCTGCTGCAGTGCGCCCTTGGCCGCCCTGGCCATTTCAGTGGCCCTTGCGGAGCGAGCCGCTTTGAACTCCAAGACGATCCCTGGATCTTTCCCATGATTGGGCAGCATTACCACATCGGCGCGACCCTGACCCGCTGGCCGTTCCGAACTGATGCGAAAGCGATTGCGCAACTCCACCAGTAGCCCGAGGATGAAGACGTGATAGAGCCGTTCCGGCTGCTTCCCTGCAGTGTCGTGGTAACTAAGAATCGTCACAAGCACTTCGCTCAGCTCGATTTGAAACGCCTCCATGCGCCCTTCGATCAGGTGCTCCATCAAGCGGTTGACCTTCTGCGACGAGCCAAACCAACTCAGCACGATGCGCTGGAAAAACAACAGAATCTCGCGGTTGGGAATGCAGAGTTCCGCCTGATGAGACGCCGCATCGTAGCTCTGGGCGGTCAGGTAGCCACTGAACAGCATCAAGCTCCACACCGACTCCGTGGTGAGGTCGCGCAGCACAACATTGACATCTAGCTCCTTGCGCGCCGATTGGCCCGCCAGCAAGCGCTCCAGCTCGTGGAGTTGGACGTGTTTGTCGGCCTGAATCAGCTCCCTAATCAGATCGTTACCCGAGGTATTGATCCAGTGGGCCTGCAGGGGTGTTTGGGGGGCGGCGGCCGCGTTGAGAATGGACCAGGGGTTGTAGATGACCGTGTTGCCAAAACGGTAGCCGTTATACCAGTCCCTGAACTGGGCCAGCTCGGTGGACCGATCGCAGTCGTGAAGCAGCTTTGCCACCTCTTCCTCGGTGAAGCCAAACGACTTGGCAAACGGTCGCTCAAGCACGGTGTAGACGCCGAGATTGTTTAGGCCCGAGAAGATCGACTCCTTGCCGATCCGCAAAATACCCGTGATCACGGCACGCAGCAGAAAGGCATTGTCCTTGAGTGCCGCGCCCATGAAGTTGCGCATGAAACCCAGCACCTCTTGCTGAAACCCGCCTTCCCTGGCATGGTGGATGGGGTGGTCGTACTCGTCGATCAGAATCACGACCTTGTTTTCTGAAGCCCTAAACAATAACTCAGCCAGAAGCTTCAGTGCCTGCTCGCAGTCGGCCAAGCTTGCGCGACGCATGTGCAAGTCGTCGATCAAGGTGCGCTGCGCGGGGTCGGCAACTGCCAAAATCCGTTCCCGATACTCGCCAATCATATTTGATAGGCGCAGGGTCAGCGAACCCACAAATCCCTGCCAGTCCCTGGTGTGCAAATCCTTCAAAGTCAGGAACACCGTGGGATAGCGATTGAGATGACCCATGGCGTCTAGGTCGCGGGCAATCTCCAGCCCCTCGAACAGGTCGCCGGAGGACAGTTGATCGTCAAAAAAAGCCTGGAGCATGCGCTGGTTGAGGGTTTTTCCAAAACGCCGCGGCCGTGGCAGCAGCAGCACCGTGTGGGGCGCATCCAGTACTTCTCGCACCAGTCCGGTCTTGTCCACATAGTAAGTCTTTTCTTCACGCATCCTGCGAAAATCAGACTGGTCGAACCTAATTGGACGGCGCATGGCAACCTCCACACCCGGGCAGTCTAACACAATGCAATAGCATCGCCCAGTATTTTTAAAACAAAAACGAATCTGATAGTACCGATTCGCGACTATAAAAAAGAAGTCGCCTCTTCGAGATGCTCACGCGAATAACAGTATCGCGATGATCCACTCACAGTTGTCTTGCCTGAGTTTGTGGCACCCATCGTCTACCCCTCGAATCACCCTACGACTCCAGTCGCTTCGCCCACTCTTCTCGGGCTCTGATTTTGTTGCTATAATCGAACGCGTCCGTGGCCGACTCAGGCCTTTTTATATCTAAATGTAAACGTCACACTCATCACTCACTCGTGACAAAACGTCCGCAGGCCCTGCTCAGCAGCCCGCATGGCGCTCATTGATGGAGACCCCAATGACGATCGTTCTGATTCTTTTCAGCCTGTTTTCGGGCGAGCTGATCCTGACCAACGGCAAGAAAATTCCCTTTACAGGGGATTACGCCGTCGAGGGTAACTTCGTGACGTTTAAAGACGCCAAGGGCGAGCTCATGCAAGTGCCACTGAAGCTGGTTGACCTCGAAAAGACAAATGCCCATAACGCCACCCAACCCGAACCAGAAGTGATCGCGGTCCGTAAAGAAGCACCTGCTAAACCAGGTACCCTGGCGAAGGCGCTTCAGAGCAACCGGACCAAGCCCTTGGTCATTGACCATGAAACCATGCGCCATTATGAGCCTATCGAGACGGCAAGCCCGGAGTCGCTACTAAACAAGAGCGAATTCATTGCGGAGCTCCAAAGCAGCGCGTATGTCCAAGAGGTCCGCGACAAACTCGAGAAAAAAATCACCCCAGAAAAATTGCGCTCCCTGTACAGGGAGGTCAGGGAGAAGTATCAGAGAGTTGTCGACGGCATAGAAAAATATAAGCCTTTTCTCAATTCCCCCACTTCGGATGAAGAAGCTGTAGATAACCAAAATATCCTAACCATTGCGACCAGCATCGAAGAAGTTTTGGAGCAACTGATGACCGAATGCGAGCAAAAAGCGTTGGAGATGGGCATTTCTCTCTGAGCGCTTGCCCCAACCGGGGTCAGCAGTTCGGTTCTACTTGACAATTCATGACCCATTTGCAAGGATGAGGGTCTGCTATATTTCGCGAGACGCACCCATTGAGGGTGCCCGCGGCGACTCTTTTCCATTCACCGCTCCACACCGCGGTGGCATGAATGCTGCTCTTACCCGAGGACTCAGGTCGATTATTTACCAGGAGTTTCAACATGTTAAAAAAGCCGGTGCTGGGCCTAGCGCTAGTGCTCGCACTCTTATGTATCTCCACCTTCGCCTATTGGTCCACGAGCCGCGGTGCCCAGACCTATTTCAGCATTCAGAACACGATCGATCCCAACGCTCAGACCTTGCTCACGCTTTTCAACCCCTCCCCTGAATTGACCGTGGCTTATCAACTGTATCTGCCCACAGAAACACGCCTGGGCACGCTTGCGCCTTTGGCCAGCGCCTCCTTCTCTGTCGTCGACCAAGGATCGATCCTGCTCGAGTCTGACAACGAATTGATCGCCTGGAACCAGGTTCGCGGTGTTGCCGACGACCTCGAGTACCGTCGCGACACCCAGCGCTTTCAAAGACGAGATGAAGCAACCAATGGCCTGCTCTTTCCCTGGTTTCAGGACCCAGCGAGCAACGGCCAGGCGGGTAACATCACGTTGCTCAACACGGATCCCTTTACGGCGGATATCATCTACACCCTTTACGAAGCAGAAACAGGTCGCGCCGACTTAGAGGCCTACTACCAAATCCCGCCCAACCAATCCATCCAGTTTCCGGCAACCTCCGCCTTCACCGTGTCCACCCCTGTCAAATACGCAAGGGCCATCTCCGTCAATTCTGCCAATCTGCTCGGCCAATATCACGGCCCACAGCAGGAGAACTTCCGCTACTGGGCCCAGCCGACTTATGCCTTCACGAGCCTCACCGCCCTGCGCGAAACACCCACAGCCGCACAGACTCGGCCCAATGCCAAGACCGGCACGAACCTCCAGGTCGCCAGCCGTTCGACCCTGCCCTTCAGCAGCGACCATTTGCTGTTTCAGGGGCATGGCGTTGACTCCTGGTATAGGTTCCACAACAAAAATATTCACAATGCTGTAAGCGGCCTGGTGCAGGGCCAACTGACTCAAAGCGCCGTGCCCTTTGGCCAGAACCTGTCCGCCCTCGGTGCCGGCGTTCCGATCAGCTTCGAGCCGATGACCTTCTTCCCCGATCCCAGTTACCGCAGTGGCACGCTCGACATCGATGCCAACGCTGCTGTCCCGGTTGGCTTTGCCCTTTACCGTGGGACCAGCGATCTCGCCGCCACCGGACCGGCAGCGCCCATGACCCACCGGGCCGTCTTTCCGATCGATGGCCGGGAGCCCTGGCACGACCAACTGGCTGATTCGGTCTTCGTCTTCAACAACCGCCAGAGCACCGATCTGCCCCTGGCCGTAGCGCTGCTCGACGAGAACGGCAACCTCTTGGCGGTGCGTTATCCGATCCTCGCGCCCGGCGCCAGCGAGCTCTCCGTCGACCAGCTGGTCGGCGCCGAGAGCGACACGCGCATCCTGCTGTTCGAGAGCGGTCGGGTTGGCGACCTGCTCTCCCTGCACCTGCTCGTCACCGGTTCGGGCGCCGGCTTCTCGGCAGCGATCGTCGACTACATCGCTCCGGCCCCAGCGCCGGGCTGCAGCACCGTCGGCCTGGGCCCCGAGCATTACTTTAACTGGGGCAGGCCTTACACGCCCTCCTGCGCGGATCGTCCGGCCTCCGTGCTCGGCCTGGTCGAGCAAGTCAACCAAGGTCATCCCCCACCCTACGCCGATTGAACGCTGTGGTCAGGAACCGCCTTCTACTCTCCTGCTGGATCGGCGCCCTGGCGGCGATGCCGCTGATCTACCTGCCCAGCGCGCTGCAGCCCGCTGACCTGCCCCGTTGGCTCTGGCTGCAGCTGCTCACGACCGCGGCTACCTTCACCCTGGCCCGCCCGCTGACAGAGTTCCGCACCTACTCTGTCGGGCTGCGAGCGGGGTTGGGCCTGTTCGTCTTCAGTCTGATCACCCTGGCCTGGGCCGGGGACAAGGGCACGGCACTGCTCCACCTGCTCCAGCTGGCGACCGTCTGCCAGTGGCTGTTGCTTGCCGTGGCCTTCTGCCAGCGCTATCGCCAGGCGACCCTGCACGGCTTGGTCCTTGCTGCCGCCCTGGCCGCGGCGCTTGGCATCGTCCAAAACTTAGGCTTTGGCCCCACCTTCTTCTCGCAGCTTTCGCCGCCCGCCTCCAGCTTCGTCAATCGCAACCAAGCCGCCGAATTCGTCGCCGCCCTGACACCTCTGGCCCTGCTGCTGGCGCTGTTCGACGCCAAACCCTGGCTGCGCCGGCTGTATGCGCCGCTCTTCGGCCTCTGCCTGTTGTATGTCGTGCTCACCCGCTCGCGCGCCAGTTGGCTGGCCCTGGCCGCGACGGCGCTGCTGTTGCTCGCGCTTTGCCTCCTCCACCCGACAGCGCGGGCCGCCTGGTCCCAGGCTCGCCAACGGCTTCTCCCCTTCGTGGCACTGGCGGCCCTGCCCATGGTTCTCGCCTTTCCCGTAGGCCATGGGCCCGGCCAGGTTAACTTACAGGCGCTGGGGGTCGAACTGGACACCTTCTCCCCAAACCCGCAGGTCGCCGGTGAAAAGGTCAACACCGTCGCCGTGCGCCTAGCCCTTTACCAAAACAGTCTCGGCATGTTGGCCGACTACCCCTACGGCGTCGGCATTGGCAACTTCTCGCGCTATTACGGCGCCTACCACCGGCGCGCGCGTCCGACCCCGACCTACGCGCTCAACGTCGAACCGGAGCGCTTGCACAGCGATCCCTACCAACTGCTGTTGGAGCTTGGACCGATCGGACTGGCCCTGTTCCTGGTGCTGCTGTATCAAGTCGTCGCAGTGCTCCGGCGCGAGCAGGGGCTAGAACCTGTGTCGTTCCTAATCGAGCGCGTCGGCCCGCTTGCGATCGTCACCGTGATCGCGATCAACAGCCTGGCCTCGTTCCCGCTGCACATGCCGCTGACCGCCGCGCTGTTCTGGCTGGGCTGTGGCTTGTGCCTGCCCAGTCACCCGCAGTCGGCCAAGGCTGAGCCCGCCCTGGCTTGGCTATTGCTCCTTTTCAACCTGCTGCTGTGCGGCGTCTTCACGGCCGGCGTCTATGCCAACACCCTGCGCGCCCGCGTGTCAGAAGCGCTCTACCGCTACGATCTGGACCGGGCCGTCAACCTGGGCAACCAAGCCCTGGCGCTGTTTCCCCTGGATTGGTACGCCTCCGACGAGCTGCTCTCGACCCTGACGGCGCTACCCAGGCCGCGACCCTCCGACCTGGCCATGGCCCGCGCCTATACCGAGCGCCGTCCTTACAGCGCCAACGGCTATTACCGCTTTGCCCAGTTGCAGTTCGCCATGGGCCAGCATCGCGAGGCACTGACCACTGTCGACAAGGCCCTGGCGATCCTCGGCGATGACGCACGCTTGCTCTCGCAACGGGCGGCTATTCATCAGGCCATGGGCGACACGGCTGCCGCGGAGGCTGACGCGGCCCGCGCTGGCGCCATGGCGACGCATCACTAGTACTGCGGACCTCATCACGCTTGAATCAAGGGTTGTCTGCGGAAGCTGCCGGGACCGCGACCGACTGACTTCTTGAAGATCCGGCTGAACGCGGCCGGCGAGTCATAGCCCACCGCCTCGGCGATCTGTTCCACAGGCTGGGCACTGTCAGCCAGCAGGCGTTTAGCGCACTGCATGCGCCAGTCGGTAAGATACTGCATCGGCGTCATGCCGACCACCTGGCGGAAGCGCTCGGCGAAGATCGTGCGCGACAGGCCCGCCTCACGCGCCAGTTCGGAAAGTGACCACTTGTGCGCCACCTTGTCGTGAATCGCAGCCAGGCTGCGATCAAGCGCGCGATCGGTCATCGCCGCCATGAACCCGGCCTCGTTCTGCTCGCACTGTTGCCAGACGCGCACCATATGCACAAACAGGATTTTCCTCAGCTTCTTGACGATGGCGCGATTGCCAGGTCGACCGCCCTCCGCTTCGAAGGCCATCAGCTTGAGCGCCTGGTCGAACCAGGCGAACTCGCTGGCCTGCGCGCCCTTGACCAGGATCACCGGCGGCAATTGCGCCAGCAGCGGGTGGTCGAGCCGCTGGTCGTACTCGAAGTGACCGCACACCAGCCGCGCCGACTCAGGTCCTTCGCCAAAATGCAGCGGACCCTCGCCCTGATAGTTCTTGAGCACCTGGTCGAGATGGGTGATCGGCGAGTCCAGGGCATCACTGAGAATGTGCGCCGCGCCGTGGGGAATCAGGATGATCTCGCCGGGGTTCAGTAGTTTCGGCTGCTGGACGCCGGCCACCCGCAGCCAGCAGGAGCCGCCCATGGACATGTGGAACCGCGCCACGTTGCCGTATGCGGGCACCTGGATCCCCCAGGGCTGGTGGAAGCGCGTCGTGAAATAGATGCAGCCTTTGAATTTGATCAATTCCAGAATATCGCTGATAACGTCCATGGTAACCTCCGTGATCCTTACTATGCACCAAGCATCGGTACGTCGCAAGTCTCCGGACGATCGAGCAAGAATTGCGGATGAACAAGCATGGATGAAATGATTCCCAGGACGTACGATACAGTTGCACACCGACAGCGGGTGCAGATCGATCCTTCGAGGAGTTCCTACATGAAAAACTTAGTGTTCCTTGCCGTGTTGGCGTTCGGGTCCCTGGTCGTTGCCTCTGACCGCACCAATATTTCGTCCGGCCTGACCCTGGCCGGCCCTGGTTTGGCTGTGCACGGCTATGACGTCGTTGCCTTCTTCAAAGCTGGCCGCGCCATCCGTGGGTCCGGTAAGTTCACGGCCGTGCACGAGCAAGCAACCTATGAGTTCGCCAACAAGGAGAACCTGGAGCAGTTCCAGAAGAATCCAGCGGCTTACCTGCCTCAATTCGGCGGCTACTGTGCCATGGGTGCCGCGCTGGGCAAGAAGCTCGACGGCGACCCCGAGTGCTGGCGCGTCGTCGAAGGCAAGCTCTACCTGAACGTCAACGAGGAGATCCAACAGAAGTGGGCGAAAGACCTGGAAGCCAATATCGCCAAAGCCCATAAAAACTGGCAGACCATCGCCGACAAGGCACCCAGCGCGCTCAACTAAACCGTTCATCCCTTCTCTGGCGACGGCGAGCCAGGGGCGGAATTCATTTCCGTTCCTGGCTTGTCGTTTTTTTGCGCTATCGCCAAACACTGGACAACCCGCAAAATGAGATATATCATGTCCATACCTTAAAAGGCAGACAGACGCTGCCAATGGCATCTCTCGTATCACTTTATCCATCGCCCGAGCACTATCCCCCCTCGCTGCTTGGAGACAGAAATGTTGAAACTTTGTGTGACAAGTATGGCCTTATTGTGCCTATTCTTCCTAACCCCGCTCGTCTTGGCTCAGACCGACAACGACATCGATGAAGATAGCGAAGAATACGCTATCGAACAGAGAATGCTATGGTTCTACGGCTCCCGTGGCCTCGACAAGGTCGACCGCCCCGACCTCAAGCGCAAGGCCGCCACGGATCAGGTCCTCCTCATGCGCGCCGAGGAAGCCCGGTTAGCGCAATCGGCCGCCTGGGCCCCGATCGGCCCCAGTCCCATGAATATGCTGTCCTGGACTATGGGCCGTGTTGCGGGCCGGATCTCCTGCCTGGCCCTTCATCCGACCGATAGCAACACGCTCTACCTGGGCACGGCTGGCGGCGGCTTTTGGAAAACGACCAATGGCGGTACCTCCTGGACGGCGCTGAGCAACGACCTGCCCAGCCAGTCGATCGGCTCCTGCTATGTCAACTCCACCAACCCTCAGGTCGTTTGGGTCGGAACCGGCGAACATTACTCGAGCTGCCTGGGCTATTTCGGCACGGGTATCTATAAGAGTAACGATGGCGGCGCCAGTTTCGCCGCCATGAACGGCAGCGGCGGCAGCACCCTCAACCTCTCCTTCGTCTCAGCCATTTGCGCCCATCCCAGCCAGAGCCAGGTCATGCTTGCTGCCGGCTTGGGCTATTGCAACAATGGCACCCAGCAGACCGGCGGCATCTATCGCACCAGCGATGGCGGCAGTACCTGGACCAAGGTCCTCACCGGCTATGGCGCCGACCTGATCTCCGATCCCAGCAATCCCTCCGTATTCTATGCCTCCGTGGGCCGCTGGTCCGATGCCGCCAACGGCATCTACAAAAGCAGCGACGCCGGCCTGACCTGGACGCGGTTCCAGAGCGGTATCGACTATGGCACCGCCGTGACCCGGATTCGCCTGGCCATGGCGCCCAGCAACAGCAACACGCTTTACGCCTACACCAGCGAAAGCAAGATCTTCAAGACCACCAATGGCGGCTCTAGCTGGACCCTGACCGGCTCCAGTGCCTGCGAAGGCCAGTGCACCTACAACCTCTGCCTTGCCGTCAGTCCCGCCGATCCCGCGACGCTGCTAATCGGCTCGATCCGTTTCGCCCGCAGCACCAATTCCGGCGGCACGCTCAGCTACCTGACCAGCTCCTGGGGCAGCGCCCAAAAGGTCCACCAGGACACCCATGTCCTCGTCTATGACCCCAACAACGCCAACCGCTTCTGGGTTGGCTCCGACGGCGGACTCTGGCGCACCGACAACGGCGGCACCAGCTTCACCAACCTCAATGCCAACCTCAATATCACCCAGTTCTACGACATCGCCGTCGCACCGTTCGACACGACCCGTGTCTTCGGTGGCGCCCAGGACAATAGCTCGCTGGGCACCAGCAACAGCACCATCTGGGATGTCAATCTGGTCACCGGCGATGGCTTCATGAACCTGGTCGACCCGATCAACCCCAACAACGTTTTTCAGACCAGCTATCCCAGCAATTTGCCCTCGGTCTACCGCTCGACCACCGGCGGCGCGCCCAACAGCTTCAGCTCGCTCAGAATGGCCGGTGTCACTGGCGGAAACTTCCCCTGGGTCACCCCCTTGGCCATCAGCGCCAATAGCGCCAACACCACTAACTTTCTGTTTGTCGGCTCAAACAAGGTCTTTAAATCCACCAACAACGGCACCAAATGGAACAGCACCTCGAGCGCCGCGCTGGCCCCCACGGGCAGCCTTTCCGTGATCGAGGCAGTCCCCGACAGTACGCGCATGATGGTCTACGCCGGCTCCGAAAATGGCGGCATTTATCGCACCAATGACGTCAGCCTGAGCAGCCCCGTCTGGTCGACCGTGACCGGTAACTATCCAGGCGGCAAGGTCACCGACATCGCCGCCGACCGCGCCAACCCCCTGCGCGTCTTCGTCACCCGCGGTGCCTTTGGCGCCAGCAAACTCTACCGCAGCACCACCGGCGGCACGACCTGGAGTGCCGTTGGTGCTGGCTTGCCCGATGTGCCGGCCAACACGGTCAGTATCGACCCTTGGGATGCTAACCGCATCTACGTCGGCACCGACGTCGGCGTCTTCGAGAGCCTCGACGGCGGCGACACCTTCAGTACCCTGATGCTCGGCTTCCCGATGGGCCTCGTCGTCACCGACCTCGAGGTCTCGAGCACGCCCCACAAACTCACGGCTGGTACCTACGGCAGAGGCGCCTGGCAGGTCGACCTCACGACCAACTAGCCGTCACACCTACTTCACTTGTTATCTTTGGGTGAGGCGGCTCCGCCGCCTCACTTTTGTGTTGTCTAGAAGTTCCAAAGCTCCAAACCTGCCTGGCAACTGTGGCTCGCCGTGCACTCTTTTTTCTGTTTTCAGCACTTTGCACACGGAAAATACCCCTATTGAGGCGCGATTTTACCAAAAATCAAGCCAAATACTGGACAGCGTCTGGAAGGCCTTGTATCATCGCTTCACCCCCCAAGGCAGACAGATGCTGCCAACGGCCCTTCTCGCATCACTCAATACATCGCTCGAGCACTATTCCCCCCTAGTAGACTGGAGCAAGAAAAATGTTGAAAGCTTTGATGACAGGCACGGCCTTGCTGTGCCTCTATCTCCTCACGCCCTTAGCCTGGGCGCAGGCCGAAGACGACAGTGACGAAGATGGCGAAGAGTACGCCATCGAACAACGCATTCAATGGTTCTATGGATCCCGTGGCCTCGACAAAGTCGATCGCCCGGATCTCAAACGCAAAGCCGCGACGGATCAGGTCCAGCAAATGCGCGCGGAGGAGGCCCAGTTTGCGCAAAGCGCGGTCTGGACCGCGATCGGACCTAGCCCCATGAACATGTTGTCGTGGACGATGGGCCGGGTCGCCGGTCGCATCTCCTGTCTGGCCCTACACCCAAGCGACACCAACACGCTATATCTTGGGACCGCCGGCGGCGGTCTCTGGAAAACCACCACTGGCGGCACGTCCTGGACGGCGCTGAGCAACGACCTGCCCAGCCAATCGATCGGCTCCTTGTATGTCGATCCCACCAATCCCCAAATTGTCTGGGTCGGCACGGGTGAGCAGAACTCCAGCTGCCTGGGCTACTTCGGCACGGGCCTGTACAAGAGCACGGACGGCGGATCGAGTTTCGTCGCCAAGAATGGCAGTGGCGGCAGCGCGCTCAACCTCTCCTTCGTGTCGGCGATCTGCGCTCATCCCAGCCAGAATCAGGTGATCCTTGCGGCCGGCCAGGGCTATTGCAACAACGGCACCCAACAAACGGGTGGGATCTATCGCACCAACGACGGTGGCACTACTTGGACCAAAGTGCTTACCGGCTATGGCGCCGATCTGATCTCCGACCCCAACAACAGCTCCGTGTTCTATGCCTCCATGGGCCGCTGGGCCGATGCGGCCAACGGCATCTACAAGAGCACGGACGCGGGCCAAACTTGGACACAGCTGAAGAGCGGCATTGACTACGGCACTGCCGTGACCCGGATCCGCCTGGCGATGGCGCCCAGCAACAGCAATACGCTCTACGCCTACACCAGCGAGAGCAAGATCTTCAAAACCACCAATGGTGGCAGTAGCTGGACCCTGACCGGATCCAGCGCCTGCGAGGGCCAGTGCACCTACAACCTGTGTTTCGCCGTCAGCCCCGCCGATCCGGCGACCCTGCTGATCGGCTCGATCCGCTTCGCCCGCAGCACCAACTCCGGCAGCACGCTCAGCTACCTGACCAGCTCCTGGGGCAGCTCGCAAAAGGTCCACCAGGACACCCACGTCCTCGTCTATGACCCCAGCAACGCCAACCGCTTCTGGGTCGGCTCCGATGGTGGCCTCTGGCGCACCGATAACGGCGGCACCAGCTTCACCAACCTCAATGCCAACCTCAACATCACCCAGCTCTACGATATCGCCGTGGCGCCAAGCGACCCGACCCGTGTCTTCGGCGGTGCCCAGGACAACAGTTCACTGGGTACGGACAACAGTACGATCTGGGACGTCAACTTGGTTTCCGGCGACGGCTTCATGAACCTGGTCGACCCGCGCAATGCCAACAACGTCTTCCAGACCAGCTATCCCGGCAGCCTGCCGGCGCTTTACCGCTCGACCTCGGGCGGTTCGCCCAACAGCTTCAGCTCGCTGAGCATGACCGGCGTCAGCAGCGGCAACTTCCCCTGGGTCACGCCACTGGCGATCAGCGCCGACAGCGCCAACGCCACCACCTACCTGTTCGTCGGCTCCAACAAGGTCTTCAAGTCGACCAATAATGGCACCAACTGGAGCAGCACTTCCAGCAGCGCACTGACCTCATCGGGCAGCCTTTCGGTGATCGAGGCTGTGCCCGACAGCACGCGCATGATGGTCTATGCCGGCTCCGCCAACGGCGGCATCTACCGCAGCAACGACGTCAGCGTGGCCAGCCCCAGCTGGTCGACCGTGACCGGCAACTACCCCGGCGGCAACGTCACCGACATCGCCGCCGACCGCGCCAATCCGCTGCGGGTCTTCGTCACCCGCGGCGCTTTTGGGGCCAGCAAGCTCTACCGCAGCACGACAGGCGGCACGACCTGGAGCGCAGTCGGTGCCGGCCTGCCGGACGTGCCGGCCAACAGCGTCGTCATCGACAGCGATGACGCCAACCGCATCTTCGTCGGCACGGATGTCGGCGTTTTCGAGAGCCTCGACGGCGGCGACACCTTCGGGACCCTGATGCTGAGCTTCCCGTTGGGCACGGTCGTCACCGACCTGGAGCTCACGCGCACACCGCACGTGCTCTCCGCTGCCACCTACGGCCGGGGCGCGTGGCAGATCGACCTCACCACCAGTACTGGCAACCTGCCACCGACGGCTAACTTCAGCTTCACCACCAGCGGCCTGAGCGCCAACTTCACCGACAGCTCCACCGACAGCGACGGCACCATCGCCAGCTGGGCCTGGACGTTTGGCGACGGCGGCAGTTCGACCCTGAAAAACCCCAGTCACAGCTACGCCGCGGGCGGCACCTACACGGTGGGCCTGACGGTCACCGACAACGGCGGTCTGACGGCGAGCACCAGCAAGAGCGTCACCGTCAGCAGCGGGCCAACGCCGATCGGCCTGGGCACCCCCAAAACGGGTATCGGCGGTGCCGCAGGCACCTGGACCGAGTTCTATGTCGACTTGCCGGCAGCGGCAGTTACGCCCCAGCTGACGATCACGACCAGCGGCGGCAGCGGCGACGCCGATCTCTACACGCGCTTCGGTCAACCGCCGTCCAGTAGCGTCTACGACTGCAAGAGCGAAGGCGCGACCAACGCCGAGTCCTGCGTCCACGACTATCCCAGCTCCGGCCGCTGGTACATCGGCATCTACCACTACGCGACCACCTCGGGCATCACGCTGCTGGCCAACTTCACGGCCAGTAACTGTGCGCCCTTCTCGACTAGCTACCCCAACCTCAGCGGCGCCAAGAGCAGCTGGCAGCACTTCAGCTTCAATGTGGCGACCTGCGCCACCTTGTTGACCGTCAAGTCCACCGGCGGCAGCGGCGACGCCGACCTCTACGTCCGTGCGGGCGCGCAACCCACCACCACCAGCTATAACTGTCGGCCCTACACCGCCGGCAATAACGAAACCTGTACCCTCAACACCCCGGTCTCGGGCCTCTGGTACGCCAGTCTGCGAGGCTACAGCGCCTACGCGGGCGTGACCCTGACGATCAGCTACGAGTAAACCCATCTTCCGTGGGGCGGCGCTGCCGCCCCGCGTTTTTGGCCGGCACCTGCTTTGTCGCGGTAGGACTGCCGGTTTCCCATCATCAAAATATGCGGCGCGTTCGCCTTGATGCGCACCGCGCAACGGCCAAAAGGCTGCGGTATTTCAATCTTTCAGATGTCTTTCAAGGCGGTATAGTCTGGTTTTTCATAAATTTTGATCCGTGTTCATCGCGCACGCTGTGGTTCATCGAAATTTTGAACCTCACTTTTTCAAGTATGCGGTGCGTTCAGGTCGATGCGCATCGCGCAACGGCCAAAAAGCTGCGGTTTTTCGATCTGTCAGATGTCTTTCAAGGCGGTATGGTCTGGTTTTTCATAAATTTAGATCCGTGCTCATCGCGCACGCTGTGGTTAATCGATCATTTGAGCCGCGCCTTTTCAAGTATGCCCTGTGTTCGCGTCGATGCGCACCGCGCGAAGGCCGTTACGCTTCGGTGTTTCGGTCTTTCAGATGTCTTTCATTGCGGTACGGTCTGGTTTTTCATAATTTCGGGTCGGCGCTCATCGGCCACGCTGCGGTTCATCGATCTTTTGAACCTCGATTTTTCAAGGATGCGCTGCGTTCGCCTTGATGCGCACCGCTCAACGGCCTAAAGGCTGTGGCAGATTGACGTTATCTGAAAAAACAGGGATGGGGACAACTCCCGGCTGAGAAAACGAAGATGCAACCCAGTTCAGGTGATGATTTCGTCCAAAGTGTTTTTCAGGAGGATATTGTTGGCCCAGCGCGTCAAGGCATCGACCGACGCAGCTTCGATTTTGCTCCTGATGGCATCGGGCACCATGCCGAATTTGCTGGCCAGCATCCCCAAAAGCAACGACGCCATGCCCTCGACTTTACCATCGGCCATGCCCTCGGCTTTACCCTCGTCGTATGCTTGCTTTTTTAAAGGTCCAAACACGCCGCCAAAGTACATACCGGCCTCCTTCATCATTAACTCTACGCTCTGCTTGACCTGGCTGTCAAGTCTTGGCGGAACCTTCATGACCCGATCGATAAAGTTCAGAACCGAGCAGGTCTCCCGATCAGTGCGCTTGTGCTGTAAGGCCAGGCGCAGGTACTGGGTTTTCCAGTCGCGCCGCTCGCCTGGTTTGCGCTTGGTCCGTGCGGCTTTCAGGTGTGCGGCGATCACCAGCGCGAACGGGTTGCCCGTCGCGATCAACTCATCCAGGTGGTCCTCGAAGTCCACCAGTTTAATGATCGGGTAGGAGAACGACAGGTTCGTACCAAAAGCCGTGCGCTCGTGTACTTGAGGGCGCCAATCCGCTTGCAGGTCCGTCAACAGCGCAAGGCTAACGATCTGGTGCGTAGCACCATACTGATGTTCCAGGTGGAAATAATAGCAGTACATGCGATAGGAGAACCCATGCTGCCGACGGTCCTGGACCTCGATGTGGAGGATCACAAGAATCGCCTGACCGTCTTTCAGTTGGAGCTGGACTAACTTGTCGACGAAGCGCTGGTCGGTCGTATCGAAGCCGGTCAAGCGCGGCAGTTCCTTGTCCAGGAACACGGGCGGCACCGACCAATCGACCTTGGCCCATAGCTCGGGTAGACAGATTTGTAGCGCCGGAGAGAGTAAATCCTCGAGAATGGTTTTCCAGGCACCATCGCGATCGGTCCGCTCCTGGGACTTAGGTCGCGGATGCAGTTCGGGATCTTGAGGCTGAGGCGGCAGTTCCATAAGCACTCCTGTTTGGATGGCAGTTCCACACTCCAAAATAACCCAGGCGCCAGCGGATGGCCAGTGAATTCCGAACGACTAGAGGTGGAGCTACAATCGAGACAGAGTCCAACTGACTTCCCAAACTGTACTGCGCCTAATCGCTGACAACGAAGGGCGTCACTGCTAGGAAGCTGACAAAATCCGCTCATGTTCAGGTGATGATTTCGTCCAAAGTGTTTTTCAGGAGGATATTGTTGGCCCAGCGCATCAAGGCATCGACCGGCGCGCCTTCGATTTTGCTCACGCTCTGCTTGACTTGGCTGTCAAGTCGTGGCGGAACCTTCATGACCCGGTCGATAAAGTTCGGAACCGAGCAGGTCCTCCGATTCGTGCGCTTGTGCTGCAAGGCCAGGCGTGGTTACTGGATTATCAACACTCTGAAAAAACATACCTGCGTGTCACATCCTTCATCAAACGGAGAGCATCTTCATGCTGACTTGAGTATTTTTCGACTGCATCGAGATCAGGAAAAGAATCTAACATCCCATTTACACTACTCACCACCGCTGCAAACAGATTGACGACTTCCGCATGCACACCAAATTTCGAAGGAGGAGCACATATATCCTGCACATTTGTATACATAGAAGTTACAGCACTACGATACACCAAAAAGGTCCCAATTTTCTCTTCGGTAGTAGTCATCTTTGAATTGCGTACCTTTTGAAGCTCGCTTTCCAACGAACTCGCGGCCTTGGCCAGCGCCTTTCGCCATTGAGTAATCAAAAAGTCATCAGCTAACCCAGGAAACAAGCGCCCGACCGCCTCCATTATTCGCTCATAAATATTCTCAAGTTCCTGATGCAGATTCCAGGTGATTTCACGATTATGACTTTCCTCTCGTCTTATTTCATTTAATCGCTTCATATCATTATCGAAACCTATCCGATCACCAAATATCCTTTCAAAGTGCAGCCAGTTGTTACACACAATAACCCGTAATGCCGGCAAGGTAAGAAATTCGATCAAAACAGAAGGATCATTTGTCTCCGGCCCACCCTGACCCCTATAGGCCGTCAAAGCTTGCTTTCGCGTATTAGCATCGACCTCCTGCCACCAATCTACGCCATTTACACTAAAAACATGAGTGATAGTTTTTCGAATCGTCTTTTCAAGGCGAGAAATCCAAAGCTTGGAATCAGCCAGAAGAGATTCAGAAGTGCGATCTAAAATAATGCTTGATTTCAACCAAGCAATTGAGTCACCCTTACATAAGGATTCCATAGCAGACCACGAGGAAATAATTGACACCAACTCTTGCCCTTCGAATGTCAATGCTTTTGCGCAAATAAACTGCGGACGAGAATTATACCATGGACAATCCTCCTTGAAGTCGCCAAAAAGCCTTGACATTATCTCGCACGCCTCAGCCTTAACATCCATGTGCTTGTCAAAACATGAAATAAAAGATACGACAATACTCTTATTCTGAGATTCAATTGACACAATTCTATAGTGTTCACCAATTGAACTCTTCAGTCCACGAAACTGCCATTCTTGAATTTTGCAAATCTCCGACAATGTATAATTCATATCTCCTCTCGCAATTAGTCCTGATCTTCGAAACAAAAGCTCCGTACTTCTTTCAATCTTCCCACCAACCAAACAACAGAACTTATGCTTTTTACCACTACCACAAAGACATAAATCATTTCTTCTTTGTTTCTTCACCTACACGCCTCAAAAAAAACCTCACCCGCTTGAAAACATACCACACCAACCCCAACACTTACAAACAAAAATTAAAAGACCCCTTCGCACATTCATTTCCTTGTGCAATATCCAAAATTGGTGGGCGTCACTCAACTCCCGGCAGAGGGAGCAAAGTGCAACTCAGTTCAGGTGATGATTTCGTCCAAAGTGTTCAGGAGGATATTGTTGGCCAGCGCGTCATGGCATCGACCGGCGCGCCTGCGATTTTGCTCCTGACGGCATCGGGCACCATACCGAATTTGCTGGCCAGCATCCCCAAAAGCAACGACGCCATGCCCTTCGCAGTACGCTCGGCCATGCCCTCGACTTTACCATCGGCAATGCCCTCGTCTTATGCTTGTTTTAAAGATCCAAACACGCCGCCAAAGTACATACCGGCTTCATTAATCATTTTAACTCTACGCTCTGCTTGACCTGGTTGTCAAGACGCGGCGGAACCTTCATAACCCGATCGATAAAGTTCAGAGCCGAGCAGGTCTCCCGATCCGTACGCTTGTGCTGCAAGGCCAAACGCAAGTACTGCGTTTTCCAGTCTCGCCGTTCGCCTGGTTTGCGCTTGGTCCGCGCGGCTTTCAGGTGGGCGGCGATCACCTGCGCAAACGGGTTACCCGTCGCGATCAACTCATCAGGTGGTCCTCGAAGTCCACCAGTTTAATGATCGGATAGGAGAACGACAGGTTCGTACCAAAAGCCGAGCGTTCGTGTACTTGAGGGCGCCAATCCGCTTGCAGGTCAGTCAACAGCGCAAGGCTAACAATCTGGTGCGTAGCACGGCGCTTGCTCGTCTCTGCCAGCGAAGGGAACGCATCACTGCTGGGAAGCTGATCCTTCAGGTAATGATTTCATCCAGATTGTTTTTCAGAAGGATGTTGTTGGCCCAGCGCGTCAAGGCATCGACCGGCGCGCCTTCGATTTTGCTCCTGATCGCATCGGGCACCATGCCAAATTTATTGGCCAGCATCCCTATCAGCAAAGACGCCATGCCCTCGGCTTTACCGTCGGCCATACCCTCGTCGTATGCTTGCTTTTTTAATGGTCCAAATACCCCGCCAAAGTACATACCGGCCTCCTTCATCATTAACTCTACGCTCTGCTTGACCTGGCTGTCAAGTCTTGGCGGAACCTTCATGACCCGATCGATAAAGTTCAGAACCGAGCAGGTCTCCCGATCAGTGCGCTTGTGCTGTAAGGCCAGGCGCAGGTACTGGGTTTTCCAGTCGCGCCGCTCGCCTGGTTTGCGCTTGGTCCGTGCGGCTTTCAGGTGTGCGGCGATCACAAGCGCGAACGGGTTGCCTGTCGTGATCAACTCATCCAGGTGGTCCTCGAAGTCCACCAGTTTAATGATCGGATAGGAGAACGACAGGTTCGTACCAAAAGCCGAGCGCTCGTGTACTTGAGGACGCCAATCCGCTTGCAGATCCGTCAACAGCGCAAGGCTAACGATCTGGTGCGTAGCGCCATACTGATGTTCCAAGTGGAAATAATAGCAGTACATGCGATAGGAGAACCCATGCTGCCGACGGTCCTGGATCTCAATGTGGAGGATCACCAGAATCGCCTGACCGTCCTTCAGTTGGAGTTGGACTAACTTGTCGACAAAGCGCTGGTCGGTCGTATCGAAGCCAGTCAGGCGCGGCAGTTCCTTATCCAGGAACACGGGCGGCACCGACCAATCGACCTTGGCCCATAGCTCAGGTAGACAGATTTGTAGCGCCGGAGAGAGCAACTCCTCGAGTATGGTTTTCCAGGCACCATCGCGATCGGTCCGCTCTTGGGTCTTAGGTCGCGGATGCAGTTCGGGATCTTGAGGCTGAGGCGGCAGTTCCATAAGCACTCCTGTTTGGATGGCAGTTCCACACCCCAAAATAACCCAGGCGCCAGCGGATGGCCAGTGAATTCCGAACGACTATCCGAACGACTAAATAAGATGGAGCTACAGTCGAGACAGAGTCCAACTGACTTTCCCAAAAGCAGGGCGCTTGGTCACCACTGCCAGCAAAGGGAACGCATCACAATGCTCAGCCTGCTTCTTCAACCTGGCAAAGTCGTACTTGACTCCAATGCCGACCGACATCCTTCGTGGTTTCGTTTCTTCGTGTGAGCTCTTAACCGCGATAGGAAATCACGGCTCTATCGGGCACTAGCCAGCGATTTGACGCTGTCTAGTTAGGAGATTCAAAATTCGTGAGCGCCACCCAGGCGTTTAGTTCACCCTTAGCGTGAAGCTCGTGGCGGTACCGGGCTGGAGCTGCGGGTTGCCCTGCAGATGCAGCAGCCAAGTGGTGGCGGTAAGGCGGGTTGCGTTTTGGACCCTGTAGGTTTGGCCCTCGTGGCTGAGCCAGAGTCCCGTCAGTTCGCTGAGGTCGCGGTCGCAGGTCAGGTGCAGAACCTGACCTTCGGGCGACATGGCCGTGTTGGTCAGCGCCTCGGCCGGCAGCTCGATCGCTTGTGGGATGTTGGTCGTCTCACTAGCGACGCCTTCGGTGAGGTGGTTCAGCAATGTGACCTGATCATCGCCTGGACGTTCCACAAGTAGCGTGCCTTGGGTCTCCTCGCGATTGCCGGTGCGGATCTGGCCAAGGAAGCGGTGGTGGGTCTTGGCGTGGAGGGCGATGCGACCACCGCCGGCGTAGGTTTGCTGCTCGCTGCCGCCGCTGACGTCGATGGTGCCGCGGCCGCTGAGATCGCCTAGGTGAAGCTGAATACTGCCACCAGCGGCCAGGCCCTCGCCGCGGGCGGTCAGTTGGCCCTCGAGGACCAGTTGGTTGGCCTGAACGGTGACGATACCGCCGCCCTTCGCGCCCTGGCCGGCTCTTTGCGGGAACACGGGCGAGTCGTAGAGCAGAGCCAAGTCGCGGCTCTGGTCGGGTCCGAAGGGCAGGCCGCCGTGGGCCGGTAGGCCGGCCAGACGGGCGCCGCCGTCGGCGTGGATCGCGCTGGTGGCATCGATCGTCAGGGACTCGGCAACCGCCAGGCTGAGCACTGGCTCGCGCCCACCGGTGAGCGGGTGGAGCTCGGTGCCGCGCTCGAGCAGGAGGTGCGGCGCGCGCAGCGAGGTGGTGTGGATCATCGACTCGCTCAGGAACAGCGGACCGGCGGAAACGATGTAGTCGGCACTGAGCGCGACGGCCAGCCAGTTGCCTCCGGGCAGTTCGAGACGGCCCGCGACGACGGCGCCGCTCGCGCTGAACTGGTTGGTCTCTAGCTGGACGGCACCGCCTGGCAGGCCCAGGCGCCCATCGAGTTGGAGCTGGCCCGCGGACAGACGCAGATGCTTGCCGTTGGCCGGAGTCAGGCGACTTTCGCGGTCAATGCTTGCGCGCTCAACAATGGCGACGTGGTCTGCATGAAGCTCGGCCTCGCGCAGGCGCAACTGGCCGGCCCGCACGGACGGGCGCGCGTCGCCAGGGACGGCTTTGACGGTCAGGCTCGCACGCCACAGTTCGAGGCTGGCGACCTCGAGGCTACCGACGACGGTCAGGTGCGCGCCCGGCTGCAGGGTCAGGTTGCGGTAGCTGAAGTTGCCGGTCAACAGGGTCTCGCCACTGGCCAGACTGCGGTCGGCAGGGGCGGCAACGGGCGGACGGCTGGGTGCCGGTGCCGTGGTCTGCCGACGGACAGCCACGCCGTCCACGGGCGCGCTCGGGCTCGGCACCTGTTTGGCGGGTTGCTGGATGACCGCATCGACCAAGCTGCCGGGATCGATGGCTAAGCGCTGCAGCACGCGGATCGGGTCGGGCGACTTGAGGTTGGCGGCGCCGTCCACTTCTAGTTCGTCGAGGATGAACAGGCCGCTGTAGGCGGCCCCAGCGGGCAGAGCCGGCAACGGATTTTCAAGCTGAAGCGCCGTCTCGCTGTTACCGGTAATCGTCCACTCGACGGCGTCCTGAACGAGCGTCGCGCCGGCCAGGCCATCGAGCGCGGGGAAAGACGTACCGGCGAGGGTCGCGCCGGCCGGGTTGGCGGCGGCCAAGGTACGGTTGCCCAGGCCCGGCAGTGCCGTCGAGCCAGCCCGCGTCGGGAAACCCTGGTTGCGGACGACCAGCTTGCCGTTGGGCCAGGTGCTGTTGCGATAAAAAATCGTGCCGGCGCCACTATTATAATAGCTGTTGGTGCCGTTGCTGTAGAGGCCGCCGTAAGCGCTGACGGTGCCGCTGAAGCTGTCGAGGTTCTCGACGTGGAGGGCAATGCGACCGCCGCCGCCGCTGTAGGTCGTGTTGCCGCCATTGGCGGTGATGACGCCACTGCCGGCCAGCTCTTGGCCCTCGAGCAGGATGCCGCCGCCACTCTTCGTGTCGGCGCCGTTGGCGTCGAGGCGACCGTCCAGTTGCAAGGAGTCGAAGCTGAGCTGGATGCTGCCGCCGGCGCCGGCTTCGCTGCCATTCCCACGACCCTCGGTGCGCGGCCAGATGAAGCTGCCCAGCGTCTGAGCGGTGTTGAACTCGAAGCCACCGCCGCAGCCGCCGTGGCTGCTACGGAAGCGGTTGCTGGGATTGTAGGCGTTGCCCTCGCTGCGGGCGCGGATCGCGGTGCCGCTGGGGACGACAATGGAACCGGCGTGCACGGGCGCGAACAGGGTCAGCTCGGCGCCGTTGCTCAGGTTCAGGCTGTCCAGATCCAGTGGCGCGCGACTGGTGAGTTTGAAGTTATCGAGCGTCAATGCGCGGATTTTGGGGTCGACGAACAGGGTGGCACTGCCGTTGGCAAGCACGCTGCCCTCGGGTAGGGTCAGCTCCGGCGCATCGACGGTGCCGTCCTGGAAGTCGAAGCTTTGCAATACCCGCAGGCGGTCGGCGGTCTTGAGGTTAGCACCGTTCCTGACCTCCAACACGTCCAGCAAGTGGACGCCGTCGAGGGCCTGGCCGGCGGCGAGTGCGACCGGCTCGGCCAGGGTAAGGCTGGTCTCGCCGTTGGCGCTGATCCGCACGAGGCGCTGATCGGGCAGCTGAGCATGGAGCCCGACGAGGCCGCCCAGTGCGGGCAGGCCGCTGGCCGTGACGGTGCTGCCGTTGACGGCGGCGCCGAGAACCAGGTGGCCCAGGGACGGTAGAGTTGTCGAACCGAAACGGGTCGGGTAGTTGTGGTTGTCGACGACCAGCTTGCCGTTGGGCCAGGCGCTCGTGCGCCAGAAGACCGTGCCGGCGCCGGCGTTGTAGTAGCTGTTGGTGCCGGTGCTGTAAATCCCGCCATAGGCGCTGACGGTGCCGCTGTAACTGGCGACATCGCCGACCAGCACGGCGATGCGGCCGCCGCCGCTGGCGTAGGTGGTGTTGCCGCCGTTGGCGCTGATCGGGCCGGCGCCGAGGAGACGGTTGCCTTCGAGCAGGACGCCACCGCCGCTGCGGGTATCGGCGCCATCGACGTTGATGCTGCCGTCCAGGGTCAGCTGGTCGAACGTCAAGTGCACCAGGCCACCGGCGCCGGCCTCGGCGCCATTGCCGCGCCCGCTGGTCTGCGGTCGGTAAAGGCTGCCGAGCGTCTGGGCCGTGTTGAACTCGAAACCACCGCCGTAGCCGCCATGACTTGAGCGGTAGCGATTGTTGGGGTTATAGCTATTGCCTTCATCGCGGGCGGTGACGGTGGAGGTGGCGTCGACACTGAGCTGGCTGGCACCGAAGCGCGCCATGGGCCGCAGGGTTGAAGCAGTCAGCGCGACGGCGGCGAAGTCCAGTGGCGCGCGAGTTGTCAGGTCGAAGTGGTCGAGCTGGAGCTGGTCGACGCCGGGGTAGGTGAACAGCGTCAGCGCGCCGTTGTGGAGCGCGCCACTGGGCAGGCTCAGCGCGGCGGCCTCCAGGGCGCCGCCCTGGAAGTCGAAGCTCTCGAGCACACGCACGCGGTCAGGGCTCTGGAGGTTAGCGCCGCCGCGCAGCTCGAGGCGGTCGAGCACGTGCACGGCCTGCAGCACGGAGCCGGCAGGGAGGTTGACGGCGGAGGCAAGATCCAGCCCCGTGTCGGTGTTGGCGACAACGGCCACTTCGCTCTGGTCCGGCAGGATCAGGCGCAGGCCGACGAGACCGCCGTTGGCATTGATATGGGTGCCGTTGACGGCGGCGCCCAGGGTCAGGCTGCCCAGGCCTGGCAGCGGCGTGGAGCCGAAGCGGGTCGGGCGGTTCTGGTTGTCGACGACCAGGCGACCGTTGGGGTAGCGGGTGGTGCGGTAGTAGACCGTGCCGGCACCGGCGTTGTAATAGCTGTTGGTGCCGTTGCTGTACTGGCCGCCGCTGGCGCTGACGACGCCGGCAAAGCCGTCGACGTCGTCGACCAGCAGGGCGATCCTGCCGCCGCCGGAGGCGTAGGTCGTGTTGCCGCCATTGGCGCTGATCAGGCCGTTGCCGGTGAGCGTCTTGCCTTCGAGCAGGATCGAGCCGCCTGACCTGGTATCGGTGCCGTTGGCGTCGAGGCTGCCGCGCAGGTCGAGGCTGTCGAAACGCAGGTAGATGGCGCCGCCGGCGCCGAGCTCGCCGCCGTTGCCGCGACCGGCGGTGGTGGGCCGGTAGAGGCTGCCGAGCGTTTTCACGCCGGGGAACTCGAAGCCGCCGCCTAGGCCGCCGTGGCTGGAGCGGTAGACATTGCCGGGGTTGACGCCGCTCTCGTCGCGGGCGCGGATCGTACTGGTGGCGTCCAGCTCGAGCTGGGTCGCCTCGATGTCGGCGAAGGTGGTGATCGTCGAGCCGTGTAGGACCAGGCGCTCGGCGTGGAGCGGCGCGCGCAGGGTGAGCTGGTAGTTCTCCAGGGTCAGCTCCTCAATGCCGGGATCGACGAAGAAGGTCGCGCTGCCGTTGGCCAGGACGCTGCCCTCTGGCAGGGTCAGGGCGGCGGCGTCGACGGTGCCGCCCTGAAAGTCGAAGGCGCGCAGGACGCGGATGCGGTCGGGGGTCTTGAGATTGGCGCCGCCGCGGACGACGAGCTCGTCGAGCACGTGCAGGGCACGCAGCTGGGCACCAGCGGCGAGGCTGACCGGCGCGGCCAGGTCGAGCCCGGTCGCATCGTTGCCGGTGACGGCGACGAGGCTGTCGTCGGGCAGCAGTAGCTGCAGGCCGGAGAGGCTGTCCAACGGGGTGAGGTTCACAGCCGCAACGCGATTGCCGCTGACGGCGGACGCCAGTGTCAACGAGCCGAGCCCAGGCAGCGTGGTGCTGGCGAAGCGGGTGGGGTAGCCGCGATTGTCGACGATCAACTTGCCGTTGGGGTACTGGCTGTTGCGGTAGAAGACGGTGCCGGCACCGCCGTTGTAGTAGCTGTTGCTGCCGTTGCTGTAGAGGCCACCGAAAGCGCTGAGGGCACCGCTAAAGCCGTCCAGTTCTTCGACCAGCACGGCGATGCGACCGCCGCCGCCGGCGTAGGTGGTGTTGCCGCCGTCGGCGCGGACCTGACCGGCGCCCTCGAGACGACGCCCGCGCAGCAGGATCGAGCCACCGCTGCCGGAGTTGATGCCACTTGCATCGAGCTTACCCGCCAGGACCAGGCGGTCGAAGCTCAGAGCCAGGGCGCCGCCGGCACCGGCCTCGGCGCCGTTGCCGCGACCGTTGGTTTCCGGCTCGTAGAGGCTGCCGATGGTGCGCAGGCCGGTGAATTCGAAACCGCCGCCATAGCCACCGTGGCTGGAGCGGTAGAGGTTGCTGGGATTGAAGCCGTTGCCCTCGTCGATCGCGGCCAGTGTACTGGTCGCGTCGACCTCGATCAGCGTCGCTTGGATCGGCGCGAAGGCAGTCAGGGTCGAGCCGTGCAGGGCGAGCTGCTCGAGCTGCAGCGGGGCACGGGTGGCGAGTTGGAAAGCGGACAGGTCGAAGTGGGTGGGGCTGGGCGCCTGAACGAGGGTGATGCTGCCGTTCTGGAAATTGCCGTGGGGCAGGCGCAGGTCGGCGACATCGACGACGCCACCGTTAAAAGCGAAATCGCCAAGCACGCGTAACTGATCGAGATCGCGGAGGTTGGCGGCGCCGCGGACCTCGAGGCGGTCGAGCAGCCAGACGAGCTTGAGCACAGTGCCGGCGGGTAGGTCAACCGGCTGCGCCAGAGTCAGACGGGTGGCGTCGTTGGCGAGAATCGCGACCTCGCTCTGGTCGGGCAGGATGACCGCGGCGCCCCGCAAGCTGTCATAGGCCGGCAGGTTGGCCGCGGATACGGTCGTGCCGCTGGCAGCGCTGGCCAGGGTCAGGTTGCCGAGCGAGGGCAACGGCGTCGAGCCCCAGCGGGTGGGGCGCCCGTTGTTGTCGAGCACCAACTTGCCATTCGGCCAGGTGCTGGTACGCCAGAAGACGGTGCCGGCGCCGCCGTTATAGTAGCTATTGCTGCCGTTGCTGTAGATGCCACCGTAGGCGCTGGCACTGCCTGCAAAGCCGCTGACGTCGCCGACATGCACCGCGACCCGGCCGCCGCCGCCCGCATAGGTGGTGTTGCCGCCATTGGCCTGGATCACGCCCAAGCCGGTCAGACTCTGGCCGACCAGCAACACGCTGCCGCCGGCGCCGCTGCTGGCGCCATTGGCGGCGATCGTGCCGATCAGGTCCAGGGTCTCGAACTCGAACTGTAGGCGCCCACCGGCGTTGAGGTCGTTGCTGCTGTCGCGGCCTGGGTTGGTGGGCCAGACGAAGCTGCCATAATTCTGCGCGGTGTTGAATTCGAAGCCACCGCCGTAACCGCCATGGCTGGAGCGATATTTGTTAGAGGGATTGTCGCCGCGAGTGCCGCTGGCCAGCACCTGGCCAGCAATTTGGGCGCTGCGGACACGGGCCAGGATGCGGCCGTCTACCGCGCCTGGCAGGCTGCGCAGAGTCGCACCGGCACTGACGGTCAGCTGGTCGGCGACCAGGTCGCCGTTCATGGTGATGGTGCCGCTGAGAATCTCGACCCTGGAGGCGGCGGTGATACCGCTGTCGCTGGTCAGGGTCGCGCCGTTGGTCAGCACGATGTGGTCGACGTCCAGCGGGTAGTGCACGGTCAGGTGGAAGTTGTCGAGTTCCAGGAAAGCGTAGCCGGGATCCGCGAACAACTCGACACTGCCGTTCTGCAGCACACCGGTGGTGGGGATCTGCAGGTCCGGGCTGTTGATGGAGCCGGATTCCAGCACGAAACTCTGAAGTACGTGAATCGCGTCGGGCGTGGTCAGGTTGGCCTTGCCCTTGACCTCGAGCACGTCCAGCAAGTGCAGGCCGCGGTAGCTGTCGCCCGCGGCGAGGGCGGGAAAACTGCCGTCGGGGCTGAGGCTGGTGGCGCTGTTGGCGGCGATGGCGACCTGGCTCTGATCGGCGAAGACCGCATAGAGACCCGCAAGGCTGTCGAGCCCGACGAAACTGCCGGCGATAGCGGCGCCGCCCGTGGCGCTGGCAGCGGTGCGACTGCCCAGGCCGGCCAGTTCGGTGGCGCCGGCGCGGTTGGTCTGATTGGCGTTGTCGACGATCAGGCGGCCGTGGGGCCAGCTGCTGTTGCGGTAAAAGACCGTGCCGGCGCCGCCGTTGTAGGCGGGATAGCTGTTGCTGTAAAAGCCGCCGATCGCGCTGACGGCGCCGCTGTAAGCGGTCAGGTCCTCGACGTGGAGGGCGACGTGACCGCCGCCACCGGCGTAGGTGTCGTTGCCGCCGTTGGCGCGAATGGCGCCGGCACCCTGGAGGCGGTTGCCGATCAACAGGATCGAGCCGCCCGAGGCGCGGCCCTGGCCGGAACAGGCAAGATCGCCGACCAGGTTCAGCTGCTCGAAGCGCAGTTCGATGCGGCCGCCGGCATTGTCGCCCTTGCCGTTGGTGCGGGGCCAGTAAAGCGAGCCATACGTCTGACTCTGATTGAGTTCGACGACACCGCTATGACCGCCATGGGCGGTGTCGTACCATGGCAGGCTACCAAAGCCGGTGGTGGGATTGCGCAGTGCCTGGACCTGGCCGAGCAGATTGAGATTGGCGACATCGAGCAACAGCCCGGCATTGGCGACGCCGGAGGGCGTCTGGATCAGTGCACCGGCGGCCAAATCGAGGGACTGGCCACGCAGGGCGCCGTTGAGCGTCAGGCTACCACTTTGGATGTCGGTGCTGGTGGCCTGGATGTCGCGGTCGCTCCAGAGTGTCGCGCCATTGCGCAGGGTCAGCTGGCTGAGGTTCATGGGGAAGTGCGTCGTCAGCTGGAAGTTGTCGAGCGTCACTTGGGTCAGGCCTGGGTCCTGGAACAGCTCCAGTTTGCCGTTGCTGAAGGCGAAGCTGGCGGGCAGTTCGAGGTTGGGCACATCGAGCGTGCCATCGTCGACGACGAGGCTGTGCAGGACCTTGATCGGGTCGATCGACTTGAGGCGGCCCTGGCGGCGCACCTCAAGTACGTCTAGGACATGCAGACCGTGGTAACTATCTCCTGCAGCAAGCGCCGGGAAGACGCCGTCGGGCAAGAGCTGGGTGGCGCTGTTGGCGCGGACGGGCACCTGTTCGCCACCGGGGAAAACGACGCGAAGGCCGACGAGACTGTCGAGGATGGGGAAGCCACTGCCGTCGGGCGCTGCGCCGCCGCTGGCGCTGGCGGCGGTGCGATTGCCGAGTCCGGGCAGTTCGGTGGCGCCGGCGCGGTTGCTCTGGTTCTTGTTGTCGATGACGAGGCGGCCGTTGGGCCAGGTGCTGTTGCGGTAAAAGACCGTGCCAGCGCCGCCGTTGTAGCTGGGATAACTGTTGCTGTAGAAACCGCCGTAGGCGCCGACCTCACCGCTGTAGGCGGCCAGGTCCTCGACCAGCAGCGCGACCCGACCGCCGCCGCCGGCGTAGGTGTCGTTGCCGCCGTTGGCGGTGATCGCGCCGGTTCCTTCGAGGCGGTCGCCGACCAACAGGATGGAGCCGCCAGCGGCGCGGTAGGTGCCGTTGGCCTGGATCGTGCCGCTCAGGGTCAGGCGCTGGAAGTGGAACTCCAGCGCGCCGCCGGCGCTATCGCCCTTGCCGGTAGCGCGGGGCTGGTAGAAGCTGCCGTAGGTCGTCGACTGGTTGAGCTCGACGACGCCGCTCTTGCCGCCGTGGGCCGTGTCGTACCAGGGCCGGCCGGCGAAATGGTTGTCGGGGTTATTGATCGCTCTGACGGTGCCCAGTAGGTCGAGCTCGGCAACGTCGAGGCGCAGATGGCCGTTGGCCAGACCGCTAAAAGTCGTCAGTGTTGCACCGGCAGCGAGGGTCAGGCGCTGGCCGCTGAGCGTGCCCTCCAACGTCAGGGTGCCGCTCTGGATGTCGGTCTGATCGGCGTGGATGTCGCGGTCGGCGGTCAAGGTCGCGCCATTGCGCAGGGTCAGGTTGGTCAGGTTAAGCGGGAAATGGACGACCAGCTGGAAGTTGTCGAGGGTCAGCTCGCTCAGGCCGGGATCCTGGAACAGTTCCAGCTTGCCGTTCGTGAAGGCGAAGCCGGGTGGCAGCTGTAGGCCGGGCGCGTCGACGGCGCCGCCCTGGACGATCAACTGACCGAGCACGCGGATCGGATCGGGGCTCTTGAGCGTGCCCAGGCCGCGGATCTCGAGGCTGTCGAGGATGTGCAGGCCGTGGTAGTTCTGGCCCGCGGCCAGGGCGGGGAACGGCGCCTCGCCCTGGAGTTGGCTGGCGCTGTTGGCGGCGATAGCGACCTCTTCGCCACCGGGGAAGGCGACGTGGAGGCCGACGAGGCTGTTGGGCGTGGAAAAGCCGCTGCCGTCGATGACGGCGCCACCGGTGGCGGCCGCAACCGTGCGGTAGCCCAGACCAGGCAGCTCGGTCGCGCCGCTGCGGATGGGCTGGTTGGCGTTGTCGATGATCAAGCGACCATGGGGCCAGATGGCGTTGCGGTAGAAGACCGTGCCAGCGCCACCGTTATAGCTGGGGTTGTTGCCGAAGCCGCCCTTGGCGCTGACGCTGCCGCTGAAACTGCCCAGGTTCTCGACGAAGACGGCGATGCGACCGCCGCCACCTGCGTAGGTGTCGTTGCCGCCCTCGGCCTTGACGGCGCCGGTCCCGGTCAGGGTCTGGCCGCGCAGGATGACGGAGCCGCCGCCGGCGCGATAAGTGGCGGAGGCGTCGATACTGCCGGTCAGCTCGAGGCTGCGGAAGCGGACCTCGAGGTGACCGCCCGCCGTGGCGCCCTTGCCTGCCGTCTCGGGCCGGTAGAGGCTGCCGTAGGTGGTCGACTGGTTGAGTTCGACGACACCGCTGTGGCCAGCGTGAGCCGTGTCGTACCAGTTGAAGCTGCCGGGCAGCGGGTTCTTGTAAGCGCGCACGACGCCGCGGATGGCCAGGGTGTCGAAGTCGAGGACCAGTCCCGCGCCGGGCTGGTTTTCGGGCGTGCGGATGGTGCCGGCGTCGCTCAGGGTCAGGCTCGTGCCGCGCACGGTCTTGTCGGTGACGATCGTGCCGCTGTTGACGGTGACGGAGTCGGCCTGGAGATCGGCGTCGGTGGTCAGCACGGAGCCGTTGTTGAGGACGAGGCGGGTCAGGTCGAGGGGGAAATGGACTTTTAGCTGGAAATTGTCCAGCTCGATGCGGGTGAAACCGGGATCCTCGAAGTACTCGATGCTGCCGTTGGCGAGGACGGCCTCGACGGGGACCTTGAGGTCGGGCGACTCGACGGAGCCCTGACCCTGGACGAAGTCGACGAGCACGTGGATGCCGTCGGCGGTTTTCAGGTTGGCCTTGCCGCGGATCTCGAGGATGTCGAGCAGGTGCCGGCCACTGTAGGCGACGCCGGCGGCAAGGTCGGGGAAACCGGCGGCGCTGTGCAGCGCCTCGGCCTCGTTGCTGTCGATGAGCACGGGGTCACCGGTCGGAAAGACGGCATAGAGACCGGCCAAGCCGCCCAGCGCGGGGAAGTCGAGGCCGGCCAGATCAGGGCCGGCCGGGCTGGCGGCAAGCGTCTGGCGCTGGCCGAGGCTGGGCAGGAAGGGACTGCCCGGGCGCGACTCGGTGCCGTTGTTGTCGACGATCAGGCGACCGTGGGGCCAGCTGCTGTTGCGGTAGAAGACCGTGCCGGCGCCGCCGTTGTTGGTCGGGCTACTGGTGTTGTAGATGCCGCCAAAGGCGCTGACCTGGCCGGTGTAGCCGCTGAGGTCCTCGACCAACAGGGCGACGCGGCCGCCGCCACCGGCGTTGTAGGCGCTGCCGCCGTTGGCGACGATGGCGCCGCCGCCGCTGAGGCTGGGGCCCTCGACGAGGATCGAACCGCCGGAGCCCTGGTTGGCGCCGCGCACGTCGAGGCTGCCGCTGAGGCTGAGGCCGGTGGTGTAGCTGAGCTGGATGCGGCCGCCCGCGCCGGTGCCGCGGCCGTTGGCGCTGGGCCGGTAAAGCGTGCCGTAGGTCAAGGTCGTCGCTTGGTCGCGGCCACCGCCGAAGCCGGCATGGTTATAAGTGTAGCGACCGCTGGGGTCGAGACTGCCGGGGTTGCGCAGGGCGGCGACCTGGCCGGCCAGCTCGAGGCGGTCGGCCTGGAGCGCGATGCCGGCATCGGCGACATCGGTCGGCGTGAGGATGCGGCCGGCGGCGTTTAGTTGGATCAAGTCGCTGGCCTGGACGCTGCCGTTGAGGCGCAGCTGGTCGTCGATGACGAGCGCGGTGGTGACCAGGGTGCCGGTCAGAGCGAAGGTGCCCTGCTGGACCTGAACCTGCTCGGCGTTGACGGTACCGGTCACGGTTAGGTTGCCGCCGGCCAGGGTCAGCTGCGGCACGCTGAGGTCGCCGTTCACCACCAGGCTGGCGCCGTTGACCAGACGCAGACTGTCCAGTTGGAGCGGGAAGTGGGCGACGAGTTGGAAGTTGTCGAGCACCAAGTCGCCGTGCAGGCCGGGATTGGCGAACAGCTCGACGGAACCATTGTTCAAGGTCTGGCCCAAGGGCAGGCTGAGCCCGGGAACGTCGATGCTGCCGGACTCGAGCACGACGCTTTGGCCGACGCGGATTTCATCGGGGCTCTTGAGCTTGGCGTTGCCGCGGATTTCGAGAAGGTCGAGCTGATGGCGACCGTGGAAGGGATCGCCGGCCTGGAGTGCCGGCGGCGCGCTGTCGAGCGTCACGGTCGTGGCGTCCTGGGCGACAATGGTGCGCAGTTCGTCGCCGGGGAAGACGACTTGCAGGCCGACGAGACTGCTGACCGCGGGCAGGTTGGTCAGGCTGAGCTGATTCCCAGTCGCGGACCCGTCGGCAATGCGGGCGCCCAGGCCCGGCAGCAGGGTCGAGCCGGCGGGCGAGGTTTTGCCGCCGTTGTCGAGGACCAGGCGGCCGTTGGGCCAGGCGCTGGTGCGCCAGAAGACCGTGCCGGCACCGGCCTGGTGGAAGGGGTCGTTGGGCGTGGCCGGGTAGTTGCCGCCGCGGGCGGAGCTATCGCCGCTGAAGCCGGCGCTATCCTCGACAAGCACGGCGATGCGGCCACCGCCGCCGGCGGCGTAATTGTTGTTGTTGCCGCTGCCGTCGGCGCGCAGGTGGCCGACGCCGGAGAGACGCGCGCCAGGCCCGCGGCCCTCGAGCAAGATGGCGCCGCCGCTGCCGCCCTGGCTGCCGGAGACGTCGAGCGTGCCGTCCAGCTGCAGGTGGTCGAAGCGCAGGCGCAGGGCGCCGCCGGCCAGGGCCGTGCGGCCGCCGGCGAGGGGCAGGTAGAGGCTGTCGTAAGTTTCGTGGCTGGCGTAGGCCAGCGCGCCGCCCATGCCGCCGTGGCTGCGGTCGTAGCGGCCACTGGGGCTGAGGCTGCCGGGGTTGGCGAAGGCCTGGACCTGACCGGCGATGGTCAGACTCGGGGCCTCGAGCATTAGACTGGCGTCGGCCTGACCAACCGGCGTGCGCAGCACGGCACTGGCGCCGACCCGGATCTCGCTGTCGGCCTGGACGGAGCCGGCCAGCTCGAGCGTGCCGCTCTCCCAGACCAGCTGGTCGGTCAGCCACTGGCCCTGCAAACTGGCGCCGGCTTCCAAGGACAGCGCCGATGCGGCCAAGCGCATCGGCCGGCTGCCGAGGATCAGGCGGCCGCCGCTGGCCACGTGGACGGGCTCGTTGGGCGCCACGTCGCCCAGGTCCAGCACGGCGTTGCGGCCGATCAGCAGCTGGTCGACGAGGAAGTCGACCTGGACCAGGTCACCGGGTACAAAGTTGGAGAAGGTCTCCAGGTGGGCGGAGCGCAGGGTGTTGACGGTCTGCTGGGCGATGCGGCCGAACTGGCCGAGCTCGCCCTGTTTGCTGGCGTACATGCCAATGAAACTGTCTTGGGGCAAGGTCGCGAGGAAGGTCAGCACCTGGCGGGTCTGGTTGTCCTGGGTGGCGATCTGGCTGGTCAGCTCGGTCCCGACCGTCTGGTCGCGGAGGGTTCGGATCGCGGTCAGGTTCGGCGTGCCGGTGGCGTCGGCGGCGCCGGCGACGACCAGGCGGTCGGCATAGCCGCGCGGACGGGTGACGTCGTCGCGGCGGTAGTAGACCGTGCCGGCGCCGGCGCCCTTGCCGCCGTAGGCCTGGGCCTCGCCGTCGTAAGGGCCGTAGACGGCGACCCGACCGCCGCCACCGCCCTCGCTGTAGCCGGCGGCGAAGCTGCCGCTGTAGGCGTTGGCCGAGATACGGCCCTTGCCGGCGTACTGCTGGGCAGCCAGCCAGACGCTGCCGCCGGAACTCTGGCCGTCGTTGCGGCCATCGGCGCTGACATCGCCAGCCAGCCACAGGGAGACCGCTTGGAGGTGGAG
>CAYRFM010000015.1:0-104630 GCA_964423555.1 uncultured Holophagae bacterium | reverse complement strand
GTTGGCGTTGGGTGGGGGTCAACATCATGTGCTTCATGGACAGAGCATAACAGGCCTGGGGAAGAAAAGCTAGCGGATTTATCTCTTCTCCATTCTAAAGGGTTACTCGACGACTTTGACGAGACCCTGCCGCAGGGAGCGCGCCTTGCAGATCATGTGCGCGCCGCTAAAGGCCACGCCTGGATGCATTCTGTCCCCAAAGTATGGTAAAACGGTGAAAGCTTGAGGAGGATTGATCATGGCTAGGTTCGCATTAGGCACATTAATGCTGTTAGCTCTGCTGAGTTGTGCGCGTCAGGACAGGCAGCTGCAAATCGAATTGCGCAGATCGTTCAAGAACTTCATCGCCTCCGTCGACGAACTTCACGAAGAGGGCCTGAACATCTCGGTCTATTTCCCCGGCGAGAAAGACCCCAAGCGCCATGTCGAGGACTTGCGCCTGGCCTACCTGGACGACCTCAACAACCATCGACCGCTTACTTTTGACCCCCAGGGCGTCGTGCTCTGCCGCCACCTCGGCATGGGCGCGCAAAACTACCAGATCCTCAAGATCGAGACCCTCGAGGGTGGCGACCTGCGCATGCGCATTTCCTACACGTTCAGCTGGGACCACATGCTGCGCGCAGCCCATTTCGAGGAAGGCACGAAGGTCTGGATCCCCGCCAAGCCCTGGGGTACCAGCTACGAGATCATCATCGGCGAGGGCGCACCGGCGCCGCGCGAGCAACTGCGTTATTGCGAGGTACTGGTCGTCTTCCGCAGAACCAACTACGAGGGCTACTGGCAGCTGCGCACTTGCGAGATCGATCCTTCAAGCCTCCAGTACGAGACCTCCATCGAAACCGATTTTTGATCTTGTAGCATTCCTTGCATTCCAGCGTCATATTGACCTATTGTCAGCGCACGATAAACTCCGCTATCATGTGGCATTGGCTGCAGGCGGCGGAGAAGTGGCAGCTCGAGGAATCTTGAACATTCTGAGGCAGAGTCAATGGATATCAAGAGGATGAGGGCATTCGTTCATCTGGTGGTGACTGCCACTTTGTTTCTGCTCTGTTCCAGCCTGGCCTATTTGGCGCTGCGTTCGCCCAATCGACTTGCAGCCCTGGATGCCGCGGTCGTCGTGACAGGTTTGCTGTTCACGGGTCTGCTCAGCTTATGGCGCGGCTTGGCCAACCTGCGCGCCTCCGAGGACCTCTATCTGCTGGCCGAAATTCGCAAACTCGGCGGGCGCATCACGGCCGAGCAATTGGCCAGCTGTGCACACCGCAAACTGCTGCGGATTCGCAACTTCCTTGATCGCAAGGTCAAGCGCGGCCAGGCGGTGACTTACCTCGAAGGCGACGAGGTCCACTACCTCTTCGACGGCTTCCGCGATCAATCAGGCAAGGACCTGGCGTTCAAGCTCTGAGCACCGCGTTTCAGAGGTACCACGATCAGCCGACCGCTGCACGGCAAAAGTGAAGCACTGCTCATATTGATTTCGCCACGGCCCTGTCGTAGAATAGCGCCGGGCTAAATACTTCATCTATCTCTTCATTCATCGGATTCTCAACGAATTCGTGCCCGCTATTCGACAAAATGCCGAACTACATCTATGGAGATGAGCATGATTGCTATTCAAAAATTCATGGCTACAGCCATGGTCTGTCTGCTCCTGCCAGGGGCATGGGCTGCCGATCGGGAAAATACCCGCCAGCCCGATGACCGCAACCCGGTCTTCCAAGCGAAACGCAGCGTGGCCCGCACTGTCGCCGCCCTGCTTGACGACCCCGTCTTCCAGCTGACCCTCAGCGACGCGCTAGCCCTGCGCGACCAAGTCTCGATGGGCGAGCTGTTGGCCACCTACCAGGCCCATCTCGGCACCCCTTCCGCCAAGGCCCAGGACATCCTCGAAACCGACCGGGCCGTGCGCGAGTGGAAGGGTACCGAGCGCCTCTCTGACGGCCTGATGCAGTTGCGACTGATCCGGGCTGATAACGGGCCACTCGACCCGGCCAGTCTGCTGGTCGCTTTCGAGCCCCAGGGCAATGACCGCGACTGGACCGAGGTCCTGGCCTACGACGCCAGCGGCGCGCTCCATCGCCTCGACGCTCACCAGCGCCCCGACTTCCCCGTTCTCGTCGCCGATCTCGACAGCCGTGAGGACCTTCGCAGCGGGATCGCCCTGGCCAACGAGATGCTGGTCGCGGCCGGTATGCAGACGCCCGTCGACCCGGCTACAGCGCCCTTCGCCGACAAGGCCTGTGCCGGCATCGAAACCGCCAAACTGACCTACATCCGCCTCAACGACGACCAGGAGCCCTGGATCAAGGGCGCCGCCGAAGTTTACGCCTTCGTCTCCGGCATCGATCCCACGATCGCCGACCCCGAAATCCGCGTAGTCGACATGCCCTATCTCGACAATGACGGCACCAACTACTACCCCAACCAGCTGCTGGTCTACTGGTATCAATACCGCTACTACACCGTCAACGTCAGCTTCTACGAGCACGATGACGGCACCAACTACCAGGAAATCCTGAGCGCCGTGATTTCCGGCGTACGCACGATTCTCGGCGTCTTTGCTCCGGAATACGCAATCATTGCCGAGGTCGCCAACGCCATTCTCCAGGCCATGCCCGCCAGCTGGTTCACCGATGACGACGACTACGTGGACACCGTCTACACCGTCGCCAAGAGCCAATTGACCGGTTCGGTCACCTACCACGGCGCGGGCAACAACGTTACCATGACCCTTGCCCCGCACTGCCTCGAATAAAAAGAAAAGGCCCGGTTGAACGCCAACCGGGCCTTTTTGCTGAGTCGTGTCGCTGCCCTATTAGAGAATTTCGAGCAGTTCAACTTCGAAGATCAAGAGCGCATTGGACGGGATCGCGCCCTGGGGATTTTCACCATAGGCCAATTGGGGCGGGATGAAGAGCATGAACTTATCGCCGACAGCCATCAGTTGCAGGGCCTCCGACCAACCCGGGATCAGCATGTTGCAGCCGAACTCGGCCGGCTTGCCGCGCTGGAAGGAACTGTCGAACTCGGTGCCGTCGAGCAGGCGAGCCACATAGTTGACCTTGACTTTATCCGTCGCGCTGGGCTTCTTCTCGCTGTTCTCGGTTTTCAGCACCTTGTATTGCAGACCACTGGCCGTGGTGATCACGCCCTCCTTAGTCTTGTTTTCCTCGAGGAACTTGCGGGCCAGCTCGGCGTTGATTTTACCTTCTGCTTCTGCCTTGGCCTTGCGCTTTTCCATCAGCACGGTCTGGAAGTTTTGCATCAGGGCCATTTGCTCGCCACGGGTCAGTGTTTCGGAACCGTTGAGCGCATCGTTGATGCCCTCCATCATCACGGACAGATCCAGCTCCAACCCGTCATTCTTGAGATTGGATCCAATATTGATACCAATCACATAGCTGTACTTGTCGTTTTCGCTTTTTAATTCTAAGCCGCTCGCGGTTTTGGCGGGTTTCTCGGCAACTGCGGCCGGGGCGGTGGCCTGATCCTGGCTGAACGCGACAAAGCTGAACAGCAGCGCCACACAAAGGGTCGTTGACTTGAACATGATGGTCCTCGAGGTAAGGCGATGAACGGCGCTCACGAATGACCCGGAGCTGCCGTCGCTTAATGGTTCGCGCCTGTCGCCCCATCGGGCCAGGTCGCGATTTCCTGGCGCGCTAAACATACCACGTTCTCTAGTGGACGCCTGAAAAACTTTAGGTATCTGCCCCGCTTTGTGACCTGGGTCGCCAAGTCCATCGCTCTTTCGCGACGGATTTGCAGCGCTTCATGACCCTTTTCAGGTCACTCGTGCCATTCCGGCAACGCAACAGCGCCTTGCCACGCACAATAGCTCGGGACCGCTGGTCTCCACATTCTCCCGAGGTGAACCCATGAGCCAACCCCTCACCCAATCGCGCTACCACGAACTGGACTGGCTGCGCGTCCTGGCCGTTCTGCTCGTCCTGTTTTTCCACGTCGGCATGATCTTCGTCAGCTGGGGATGGCACGTCAAGAGCCAGGACACCAGCCTGGTCCTCGAGCAAATCATGGAGTGCGCACATCTCTGGCGCATGCCGTTGTTGCTGCTGGTCTCCGGTGCCGGCACCTGCTTCGCCATGCGCCGACGCAGCGGCCGCGGCTACCTGGCCGAGCGCTGCCGGCGCCTTTTGCTGCCCTTTATTGCCTGCATTCCCATCGTCGTCGCCCCTCAGGTCTATATGGAACGCCTCGACCGCTATCCCAACTTTATTGTCTTCCTGCGGCACTTTTTCGACGGCATCTACCCCGAAGGCGGCAACTTCAGCTGGCACCACCTGTGGTTCATCCTCTACCTCTTCGTCTACACCCTGGTGCTTCTGCCGCTTTTCCTGTGGCTGCGCGATGGCGGCGCAGCACGCCTCAACCGTCACATCTTGCCCTTTCTCAGCAAGCCAGGCGGCCTGCTCTACCTGGTCCTGCCGATCATTCTCACCCAGGCCTTGCTGCGCCCCATCTGGCCCGAGGAAAACCACAGCCTGATCTACGATTGGGCCTACTTCGTTTACTACGGCTGCTTCTTTCTGTTCGGCTTCCTGTTCGCCACGGATGGCGCCTATTTCGACCTGCTGCTGAAGGGTCGCAAGATCTATCTGATCGCGAGCCTGCTCACCACCGCCGCGCTCTACACCGAATACTGGCTGGTCTATCCTTACAGTAATGCAATCTGGCTCAAGTTCGACGACCTGTACGGGGTGACGAAAATCTGCCTGGCCTGGTCCTGGGTCCTGGCGCTGTCCGGCTACGCCCGTCGCTACCTGACCCATAAACCCAGCTGGCTGGCACGGGCCAACGAAAGCGTGTATCCTTTCTATATCTGGCATCAGGTGGTGATTGTCGTGGTGGGATATTACATGGTCAAATGGCCCCTGGGTCTGTGGACCCGCTTCACCCTGATCGCACTGGTATCGCTGCTCATCACTCTGCTGCTCTGCGAAGGCGTCCGGCGCATCCGCGTAACCAGGTTGATCTTCGGCCTGAAACCGCTCCCCCGCCCCCTTCAACCCGCGACCGACCTGCGTCTGGCGGAGGTCTGAATGCCGAGCCGCCTGTGGATCTGGATCGCCTGCTTCACGCCCCTATTCGTGCTGCCATTGTTCAATGCGGCCACGATGTACCTCGAAGCATCGGTCCAGGGCCACTGGCAGCCCCTGCCTCACTTCCTGATCCAGGAGCTAACCGGTATCCTGGGCGTCGTCCCGATCCTCATCCCGTTGATCCTGTTCAGCGATAAACTCTTGGTCCGTCACCACAACTGGTTCTTGCTAGTGCCGGCACACGCCGCGTTGTTCGTGGCTTTCGCCTGGGGCGCGACGACCTTGATGTACGGCCTGCGCCAACGGCTCTATCCCAGCTTCGGCCTGGACTTCGACCCGCCGCCCCTGGCGGCCCGTTACTGGTTCGAGGCCCGGCTCCAGCTGCTCGGCTATGGCCTCTTTCTGGCCGTCATCCATCTTGCCTCGGCTTGGCGCAAGGGCGTTGCCCGCGAGCGCGAGTTGGCGTCCGCTCGCCTGCGCGCCGGCGAACTCACCGCCCAAGCTGACCGTGCCCAACTCGCGGCGCTGCGCGCCCAGCTCCAGCCCCACTTCCTGTTCAACGCCCTCAACGTCATTTCCGCCGTCGTCTACGAAGACCCCGAACGGGCCGATCGCCTGATCGCCGAGCTGGCCGAGCTCTTGCGCCTCGCCCTCGCCCACCCGCAGGCCAAGACCGTCGCCCTGCGCCACGAGCACCAGTTCCTGCAGCGCTACCTGGCCGTGATGCAGGCGCGCTTCCAGGAGCGGCTCCGCGTCCAGTTCGAGATCGACGAGGGCGCGCTCGACTGGGGCGTGCCCTATCTGATCCTCCAGCCGCTGGTCGAAAACGCGGTCAAGTACATGGAACACGGCGAGGATCGGCCCGCCGAGCTGCTGGTCCGCTTTGCCGTCGCCGCCGACAGGCTCGAGCTCGAAGTCCTCGACAACGGACCCGGACCAGATTTGGCGAACCGCGCCCCCGCTCGCACGGACCAGGCCCAGGGCGGCTTCGGCCTGACCTCCGTGCGCGAGCGCCTGAGTGCCGTCTATGGCTCCGCCGCCAGCCTAACGCTGACTGCCCGAGCGACGGGCGGGACGCGCGCCTGCTTGCACCTGCCCTGCCGCAAGCCCGAATCGGAGACACCATGAATTACCGCGTCATCGTCGTCGACGACGAACCACCGGCCCGTCGCAAGATCCAGCGCTTCCTCGAGAACCACCCCCGCCTTGAGGTCGTCGCCGAGGCCGGCAGCGGCATCGAGGCCCTGCGCTTGATCGAAACTCACAGGCCCCAGCTGCTCTTTCTCGACATCCAGATGCCAGGCATGACAGGGCTCGAATTGATCGAACAGTTGCCGCACGAGGAAATGCCGCGCATCGTCTTCACCACCGCCTATGACCAGTTCGCCGTCCAGGCCTTCGAACTGCATGCCCTCGACTACCTGCTCAAGCCCTTCGACCGAGCGCGCTTCGACACGGCCGCGACACGCGCCCTGGCGCAACTGGATACGGCGGCACCTTCCGGCGTGCGCGAGCTGGTGACCCAACTGCGCCCGGCCGGCAGTCGCCCAACCCGACTGCTGCTGCGCGATGGACGCGGGCTCCACGCCCTGCGCCTGGCCGACGTGCGCCTGGTCCTGGCCGAGGAAAAATACGTCCGCCTGGTGACGGCCCAGGGCAGCTACCTCCACCGCGAAACGATGGCGACCATGGAGGCCCTGCTCGACCCCCAGCTCTTCGCCCGCATCAATCGCGGCACCATCATCCACATCGCTGTGTTCAAGGAGCTCCAGACCGGCGTCTCGGGCGATTACGTCGTCGTTCTGGCCGATGGCTCGACCCAAGCGCTGGGTCGCAACTGGCGTCAGAGCTTCCTCAGCTGGCTCGAAACGGCGCCCTGAGCGCGGTGGAACAGGCGGAGCGCGACGCTCCGCCGTTCGCTGTTCAGTCCTTGAGTCCCGAGCGGATTTTCACTGCGAAGATCAACAGGCCCAGAACGAGACAGCCGGAACCTACCGAGATCGTGAACAGGTACATGGGCGGGTGATGGGCCGTCAGCGACAGGCCAAGCACCACCAGGCCGACCACTTCCAACAGCGCCGTCAGCCTCAGCCATTTGGGGATGTCACTCATTGCCGTCCTCCTTGCCTTCCTGTGCCTCGCCGGCCGCATCGCCTTCGGCCTTGGCTGCCTCGGCGCTCTCTGCCGGCTTGGTGGCCGTCTTGCTCCCATGGTCCCCGCCCAGAACGTGACCTGTGTCGTGGCATTCCAGACAACTGTACTCACCCTTGCGGATGTCCTCCAGATCGTCCTCATGCGCCTCCAGGTACTTTTTCGAGGTGGCGTGGCAGCGCTCGCAGTCACGGTTGGCGTAGGGGTTATAGAGTTCGATTTTGTCCGGGACCGTGCCAAAGTAGTAGACCCAGACGTGCTTCAGGCCCGTCAGCTTGGCCTTGACATCGCCGAACATGGAGTATTCGGTGTGGCAAGCGTAGCAGGCGGTTTTCTGGTCGACATAGTTGTTTTGGTAGTGGAGGGCCGGCAATGACTCCGCATTGTCGCTTTGCAGAGAGCCGATATAGGCCTCCATGGGGTGACAGCTGTTACAGAAGTCGACCCGTTTCATTTCGTGAAGGCCGTGTTGCACCATGGCGGCGCCCCAGAACAGCGGGAACCAGGCAAAGACCACGCCGCCGAAGCCGAGCCGGCTGACCGCCGACATTTTGGACCAACCATGGACAAACACCGCCAGCAGCACCAAGTTCATGATGCCGAGACACACTAATACTGTACTGTACATGACATACTCCTCGTGCCCATCGATACGCCTCGTGGCGCGGGCTTATTTGAGGGTGAGCAGCCAGTTGGCGATTTTGGTCAGGTCACCGTCATCGCCCTTGAATGCAAGCTTGTGCTTCTTGCCGTCGCGCTCGCTTTCCTTTTTGACGTAAGCCTTGAGCTCGTCGAGCTTGCTAAAATCCGCGCCAACCTTGGAGAGATCCTTGACCTCGTCGGCTTTCTTGGAAGTGGTCGCGATTTTGGCGCTATCGACGGAATGGCACTTGACACACTTGTTGGCGACGAACAGGTCCGACGCCTCGTCCGGTCTGGCCAGTGCGACCATATTTGCCATGACGATTAAAGTGAGTATCAGGTATTTCATGTGATCCTCCTAAGGAATCGAGAAAATGCGGATTAGGTTCGGGCCCAGCTCGCGCTTATTCGGCGAATTTGGCCATCGGAATGAATGGATTGATCGATGAATGGTTGGGGCTGCTCGATCTTCCGTGCGGAGCGGTCCTGAATACGCCACCATTTTATCAGTTACCTGGCGACCAGTACAGGAAAAATCAGCGCCAGGACGAAATCCACACGTTGTATTCGACCGCCCAGTCCCCTATCATAGAATGATTGAAACCAGCCACAAAGGAGTCAGCCATGGGCAAAAAGGACGCGCGTCGGGAGGATCCCAAGGAACCGAAAAAGCGCCGGCAAAAAGAACACGCACTAGCTCACCCCACCTCCACCAAGATCGACTACGATGACGAGTTGCTCGGCCTCCACGTCGAACTGCTCAAGCTCCAGAACCACGTCAAAGAGCAGGGCCTGCGCCTCTTGCTGCTGTTCGAGGGCCGCGACGCCGCCGGCAAGGGCGGTCTGATCAAGCGCTTCATCCAGCACCTCAATCCCCGCGGCATTCGCGTCGTCGCCCTCTCCAAACCCAGCGACATCGAAGCCACCCAATGGTATTTCCAGCGCTACGTCGCCCACCTGCCCGCCGCCGGCGAGATCGTGCTTATGGACCGCAGCTGGTACAACCGCGCCATGGTTGAACCCGTCATGGGCTTCTGCAGCGACGAACAGAACAAGCGCTTCCTCAAGGACGTGCCCGACTTCGAGCAACTGCTGGTCAAGGACGGCATTCGCCTGTTCAAATTCTACCTCTCCATTTCCCGCGAGGAGCAGAACCGCCGCTTCGAGGAGCGCAAGGGCGACCCGCTCAAGCAGTACAAGTACTCGCCCGTCGATGCCCGCGCTCTCGAGCTCTGGGACGCCTATACGGTCAAAAAATTCCAGATGCTGAGCGAGTCCAACCGCACCATTTCGCCCTGGACGATCATCCGTTCCGACAGCAAGAAGAAAGCTCGCCTCAACGCGCTCAAGGTCGTGCTCAGTGCCATGGAATACGAGGGCAAGGTCGACGATGCGCTGTTGACACCCGACCCCAAGGTCGCCATCTCCGGCATCGACGAGCTCAAACACATGGAAGATTTTCTGTTTCACAAGGGCAAGCTGATGGGTTGAACCACTAGCCCAGCCGCCTTCGTCAATCCTGGGTTGGCCGGCAATGGCGCCTCTGCTATGATGCACGCAGCCCTGGCGGCCCGACCTCACTTGCGCACAAGGAAAACCTCATGATTCGCAGCGACTGGACAATCGATGAAATCCGCGCCCTCTACGACCTGCCCCTGATCGAGCTCGTCTACCGCGCCCAGGTCGTGCACCGCCAGCACCACGATCCCCTGGCCGTGCAGAAATGCACCCTGCTCTCCATCAAGACCGGTGGCTGTTCCGAGGACTGCGCCTACTGCCCCCAGGCCGCGCGCTACAACACCGGCGTCAAGGCCGAGAAACTGATGGATCGCGAGACCGTCATGGCCCAGGCCCGCCTCGCCCGCGAGGGCGGCTCGACCCGCTTCTGCATGGGCGCCGCCTGGCGCGAGGTCAGGGACGGTCGCCAGTTTGACGAGGTCATCGAAATGGTCAAGGCCGTCAACGACCTCGGTCTCCAGGTCTGCACCACGCTCGGCATGGTCAACGCCGATCAGGCCCTGCGCCTCAAAGAGGCCGGCGTCTACGCCTACAACCACAACATCGACTCCTCCGAAGATTTTTATTCCGAGATCATCCACACCCGCGACTACCAGGACCGCCTCGAAACCCTCGCCAACGTGCGCTTGGCCGGCATGACCGTCTGCAGCGGCGGCATCATCGGCATGGGCGAGACCACCGAGGACCGCCTCGCCTTCCTGCAGCGCCTGGCCAATTTTGATCCGCACCCCGAGAGCGTGCCGATCAACGCCCTGGTCCCCGTCAAGGGCACCCCGCTCCAGGACCGAGCCCGCGTCCACGCCTTCGAAATGGTGCGCATGGTCGCCACCGCCCGCCTGCTGATGCCCAAGTCCATGGTCCGCCTCAGCGCCGGTCGCCTGGAAATGAGCGACGAGGCCCAGATGCTGTGCTTCATGGCGGGTGCCAACTCCGTCTTCACCGGCGAGAAGCTGCTGACCACGCCCAACCCCGACCACTGCCACGACGACGCGCTGTTCGCCGCCGTCGGCGTCCACGCCATGGAAATCTGACCCGACCATGGAGCGCCCCAGCGGGGAAGCCACCGCCACCGGTTTCGCCAGTTTCCAACGCCAGGCCCAGGCCTTTCTCGACTCATGGGGCCGGACCGGGCGCCGCCGTGAACTGGTTCCGTTGACCGATGACCCCGCTGGCCGTCTCGATCTGACCCACAACGACTACCTGGGCCTGCGCGGCGACACCACCTTCCAGGAACGCGCCCGCGCCGCCGCCAGTGCCTGGCCCGTCGGCGCCGGCGCCAGTCGCCTGCTCGGCGGCGAACACGCCGTCTTCCGCGCCCTCGAGCGCCAGTTCGCGGCCTTCAAGGGCGCACCCGACGCCCTCTACTTCGGCTCCGGCTACGCCGCCAACGAGGCCTGCGTCGCGACCCTGGCCCGCTTCGGCGCCCGCGTTTTCTCAGACAGTCTCAACCACGCCAGCATCATCGACGGCGTGCGCCTCAGTGGCCGCGCCGGCACGGAGCGGGTCGTTTTCCCCCACGGGGACCTGGTCGCGCTCGAGCGCGCGCTGGCCGCCTCGACCGCCGACCACAACCTGATCCTCAGCGAGAGCCTGTTCAGCATGGACGGCGACCGCGCCGACCTGGCGGCCCTGGCCGAGCTGGCCTCCCGCTACCGCGGCATCCTCATGATCGACGAAGCCCATGCGATCGGCGCACTCGGCCCCAGCGGTCGTGGCCTCGTACCCGCCGCCGGCCTGAATCCCGAGACCACGATCACCGTCAATACCTGCGGCAAGGCGCTGGGCGTCCAGGGCGCCCTGGTCTGCGGCCCGACCTGGTTCCGCGACCTGCTGATCAACACCGCCCGCCCCTTCATCTTCACGACCGGACCCTCGCCCTGGTGCGCGGCGGCCCTCCAGGTGGCGATCGACTACGTGGCGTCGCTCGACGAACGGCGGGCCTGGCTGGCGGCGGCGTCGACCGAGCTGATCGCGGCCCTGCGCCGGCTCGGCTTCGAGACCGGCAGCACCACTTCCTTCATCATCCCGATCCTCTGCGGCAGCGACACCCGTGCACTGGCCCTGGCGACCGTGCCCGAGGGAACGGCGCGAGTGCGGCTCTCCCTCCACGCGGGCCTCACCGATCCCGACCTGGTCCGCATCATCGCGGCCTTCAAGGAGGTTGCCCGTGCTACCTGAAACGCTCTTCATCACAGGTACAGGCACCGATGTCGGCAAGACCGTGATCAGCGCCGCCCTGGCCCACGGCCTGGCCCTGCTCGGCCACTCGGTCACCTACTGGAAACCGGTTCAGGCCGGCCTGCCCGCCGATACCGACACCGTCCGCGGCCTGTGCTCACCCAGCGTTACCTTCGCCCAGAGCAGCTACGTCTTCAAGCTACCCGCATCGCCCGACCAGGCCGCTGCAGCCGAAGATCATGCTGGCGTCGACATGGCAGAACTCCAAGCGGCACTCGCGCGCCTGCCCAGCGGTTACCGCCTGATCGAAGGGGCCGGTGGCCTGCTGGTGCCGCTCAACCCCCAGGCCCAAACCTGGGCCGACTTTTTGAGCATCACGCGGCTGCCGGTCCTGATTGTGGCCCACAGCGGCTTGGGCACGCTCAACCACACGGCACTGACCGTGGCGGCCCTGCGTGCTCGCCAAATCCCGATGGCCGCCATCGTCTTGAACGGCCCGGACCACCCCGCCAACCGCGCCAGCCTGGCCCGCATGCTGCCCGGTATCCCGCTGTGCGCCTTTCCGCAGCTGCCAGAACTCGCCCCGAAACCTGCATGGGACACAGCCTCGAAAGCGCTGGCACTTGACCTTAACAGGCTTGAAAAGTTTCATACTACTGATGCTAATAAGATTAGTTTGAGCCTGTCCGAAAAGGTCCCACGGTCGCTGTAGCACAAGATGCAATCTTGTGCCAGTAGGTGAATGGATGTTGAACAAAGCCTATCAATAGCTGTGCACCCCGCGAGTATCCCTGGGCAAGAGCAGGCCTTTTATCAAATCGTCGGTTGGAGGTGACGTTTTCGGCTAGTCTAGCTCATAGGCTGATGGGCCCAATCACCTAACCAAACGAATTCTGGGTGCCGATTCATCAAGCATTGATTTGAGAAAATTTTTATGGTCAACGGTTAACATGAACCCCTTTCTCGGCAGTTCATCCAATGCATTCTCATAGCTAGGAAGTGAATCATTGGCGTTCTTAAGCAAACGGAAGGTGAATCTAGTAACCAACCAGTCACGAAGCCCGCTCAAACGGAATGTGTATCGATTATTCGTCATAGTAATAGGAAACAATGCAAGCGATCGAACAAAGCGACCGTACTCATGGAGTCCCAGGTGGCGCACCCATTTAGAAAGGCCATATTCGTCACAGCTCAATAGAAATGCGTCATGATTAAATCCACTTTTCTGCATATCGCAAACAGCGAAAATTTCAGCGATCTGTTCGAAATCTTGAAAGATATACTTCCGCACTGGTGCAAGTGACCAAGAACGGCGGAATAGCAGATCTAGAAAAGATCGATGATGTTCATGCTTCATGTAGAAAGATTTATAGTTTTCTCGGTTCAAATATTGAGAAACAAACCCATTGGCGAGTGGACATGTTGTGTACCCACCGAAATCACTCGTAATAATCGACTCCATGAATTTAGGCCAATCCAAATTGAGATATTTTTTGATATGACGAGTCCACCACTTAGACAGTAAGGGAAGCTCTCCTTCTTCGTCATCAACCGTAAATGCCTGAAGCCAAAAGAGATCGAGATTTGGATTTTCACCCAAGTAGACATGGGCAAACAGGTCGTTAGCCGTAAAAACCGGAAAAACTCTTGGGAAAAGAATATTCATTGAAAAAACATACCTAACAAGCTCATCTAATTCCGTATTGAATTGATCTACTGACCAATCAAAAGCAAGATCTTCCAACCCATCTATAACCAGAAATATTGACTTGGTTGACCTCAAAGATAGCTGTAGGCCATCGCCATAGACGTTTGATATTAACTGGTGGACACTGTCAACGAGACGCGTTGATCGTGATAAAGTGGCCACAGGCACAATGACGGAGTTGAAAACCTTAGGGTCCAATTGTTCGGACATCAGTGCGGTACAAATAGTCTTTCCAGAACCGAATTCACCACAGATGACAGGAAACCCCCAATAGGTATTCAGTCTTTGCAATAAAGTAGCCTGGGCTTGGACAGGCTGGCCATCAATGAGAAAGCTTGGCCGGACAAGATTGTCTCTTATTTCTGGACCAGACGCAAAAAGAGAACAATTTAGTAACCGGTCACACCACGAAGGGTTCGTCCGTGGAGAGTGAACGCCCAAAGGAGCAGGCTCAGCCAAACGTGAAACCGAAGGAAAGACTTCTTCAACGCTGACGTTAAGAACACGGGCGATACGAAACTTCACCAAATCGCTTGCAGAGTGGCCAGCTTCGATTCGCGAAATAGTGCGTACTGAGCATTCGGTTTTTTCAGCCAGCAGAGTCTGACTAAGACCGCTGAACAGACGAAACTCCTTGACACGGTTAGGCTGTTCGGGTCCGATATCCTGCTCGGCAAGGTATTCCGATTCCATGCTGCACCCCACACGCTACAGAGGAAGGAGTCCTAATCCTAGCAAACACTGTCTTACTTTGTCAACTTCTTTCAGGTCAAAAATCGAAATTTCGCCACCTAACGCCAGCAAGCTTACAGGAAAGTCCGCCTTTGTCTATACCTACAACTGAGTTACAGCGATGATCTATTATTGGCTCACCATATCCGTATCCCCATATATGGCCAAATTCATTTCAAGAACACAAGATATGGTGGTACCATTGTCTCAGGATGTTAGGACTGGCCAAGAATCTTACTTCAAGGTTCCAAAAGTCCGAAATTGCAATTCGGTTGACAAAAGAGGACAATAAGAGACAGCATGGAGGCTTAATGTGAGCTACAAAGATGACCCAGACTATAAGGCGTGGATAAAGCTCTCTCTGGAGCAAAAAAGGGAACAGCTGCGCCGGCATGGCCTAGGCGGCAGCTTGAATCCAGGCGAAGCAGGATACGAAAAGGGACTCGTCGGGGACTTCACTCCAGAACCTGTCACGACCGGCAAGGAATGACAACGTCGTCCTTTTTATCATCCAAAAGCGAATCCAACTTCAACTAAATCCATCGTGCTGGCACGTCAGCATGGTGGTTTTTGTCCAATCTTGACGGTATCGTGGCGACCTCACAGCCGCTACGCTTACGTGGTGTTTAGCATTTAATTTTTGCATTTGATCAGAAAACATGGTCTCAAGTCATTATGTAGGGGGGAAACAGGGTGATTTATTCAGAAAAACCGTATGCTGGCATTTACCTTTTCTCATTGCTCCCAGAAGACAAGGAAATTGTCCGAACCTACGAAAAGCAGAAATCACCGTATTCAGGTTGTAGATTTTTTGCAACATTAGGTGCCTTTGACTTGATTGCAATTGACTGTGATGGCGAGATTGCGCCTAAACTATGCAGGATGTTAGATCTTGACGTTGGTGTACGCGGCTCAAAGCACCATCACGGTACGACAGTAATGTATGTACCTTTCGACAAGGAGGCAATACTCCCAACAGAAACAATCAATAACATTTGCCTCATTCGATCAAAGGAAAAACCTTCGGACAAGGCGCTAAAACTTGCCGGCTATTACACCTGGATTACATATTCAGAACTATCTTTTGAAAATTGGGTCAATGACATCATTAAATTTCGTTCAAGAGCGGGTATAACATTTACTGTACCTGTTTTTGAGCTAAATAGACTTCATGACAGCAGCGATCAAATTCCTGCTCAGATTGGAATGCATCTTCGAATATTTCCCGGTCATGAAAAAAGAGTAATTTCCGCGTTCCAAAACTTGATAATGAGCTGCCTAGTAAACACTAACGAACTCCCCATGGTTAACTTTGCTTTAATTAACGGGCAGTTTGATGCAGCACTCAGGAATCCTGTCAACGTGTATTTGAAAAAACTTTTGCACGAGGCATGGTCCTGCAGAGAACTTTCACACCTGCACTCCTCCCATACATTTTTCATCCTTAAAAACGGATTCCGTCAAGATCATATTAGCCAAGAAAACACATCCGAGCAGGCTTACTACCCAGAAAAGCCAGACTTGATTAAATCACTTGTTGAAGGATTTGACTGCACAAGGCTCAAAGAAGAAATAACAAAATATATCGACCATCTGTTACCAATTACAGCCAATACCAGCGGCGATGTTAGGCCTGAAATACACCCTCTAATACAACCAGGCTACGGACCACCCAATGCTCGCTTCAGCAACAATGACAATCACATTATCTTTATCGACTTCAAGATCGGATATTTCAAAAACAAAAGCCACAACCACATAACGAATATTTTGGCCCATGAAATTCGAGTGGCAACAGCCGCATTAATCATTGAAAACGTAAATGCGATTAAGAAAATCAAGGAAAGACTCCAGAAAACCAATCATGAAGACTTGCTATTAGAACCTCGTCTTTCCATAAGCGAGGCAGCAGCGACTGCTGTGGCTATTTCCTCCTGCAGCAGAAATAATACCGTCTCCGAAGAAGAGATCAAGCAATATTGCGTAACTATTTTTGGCAGAACCTCGAATCTGGGCTATAAACTGCTGAGTAGATTCATCTTAGCTGTGGCAATTCGTGACGCCGTTTGCCTGCGTGTGCCAGCAGGAACAGGCCTGTTTGGCATATTGATCGAAGCGGAAAGGAAAGTATATGAGGCACTCTTTGACCTAGAACCACCCGCAAGATCACGTTTTGTCTACCTTCAAAAGCATTATTTCTTTGGCAACATAGATCTATGGATTAGACAGTCTACAGAGACAGAAGCCTCGTTTATGGCCGCTCTTTTTACAATGAATTGGGGAATGGCGTTGGACTTTGTAAGCCTCCTTGTATTAGGTGAAGAGTCTCCTAAAAGCGCTTCATCTGGAGACTTTCCTCGCATTCTTGCTTGGAACCACAGTGAAGTTCACAATATAATTAACAGTATAGTAACACCTTCGGACAATACAGTTCTAACATTAGCAATCTCGCAGTTAGCCCAAAAACTCACCGACACAAATGGAGAGGCGCTCAACGACAACATCAGACGCGCAACAGCCATTCGCGAATTTCAAAAACATTTTCTCAAAGAGAAACAATGGCCACGCTTAACATCAACATCATCCTCATTCTACAATTTAGACCGCAGTAAAGTGGGCTTCGAGAAACTTTTTATGGCAAGGTGGCAAAAGAACTCTATTAGGTTTCCAAGCTACCTACGCACCGAAGTTGCTGACGGAGCCATGAGGAACGGATTTGAACGGCCTGAAGATTATAGTTCATCCGAGTTCCTGAGACGAATAAAGTTGGAAATTGACTCTTTAGTTTCTATTAGAAAATCTCTGGGCCCAAAAGACCTTAATGGGCTCATTGTCTCTGCAAACCTATCGCCTTGGTTAATGTTTCCCGCCGATCCGATCGACAACGCAGCAAAGAAATACAATAACGGAAACCCTTACTACGAAGAATACAATGTACTGTTAAAAAACACGGTCACATCTTTCATCAGAAGAGTGAGAGAGCTAAACGGAAGACCTTTTCTTGAGATAACGGAAGGTGATCTTTTCAAAGACAGGGAAAGCAAGAAGTGGGACAGTTTTTGGGCAACATTGAAAGACATAAAAAGTTCAGTTAACATACTTGGTATAGGATTAGATGATCAATTTGCCAACGGCACAGACCTGAACAAGTTAAAAACGATGATAGACCAGGCTGTACTACACGATTTCAGGTATATCATGATCAAAATCGACGGTACAGCCATTAAGTCCTTACTCCCCACCCTGAGCGCAGATGCCAAGAATAAAGTTAGTGTAAATGACATCAGGGAAAAGGCCTCCATTTTTGAACATATGATCGGACTCCTGACTTCAACTGTACAAGATTGGTCTCCTATTGAGGTACTCTATTTAGTTTTTGAAGGTTACGATGGGTACTTCAAACCGGAAGAACAAGGCAAGTACCAGCCTAAACATCGCAGAATGTACCAACAGCTTCTTAGAGAGGCCTTGTCGCGCAAGGGTATGACAAATGACAAAGTCATTGTCTTGATGCAGGGAAGATAAAACGCCCATCTGCATTGTGGACATACCAACCGACACTAAAGCGCTGGATCTGACTAGGATTATGGTCCGAGCCGGTTGATCGGTTGATCCTCATCCAGCACCGCCCAGTAGCACTGGGGGGACACGGGCTCTGGGCGAAGAGCAAGTGTGTAATGCGCTCTCTTTGCACCGTATATCATCCTTATTCGCGTGAGTGGCGTCTAATGGCTAGGACAAAGGAGTAAAGCTAAGACCGTCGACAGAGTCGCAAAAAAAAGAAAACGCCCGACGCGGAGGGTGCCGAGCCGGGTGTTTGTTGACCAGGTGAGGGGGCGGGTTAGCCGCCCCTTATCATTACTTGGGGAAGAAGTTCATTTGGGAGACGTCGACCGAAGCGTCCATGCCGCGGTAGAGGTCGATGCCGTCCTTGGTCGGGAACGGGCTCTGGATCGTCGGGTTCCCCAACAGCGCCGAGCCGAGGAAGGTCAGAACCTGGGTCTGCACCGCTGCAGTGGGGTTACCACTGGCGGGGTTCAGCAGCGCGCTGTGAGCGGTGCCGGGATCGGCCGGGGTGGTGAACTGGAACAGACCGCTGCCGTAGTGGGGCGAGGCAATTTGCGCCAGCCCGCTGATCGCTTCGATGGCGTCGACCTGGGCGCCGTTGAGGGCGCGAGCCAGATCCCTGGTGGCGACGTTGGGCACAACGCCATCACCGATCATTTCCTGGATCATGATCGCCGTGGGAACGCCATCGCTGAGGGCACCCGTGGCGGCATGACCGACGTAGTTGATCGGGTCTGCGTCGTCGAAGATCGCCTGGGCGAACATGAAGTAGATGTCGAACAGCGAGGTGTGCTCGACCAGTCCGAACTGACCCAGACCGGCGCGGATGGCCGGACCGAAGGAAGCGGAGTTGAGCAGCAGGTTCGGCACGCGGCCACCGGCGACGTTGAGAACGGCCGCGCCGATGTGGGGCTCGGCGCTGACAAACGTGCCGCCGACGATGCCACCCAGCGACATGCCGGTGAAGGTCAGGGCCTGGGGATTCAGATCGTTGTGGCCGTCACCGGTGATGTCGCCGGCACCGGAGCTGATCATGCGGGTCAGCATCATTAGGTCGGCAACCGATTGGCGCACATTGTCGCGGCTCAGCAGCAGGTTCGTGAGGTTGATGAAGGTCGCGCCTGAGGGATCGGTCTGGCCGTCGCCGTTGGCGTCGATGGAGCGGTCGCCATGGAGGACGAGGTCGATGCCGATGGTGGCAAAACCACCCAGCGCGGCGCTGTTGGCCAGCGCCAGAATCGTTTCCTTGCGGCTGGTGATGCCATGCTGGTAGATGATGACGGGGTAGGTGCCATCACCGAAGGGGCTGGGCGCGAGCGGCAGGGTGGCGATGTAATTGATGTCGACGCGGGTGGGGTTCTCCAGAGACTGGATAAAACCATTGACGGGATGGGAGATGTAGTTCGGCATATTGATGCTGCCGGTGGCAAGGGCACCGATCGCACCGTGCGGAACCGCGCTCTGACCGAGCAGCTGGTAGACGCCATCGACCTGGGCGGACCCTACGGCGGCCACGGTCACATCGGGCGTGGGATGCTCTTGCTGGGCCAGCTCGTACATGGCGTCGATCCCGGAATGCAGCGTTTCGGTGGTGAACGCGAAGGCGCCAGGGATGAACAGGCGCTTGGTTTGGGTCAGCGCTTCAGCGGCGGGCCAGAGGTTATTGTTATAAACCTGGCGCAGCGGCTCGAGGGCGGCGGCGGTGCCGGTCAGGGTCGCTTTGGACTTGAGCGCCAGCATGGCGGAATCGGACTCGATCGAGAGGCCCTCGGCGTTCTTGACGTTGCCGGTGATGACAACCATGTGGGTGCGGCCCGGCTTGAGCGGACGAATGGGCGTGGCTTTCAGCACGGTGGCGCCGGTCTCGTCAGTGTCCCAGGTGAAGGCCATGGGACGAATGAAGTTGGCAGGCACGGTGGGCGTCAATGCCAGATCGACGAGGTCGACAACCAAGACGGTGCTGTTGTTGACGGTGGCATGGTCCACATCGCCGTCAAAGGGGATGCGAATGAAGCTGGAGGTCGAGAAACCGTTCAAGGTATTGACTTGGGCGATCAGTGCGGCGACGGCGGGCGAGCCGAAGCTCGGGAAGGCCAGGCGCCCGGTGACCGGATTGCGCAGCACGTCATTGGGAAGCGGGAACTTGGCGGGGTTGCCGCTGGCCAGGTCGAACTTCAGGAAGGTGAAGCTATCCGGGTGGACATCGTGGACCGGCGAGGCGGAACTGTCGATCTTGTCGGTGCTGTCACAGCCAACCAGCAAGCCCAGGCAACCGATCAATAGGGCATGAACGAGACGAAATTTCATAAAACGCTCCAAGCGGCCACGTTCGGCGAGGGCCGTGTGGTCATGATGACTAGGTCGATCACATTAACGACCTACTATACATCAAGTGCTCGGCTACAAGCAATCGCCAAAAACGAATCGCCGCTCAATCTGAGAGGGCACGCAAAGGGTTGAAGCGCTTGACTTCCACCCGAGTTGAGCGTGCGTTCAATTCAGCTTTTCAAGTGCTTCGCCAAAGCTTCGCCGCTCAGATTTTTTCCACCGCCGTGCGCTCGATCCAGCCGTTGTAACCGTTGGCTAGGCTGATGTGGTACCAGCCTTCGATGTCGTCCAGGACGCGGCAGCGGATGCCTTCGTGGATCGTGAAGCTGACGCTTTCGCGCATGGCCGGGCCGGCGTGCACGTCGGCTTGGCTGCGCACGACGACGGCCAGGTCCTCGCGGGTCAGCTGCTTGTGTTGCAGGAATAGGCCACCGGTCAGGAGAATCCCGCCGGTGCAGCCGATGACCAGGACATAGCCCAGCCATTTGCCGGAGCCTGGCCGCGCGATCAGGACCAGACTGGCCAAGCCGCCAAGCACCAACAGCGCCAGGGCCAAGTGGTAAAGCGTGCCGTAGTCGACGAGGCGGGCGTAGCGGTCGAAGACCTGGTCGAAGGCTTGGTTCTCGCCCTCGATTGGCGGATCCTGGCGGCGCTTGTCGGCAAAGGCCAGGTTCGTCTCGACCTCCTTATCGCCAGGCAGCAGCTTGCGGGCGCGGCAAAAGTGGAGGATGGCGCGACCCAGTTGGTCGTTCTTGAGGTAGGTATTGGCCAGGTTGAACTGCAGCTCGCCACTGTCCATGCCGCGTTTTTGCAGGTTCTCGTAAGCGGCCTCGTAATGGCTCAAGGCCTCGTCGTAATGCCCGGCGGTATAGGCCTCATTGCCCTTGCTCCACAGGGTTTGAACCTCGGCGGGCGACGGCGTCAGCGAGAGCAGCGCAAACAAAAGCAGGTTCATTTGAGAGCTCCTTCAATTTCCTCGAGCACGGCACGGGCCTTGTTGACCAGGTTCTCCCGTGAACTGGGGCTGGAGGGCGTGAATCGGGCCAGGTCACAGGCCTCGACCACCTCGGCCACCTTGTCGTAGAGCTCGGCGGGCAGGCCAGCGCGGTCGAACTTCTCGCGGATCGTGTCCAGAGAAATGCCCTTGCCCTCGCGCTCCCACTTGTCGCCGAAATAGTTCAGCACCGCCTCGGAGAGGCCGCCGTGAAAGGCGTCATTGCTGGTTTCAAGGGACTTCAGCCGCGCAGCCGCGCGCTTGAAATTGCGCAGAGCATAGGCCGGCCGGCGGCCGGCACGGCGACTCTGCACCTGTTCGCGCAGGGTCAGGAAGACATACAGCATGAGGTCGACGACGAGGAAGGCGACGATCGCGAAGACCAGGTTCAGCGGCCGGCTGAGGACGGGCTTGGCGGGCCGTTCGCTCAAGGGATCGAGCTTGATGAAGCTGAGGTTCTCCTCGGCCACCAGCTGGCGCGGACCGGCGTTGCCGCCGATGATGGCGCCGTTGCCCAAGCCCTCGCCGGGCGCGACCTCCAAGTTGAAGCTTTCGGTGGTCGCGGTTTGATAGGATTGACTGCGCAGGTCGAAATAGGGCACGGCCGGCATGTTGACGGTGAAGCGGCCCTCGCGTTTGGGCACCAGTGCCAGAGTCCAAGTCTTGGAGACGATCAGGCCGTCCCGTTGCTTGGTTTCGGGCGCACCGCCCTTGAAGACCTCGAAACTCGGATCCAGGTCGGGCAGGCTCAGGTCGGCGACCGCGTTGAAGTTGCCGTTGCCGCTCAGGGTCAACTTGAGGTTGGCGGTCTCGCCGACCTTGATCGCGCTCTTGTCCAGCTCCGCGCGAATGTTGAAATGGCCGACCAGGCCGTTGAAGTCACGGGGCTTGCCCTCGTTGGGCAGGGGTTTGATCTTGACCGTCAGCGGCTCGCTGGTGCGGCGCACACGGGTGGGCGAGGAGAACAGGCTGCGCACCGGCATGTCGGAAATGGAGAGCTCGAAGTCGGCCGCGGGGATCTTGAGGTCGCCGATGTTGCGAGCGAACAGGCGCTTGCGGTTGACGGTGTAGCGCGTATAGGTCTTGCCGCCGCGATTGACCTGAACCGGCTCTTCCGGCTGCTCGAGCGCATCCTCGACCCAGAAGTCGGTGAGGTCCGGCAGGTTGGCGGCGGACTCCTGGGGCACGATGTACAGACCTGGGGTAATATAAATGTAGATATCCATCAGGATCGGCTCACCCATCCAGTACTCGCGCTTGGGCAGCTCGACGGTGCCGAAGACCTCGCCGTTGGAGCGCTGGGCCTGACGGCGCTCGAACAGGTCCTCGAATGGGTCGCGGCGGCGCTGCACGGTGCGCACCTCGTCGCCCACCTGAATTTCGATCGGTTGGGTCTTGTACTGCTTGCCGTTGTAGACGAGCGTTTGACCCGGCAAGGTCAGCTTGCCCTTCTTGGTCGGCCGCAACAGGTAGGTAAAGGTCTTGGAGCTGCTCGCCTGACCGTTGACGATGCTCATTTGGGACTGGACGGAAGGGTTACCGGATGCCAGCTGGAAGTCGCCCTCCACCAGGCCGGGCGAGAAAGTCGGCGCGCGGCCGTTGTCCTGACCGTTGATGATGATCGAGAACTGCACGAACTGGTTGATGCCCAGTTCGCGCGGCGACACGTCGAAGGAGACATCCTGGGCGAAAAGCACGGAACATGTGAACAATAAAATCAGTGATCTAAACATTACCAATCCTTGGCCCGCCGCCTCACGGTTCCGATTTTCCGTTGCTGATACTGCTTCTGCTGTCTGAGTTCCTGCTCGTTGAGGGCATCGAGAATCTGTTGCTTGACCTGATCGCTGAGCTTGTCCTGCTCGGACTTCTGACCCTGCTGGGGCTGCTGCTGATCCTGGTCCTTGCCCTGATTCTGATCCTTGTTCTGACCCTGCTGCTGGTCCTTGTTCTGGTCCTTCTGTTGCTGGTCCTGTTTCTGTTGATCCTTTTCGTTCTGGGACTGACCTTGCTGTTGCTGGTCCTGCTTGTCCTTGTCGTCCTTGCCCTGTTGACCCTGACTCTGTTGCTGGTCCTTCTGGTCTTGCTGGTCCTTCTGGTTCTTGTCGTCCTTGTTCTGGTCCTGCTGCTGCTGTTGCTGTAACTGGCGCAGGGCCAGCTCGAGATTGCGCTTGGCATCCAGGTCGTTGGGCGACTTGCGCAGGTACTGGGTCAGGTTGGTGATCGCCTCCTGGGGCTTTTTCGACTGCAAGTCGAGCGTGCCCAGGTTATAGCGACTGCGGTTGGCGGCATCGGCATCACTGGACTTCAACGCCTTTTCGTACATTTCCGTCGCTTTGGCCGAATCACCCAGGGCATTGTAGACATTGCCAAGGTTATATGCAAGCGCGCCGTTCTCCGGGTCCTGTTTGATCATCTCCTCGTAGGCCTTGCGCGCTTCGTCGTATTTCTTCTGTTCGTAAAGCTTGTTGGCCATGTCGTTTTTGTAGGGCAACTGCAGCTTGCCCGGGTTCTGAGCCAGGACCAGCCCGGTCCACATAAGTATTACCAGATACTTGCTCACTGTCTCACCCCCTGGGTGCGGCGCAGGCGCTTGAACGAACGGTTGCCGAGACTATAGGCCGCGGTCAGCAGCACGAATCCCAACGCCAGCGGGTACTGGTAGCGGTCCTCCCGCATGTGATGAATACGTGAGCTGAACTCGCTTTCCTCCGCTTTGGAGACGGTTCGGTAAATTTCCACCAGCTCATTGCCAGCCTCGGAGACGCGATAATAGGCGCCGCGAGCCTTGTTGGCCAGGTCCGCCAAGGTCTTTTCGTCGAGTTTGGTGATGACCAGGTTGCCGGCCTGATCGAGCTTGTAGGTCGGCTGGGTGCCCTGTACCGCGAGCGGGATGCGCTCGCCGCTGGTGCGCACGTTGCCGATGCCGACCGTAAAGATCTTCACGCCTTTTTCGGCCGCGCGTTCGGCCAGGGGCAGCGGGTCGTCCTCGTGGTTCTCGCCATCGGAGAAGATGACCAGCACCTTGTGGGCGTTAGAGCGCGAGCGCTCGAAACTCTTGAGTGACTCATCGATGGCGGCGCCGAGATTGGTGCCGGCATCGTCGATCACACCGGGCTCGAGGCTGGAGAGGAACAGGCGGATCGCGCCGTAGTCGGAGGTCAGCGGACAAAAGGCATAGGCGCTACCAGCGAACGCGATCAGACCGACCCTGTCGCCGGAGAGCAGGCCGAGAAACTTGTCGACCTCCTGGCGGGCCTTGGAGATGCGGTCGGGCGCCACGTCGGTGGCGCGCATGCTCTCGGAGACGTCGACGGCAATGAGGATATCGAAACCGCGGGCGTGGAGTTCCTCCAGCTTGGTGCCCCACTGGGGTCGGGCCGCGGCCACGACCAGCAGACCCATGCCGAGGCACAAGAAGACCAGGTAGAGCAGGCGGCGCTCGAAGCCCGCGCCCATGATCAGGCTGGGCGTTTGTTCGCCGATCATCATCGCCAGGTGGCGCTTGCGGCCGCGTTCGGCAAGGATGAAGACCAACACCAGGAGCGGCAGCAGGATCAGGAAAAAGAGCAAATTGGGGTGGGCGAAGGTCACGGAACCCTCCTGCAGACGATCTGGCCGAGCACGACCTCGAGCAGCATGATCAGGCAGCCACTCCAGAGGAACCAGGGGAACAGTTCGTCCCAGATCTCGAAGTTCTTGACCACCACCTCGCTTTTCTCTAGCTCGTCGATGCGCCCATAAACCTCTTCCAACTGCCTGAGCGATTTGGAGCGGAAGAATTGGCCGCCGGTCATGCGGGCCAGGTCCTGGAGATTGGACTCGTCCACGTCGGTGCGGCCGGGACTGCCGAAGCCAATCGTATAGACGCGGATGCCTTCGGAAGCGGCGATCTCGGCCGCACCCTGGGGCGTGACGTTACCGGCGTTGTTGGCGCCGTCGGTCAGCAGGATCACGACCCTGCTCTTGGCGTCGGACTTGTGCAGGCGCGCCACGGCCGTGGCCAGGGCGTTGCCGATCGCGGTGGCGCGCTGTTCCTCGGGGAACAGGTCCAGGTTCGTCTCGCGCAGGGCCAGTGAAAGCAGGTCGTAGTCGACCGTCAGCGGGCAGCGGGTCAGACTCTGACTGGCGAAGGCGATCAGGCCCAGGCGGTCGGAGCTGCGGCCCTTGATGAAGCCCTCCATGACCTTGCGGGCCGCGGCCAGACGCGTGATCGCGCGGTTGCCCTCGATCATGTCGGCCTCGGCCATCGTGCCGGAGACGTCGAGCACCAGCATGATATCGACGCCGTAGGTCTTGATGTCCTGTTCGACCGAACCCGACTGCGGCCGGGTCAGGGCGATCGTCAGCAGGGCCAGGCCCAGGTAGCGCAGCCAGTGGATCTGGGGCGAGACGATCGCGCGCCAGGAGCGCGGCAGGCCGTGGAGGTAGGAGCCGCCAGAGAACAGCAGCGAGGCGCGGCCGCGGCGATGACTCCAGAAGTGCCAGATCATCAGCGCCAACGGGAACAGCAGGAACAGCAGGAACAGGGGGTTAGCCAGCCGCCACACGGGTCACCTCCGGGGTTACCTGGGCCATCGGCCGCAGCGCGGCGACGATCTGATAGGCGCGGTTGGTCGTTTCCTTGTTCTCGGCCTCGACCGGGTCGTGTTTGGCGAACTTGACTCGGTCGCACTGGTCTTGGAAGGCGCGGTTGAGCGGAATCAGCTCGCCGGGCAGGCGCTGGCAGTGGTCTTCGAACCAGTGCTCCATTTCAAACGAGGTCATTTCCTCGGCGCCGATCTGGAACAGGCGGCCGTAGTAGCGGCGGATGATCAGGTTGATAGCGACGTGGTACTCCTTGACCCGGCCTTCTTTGAGCAGGCTACCGGCGTTGAGCGCGTTAAGCGCATCGATCGCTTCCTCGTAGGGCGGCTTGGGCGGCACGACCACTTTGACCTCGGGCTTCTTGCGGCCGAAGAGCCAGTAGATCAGGCCACCTATCAGCAGCAACAGCAGCACCAGGGCGGCAATGCCGATGATCAGGAGTTGCGTCCAGCTCAGGCCAAGCTGGCCTTTGAGCGGCGCGACCTCTTTGTCGTCGTCATCCAGCAGCTTAATGATCTCGATCGAGAGTTGCGGCGTTTCCAGCTCGGCGCCGCTCTGCAGTTTGACCGCGATCGGCGGGACCTTGAACTCGCCGTGTTCGTACCAGGCCAGGGTCACGATCATCTCGGTGAAATTGGGGCCCTGCTTGGGGTCGAGGCCGGCCGGCGTCCATTTTTGGTCGAGGACCGTAGCCTTGTCCAGTTGTTCGGGCAGCGATTCCTGGATCACCGGATCGGCGGGATCGTGGGTGATGCGGACCGTCAGCGGCACTGCATCGCCGATCTGGGCAGTGCGCGTGGCCAGTTCGGCGGTGATCTGGAGGTCGCCGGCATGGAGACCGGCAGAGCACAAGAGGACGAGCGTCAGCAGTTGGATCTTCACCGGCGCAGCTCCCGTTTGCGAAAAAAGTCAGTGATCGCCTTCTCGTAGCTCTCCGTGGCCGAGACCGCGATCGGGTCCAGCTTGGCGCCGCGGAAGTGCTGCAGTAGATCCTCGCGGGCGGCCTTGGCGTTGCGGGCCCAGGCCTCGCGCACCTTGCGGTTGCCGAAGTCGACAAAGACCTCGGCGCCCGTCTCGCCGTCCTCGAGCACGTACAGTCCCGAACTGGGCGGATCCAGCTCGCGCGGGTCGCGGATCGGAACCGGAATCAGATCGTGGCGGCTGGAGACGTGCTGCAGCGGCTTGCGGTAGTTGGCGTCCATGAAGTCGGAGATCAGGAAAACGACCGCCTTCTTCTTCTGGACCTTGGAGAGATAAGTCAACGCGCCGGCCAAGTCCGTGCGCAGGCCGCGCGGGCTGAAGGCCAGGATCTCGCGGATCAGGCGCAGCACGTGGGTTTTGCCCTTCTTGGGCGGCACGTAGAGTTCGACCGTGTCGGTGAAGATCATGCAGCCGACCTTGTCCTGGTTGCGAATCGCCGAGAAGGCGAACAGGCTGGTCAGCTCGGCCGCGATCTGGCGCTTCGTCTTCTCGCCGGAGCCGTACTCCAGCGAGCCGGACATGTCGACCAGGATCATGACCGTGAGCTCCCGTTCCTCGGAGAACTTCTTGATGAAGGGTTCGCCGGCGCGCGCGGTGACGTTCCAGTCGATAGCGCGGATATCGTCGCCGGGTTGATAGGCGCGCACCTCGGCGAACTCCATGCCCTGGCCCTTGAAGGCCGAGTGGTACTTGCCCGCCAAGTTCTCGTCGACCAACTTGCGCGTCTTGATCTCGATGCGCTTGACCGCGCGCAGAATTTCCTTGGCCAGCATGGCTCAGGGTACCTCGATCCGGTCGAAGAGGGTCTGGATCACCTGATCCGTGGTGACGTTCTCGGCCTCGGCCTCGAAGGTCAGGCTAATGCGGTGGCGCAGCACGTCGAAGCCGATCGTCTTGACGTCCTCGGGGATGACGTAGCCGCGGCCGCGCAGGAAGGCGTGGGCGCGCGCCGCTTGCAGCATCGCCAGCGAGGCCCGCGGCGAGGCGCCGAACTCGATCAGTTCCTTGAGGTTGGCGACGCCGTGTTCGGCCGGTTCGCGGGTGGCGTAGATCAGGTCGATGATGTAGCTGCGGATGCGTTCGTCGGTGTAGATGCGGTCGATGACGGCGCGCGCCTTGAAGATGTCGTCGGCGCCGGCGACCGTGCGGGCCTCGGGTTTATCGCCCGTGGAGAAGCGGTCCATGATGTTGCGCTCATCGGCCTTGGAGGGGTAGCCGACCTGGAGTTTGAGCATAAAGCGGTCGACCTGGGCTTCGGGCAGGCGGTAGGTGCCTTCCTGTTCGATCGGGTTCTGGGTGGCGAGTACCAGGAACGGCTTCGGCAGCGGGTAGGTCTGATCGCCGATGGTGACCTGGCGTTCCTGCATGGCCTCAAGCAGGGCGGACTGGACCTTGGCGGGCGCGCGGTTGATCTCGTCGGCCAGAACCAGGTTGGCGAAGATCGGGCCTTTCTTGGCCTCGAACGAGCCGTCCCTCTGGTTGTAGATCAGGGTGCCGAGGATGTCGGCGGGCAGCAGGTCGGGCGTGAACTGGATGCGTTTGAAGAGCATGTCCAGCGTTTTGGCGACCGTCGAGACAGACAGCGTCTTGGCCAGGCCGGGCACGCCCTCGAGCAGGATGTGGCCGCCGGTGAGCAGGCCGATCATGAGGCGATCGAGCATATAGCGTTGGCCGACGATGACCTTGCGTGCCTCCATCATCAGCATATTGACGAACTGTGAATGCTCTTTGACTTCCTCGGTGACCTGTTTGATGATTTCATCGCTCATAGCAGTAGAAAACTCCGTTACATTCCAAAATCAACCCGAGACAGCCGTAGGCAAGACCCATACCAACCTAGGATCGCGGCCAAACCGGCCAAAACAGGGCGGTTGCACGACAGGAGGCTGGCAAGCCTGACCCACTCCGCGCCAAAATGGCACAGCGACCGACCACGTCGACCATGCCCACAGTGGGACCAAGCGCAGTTCGACCCCGGGTGAGGTGAGCATGACGCTCACATCACCCCAGTAAGAAGGATGAGATCCGTGCGCCGAAGTGTGCCTGCGCCGCGGGTCGTCAATAGATGACCGCGTAGTCTGATTTTCATTAAGAATGTAACCGCCGGAACCTGTTTCTTCAAACAGTCATCAAGACTCAGGGCATGCACGGCCCTACTAGGGTTTGGCAGAGGGTGATCGCATCGTCTGCACATCTTTAAGAATGTAACCGTCGGAAACTGCGTCCGCAAAGCCGTCATCAAGCGCATCGCCGCGATCGACAGGTGGTAGAATTCGAAAAGCGCTCCTGCCACCAACTTTAAAGGTTATGTAACCGCGCTTGCGCGTTACCGCTCCCGACCAGGCTCAAGCCGATCTGCAGGTGGCGATTTGCCCCGCAGGGGCCTCTCTTAGACAGCGATTCAGCACCCCATCCAAACACCGAGATAGAGCTAATACGGATCGAATTTCGATGAAGTGAGACGGATTGAATTTTCAACCTTGCATACTGCTGCGATATTACAGAATGTTTAAGATACTTTACAGCAGATCGTCCGTATATAGAAACACACCCCCATCAGACACGGACGAGTCTTGCCATTTTTACCTAGAAACCATCTTGCTGAGAAATTCCTAACAAAACATATCGATGAATCGTCACAACATAATATAAATCACCAACACAGCCTTTTAGACAGGGAAAAACGAATTCCAGCTTGACTAGGAAAAAAGATTCCAGGTATCCTTGGGACTGGTTGGAAGAAGTGGATTGCTTCACTCCTCATTCATGACTTCATTCCTCATCCCGCATATCCAATGGATTTCCGCGGAGACGACGCCAAGCATTCAGCCCTCGAATGTTAAAAACTGCCACGCAAGCAGGTCGACCACATATCAGTGGTTCCCGCTGAGATATTGCTTCCAAGTCCTTTCATGGGCCCGGTGCAATGTCCCGCGAAACACGCCAGGAGTCAGCTTTGAATATCGGCCATGTTGTCGAACCCTTTCATCTCCCCGCCACGGGAGACCAAACCCTTTCACTGAGAGACTTCCAAGGCAAACGGGTGGTGCTCTTCTTCTATCCCAAGGACAACACCAGCGGGTGCACCTCCGAAGCGGTTGCCTTTGCCAACGCCTACGACCTGTTTGAACAGGCCGGTGCAGTTGTGCTGGGCGTCTCCAAGGATTCCATCAAATCCCACGAAGTCTTCAAATCCAAATACAACCTGCCATTCCCCCTTCTTTCCGATCGCGACGGCGAGCTCTGCCATCGCTTTGGCGTGATCGACGAAAAAGAAGTGTTTGGTCGCAAAATCACTGGCATTGTGCGCTCAACCTTTCTCCTCGACGAAAATGGCGTCCTGATGAAAGTCTGGCGCAAGGTCGATGTGACGGGCCATTGCCAGGAAGTACTTGAAGCGCTGGGCGTTTCTGTGGATGACCGCGATTTGGAGTCATGCCGGCTTCCGACATAAAGCCTTTCCAACGAACCGCTTAAATCACCAACACCTGCTCCATTGACCTAGCTTCAGGTCTGGGGCGAGTCTGCCAACTCAAGGACCGAGACGATTATCGGCGCTACCGCACTCAGTGGATGAATACCTCTGCGCCGATTTGGGATGTGATATGAACAGCATGGAAAATTGCCAGGGACCTCTCATCGGAGACGTACTCCAAGACAGGGCTATCTCTACGCCCGATCGCATTGCGTACAGCTTCGCCCACGAACAGGCAGAAGGTACCCTTCAAGAAGAAGTGCGAACCTACGCCGCCCTGAATGCCCGCGTGGATATTCTGAGCGGGAAATTGGCACGTCCCTCCTGGTTTCAGGAGCGGGCCATCTTGTTCTTCCAGCCCGGTTTGGCCTACATCGAAGCATTCTTCGCCTGTCTGCGTGCGGGTGTGATCGCGGTACCTGCCTATCCGCCCCGTTCGACTAAAAACAACCAGCGCAACCGCGAGCGTTTGGAAACCATGGTAGCCGACGCTCAACCCCGCTTGGCCTTGACCACCGCAGCGCTGTACGCGCGCCTGGCCGACCTGCGTGAGCTCCCCGTCTTTGCCGCTCTGGATTGGCTGATTGTGGACGATCCCCACCACCTGTCGAACCTTGAGGACTTTACTGCACCCGCTTGCACCGCCAACCATATCGCATTTTTGCAGTACACTTCCGGATCCACCTCCACCCCCAAGGGCGTGATCATCACCCAGGGCAACCTCATGGCCAACGAAGCCATGATTCAAGAGGCCTTTGCCACCAGCCCCGAAACCACCTGCGTGGGCTGGCTGCCGCTATATCACGACATGGGTTTGATCGGAAACATCATCCAACCCATTTACGCGGGCTTCACCTGCCACTTGATGGCGCCAACCACCTTCTTGCGCCAGCCGATTCTCTGGCTGGACGCCGTTCACCGCCACCGCGCCGTCATCAGCGGCGGGCCCAATTTCGCTTACGAACTTTGCACCCAGAAGATCAGTGAGGAGCAAAGCGCCCACCTGGACCTTTCCAGCTGGCGTGTGGCCTTTAACGGATCTGAGCCTATTCGCAGCGAAACGCTGAACGCTTTTGCAGCCCGCTTCGCCCCAGCCGGTTTCAGTGCCGACGCCTTTTTCCCCTGCTACGGCCTAGCCGAATCCACCCTGATGATCAGCGGCAAAGGTTCCACTTCGCCTATGGTTGCCCATTTCAATGAAAGCGCGATCACCCAGAACGCTGTCATTCCCACAGACGCAGGCGAGGAGTTCGCACGCGCCCTAGTGGGCTCCGGCAACCTATGCAAAGGCCAGACCGTGCGCATCGTTGCGCCCGAAACACACCAAACCCTTCCTGAAGGCCAAATTGGTGAGATTTGGGCGGCAGGCCCCCACATCGCCCGTGGTTACTGGCAACAGTCTGAACTAACGAAGGAGATGTTCGGCGCCCACACCAGCGATACCGGCGAGGGCCCGTTCATGCGCACCGGTGATCTAGGCTTTTTCCACGATGGCGAACTGTTCATTACCGGTCGCCTAAAAGAACTGATCATCCTCCGCGGTCGCAACCTTTACCCACAGGACATCGAACGCACCGTGGCCTCCGCGCATGAAGCGCTCCCTCCCGACTGCGGCGCCGCCTTCACCACGGAACGCAATGGCCACCAGGAACTGGTGGTGGTGCAGGAGGTTGCCCGCACCCTACTGCGCGGAATTAATACCTCCGAAGTAATTGAAGCCATACAGGCCGCCGTGAGCGAGGCCCACGAGGTTGCTCTCCACGCCGTGGTGCTGATCCGCCCCGCCTCCTTGCCCAAAACCACCAGCGGTAAAATCCGCCGAAACCGTACCCGCGAACTCTATCTGGAAGGCGCCCTGCAGGAACTCGGCGGCAGCCGCAAACCAGCCCACAGCAACGTGGACGTGAGGGTTCCCGATGCCGCGCTTTTATCTGAATTGAATCCTGAAGCCCAACAAACCCAATACCTCGGCTATCTCTTGGCACTACTGGCCCGCACCTTGGAAACGGCGCTGGAAGAGGTGGCACCCGATCGGCCGGTAAGCGGCCTAGGCCTTGACAGCCTGGCCACGATTGACCTCGTGCAAACCCTGCGCAAAGACCTGCAGGTCGATTACCCCCTAGAGACTCTGCTGGAGGGCCCCACCCCAGCCGAAATGGCCGAATGGCTGATCACCGCACCCAGGATGCAAGCGCCGGCGCCCATTGAAGTCGACCCCACCGCCTGCTCCATTAACCAGCGCGCCTTGTGGCTGCTGCACCAGTTCAACCCCACCAGCACGGCTTACCACATTCCCGTGGCTGTAAGAGTACCAGGCGGCCTCCAAATGGACCGCCTGCAAACCGCCCTGAACCTACTTTGCGAGCGCCATCCGATGCTCCGCACCCGGTTCCAAACGCGAGACGGCGAACCCCGCCTTGAAACCTTGACTCACTTCAACGCCGAGGTGCGCACAGTCATCGCAACCGGAATGAATGAAGCGGAGCTGCGCGAGGCAGTCCTGGCCGACGCAGGTGCTCCCCTCAGCCTAGGTCAGCCACCCTGGCGTCTGTCTTGGTATGATCAGGGCAGCCAAGGCGGTGTGCTGCTATTGGTGTGTCATCACATCATTGCCGACATGTGGTCAATGCTGTTGTTTTTCCGCGAGCTGGGCAATATCTATGGCAACGTCCCGCTCCAACCCGCGCCAACCGTCGACTACGCCGTCTTCACCGCCCGTCAGCAACAGATGCTTGCCAGCCCGCACGGCGAAGTGTTGCTCAACTATTGGCGCACCCAAATGAGCCCCGCACCGCAAACGCTGGTGCTGCCCACCGATTTTCCCCGCCCCTCACTGCAAAGCAATCAAGGTGCAAGCCACGATTTCGGCCTGGGCCCCGTGCTTGCGAAACAAACGCGCGCCTATGCCGCCGCCCACGGCTACACGCCGTTTGTGGTCCTGCTGACCGTGTGGCAAATCCTACTCCACCGCTACAGTGGCCAAAATGACATTAATGTGGGTTCACCCACCGCAGGCCGTCTGGACGGAACCTTTAGAAACGTGCTGGGCGATTTTGTCAACCCTGTGGTATTCCGTGGCAATCTCGCCGGCAACCCAGAGTTCGGGACCCTCGTGGCCCGCATGAATGATGTGGTTCGCGGCGGCCTAGCCCACCAGGATTTCCCCTTCGAAAGGTTGGTGGAGCACATCCACCCGCACCGCGACCCAAGCTTCTCACCCGTATTCCAGGCCATGTTCTCCCTGCAGAAACCGCAGGATCTGCCCGATGCGGCAGCCTTCATCCTTGGCGATCGCGACGTAAAACTTAACCTGGGTGGCCTGACCGTCACGCCGTTTGCCCTACCCCAGCGTGCCTCCCAGGTAGACATGGCCCTTGTGATCGTGGACGACAACCGCCTGCCGGCCCGCTTGGTGTACAACTGCAACCTGTTTGAGGAAGCTACCGCCCTCCAGTGGGCCAACCACTACCGCAACTTGTTAGGCGCATTCCTCGCGGAGCCCAGGCTGCAGATCGACACGCCCGCCCTGTTTGCGGCGCCGGAGCGCGTGCATCTGCTGACCGCCTTCAACCAATCGGCCTCGCCGGTAGATCCTAACCCCCTCCACCGCCGCTTTGAAGCCGTCGTAGCCCACGAAGGCGTGCGCACGGCCATGCTCTTTGGTCAACCCGGCACGCCGGATCACAGCCTCAGCTATGCCGAACTCAACCGTCGCGCCAACTGCCTTGCCCGCTTGTTGCGCGACCGCGGCGTTGGCCCCGAACAACGTGTGGGCGTTTGCCTGGAGCGCCGCCCGGAAATGGTGGTAGCCCTGTTGGCCGTGCTTAAGGCCGGCGGCGCCTATGTACCGCTGGACCCAAACCATCCCAGCGCCCGCACCCATCAAATTCTGGAAGACGCGGGCATTCAGCTGCTGCTCACCGAAACCGACCAGTTGCCGCGGTATACCACCACAGCCCAAACCCTTACCCCTGACCAGTTTGGCGCGGTAACCAACGGTGCGAACCTGGAAGACGCCGTGGGCTCCGCTCATTTGGCCTACGTCATCTATACTTCCGGCTCCACCGGCAAACCCAAAGGCGTTCAGCTCACCCACCACAGCCTGATGAATTTTCTGGACAGCATGGCCCAAAAGCCTGGTATCGACGCAAACGATACCCTGTTGGCAGTTACCACCGTTTCCTTTGATATCGCTGGCCTGGAACTCTACCTGCCCCTGCTGCACGGTGCCCGGCTGGTGCTGGCCACCCAGGCGGAAGTAACCGACGGTCGCGCACTTGCCGCCAACATCGCGCGCAACCAGGTAACCCAGATGCAGGCCACGCCCGCCACCTGGCGCTTGTTGCTGGAGGCGGGATTTAAGGGTGAACTCAAGGCCCTGTGTGGCGGCGAAGCCCTGCCTGGAGTATTGGCCCGCGATCTGCTGGCTGCCGGTGTGGACCTCTATAATATGTACGGCCCCACCGAAACCACGATCTGGTCGGCCGTGCGCCGCATCACCCAACCCGCCCGCCAAACGGAAGCCGTAGGCGGCGCCATTGCCAACACCCAACTTTACGTGGCCGACTCCTATGGCCAACCCCAACCGTTTGGTATAGCCGGTCAACTGCTCATCGGCGGCGAAGGTCTGGCACGGGGTTACCTGAACCGCCCCGCACTCACTGCGGAGAAGTTCATCCCCGACGCCTTCGGCAAGCAGGCCGGTGCACGCCTTTACCAAACTGGCGATCTGGTGCGGCAACGTCACAATGGCGATATCGAGTTCCTCGGCCGCATGGATTTCCAGGTGAAACTCCACGGCTTCCGCATCGAAATTGGCGAAATCGAAGCCGCGCTCAACAGCCATCCCGACATCGCGGAAGGCGTTGTCGCCCTGGTGGGCAACAGCGAAATGGGCAAACTGGCGGCGTGGATCACGCTCCAACCCAGTGCAGAACTGGCCCACATCAAGCGTGAACGGGTGGAACTGAACCGCGTCCTGCGCGCCCACCTGCGCCGATACATCCCAGACTACATGGTGCCCGCCGTATTCACGGTGCTGGACAAGTTACCGCTCACCCCCAACAACAAGGTTGACCGCAAGGCCCTGCCCACCCCGCTGCTGCAAACCGCAACTGCCACGCCCCAACCCATCGTCGGTCTGGCCGCCCAGATTACCGATATTTGGCGTGAATTCCTCGGCACGATCCAGGTCGGTCCCAACGATAACTTCTTCGACCTGGGCGGCAACTCAATGATGCTCTCCCGCGTGAACAACCGGCTCAAAGAACGTTTGAATCGCGAGATCACCATGGTTGAGTTATTCCAGTTCCCCACGGTTTCCGCGCTTGCGGCCCACCTGGGCGCAGATGCGGGCGCCGAAAAGGCCGCTGTACAGAAAACCATTGCCGCGCCCAACGCCCCTATTGCCATTGTGGGCATGGCCTGCCGCTTTCCCGGTGCACCCGACATCGCTACCTTTTGGGCTAACCTGCGCGACGGAAAAAGCGCCATGGTCACCTACACCGACGAACAATTGCTGGCCGCGGGTGTTCGCCCCGACATCCTGGACCAGCCGCACTATGTGCGCACGGGCGGATTCCTTGACAATGCCGATGGCTTCGACGCCCAATTCTTCGATTTCAGCCCCCTGGATGCGAGTCTGATCGATCCCCAGCAGCGCGTCTTCCTGGAAGTCTGCTGGCACGCCTTGGAAGACGGCGGCGTGGATCCCAACGACTACAGCGGCGCCGTGGGTGTGTTCGCCGGATCCGGCATGAATACCTACCTTAGCAGCAATCTGCTCACCCAACCGGGCCTGATGGAAACCGAGGGCGAATACCGCATCATGACCACCAACGACAAGGATTTCCTTGCCACCCGGGTGGCCTATAAACTCAACCTCCGCGGACCCGCCATCAACGTCCAGACTGCCTGCTCTACTTCCCTGGTGGCCGTGCATGAAGCCTGCGGCAGCCTGCGTGCGGGCGAATGCGATATGGCACTAGCCGGCGGCGTGACCATCCGCGTGCCCCTGCACGTGGGTTACCTCTACCGCGACGGCCTGGTGTTTTCGCCAGACGGCCACTGCCGCGCCTTTGATAAGGACGCGGGCGGAACCGTTCCTGGCAGCGGCGCCGCTGTGGTACTCCTCAAGCGCCTGGATGAGGCACAGGCCGACGGCGACAACATTGTGGCCGTCATCAAAGGTAGCGCCGTCAATAACGACGCCGCACTGAAAGTGGGTTACACCGCCCCCGGCGTGGAAGGCCAGCGCAAGGCCATTCTGGCCGCCCAAGCCAACGCCGGCGTGCACCCCAACACCATCACCTACGTAGAGGCCCATGGCACCGGCACTAAAATGGGCGACCCCATCGAAATTGCCGCACTGACAGCCGCCTTCCGAACCCAAACAGATGCCACCGGTTTCTGCGCCTTGGGCAGTGTGAAAACCAATATCGGCCACCTAGACACCGCGGCTGGTGTGGCCGGCCTGATCAAAACGGCTCTGGCCTTGAAACACGGTTATCTGCCCGCCAGCCTGAATTACCGTGAACCCAACCCCGAAATTGGGTTTGAACGCACCCCGTTTTACGTGAATGCCGCAGGCCGTGCCTGGACGACTGAAGCCGGTGTCCCACGCCGCGCCGCTGTTTCCTCCTTTGGCATCGGCGGCACCAACGCCCACGCCATTCTGGAAGAGGCACCCATATCGACAACCCTGCCACAGGTCGTTGATACAGAATCCCCCCAACTGTTGCTGTTCTCCGCGCGCTCCGCCGCCGCGCTGGACGCGCTCACAGTCGAACTGGCCGGTTACCTGGAACGGGAACCCACCCCGCTGGCTCAAGTTGCCGCCGGCCTCGCTCAGCAGCGGAAACGCTTTGACCACCGCCGCTTTGTGGTAGGCTCAAGCGCCGCCGACGTCTCTGAAGCATTGAAAACTGCGGATCCCAAACGCGTGTTCAGCCGCCGCGATGACACAGCGGACCGCGGCCTTGTCTTTATGTTCCCTGGCCAGGGGGCTCAATATCCCGGAATGAGTAGGGCACTGTATGACAGTGAACCCAACTTCCGCGCATTAGTGGATCATTGTTGCGAAATTCTCACCCCCAAGCTGGGCTTGGATCTGCGCAGTTTGATCTACCCTGCGGCCGATCAATGGGAACAGGCCGCCGACCAGCTGCGTCAAACCCAGTTCACCCAGCCCGCGCTGTTTGTCGTGGAATACGCACTCGCCCAACTGCTGCTCGGCTGGGGCCTACAACCCCGCGCCCTCGTGGGCCACAGTGTGGGCGAATACGTGGCCGCCACCCTGGCCGGCGTATTCCAGTTGGAAGACGCGCTCTCCCTGGTGGCAGAACGCGGTCGCCTGATTGCAGGCCTGCCCGGAGGCTCCATGCTGTCCGTGCCGCTGACCGAAGCGGCCCTTAAGCCGCACCTGAACGAAGATCTCTCGTTGGCCGCCGTGAACGCCCCGGACCTCTGTGTGGTCTCTGGTCCCCATCACGCAATCGACGCATTGGCCGCCCGCCTGGAACTGGGCGGCACCGACACCCGTCGCCTGCACACCTCCCACGCCTTCCACAGCCACATGATGGAACCGATCCTGGCCGAATTCACCCAACTTGTGGCAGCGGTGGCCAAGGCGGCGCCGCAACGGCCCGTAATTTCCAACCTCAGCGGCCTTTGGCTGAGTGATGAACAAGCCACTGACCCAGCCTATTGGACCCAACATTTGCGCCGCGAAGTTCGTTTTGCAGACGGCCTCACGACCTTGTTCCAAGACGCGGATACCGTGCTCGTGGAAGTGGGACCCGGCCGCACTTTGACCTCGCTGGCCCGCCGCCTCCCACAACGCGGCGCCTCACGCGTGCTGCTTAGCCTGTTGCCCACGGCCGAAGGCCATGCGGGTGAAAAACTGTTTTTCCTGGAAGCTCTGGGCAAACTCTGGCTCACCGGCGCCAAATGGGATGGGACCGCGCTCTTCGGCAGGGCCGCAAGCGGATTGAATCTGCCCAAATACCCGTTCCAGCGCGAGCGGTTCTGGATTGAGCCAGGCGAGGGCACCGCTCCCAAAAAAGTGGCGGTCAAGGTCAAAGACCCCGCCGATTGGTTTTACGCGCCCTCTTGGAAGCGTACCGCCGCCCCAGCCGCCAAAGAAAAAGTGCCCGCTGCCTGGCTGATTTTCAGCGAGAATCAAGGTCCGGGCGCCGCCTTTGCAAGCCTGTTGGAACAGCAGGGTCACCGTGTGGTGCGGGTTGCTAAGGGCACCCGGTTCCTGCGTGTGGGTGAAGATCGCTACACCTTGGATCACGCCAACCAGGAAGAATTTGCGGAACTCATTTCGGTGCTGGCGGGCAGTGGCCGTCTACCAGAGGTGGTTGTCCACTTTGGCAACATGGCGGCTGCGGACCACGAGAAACCGCTGCAAACCTCCTTTTACGAACCGCTCTACCTTGTGCGCGCGCTCTCAAACCAAGACGCCGCTAACTTCCAGTTGGTGCTTGCAACAGCAGGCATGCAGGATGTGGCCGGCGAAGGCGTGGCCGAACCCTACAAGGCCTTGACCGCCGGTCTCATGAAAGTGGTACCCCAGGAACACAAACACATCAGCTGTCGTCTGGTTGACTTTGGTGCAGGTGCCGATGACATCCGCGCTAACCAACTGTACCGCGAAATCTGTGCCGAGGTACCAGAACCCGTTGTCGCCTGGCGCGGTCGCCACCGTTGGGAGCGTTACTACGAAGCGGTGCGCCTGCCTGCGCCGGAGCGAAACCCCTTGCTGATTCAAGGCGGCTGTTACCTGATCACCGGCGGTTTGGGCGGCATCGGTCTCGCTGTTGCCGATTATCTTGCCAAGACCTACAAGGCACGCCTGGTGCTGCTGGGCCGCAAGGCGCCAGAAACACGCGAGACCTGGCCGGAGGCCCTTGTCGCCATGGAGGCCGCCGGCGCCGCCATTCTGCCGTTGAAGGCGGACGTGGCCAACGCCGTCTCCCTTGATGCCGCTGTGGCCGAGGCGCTCAAACAGTTCGGTCGTATCGACGGCGTGTTCCACGCGGCCGGTCTGCCCGGCGGCGGAGCCCTGAAACACCGAGAACCAGCGCACATGAACGATGTCTTGGCACCAAAGGTGGCAGGCACGTTGAATCTGGAGCGCGCGTTGGCCAAAACACCACCCGGCTTTATGTGTTTGTTCTCCTCTGTCAACGCCGTGCTTGGCGGTTTTGGTCAGGCGGATTATGCGGCCGCGAATGCCTTCCTTGACGCCTTCGCCCATGCCCGCCAAGAGGGGCCCACCCGCGTATTCAGCATCAATTGGGACAGCTGGCATACCGTGGGTATGGCCGTGGCCGCATTGGAACAGGCCACCGGCAAGGTCAGCTTGGGCGCGGTTGAGGGCACGCCCTGTGCCTATCCGCTCTTCGACGCCAAATCAGAGGAAGGCAACCGAGTGACCTACGTCGGTCATCTGGACGTGAACCGCCACTGGCCGCTCAACGAACACTGGATCCTCGACCGGGCCATTCTGCCCGGTACTACCTATCTGGATATGGCCCGGGCAGCCATGGAAGACCACGTGGGCCGGCCCCGCGTGGCCTTTCGTGACGTAGCCTTCCTGACGCCGTTGGTTGTACCGCAGGGCACCACGGTGCGCTTCCGCACCGTGCTGGAACGCAAGGGCGCCCATTTCCAATTCACCGTGGCCAGCCTTCTGGCAGGCGGGGTATGGCGCGAGCACGCCACCGGCCAACTCCACCTGCTGGAAGAGGCACCAGGCCGCCATGACCTGGAAGCCCTGAAGGCCGCTCACCAACAGCAAGTGATCGACGAGCCTCTGCAGCAGACCCGCTTGGACAGCTTCCACATCCATGCCGGCGAACGCAATCTGGACGGCAAGGGCCTGGTTGCACTGCGCGTCGTGACCGACGGCAAGGAAAAGCCCGAGGTTAGTATCGAACTGGGCCGCCGCTGGGATTGCGCCCGCAAGGTCATGCTAGGCGAGACCAGCGGCCTGGCCGAAATGGCTCTAGATGCCGATTTTGCGGAGGATCTGGAACATTTCAAGCTGCATCCCGCCATCCTGGACTTCGCCGTGGGTTATCTGCGTTTGTTCAAGAAGCAGGCAAACTTCCTACCCCTGTCCTACGAACGCTTGAGTTTGTTTCAACCGCTGCCCGCCAAGCTCTACAGTTACATCCGCTTCGCCGACAGTTATCAGGCCGATCGGGGCAACCCGATTTTTGATGTGTTCCTGTTAGATATGGACGGCGTGGAGCTGGCGCGCATTGAAGGCTTTGCCCTTGGCCGCATCGACGGGGCCCGCCTCGAGGCCGATGAAAAGGCCGCCAAGGAACAGGCCGCTGAATTGGCCGCATTTACCCGCCATTGGCTAAGTCCGGTGGAAGGTGTGGACGCCATGCTGCGCATTCTGGCCGCTGACCTGCCTCAGGTGGTCGTGTCCACCCGCAGTCTGGCAACCCGCCTTGAGGAAGTCAGCCATGGTGGTGCAAGTGGCGGTTCGATACACGGTGCGGGTGCGAGGCTCAATCGCCCGATCCACCCCCGCCCCGACCTGATGAATCCTTTCGTGGCTCCGCGCGACCAGCACGAAGCGGAAATTGCCGCCATCTGGGCTGATGTCATCGGTCTGGAGAAGGTGGGTATCCACGACGACTTCAACGATTTGGGCGGCGATTCCCTGCTGATCACGCGGATTCACGCCCAGATGAAGGACAAGTTCCAAACCGAAATTTCTGTCGCCGAATTGATGCAGTATCCCAATGTCGCTGACATTTCGGCCTATATGAGAAGGCAGGACCAGGGTAGCCGTGAAACCGGCCGCCAAATGGAAGACCAGCGACGCGCCCGTCAAACGCAATCGCTCAAGAGCCAAAACCGCATGAAAATGGCCCGGACCCGTAACCCCTTGAGCCGATCCGGCAAGTGAGCCGCAACCTACGTAATCAACATGGAGTTGACGATGAGCTTTGATGAAGAACTGGGTGTTGATGAATTCATCGACGCCGGCGAAGAACACCAGGACGGGGGATACGCCGAACCCATTGCCGTGATTGCGTTCACAGGCCGGTTCCCCGGCGCCGCCAATACCGACATCTTCTGGACCAATCTCAGGGACGGCGTAGAATCGGTCAAGTTTTTCACCGACGAAGAGCTTGCCTCAGAAAACATCGACCCCAATATTTTGGCCAATCCCAAGTTCGTTCGGGCGGATGCGGTTTTAGACCATATCGACCTGTTTGACGCTGACTTCTTTAAGTATTCCCCACGGGAAGCGGAAATCATGGACCCCCAGCACCGCCTGTTTTTGGAGTGTTCCTGGGAAGTCATGGAGCTCGCGGGGTACAACCCCGAAACCTATAAAGGTCGTGTGGGCGTGTTCGGTGGTTCAGGTCTGAGCTCCTACCTGATCCGCAACCTCTTGAAAAACAGCGAATTTGTCGACAGCGTCGGCAGCTTCAACACCATGCTCGGTAACAGCCAGGACTTTTTGGCTACCAAGGTTTCCTACAAGATGAACCTGATGGGCCCCTCGCTGAACACCAACACCTTGTGTTCCTCATCCTCCGTGAGTGTCCACCTTGCCTGCCAATCCCTGTGGAACTACCAAACGGATATGAACCTGGCGGGCGGTGTGTCGATCCAGATCTCCCGCAACGAAGCGTTTTTCTACCAGGAAGGCGGCATCGGCGCCTTTGACGGCCACTGCCGCGCTTTCGATGAGCGCGCAGGTGGCACCGTCAGCGGCAGCGGCTTGGGCATCCTGATGCTCAAGCGCCTCGAGGACGCTCGCAGCGATGGTGACACCATTCACGCCTTGATCGTAGGCAGTGCCATTAACAATGACGGCTCGGTAAAACTCAGCTACACCGCCCCCTCCATTGACGGTCAGGCGGAGGTCATCGGCGAGGCCCTTGCCGTGGGCGGCATTAACCCGGAAACCATTTCCTACCTGGAATGCCATGGCACGGGTACCAGCCTGGGCGACCCGGTTGAAATTTCCGGTTTGACCAAGGCCTTCCGCGCCTATACGGACAAAAAAGGTTACTGCCCGGTGGGAAGCGTGAAAACCAACATAGGCCATCTCGTGACCGCCGGTGGCGTGGCCTCCATGATCAAGACGATCCTGGCCATGAAACACCGCCAGATCCCGCCCAGCTTAAACTACGAGCGGCCGAACCCCAAAATTGACTTTGTAAACAGCCCGTTCTTTGTGAACACAAGCTTGCGCCCATGGGAAACCGCCGCAGGCGTGCCCATGCGTGCCGGCGTGAGCTCGTTCGGCATTGGCGGCACCAACGCCCACCAGGTCTTGGAAGAGGCGCCGGAGCTAGAGCCCACTGAAGCGGGCCGTCCGTTCCAACTGTTGCCCTTCTCCGCCCGTAGCGAATCGGCTCTGGCCGCAGCCCGCGCCAATCTGGCCGCCCACCTGAAGGCCAACCCCGAAGTGAACTTCGAAGACGCGGCGTACACCATGCGAGTGGGTCGCAAAGCTTTCAACTACCGCGCCTTTCTGGTGGCCGCCACCGGTGAAGAGGCCATCGCCCAGCTGGAAGACATCGCTTCCGCCAAGGTGTCCAGCACCTTCCAGGAAAATGAGGACCGGCCCGTGGCCTTCCTATTTTCAGGCCAGGGTTCTCAATACATCGGCATGGCCAAGGGCCTTTACGAAAGCGAGCCCGTGTTCCGCGCCCATGTGGACGAAGCCGCCAAATTGTTGGCTGGCCCGCTGAGTCTGGATCTTCGCGAAGTCATGTGGCCCAGCCAAGCAGACGAGGCCGCCGCCCAGCGCCTGCAGCGCACCGCCATGACCCAGCCCGCCTTGTTCACCATCGCCCACGCCCAGGCCCGCCTGCTCAATAGTTGGGGCATCCAGCCCGTCGCCATGCTGGGCCACAGTATCGGCGAATACGTGGCCGCCCACCTGGCCGGCGTGTTCAGCCTGGAAGACGTACTCTCATTGGTTGCCGAACGCGGCCGCCTGATCGACAGTCTGCCCGCAGGCGACATGCTGGCCGTGCCGCTAAGTGAAGTGGAGGTCAACAGATCCCTGCCCACCGGGCTGTCCCTTGCCGCCGTGAACGGTGCCACCAACTGCGTGGTTTCCGGCCCCTCTGGCGAGGTCGAGGCCTACCGCCAAACCCTATCCGACCGAGGTGTGGAAGCCCGTCTCCTGCATACCTCACACGCCTTCCACTCCCGGATGATGGAGCCCATCCTCGAGGCCTTTACCGCAAAAGTGGCCGCCTGCAAGCGCCAGGCACCAGCGATCAATTTCGTGTCCAACGTCACCGGCACCTGGATTACAGCCGAAGAAGCCGTGGATCCCAACTACTGGGCGCAGCACCTGCGCGGCACGGTGCGTTTCCACGACGGCCTTGGCACCCTGTTGGCACAGGGCGAGCCGATTTTGCTTGAAGCTGGCCCTGGCCGCACCCTGGCCACCCTGGCCAAACAATACCCCTTGCAGGGCAAACGTCCCCCGGTGGTCCACAGTATTCGCCATCCTCAAGAGAAAGTGGAGGACGCCGCCTTCCTGCAGGAGGCGCTGGGCCGGCTCTGGCTGGCCGGGGCCAAGGTGGATTGGATCGGCTACCACGATGGCCAAATTCGTCGCCGCGTGCCCATGCCCACCTACCCGTTTGAACGACGCCGCTACTGGATCGAACCGGACATGCTGGGTTACCAGAAGGGTGCTAGCGACGACCGCCTCTTGGGCATTCGCAAGGACAAACGCGACGATTGGTTTTACGTACCCACCTGGCAAACCACCGCCTTACCCCAGATCCCACTCGAACTGCCGCCCAAAGAGATTTGGATGCTGTTGAGCGATGGCAGCAACGCCGCATTGGGGCTCAGCCGCCGTCTCGTGGACGAAGGCCAGGTGGTCGTCACCGTCACAATTGGCCCCTCGTACGGCAAATTGGAACACGGAATTTACCAGGTTCGCGCCAATCAGCCAAACGACTTTTCCGTCATGTTCGACGATCTCAAGCAGGAGAATATGACGCCCAAGTCGCTGGTGTTCTTTGCCGATCACCATCAGGCCGATGCGGTGGATCTGTTCAACACCCTGCGCCACACCTGCCAGGCTCTGGCCGACGGCGATCAGACCCTCCAATTGGCAGTCATCAGCAGCACCGAAGAAGCGCAAGTGGGTGTGCCTGGAGAAACTTCGACTGGCCTTATCCGCGGCCTACTCAAGGTGATCCCGCACGAAATGCCCAACATCACCAGCCGCCTGATTGAGGTAGCCCGTCCCGCGGTTGGCCATTGGCAATACAAGCGCCTGGTCGATCAACTTGTGGCCGAACTCACTGGCGATCGCGGTGAAAATCATGTTGCCTACCGCACCAACCAGCGCTGGGTGCGTGCCTTCGGCGCTAGCCCGCTGGCCAAACGGGGCCACGGCGACCTGCGCGATGGCGGCACCTACCTGATCGTTGGCGGCCTTCAAGGCACCGGCCTGAAAATTGCCGAGCATTTTGCCGGCAAGGCTCGCCTCAACCTGGTGGTCACCGCAGAGACACCCTTCCCCGCACAGGACCAATGGGCCCACCTCACCGACCCCATTGAGCGGGAGACGGCGACCGTGCTGCAGCGCATTCAGAAAGCGGGCGTCAAACTCCTGCTCAAGCAAGTGAACCCGGCCGACCGTTTGCAGATGGAACAGCTTGTTGAAGCCACGCGTCAGTTCGGCACGCTGAATGGCGTGATTTTCGCCCACGGCCCGGCCGGTCGAAACCTCATCGGCCCGATGACGGAAATGCGTGACGAAACCCTGGTATTCCTCGAGCAGCTCACCAGCGGCTTGGACCATCTGGAACAAAGCCTGGCGGACCAGCCTCTGGACTTCTGTGTGTTGCTTTCGTCTACGGCCTCAGAATTGGGCGGCCTCGGCCTTGGCGCCTACGCCGCAGCCAACGCTTATGTGGATACCTTTGTCGCGCGCCAAAACGCGAGCCCGGCGGCACCCTGGACCAGCTTCAACTGGGACGGCTGGCTGTCGGCCGCGGAACGCACCGCCGCCGTGGGCGAAACCCATGCACGGCTGGCCCTTTCCTGGGAGGAAGGTCTGGACGCACTCGACCGCGTTCTTGCCCACCGTGTCATCGGCCAAGTGGCCCTCTCGACTGAAGATATGCCTGCTCGTCTGCGCCGCCAAAACAACGATTTGGTAGAACGCGACCAGAAACAGGCCCAGGTGTACACGGTTCACCCCAGACCCAATCTCACCAACCCCTATGTGGCTCCCCGCTCCGAGACTGAGAAGAAAATTGCCGCCATCTGGCAGGATCGCCTCGGGATCGAAAGCGTGGGCATCAACGACAATTACTTCGACCTAGGGGGCGATTCGCTCCTGGTTGTTAAAATCCGCCGCGCCCTCCAAGAGCAGTTTGGTGGCGAACTGTTGACGTCCGACCTGTTTGAACATCCCACGGTAGCCGCCCTGGCCGCCTATTTCGACGAACAGGAACGCGATCAGACTCAGGATCGGGCCAAGGACCGGGCCGCCCTCCAAAAGGCGGCCATGGAAGCGGAAATGGAACAAATGCGGAGTCGCAGAACACGGCGTAGATGAGTCGGAAGCGACTTCTAATGCCCCTAAGATAGGGCGTGGTGTGTGTCACCCACTCAGGAGGATCAAATGAGCTTTAGTGAAGACCAATTAAAAGGCGTTGCAATCATCGGGATGGCCGGTCGCTTTCCTGGCGCCAAAAACATTGATGAATTTTGGGAAAACCTCTGTAAGGGCGTGGAATCCGTCTCTTTCTTCAGCGATGAGGAAGTCCTTGATACCGGTGTGGATCCCCGGCTACTCAAGCACCCGGATTACGTGAAGGCCTGGGGGGTGATGGACGATGAAGAGCTATTTGACGCCAACTTCTTCGGAATTCCCGGCCGCGAAGCGGAAGCCATGGATCCCCAGCATCGCCACTTCCTCGAGGTTTGCGTGCATGCCTTGGAAAACGGGGGCTACAACCCCGAGACCTATGACGGCCTGATCGGCCTGATCTGCGGCGTGGGCATTTCCACCTACCTGCTGCGCAACCTTGTGCCCAATACCGACCACCTGCAAGCCCTGGGCGAGTACCTCACCTTTATCGGCAACGACAAGGACTTCATGGGTACCCGCGTGGCCTACAAGCTGAACCTGCGCGGTGGCGTTCACAGTGTTTCTACCGCTTGTTCCACCACGATGGTGGCTGTACACCTGGCCTGCCGCCAACTGCTGACCTATGAAACGGACATGGTATTGGCCGGCGGTGCCAACATCAAACTGCCGCAAAAATCCGGTTACCTCTACCGCAAGGGCCACCTGAAATCCATCGACGGCCGTTGTCACGCGTTCGACGCCAAGGCCCGCGGCACGGTTTTCGGCTGCGGCGTGGCCGCGGTCCTCCTAAAGCGCGCGCAGGAAGCGGTGGTCGACGGCGATCACATTTACGGCATCATCGCGGCCTCGGCCATCAACAATGACGGCAACTCCAAAGCCGGTTACACCGCACCTTCCGTGAGCGGCCAGACCGAGGTCATCGCTCAGGCCCACGAATTGGCAGGTTTCCACCCCGCCACCATCACCCACATGGAAGCCCACGGCACCGGCACGGAACTGGGCGATCCCTGCGAAGTGAAGGCCCTCAACAAGGTATTCCAGCGCAACGGCAACACCCGCAAGGGCTACTGCGCCCTGACCTCGGTGAAAACGAACATCGGTCACCTTGACAGCGTCGGCGGCGTGGCGGGCCTGATCAAATTGGCGCTTTCCATGCGCCACAAGCTGATCCCACCCAGCCTGAACTTTGAAACGCCCAACCCTGAAATCGACTTTGAAAATAGCCCGTTTTTTGTGAACACCAAGCTGCGCGAATGGAAACGCGAAGGCGATATCCCACTGCGTGCCTGCATCAGCGCCTTTGGCGCGGGCGGTACCAACGCACACGCCGTGTTGCAGGAAGCACCCCAGTTGGCCCCCTCCGACCCCGGTAAGGCCTACCACCTGCTGACGCTTTCCGCCAAGACGCCCACGGCCCTGGCGGTGATGACGGCCAACCTCCGCAACCACCTGGAAGCCCATCCCCATCTGCCCATGGCCGATGTATGTTTCACCATGAACATGGGTCGTATGAATCACCTGCACCGCCGTGCGGTGGTGTTCGCCAACCGCGAAAATCTATTGGCCGCCCTGGCCAATCCCGATGAAGGGCGCGATTGCTTCACGGGCGTGCTCTCCGGCAACGGCGAGGCCCGCAAGGACGACGCCGCCCGCCTTGTTGCAGGTGTTGCGGCCGACCCCGCGCCCACCCTGCTCAAGGGCCAATTAGTACAATTGGCCGAGCTCTGGGTCGACGGCGCATCGATCGACTGGTACGACTATTACAAGGGCGCCTTCCACCACCGCTTGCCCCTGCCCAACTACCCCTTTGAAAGTGTGCGCTACTGGATCGACCAGCCCAAGGGCCTGGCTGTGGCCTCCGAAGAAACCGTCGGCGCTAAGTCAAGTGCCAAAAAGCTGACCAAACAGCCCATGGACCGCTGGTTCTTTGAACCCAGCTGGCAGCGCGCCACGCTGGTGGGCGACACCTATCCGTACAACCCGGAGCATTATTGGGTGGTCTTTGCGGACAGCTTGGGCCTTGGCAATGAAACGGCAGCACAACTCCGCGCCGCCGGCAAGAAGGTGATCACCGTCACCGTCAACCACGCCTTTGAAAAGCACGGCGACGACCACTACGCGATCGACGCCAGCCGTGCGGATCACTACAACGGCTTCCTGACTGAATTGAACAACCGCGGCCGTATTCCCGCCGCCTTCGTTCATTGCTGGTCTGTATCGGAAGGCCTTGGTGCCGACGAGCAGGAGCTGCGCGGCTTCTACAGCCTGATCTACCTCGCCCAAGCGGCGGTCATGCAATCTTACAGCCACCCTGTGCGCCTGTTGGCGGTTTCCAATCATGTCCACAATGTGCTGGGCACGGATACAGTGGCGCCGGCCAAAACCATGCTTCTGGCTCCGGTCCGCGTGATTCCCCAGGAGCATCCAGGTTTCTACTGCCGTGCGGTGGACGTGGTGCTGAACAACAACCTCGCAGACCTCGCAACCCTGCTGATTCAGGAAGCGAATACCCAGAACGAAGAAAACGTCGTGGCCCTCCGCCAGGGCCGTCGCTGGGCGCAAACCTGGCAGCAAATGGCGCTGCCCGAGCCAACAGGCAACCATCCCACCCTGCGCACCGGCGCTACCTACCTGGTCACCGGCGGCCTGGGTGGTATCGGTGGCGTTCTCGCTGAATTCCTGGTGGAACGCTATAGCGCCAACTTGATTCTGACCGGTCGTGCGGCCCTGCCCGAACGTTCGGCCTGGGACGGTTACGCCAAAGACCCGGCCGCCGACAACGCAACCCTGCGCCGCATCAAAAAGCTACAGCACCTGGAAGCACGCGGCGGCAAGGTGGCCTATTACCGTGCCGACAGCATCGATTTGGCCGCCATGACCCAGGCGGTTGAACGCGCCGAGGCCGAAGTGGGCCGGATTGATGGCGTGGTCCATGCAGCCGGATTGGCAGAAGTGGGCATGATCCTGCGGAAAACCCGCGACGCCGCGGAACACGTACTGGCCCCTAAAACCAAGGGCAGCCGCGTGATCGCACAGGTGTTTGAGGGTAGAGCCCTCGACTTCATGGTGATGTGCTCCTCGCTGTCCACCGCTGTGGGCGGTTACGGCCAAGTCGCCTACGTGGCCGCCAACACCTTCCAAGACGCCTTTGCCAGCGCTCATGCCAACCGCAACTTCTTCGCCCTAAACTGGGACGCCTGGAAAGAGGTGGGCATGGCGGTCAACCGGCAAACGGATGACCTCCAGCTCAAGGGCATCGCCAACATCGAGGGCGTTCAGGCCTTTGAACGGGCGTTGGCCGCTCATCTGCCTCAGGTTGCCATTTCCACCCACGATCTGGTCGCACGCGTGCACCAAAGCCGCGTGTTCAGCGTGGACTCCGTGGCGGCCGTGGAAGAAATGGGCACTAGCAAACTCTCCTACCCGCGCCCCGAAATGAGCGTGCCCTATCGCGCACCCGAATCTGAGCTAGAAAAGCTATTGGTGCGCGATTGGATGCACATCCTAGGCATGGAAAGGGTCGGCGTCGACGACGACTTTTTCGAATTAGGCGGTGATTCGCTCAAGGGCATGAACGTCGTGAATGCGCTTGAAAAGCGCCTGGGCGAGGTGTTCCACATCGAAGCCCTGTTTGATACCTCCACGATTGCCGATCTGGCCAACTACCTGAACAATGAGTACAGCGATGCGATAGCCCGGATTCTGGGCGGCACCGCACCCGTTGTGGAAACCAAAGGGGAAGACAGCAAACCCCTCACCGAGGACCAGTTTGCCACCTTCCGAGCCATGATTCCCAAGATCGCCCTGCACAAGCATGACGGGCCCAAGATCGGCCCCGCAGTCTTTATCCTGGCTCCGCCCCGCTCCGGCTCTACCTTGCTGCGTGTGATCCTTGCGGGTCACCCCCAGCTGGTGGCACCGCCCGAGCTGTTCATGTTGCCGTTTAACACCGCTGTGGAACGCGACCAAGCCTTCCAGGGTCAAACGGCCTTCTGGAAAGACGGTCTGGTGCAAACGCTGATGATGGTCAAAGACTGCGGCGAAGGCCATGCACGGTTATTGGTGGAGGACTTCGAGCAGAAGAACATTTCCATCAAGGATCTCTACAAACACCTGCAGGATCTGATCCATCGGGAAAACGCCACCCGCTTACTGGTAGACAAAACACCCTCCTACGCCTACGACCTGAACACCCTCAAGCGCGCGGAAGACATCTTCCACAACCCGCTCTACGTTCACCTGCAACGCCATCCGCACGCCATGATCAAATCCTATAAAAACGCCCACCTGGATGTGCCCTTGCGCCACCATTTCGGCGGGAATCTACCGTTCACCACCCAGCAACTGGGTGAACTGCTCTGGCACACCTGCCACACCAACATCAATACCTTCCTCGCTGATATCCCTGCGGAACGCAAGTTGGCAGTACGCTTCGAAGATCTGGTGGCCAATCCAGAACCCGAGGTACGCGGCCTGTGCTCGTTCCTCGGCCTGGATTTCGACGAGGACATGCTGGACCCCTACCAAGAGGGTTACCGCCGTATGACCGAAGGCATCAACACGGAATCCCGGATGCTAGGTGATGTGAAGTTCCACGGCTTCAAGAAAATCGAAGCCGGCGTGGCCGACGCCTGGAAGGGCGGCCTGAAACAGGACTTCCTTGGCGCCAGCACCTGGGCCCTGGCCCAAGGTATGGGTTACGAGGTGCCTGCGTCTGCCGCAGCACCCGTCAAACCCAGTGTTGAGAACCTACTCGCATCCGTTGACGACATGGATGAAGCGGCCTTAGATGCCGCCCTAGCCATGATGCAAGGCCAATAGCAAGTAACAGGGGGCGGGGCTTCTGCTGGAGCTCTCGCCCTAACCTACCCACGTAACACATGGAACGAAGTCCCAAATGCCGAGGAGTTACCATGCTAAGCTTAGAACAAGTACGCGCTTTTCATGAACACGGGTACCTCATCTTACCGGAGTTTTTCTCCGCGGATGAAGTGGAAATCATCAATCGGGAAATCGACAGCGTCACGGAATGTGACTTTCCCGGCCGTATCCTGGAGAAGGACCGCACAGTGCGCTCTGTGCTCGGCCCCCATTTGATCAGTGATTTCTTCGACAAACTGGCCCATCTGGAAAAAATCGTGGTGCCCATTCGTCAATTGCTCGAAGAAGAGGTTTACATCCATCAGGTTAAAATTAACCACAAACGTGCGCTCGCGGGCGATCGCTGGGATTGGCACCAGGATCTCTACTATTGGCAGAAGATGGACGGTTTCCCAGGATCCGGCGCGGTGACCATCGGCATCTTCCTCGACGATGTCTCCCACGAAAACGGTCCGCTGATGCTGATTCCCGGAAGTCACCGGAACGGTGTCGTGGAGCTGCCCATGCACGAAAGCCACAAAGAAGTGACATGGGAGAGTAACTTCTCCTCTGACTTAACGTTCAAGGTAGGTCCGGAAAAACTGCGGGAAATCGCCAAACAAAGCGGCGTGGTCTCGGCTGTCGGCAAACGTGGCTTCGCCGTGTTTTTCCACGATGCGATCTTCCACGGGTCGAACACCAATATGTCACACAACGACCGGATCTCGCTTTACTACACCTATAACAAGATGTCGAACGCGCCAAAAAAACTTGCAACGCCTCGACCGGTGTTTGCGGCCACCCAGGATATTCTGCCGCTTAAGGCCATGGTCCCTACCATCGTCTGACCAAGACCTTCACTGCAGGGGAGCACGCGCTCCCTTAGGCCTTGGATCAGGCCTTGGGCGTGTAGCCCGGATTCTACCCTCAAGTACCAGGAGTATCGTTCATGAGCATCTCTGAGATGATCGCACCAGGCCAGGCCGACAAGGCAGCAAGCTTAGCGGAAAAACGCGCGTTGCTAAAGCAGCTGCTTGCCCAAAAATCGGAGCCGGTGGCCCATCCGCTCTCCTATTCACAGCAGAGCTTATGGGTGCAGGACCAGTTCCAAGGCCCCAATGCCACCTACAATATGAAATATGGCTTGTGGCTGGATGGCAACCTGGATGCGACCATTCTGGAACAATGCTTTTGGACGATCTGTCGGCGCCATGGAACCTTGCGGACCTCGTTCCGCCAGGTGGACAACGAACCGAAGCAACTGGTACACCCACCCCGGGATCGCGCACTTCCCGTGATCGACCTCAGCAGCCTAGCCGACCGCGATGAGCAGACCCGACGATTGATGGTAGAAAAGGCCTGCAAAGCCTTTGACCTGACCCAAAACCCCTTGATCCGCTTAGGTCTTTTCCGTCTGGCCCCCAACCGCCATGTGCTGCTCCTGGTCATGCACCACATCATCAGTGACGGGTGGTCGATGAGTGTGTTCTTGAAGGAGACCATTGAACTCTACGAAGCCACCCAACAAAAACGCCCGGCTCAACTCCCGTCGCAGCCGATGCAGTTCACCCAATACGCCAAACTCCAGCAGGAACAGGTGGCAGCCGGTGCCTTGAACGAGGATATCGCGTTCTGGAAGCGCTATCTAGATGGTGCACCCGCCTTGCTGGATATGCCAACCGACTATCCCAGGCCCGCCAAACAGAGTTTTAGGGGTGGGATTTACGCCTTCCGTCTTGAAAAACCACTTTTGGAGCGCCTGCGCGAACAGGCACGGCGATCCGGCTCTACCCTGTTCATGACTCTGGGCAGCGGCATCTCGGCCCTGCTTTCCCGCTACAGCGCTCAAACGGATTTGGTCATCGGCACACCGCTGGCCAACCGGGTCCGCCCCGAGCACCGGGATATGATCGGCTACTTCATCAACCTCCTCGCCCTCAGGGTAGATCTTTCCGGCAACCCCAGCTTCACCGAGATGGTGCGCCGCTTTCGGGCCATGTCCCGCGATGTGTTTGCCCACCAGGCGCTCCCCTTTGACCAACTCATCAACGAACTGAAGTTGCCCCGTCCCATCAATCACCAAACCCTGGTTCAGGTGATGTACGCACTTCACAGTTTTGAAGTGGCACCCTTGCGCCTACCTGGCGTGGCGGTGGACCAACGCCCCATCGAAACCGGTACGGCCAAGTTCGACCTGAACTTCCAGTGTCTTGAAACGGATTTGGGCTTGGAAATTGCCGTGGAATACAACAGTGACATCTTCAGTGTCGATCGCATCCGGCTGATGACCGAGCATCTGACCGGCCTGATTGAAACCTTTGTCAACGACCCGGATCAGCCCATTAAAAACGCTCCAATGCTTTCCCAGCACGAGCGCCGTGATCTTCTCGGTATCTGGGAAACCCGCACCTACGACAGCCATCTCACGCTTCAAGCTATGTTTGGCGCACAGGCCGCCGCCAGGCCCGAGGCCGTTGCCGTGGTGGATGCCACTGGCAATATCACTTACGGCGAACTTGATCGCCGCACCAACCAACTCGGCAACCACTTGCGCCGCCACGGTGTAGGCCGCGAAACCTTAGTTGCCGTTTCCATGGCGCGCAGCATCGACATGGTCGTTGCGCTGTTGGCTGTGTTGAAGAGCGGTGCCACCTACATTCCAGTGGACCCTGCGGTTCCCGAGGAACGGCGCCGCTTTATCCTGGAAGATGCGACCTGTGCCGTCATGGTAACTCAAGCCTCACTTGAAGGCCTTTTTACAGTCTTGGCGCTGCCAGGCCTGAAGCTCATTTTGGCCGATGCCCCGATCATCGACGAGGAAAGCGCTGTTTTGGAGCCTATGGTTCAGGATAGCAGCCAATGCGCCTATATCATCTACACCTCCGGTTCCACAGGAAAACCCAAAGGGGTGGCGGTCACCCATGCCCAGGTTCACCGCCTGTTTTCGGCCACCGATCCCTGGTTCCGCTTTAACGGCGACGATGCCTTCACCTGCTTCCACTCCTTTGCTTTCGACGTTTCGGTCTTTGAAATCTGGGGTGCCCTGACCATGGGCGCCCGCCTGATCATCGTCGATTACGCCCAAAGTCGGTCCCCCAAGGACTTCTGTGACTGGATGGTGGCTCAGAAGGCCACCGTACTCAGCCAGACGCCATCGGCCTTCTACCCCCTAGCCGAGGAGATTCTTAAGCGGAGCCTAAGCCCCGAACAGTTGCCCCGCGTGATCATCTTTGCCGGTGAGGCACTTTCCTTTGCCAAATTGACGGCCTGGTTCAAGTCCTATGGCGACCGTGGTCCGAAAATGGTCAACATGTATGGCATCACCGAGACGTGTGTCCATACCACCTACCACGTGGTCACCCCCGAACAAGCGGCCTTTAGCGGCTCGATTGTGGGCGTCCCCATTCCCGACATCGATCTCTATGTCCTGGATGAAACGCTCAATCTGGTGCCTGAAGGCGTCACCGGAGAATTGTGGGTCGGCGGTGCGGCGCCGGCACGCGGTTATTTTGGCCGTCCCAAACTAACGGCGGAGCGATTTGCCCCGGATCCCTTTAGCGGCCGGTACGGCGCGCGCATGTACCGCAGCGGCGACCTTACCCGCCGGATTCCCCGAAGCCAACCCTGGGGAGGCAACCTGGACTACATCGGCCGGATGGACCATCAGGTCAAGATTCGTGGCTTCCGGATTGAGTTGGGTGAAATTGAGGTAGCCCTGTCGCGCCACCAGCAAATCCTTTCTGCCGTGGTGCTGGTGGATGAGGCAGAAACCGGTAGTCGTCTGGCGGCATTCCTTATAGCAGAACCCGGCCAGCGGCCTGACGTGGCCGAGTTGCGGACCTTCTTGGCTGGCAGCTTACCAGATTACATGGTTCCCAGTCTTTTCGTATTCCTGGACGCCATGCCCACCACCGCCAACAACAAAATCGACCGCCGCGCCCTGCTGGCGCTGGCCGCTACGGAGTCGGAAGTGGAGCAGGTGGCCTATGTGGCCCCCCGCAACCTGGAAGAGGAACGTCTGCTGACGATTTGGGCCAGCACGCTGAAATTGGCGCCCACCCTGATCGGCGTTCACGGTAACTTCTTCGCCCTGGGCGGTCACTCACTCCTGGCCACCAGTGTTATTTCCCGGGTGAACGAAGCTTTTGAAACCGACCTCTCCATGCGCACCATCTTTGAAGCGCCTACCGTAGCCGAAATGGCATGGGTGGTTTCCCAGGCCAAGCCCAGGATTCACCAGCCCATTCTGCCGTTTGAGGGCGGACACGCCCCCCTCTCCATTACCCAGAAACGGGTATGGTTCTACCACCAGATGGAGGGTTACAACAGCACCTACAACATGCCCGCCGCCCTGGAGATCAAAGGTGATTTGAACCTCCAGGCGCTTGACCAGGCGGTGAACGCCGTGGTCGCCCGCCACGACGTGTTGCGGACCTCTTTTCCGCTCCACGAAGAACAACCCTATCAACAGGTTGCGCCACCCCAAGCCATGTCGATCCAGCTCATTGGCCTCACCCACCTGCCAAAGGCGGAACGAGATGCGGCCGCCCGTGCCGAAATCGACCGGGAATCCCAGGCACCGTTCAACCTGGAAACCGGGCCTGTGTTGCGCATCAAACTGATTGCCCTGGACGAGGATCAGCACATTCTGCTGTGTGTCATGCACCACATCGTCTCGGATGCCTGGTCGCTCAACATCTTCATCAAGGAGATGGTGACGTTTTACAAGCAGTTTGCGGGTCTGCCTAGCGAGCCCCTGCAAAGCTTGCCCATTCAGTTTAAAGACTACGCCGCCTGGCAGCACACCACCCAAGGCGAGGGCGCCATGGCCCAGAGCCTTGCCTATTGGAAGGAGCACCTAGTGGGCGCCCCCGCACTCCTAGAATTGCCCACCTACCAACCCCGCCCAGCGATGCAAACCTACAAAGGCGCGTTCAGCTACTTCCAGATCGACGCGGCGCTTTCCCGTCGCTTGAACGACCTGGCCAAACAGGCGGACGCCACCCAGTTCATGGTGGTCATGACCGCTTTTTCCACCCTGCTCTCCCGTTGGAGCGGCCAACGCGATCTGGTGATCGGCTCCTTGCTTGCAGGCCGCAATCGCAGTGAAATCGAACCTCTGATCGGCATGTTTGTGACAAGCCAGGCCCTGCGCTTTCATTTGGCGGACAATCCCTCGTTCCGCGAACACCTGCTGCGCTCGCGCCGCGAGATCCTGGACGGGTTCGCCCACCAGGACGCTCCGCTCGATCGCGTGGTGGAAGCAGTGCAGCCCCCCCGCAGTCTCAGCCATTCCCCGATTTTCCAAGTTCTAGTCTCCCACCAGACCCTGGCCATGGACGATGTGTCCATCCCCGGCCTGACCTTGAACTGGCTCAAGGCTGAAACCGCTTCTACCAACTACGACATTGTTCTCACGCTTCAGGAACGCACGGACGGCGCTTTCGGCGGCTTCTTCCGCTACAATCCGGACCTGTTTCAGGAGGAGATGATCGACCGCATGATCGAGCAATTCCTCAACTTGCTCAACGCCATGCAGGCCAACCCCGACGGCCGCGTATTGCATGCCCCCATGCTGGGTCAAGCGGAACTGCAGAACCTCAGCCTGGATCGCCAGCCCGCCTGGAAGCCCTACAACCTGCCCGCCGTGGTAGACATGGTGGAACAACAGGTACTGCGCGTGCCAGATAAAACGGCGGTGTATCATGACGGCGAAACCCTGACCTTCGCTCAACTGAACGCCAAGTCCAACCAATTGGCCCATTATCTGCGCGCCAAGGGCGTGGTCCACGACTCCCGTGTGGCGATTTACCTCCACCGCAACTTCGCCACCACCATCGCCACGCTCGCCGTGCTCAAAGCCGGTGCCTGTTATGTGCCCATCGACCCAGCTTACCCCGCGGAACGCCGCCAAACCATGCTCGACGATGCGGCTGTGGACGTGATCATCACCAATCTGGAATGCCAAATCTCCGGTTGCACCCTGATCAACCCAGATTTGGAAGCAGAGGTCATCGCCACCCAGAGCGTCGAAAACCTGGGTCTGGAGATCCATCCCTTTAACCTGGTTTACGTCATGTACACGAGCGGCTCCACGGGCAAGCCCAAAGGGATCGCCCTGACGCATGAGTGCTTGGCCAACCTGATTCACTGGCATATGGATATCTTCCCCTGCAACGTGGGCTTCCTCCAATTCGGTTCCCTCAGTTTCGACGCGGCCTTTCACGAGATGTTCGCAGCTTGGTGCACCGGCGATACACTGTACTTGGTACCGGCCGAAAGCCGTCTCGACACGCTCAAATTCATGGAGTTCGTGCACGAACACCGCATCGGCAAACTGTACTTGCCGGTGGCGGTTGTGCACCTGATGGGCGAACTCTACGCCACCCACAAACACCTGTTTGAATACCTGGACGACCTGATCGCCACCGGCGAACAGCTGCACCTGACCCGCCACCTGGTGGACATGTTTATCGACCGGCCCGAATGCAAGCTGCACAACCACTACGGTCCGGCGGAAACCCACGTCATCACGGCCTACACCTATGAAGGTCATCCTTCCACTTGGGCTTTCCACACACCCATCGGTCTGGCCCTGCCCAACACCCAAGTCTACGTGGTGGACCCCTATCTGCAGCACGTCCCGACGGGCGCCCTTGGGGAGCTTTACCTGGGCGGCATCATGATGGCGCGCGGATACCTGAATCGACCTGCCCAAACCGCGGCCAAATTTGTGCCGGACCCCTTCAGCGGTGTGCCCGGCGCTCGCCTTTACCTCTCCGCGGATCTTGGCCGCTACCTACCGGACGGTAACCTGGAATACTCCGGCCGCATCGACCACATGGTCAAAATTCGCGGCGTGCGCATTGAGCTGGGCGAGATTGAATCACTCTTGGACAAACACCCCAGGGTGAGCCGTGCCTTTGTGATGGCGCGCGGTGAAAAGTCATCCGATAAGTACCTGGCCGCCTATGCGGTACCCGATGGCGACGCTTCCCTGACCAGTTCCGAACTCCGCGAGTATCTTTCGGAAAAGCTCCCGCCCTACATGCTACCGAACACCATCATCCTGATGGCGTCGCTACCGGTAACCCCCAACGGCAAGGTGGACCACCGTGCCCTGCCGGTGCCAGGCGATTCCGATGCCAATGATCGCTATGTGGCCCCACGCAACGCTATCGAGGAAAAAATCACTGCCGTTTGGGCCGAGGTGCTCAACAAGCCCAATGTGGGGGTCTTGGACGATTTCTTCGAATTGGGCGGTCACAGCCTGTTGGCCACGCAGGTGGTTTCCCGCCTTCGCGACACGCTCGGTGTTCAATTGGCCATCCGCACCCTTTTTGAGGCGCCCACCCCTGAGGCGCTGGCCCTGCGGCTGGACGCTGCTTCCTCGGGTCCGACCAACCCGGCTCCGACCTTGAAACCCATGCCGCGCGGCGAGCGGCCGGAGCTCTCGTTTGCCCAACAACGGCTTTGGTTCCTGGATCGCCTGGAAAATCTGGGTCCCGCCTATAACATGCCCTCAGCCTTGCGCATCCAAGGCCCACTGGATCTGGAGATCTTGACGGAGGTGCTCACCGACATCGTGCGGCGCCATGAAAGTCTGCGCACCAACTTCCCCAGTGTAGACGGCGAACCCTATCAGAATGTTGAGCCGCCCTATGTGCTGAGACCCACCCTGGAGGACATCCCCGCCGACGCCGACGAGCAATGGGTGCTCCAAAAGGCACATGAAGAGGCCGCCACGCCTTTCCGCCTCGGCGAAGACCGGCTTTTCCGGGTCACGCTGCTGCGCAAAAGTGCGGAGGACCACTATCTGCTGTTTACCCTGCACCACATCATCTTTGACGGTTGGTCCTTTGGGGTCCTGGTGGATGAATTTATCTCCCAATTCCAAAACCGCCTGACCCAGGGCGCATCGGCCCCCAAACTCGCTGATCTACCCATTCAGTACGCCGATTTTTCCGCCTGGCAGCGGCAATTCCTCAGTGGTGAGGAGCTCGATCGCCAGATGGCTTATTGGAAGGGCCACTTGGCGGGTTTACCCGATGTGATGGACATGCCCACCGACTTCCCCAGACCCGCGGTCCAGTCGTTCCGCGGCAAACTGCATACCTTTGAGATTGAACCGGCATTGCTCGAACGGCTCGAAGCCTTTAGCCGGGCGCACGATGTCACCTTGTTCATGACGATGATGGCCGTGTACAAGGTCCTTCTGGCCCGGTATACCAACGGCGAGGATCTGGTGGTGGGCACCCCCATTGCCAACCGCAACTTTAGCGAGCTAGAAAAAGTCATCGGCTTTTTCGCCAACACCCTAGTGATGCGCACCGACGCCTCGGGCGCGCCTTCGTTTGCAGAGCTGCTTCAGCGCGTAAAAACCAACGCTCTGGCCGCCTATGCCCATCAGGACCTCCCTTTCGAGAAACTGGTGGAGGAGTTGCGTCCGGAACGGAATATGAGCGTTCCGCCGCTGTTCCAAATGATGTTTGTGATGCAAAACGCCCCCATGGGCGCGGTCAACCTGCCCGGCTTCACCCTCTCCCCGGTTCGCCTGGATCTGGTGACCTCCAAATTCGACATGAACCTGATGCTCACCGACCGCAGCAACGGTGGCCTGCGCGGCAACCTCGAATACAACACCGATCTGTTCCGTCCAGAAACCGTGGCCCGCATGTTCCGCCACTACCACAAGTTGCTCGGCGAGGTCGTGGCGGCGCCGAACACCTCCATCTGGACGCTGGAACTGATCGACCTAGAAGAGCGCAACCTGTTGCTCAACACCTGGAACGATGCTTCCATCCACCGCCCAGAACCTCTTAAGTGCCTGCACCACGCCTTCATGGAGAGGGCGGCACAAAAGGGCGACCAGCACGCCGCCATCTTCAGCGGCGACGGCCACGAACCGCGCGCCTTGACCTACGACGAGCTCAATCGTCGCTCCAATCAGGTGGCCCGCTACTTGATGGATCGCGGTGTCGGCCGCAACCAAGCGGTCGGCCTGTTTGTCCAGCGCTCTCTGGAACTGGTGGTCGGCGTCCTCGGTATCCTGAAAAGCGGTGCCTGCATCGCCCCCATGGACCCCACCTATCCCGCGGAACGCCTGATCTATATGATGGGCAACGCGGAAATGCAGTGGATTCTGGTCACCAGCGAAACGGCCCAACATCTGCCCGAAAACCCCTGCCAAACCCTCTCCCTCGATACTCAATGGCCAGAAATCGCGGCTGCATCCGCTGAGGATGTGCGGGTCGAACTCGACCTAGACGAGCTGTACTACATCATCTACACCTCCGGATCCACCGGTCTCCCCAAGGGCATCAGCCTCCAACACCGTGCCATGGCGAACATGGTCCGCTGGCACCTGCGTGCGGTACACCTGGGCACCAACTTCCTGCAGTTCGCCTCGATCTGTTTCGACGCCTCCTACCAGGAGATGTTTGCTGCCTGGTTGGCGGGTGAAACCCTATTCCTGATTCCCGAGAGTCTGCGCACCAACCCACCGGCCCTACTCGACCATGTCGCGGCCAACCGCATTGGCAAGGTCAACCTCCCCGTGGTGCTGGTACATGCCTGGGCGGAAGCCTATGCCGGGAACAAGGAAAAATTCGCACACCTGCGTTCGCTGCTTTCCACCGGGGAACAGTTGACCATCACCCCAGCCCTTAAAAACATGATGACAGAGCTGGCGGAACTCACCCTCACCAACAACTATGGCCCGTCCGAGACCCACATCGTGACCTCCGAGGGTTTCGCCACCCGCGATTGGAGTTACTACGCCCCCATTGGCAAAGCCATCGACAATACCCAACTCTACGTCGTGGGTAGGGATATGCAACTCACGCCCAAGGGGATCCCCGGTCGCCTGTACCTGGCCGGCGACAACGTGGCCCGCGGTTACGCCAAACGCCCGGCCCTGACAGCCGAGAAATTCATTCCCAACCCCTTCTCCAAAATCCCCGGTGACCGCATGTACGACTCCGGCGACCAGGCCCGCTATCGCGGCGACGACGGCACGCTGATCTACCTGGGCCGTCAGGACCACCAGGTCAAAATTCGCGGCTACCGCATCGAGCCCGGCGAGATCGAGGCCGTGCTGTTGGATCACCCCGACCTGCACGAGACCGTGGTGCTCACCAAGGTCCGCGAAGGGGAAAAAGTGCTGGTGGCCTATGTGGTGCCCAAAAAGGGCCGCCAAATTCAGGTCGGCGGGCTGCGTGGGTACCTTCAGCAATACGTGCCCGACTACATGATCCCGTCGTTCTTCGTGGCCCTGGACGCCTTCCCTCTGACGTCGAACCGCAAGATCGACCGCAAGGCCTTGCCGGAACCGGACGGGCATGTGTCAGGCGAAGAACACAAGCACCCCACCACCCTTGTGGAAATGGCGCTGGCCAAGATCTGGTCCGAGGTTCTCCACGTCACAGCCGTGGGCCTGTACGACGATTTCTTTGCCCTCGGCGGCCATTCGCTCTCGGCAACCAAGGTCCATGCCCGGGTTCAGAAAACCCTCGGCGTCTCGCTGGCCCTGCGCGACTTGTTCAATCATCCCGTTCTCGCCGATTTTGCCGCAAGGGTGGAAGTCCTCCGCCGTGCGGGCCAACCAGAAAAAACCCCGCTGGTACGCACCCACCGCGAGCAGCCCCTGCCGCTTTCGTTCGGCCAAATGCGCCTCTGGTTCATCGACAAATTGGAACCGGAAAGTTCGGCCTACGTGGTTTCCCGTCCAGTGCGTATCGACGGCGCCATCGACCTGGATCTGCTCAACAAGGCGTTCAAAAAGGTGGTCCAGCGCCATGAAATCCTGCGAACCGTCTTCCGCGAGGTCAATGGCAAGCCGGTGCAGGTCATTCTTGACGGCCTGGATGCGGCCATCGACGTGCGCGACATGCGCCACGTGCCGGCCGAGCAACGCGAAACGTTGGCGTTTGAGGAGATCAACGAGGAGGCCACCACCCCCATGAACCTGGCGGTCGGCCCCCTGATTCGGGTCACGACTTGGGTCATGGGCGAAGAAGATTTCCTGCTCAGCTTTAGTCTGAACCACACCATTACCGACGGGTGGTCGCGCGAGGTGTTGATCCGTGATCTTTGCGAATTCTACCTGGCCATGCAGGAAGCGCGCGAACCGAACCTACCTGAACTCACCATCCAATATGCCGATTTTGCCGTGTGGCAGCGCAACCTGGGCCCCGTTCTCGAGAACCAGCTAGCTTATTGGAAAAACAAGCTTTCCACGGTTGAGGTATTGGAACTCCCCACGGACTTCCCCCGCCCGGCCGTATTCCGGTCGGTGGGCGCGGCCCACCACTTCAAAATCAGCGGTCGTCTGGAACAGGCATTGCGCCGAATTTGCAGCGATCAGTCGGTCACGCCCTACATGATGATGATGGGAGCCTTCAAGGTGCTGCTCCACCGCTACAGCGGCCAGAACAACATCGCTGTGGGTACCTCCATCACCAACCGCTCCCACGATGCCTTGGAACAGCTCATCGGCTTCTTCGTCAACACTCAGGTGATTTACACCCAAATGGCGGGCAATCCGCGTTACACCGAATTCCTGGCCAACCTCCGCGAGGATCTGCTGAGCGCCTATGACAACCGCGACCTGCCCTTCGACCACATCGTCGAAGCGGTGAACCCCAAGCGGGATCAAAGCCGCCATCCCCTGTTCCAGGTGATGTTCGCCTACGAAATGGCACCCGACCACAAAATCCACATCCCCGTGCGCGAGTACAAGGTCCTTGATGCGGACCACGTCACCTCCAACTTCGATCTGGCCATGTACCAGTTCGAAGAAGAAAACGGTGTGGACGTGGTGTTCGAATACAACACCGATCTCTTTGAAGCAAGCACCATCGATCGCATGGCCAACAACTATCTCCAGCTCTTGGCGAGTATCGTGGCCGACCCCGCGCAGCCGATCGACGATCTCAACCTGATCCCCGAGGCCGAGCGGCAGACCCTGCTTCACACCTGGAACCAAACCGCGCAGGCGCGCGATCAAACCGCTACACTGCATGGTCTCTTCCGAAACCAAGCCGCTGCAACACCTGATCGCTTTGCCTTGAGCTTCCCGGAAACCCATCAACGCCTTACCTATGCGGAACTCAACGAGCGGGTACAGCAGTTGGCCGCACAACTCCGCCTCAAGGGCGTGGGCCTCGATACCTTTGTGGGTGTGTGCATGGAGCGCTCCATCGAGATGGTGGTGGCGCTGATGGGTGTGCTCGAGGCGGGCGGCGCCTATATTCCGCTCGACCCCGCGTACCCGGAAACGCGCGTCCGCTACATCATGGAGCAGAGCAAGGCGCCCCTGGTGATCGCCCAGGAAGCCATGCGCGGCATGGTCAACGCGGCCCAGGATCAGGTACTTTACCTGAACACCGATGGCTACGTGGCAGGGCCCAAAATCGACCTTACCAGCTACCGGCCCGTGGCGGTTCAGGCCAACAACGCGGCCTACATGATCTACACCTCCGGTTCCACCGGGCGCCCCAAGGGCGTGGTCCTGGACCATCGCGCGGCCTGCAACCGCATTCTCTGGCTGGAAGAACTGCTGGGCAAATGCCCGGAGGAACGCTTCCTCCAGAAAACCCCTTACACCTTCGACGTATCCGTCGTTGAGTTCTTCTGGACCCTCAGCCAGGGCTCCGAACTGGTCATGGCGCGCCCCGGCGCTCAGGGTGATCCGCGCTACCTGCGGGAGATCATTCGCGAACGCGAAATTACCACCATCCACTTCGTGCCGTCCATGTTGGCCAACTTCCTGGTGAACAACCAGGGACAGCGCTTCAAGCTCAACCAGGTCTTCGCCAGCGGCGAGGCCCTAAGCGTGGAACTTCAGGCGCAGTTCTTCGAAACCTTTGACAGCCACCTGTTTAACCTCTACGGGCCCACCGAGGCAGCCGTAGACGTTACCTGGTGGCAGTGCCGTGGGGAAGAAGAAGGCCACCGACTGCCTATTGGCCGACCCATTGCCAACACCTCCCTGTTCATTCTGGATAAACAGGGCCGACCGGTGCCCATTGGCGTGGCCGGCGAACTATGCCTGGGCGGGGTCAACCTCGCCCGTGGGTACCACGGTCAGGTGGCACAAACGGCCGAAAAATTCATTCCCCACGCTTTTGGCGGCGAGGCGGGCGCACGGCTCTACCGCACGGGCGACCTATGTCGTTTCCGTGCCGACGGTGCCGTTGAGTATCTGGGTCGCATCGACGCTCAGGTCAAACTGCGCGGCTTCCGCATTGAGCTGGGCGAAATTGAATCCGTGCTGCGGGAACAGTCCGCCGTGGACCATGCCGTGGTGGCCGTGCTTCCCGATCCGCAGGGCGAAAGCCGCCTGGTGGCGTTCCTCGAAGGTCCCCAGGGCACCTTTGAGCGCGTTGACGCCCACAGTCCGGTACTTGCTTGCCGCCCGGAAATCCAGCTGGAACAAGTGCTCCGCGGCCAATTGCGGCAGCGGCTGCCCGAGTATATGATTCCCAGCCAGTTCGTTTTGGTTGAGCGAATTCCGCTGACGCCTAGTGGCAAGGCCAACCGTCGCGCACTTCCCAATCCGGGCACCTGGCAAACCCACCAGACCTATGTGGCGCCGCGTACCGAAACCGAGGAAAAACTGGTCGAGCTGTGGCGCAAGATCCTGCCTATCGACAAAATTGGCGTGGCCGACGACTTCTTTGAACTCGGCGGTCACAGTCTGCTCGCCACCCAGGTCATCACCGGCATTCAGGAGACCTTCTCCCTCAATGTGCCGTTGGTGGGCTTCATGTCTGCCCCAACCGTCGCCCAGCTGGCGGCGCTGGTTGAATCAGCTGGCAGCCAAGGCGAAGAGGCCACCTCGATCAAGCGGGTCGCGCGGGAAGGTCGGCAACGCCGGCGCTAAAAGCACCCACGAACCATCGGCCGAGGTCTGGTTACCGGGACTCGGCCGATTGCGCATATAGCAGTGATTTGGGAGTAAGGGCTCGATGAGTGTAGAGGTTTATGATTTTCCGTTATCCTTCGCGCAGGAGCGCTTCTGGTTGCTCAATCGCATGCAGCCGGGTAATCCCGCATACAATATGCCCGTTCCTCTGGGCTTGGAAGGTTATGCCTCGGCCCTGGTCATTCAGCAATGTCTGGATGAAATGAGCTTCCGCCACGAAATCCTCGTCACCCTTTTCAAGGAAGGCGAAGGCGGCCCCGTTCAAGTCGTCGACCCCCATACCCAACTGCATCTCAACGTCGTGGACCTCACCGCTATCCAGAACAACGAGCACATGATTCGCCCGCTCGCCGAAGCCGACATGCTCTACCGTTTCGACCTGGACCAGGGTCCCCTGCTGCGGCTTACCCTAGTGCGCCTTTCAGAGACCCGCGCCGTATTGTTGGTCAACATGCACCACATCATTTCGGATGGCTGGTCGGTAGGTATCCTGATCCGCGAGTTCGGTCGACTCTACCAGTACTTTCTCGAAGGCGGCGATCCAGAGGAAGAACCGCCCTTCGAGGATTTGCCCATCCAATATGGCGATTACGCCGTCTGGCAACGCGAGCAATTGGAAGGCGCCGGTTTTGCAAAACAGCTCGCCTATTGGGTGGAACACCTCCAAGACCTGCCGGATGTTCACAGCTTTCCCACCGATCGTCCGCGTCCGGCCATCCAAGGCATTCGCGGCGCTCGCTTGGATTTCGGGATCTCTCTTGAACTCACCAACCGCTTGAAGGCGCTGGCCCTAGGTATACCTGGCGCAACGCTCTACATGACCCTAATGGGCGCCTTTGCCACCCTGCTCGGCCGCTTCGGCAACCAGCGCGTGCTGGCCATCGGCTCCCCCATCGCCAACCGCGCCCACAAGGACATCGCGGGTCTGATCGGCTGTTTTGCCAACACCCTCGTATATCGCGTGGACCTCGGCGGTAGGCCGTCGTTTATGGACCTGTTGGCCCAGATCAAACAAACCGCCTTCGGCGCCTATGCCAACCAGGAGCTCCCCTTTGAACGCTTGGTTGAGGTGCTCAGGCCTTCCCGAGACCTCAGCCACAACCCCCTGTTTCAGGTGATGCTCGTTTTGCAGAACACGCCGAACGAAACCCTGCACCTGCCCGGTCTGACCATGAGCAATATCGAAGCTGAAGCCACTACCGCCAAGTTCGATCTTACGCTGACCATGACCGAACAGGATGGCCCGTTGCGGGGTGCCTTGGAATACAATATCGACCTATTTGACCATGACACCATCGCCCGACTCGCTAAAACCTTCGCCTTTCTCTTGGAGCAAATTGCCCAGCATCCGCTGAAATCCGTCCACCAGCTCGACCTGATGAGCAAGCAGGAACGCCTCGCCCTGCTTCAGAGCTGGAACGCTGGCTATGGGGTCTTTCCGGACAACCAAACCCTGCCCCAGTTGTTTTCCGCGATGGCCGCGCGCCAACCGGCAGCCGTTGCCGTGGGGTTCATCGAACAGAAAATCCGCTATGCCGAGCTGGAAGCGCGCAGCACCCATTTGGCCCAATACCTCATCCGCCTGGGGGTAAGGCCAGGTGAATTGGTGGCCGTGACCGTCGATCGTTCCATTGAAATGATCGTGGCCCTGATCGGCATCATGAAAACGGGCGCAGTCTACGTACCGCTGGAGCCCACGGCACCTGCCGAGCGCCAGTCGTTTATCATTGAGGATACTGCCGCCCGCTATCTGGTCACCCGCGAACGCATGGTGGAGGATCTCACCCACCTGCAACACCCCGACCGCCGCATGGTGTTCCTCGATCAGATTCCGGTATCCACCTCCGATCTCCCCTTGCCCGAATTCAGTGCCGATTATACGGCTTACATGATCTTTACCTCGGGCTCCACGGGTAAACCCAAAGGGGTTTCCGTGGCACATGGCCACGTCCACCGGCTGCTCACCGCCACCCAGCCTTGGTTTAAGTTTGACACCCAGGAGGTCTGGACCTGTTTTCACTCCTTTGCCTTCGACTATTCCGTGTGGGAGATTTGGGGCCCTCTCTGCACCGGCGGACGATTGGTGATGGTGTCCTATGACGACAGCCGTTCACCCTCGCTGTTTCTCGATCTGATGCTGCGCGAAGGCGTGACCCTGCTCAGCCAGACGCCCTCCGCCTTTTATCCCCTGGCGGAACTGATACTGGCCAAAAAGATCAGCCCGGCCCGGCTGCCCAGGACGATTGTCTTTGGTGGCGAGGCGCTTTCGTTCCCCAAACTTAAACCCTGGTTCGACGCTTTTGGCGATCAGGGTCCCACCCTGGTCAACATGTACGGCATTACCGAAACCTGCGTGCACTCCACCTATCAGGTCGTGGATCACACCTTGATGTTGGGCGGTCGCAGCATCATCGGCGAAGCCATCCCCGACCTCAGTCTTTACCTGCTCGATCCCTTAATGAACCCGGTGCCTCCTGGCGTCATCGGCGAATTGTATCTGGGTGAAGCCGCCCCGGCACGCGGCTACTTCCGTCGCCCGGGCCTGACGGCCACCCGTTTCCTGCCCGATCCGTTCACCACCCGTTCCGGCGGACGCATGTACCGATCCGGCGATCTTGCCCGTTGGATGCCCATGGGCAAGGGTCGCTTGGAATACATCGGCCGGGCCGACCATCAGGTCAAAATTCGGGGATTCCGCATTGAACTCGGCGAAATCGAAGCCACGCTGCTCAACCATCCCGCGGTGGGCGAGGCAGTGGTACTCGTCGAGGAAACCGCGGACGGCGGCCGTCTGCTTTCGTTTTTGATGGTGGCACCCGGACACAACCAACCCGACCTGGGCGAGTTACGCAGGCATATGGGACAAACCCTACCGGATTATATGATCCCCTCCCTTTTCATGTTTCTCCCAGAAATGCCTCAAACCGGCAATGGAAAAATCGACCGCAAGCTGCTGTTCCAATTGGCCCAGGAGCAAGGTCCAAGCGCCAGCAGTGCCTATGTGGCCCCTCGCACCACGGAAGAGGAACTGCTCACCTCCCTCTGGGCGGATGTTCTGGAATTGGAAGCCAGCACCATCAGCACCCAGGCCGACTTTTTCGAGCTGGGCGGCCACAGCCTCAGCGCCACCCGGCTCACTGCGCTCATCCGCAAAACCTTCGGCGTGGAACTGGAACTCAAGCAGGTTTTCGCCGCGCGGACCATCGCGGCACTCGCGCCCATGCTGCCCGCCCTCCGCGCCCAGAGCGAAGTGCTGCCCGCGCCCGTTCCCGTGGATCGCTCCACACCGCTCCCGCTCTCTTTTGCCCAACAACGCCTTTGGTTTTTGGACAAAATGGAAGGTCCCAACAGCACCTACAACATGCCCCTGACCATCCGCCTTCGCGGACCCCTCAGGGTGCACGCTCTGGAACAGGCCTTCCACATGCTGTTGGCGAGACAGGAAGTTTTGCGCACCTCCTTTCCGGAGCACGAGGGCGAGCCCATCCAATACATCGCCCCCCTCACCGCCTATTCGCTCCCCCTGGACGACCTGGCGCATTTGCCCCTCGCCGAAGCCGAAGCCATGGTCGAACACCTGGCCCACCAAAACGCCACCTTCCATTTTGATATGGCCAAGGGTCCCTTATTCACGGCGAAACTGCTTCGCTTGGGTGCGGACTACCATTTTCTGCTCGTCAACATGCACCACGTGATCTCCGACGGATGGTCCCTGGGTGTTCTCGTTCGGGAGATCATGGCAGCCTACAATCTCGCTTCGGGCAATGAAAAGGCGGAACCGCTTGCGCCCACGCCCATCCAGTACGGCGACTATTCCCTATGGCAACGCAACTGGTTACAGGGCAAGGTGCTTCAACAACAAATCGATTATTGGGTTGCGGAATTGGCGGACGCGCCGCCGTTCCTGGAACTGCCGCTCAAGGGCCTTCGCCCCCCGCAGCTCACCTACAACGGGGCCGACAAGTCGTTTTTCCTGCCATCCCGCCTCACCCAAACGGTCAAACAGTTCGCGGCGGACAACCATGCAACCCTGTTCCTCGTCCTGCAAGCGGTTTTTGCGGAGTTGCTCGCCCGTTATAGCGGCGGCACCCAAATTGTGGTGGGCACCCCGTTGGCCAACCGCCGCTACCTGGAACTGGAACCGCTGATTGGCTTTTTCGTCAATACCCTCGTGCTCCACAACCGCCTGCATCCCAACCAGACCGTCAGGGAACGTCTGGCTTCCGTGCGCGAGACGGCATTGGGCGCCTTTGCCCACCAAGATGTGCCGTTCGAGCGACTGGTTGAAGCCCTCAACCCGCCTCGTGACCCCGCGCGCTCGCCGATCTTCCAGGTCACCTTCTCATTCCAAAACATGCCGACCAACAAGGTGATGTTGCCAGATCTAGACGTCAAGGTGCTCAACCAGGATTACGTGGCCGCCAAACACGAGTTATCGCTGAGCATGGGTGAAAATGAGGGCGGCATCGACGGCTACCTGGAATACAACACAGACCTGTTCTCGGCCGAAATGATCGAAAACATGGTGGGTCACTTCATCCGCCTGCTGGTCGGCTTCACCGAACATCCCGACCTCCCGGTGGGCCGACTGGCCATGCTTAGCGATAAACAGCGCACCACCCAGTTGCAGACATGGAACGATTCCGCCGTTGACCTGCCCCTTGAGGAAAGTCTGGTAGGCCTGTTCGATCGCTTCGCGACCCAGCAACCTCAGGCCCTCGCGCTATTGGCAGGCGACGAACCCATGTCTTACGGCGTGCTTGCCGAGCGCTCCAAGGCGCTCGCCGCCGCCATGCAGGAACAGGGCTGCGGGCCGGAGGCCCGCGTGGCGTTGGTCTTGGACCGTGACGCCCATTTGATCGTAGCCCTCCTGGCCACCCTGCGGACAGGTGCCGCTTATGTGCCGTTTGACCTGAACCTACCCGAGGCCCGCTTCCGCTATATCATGGAAGACGCCCAACCGGAGCTGATCCTCACCCGCCGCGACCACCAAGGCCTACTTGCGCAGGTGCCCGCCGCCAAAGTGATCCTGGTAGATGAGGTGATCCCCGCCCAGGCGTTTAACCCACCCTTTTACCTTCCCGATTTGGCCTTTAACATGATTTATACCTCCGGCTCCACTGGTCGTCCCAAGGGCACCGTGATCACCCACCGCGCCCTCGTGAACAAGGTCACGGCCCTGGGCCGGCGCTTCGGTATCGCTCCCGGTTACCGGCATCTGGTGATGTCGCCGCTGGGTTTCGATCCCTTTGCCGAACAGCTGTTCCTGCCCCTGGCCTTTGGGGGCACCGCAGTCTTGGTGGCCAACCCTGCCCAAATGGAGCCAAAAGCGTTCTGGGACATGGTCGAAACGCTGAAAATCGACACGGTCGACCTGGTGCCCTCCCTGTTGACTCATCTGATGCACGAACTGGAACAAGATCCGCCCGCCCACCGACCCCAGCGCTTGCTGCTCGGCGGCGAGACCCTGCCTGCGGCGCTATGGCGACGCCTGCGCAATCTGAAACTGTTTGGCACGGTTCACAATTTCTACGGCCCCACCGAAGCCACGATTGATGCCGTAAGCTATCAAATCCCGGCGGATTTTGACGGCGACGTGATCCCCCTTGGCCGCCCCATGGACAACTACCGACTCTATGTGCTGGACCGCGTGATGGCGTTGGCTCCTGCTCAGGTTGCGGGCGAACTGTTCATTGCAGGCCCCGGCCTGGCTAGAGGTTATTTGAATCGCCCCGGCTTGACGGCCGAGCGTTTCCTGCCCCACCCATTTGCTAGCGAACCCGGTGAACGTCTCTACCGCACCGGTGACAAAGCCGCCTGGTCAGCCGAAGGTCTCCTGCTGTTCCTCGGCCGCGTGGATGACCAGGTCAAGATCCGTGGTGTGAGGGTGGAGCCGGGCGAAATTGAAGCACGGCTCGGCGCCTTGCCCGCCGTATCGAATGCGGCCGTGGTCGTCGTCGATGGTGCGGCCGGCAAACGCCTGGTCGCGGTGTTGACCGTCGTCGACCCTCAAACCACCGCCCAGGACTTGCGCAAGGCACTGGCGGAAAACCTGCCCGAGAGCATGATCCCATCCAACTTCGTCATCGTCGCGGCCCTGCCGACCATGGCCAACGGAAAAGTAGATCGCAGGGCCCTGGCCCTCCTGGCCCATACCGAGGCGGAAACTAGTGGATATCGGCCACCGCAGACGCGCGAGGAACAAACCATTGCGGCGATCTTCAGCGAGCTCCTCAACGTGCCGCAGGTCGGCCTTGATGACAACTTCTTTGCCTTGGGCGGCCACTCACTCCTGGGTGCGCGGCTCATCAACCGCGTGCGCGACCAACTCGGCGTGGAACTTCCGTTGCGGGTCCTCTTTAGCAATTCTACCGTTGCGCTTCTCGCGGCCGAGGTAGCGGCAATCGCGGAGCCGTCGCCCATGGCAGCCCTCGTGGCGCTGGGTCGAGATTGGGCACCTTTGTCCTTCTCCCAACAGCGCCTTTGGTTCATCTACCAATTGGAAGGCCCTTCGCCGGTATACAACATTCCTTCCGTGCTACCGCTGCACGGCCCGCTGGATGTGGCCGCCTTTGATAGGGCTCTCTGCGCTGCCGTTCAACGCCACCAGGTGCTGCGCAGCCGCTTCGAGGAACGCGAAGGCCTTGCCAGACAGGTCGTATCGCCACAGCCGCTGCACCAACTGAGGCTCGTGGATCTCTCCGGGATGGCCGACGTCGAAAAACAGGTACACGTCCTTGTCCAACGAGAAACGGCCTGGGCCTTTGCCCTAGATCGCGAACCCCTGTTGCGCGCCTTAATCGTGCGCACCGCCTCAGACAAGCACCTGCTGGTGCTCAACGTACACCACATTGTTTTCGACGGCTGGTCCACGGCGATTCTGGTGGGCGAACTGGCGACCGCGTATGGCGCTGCGCTTCGCGGGGCGTCCAGCTCATTGCCGGCACCCGCCGTACAGTACGGCGATTATGCCGCCTGGCAACAGGATTGGCTCAACGGTCCGGTCCTGGCAGAAAAACTCGACTTCTGGCGCAAGCGCCTGAGCGGTGCCCCGGCGCTGTTGGAATTGCCCACTGACTACCCGCGCCCCGCCGAGTTCAGCTACCGTGGCGCCACCCATACGGTACTGCTGGACCGCGCCACGCGGGAAGCCCTGGAGCGATTGGCCGAAGCGCACGGCGCCACCCGCTTCATGGTGACCCTGACGGCCTTCTACCTGCTTCTGGCACGCTACACAGGTCGCAACGATCTCCTGATCGGTACCCCTACCGCCAACCGCGACCACGCCGCCGTTGAGGGCCTGATTGGCTTTTTCGTCAACACCCTGGTGCTGCGCACCCAGCTCAACCCCGCATTGGACGTCCACCAAAATCTGGCCCTGGTGCGCTTCAGCACACTGGACGCTTTCGCCCACCAGGACGTGCCCTTCGACAAACTGGTGGAGGAACTCAACCCCGAACGCAGCCTGAGTTATGCCCCCATCTTCCAAGTCATGTTTGTTTACCAGGCTGAGGAGAACCTGCAGCAGGGCCAGCTCCTGCCCGGCATCACACTGGGCGAAATTACGGCGGCAGCTTCCACCCAGGCCAAATTTGATCTCACCTTAAGCATCACCGAACACGCTGGCGGCTGGCTGGCAAGCTTTGATTACGCAACCGATCTCTTCGATGCGGAAACCCTCGTCAACATGGGACGCCAGCTGGTCCATTTGGTCCAGGCCATGGCCACGGCTCCGCAAACCCGTCTGGCCGATCTGGACCTCATGGCGGCCGGTGAACGGGCAGACCTCCTGCACTCATGGGCCCAGACCGCCCCCCCATGCGACACCGCCGCTCTGGTGCCCAATCGCTTCCGAGCGCAGGCTGCGCGTCAGCCCCAAACGGTCGCCATCGCCGATCTCAAGGATCCAGGCCAAACGCTTAACTATGGTGAACTGCTCGCCCGAGTAGAACGGCTGGCGGGCCGCTTGCAAGCCCGCGGCGTTCGCCCCGGCGACCGGGTAGGTCTGTCAACCGAGCGCAGCGCGGACATGGTCGTGGCCATGACGGCGGTGCTTTTCTGCGGCGCCGCCTATGTGCCCCTGGACCCGAATTACCCCTTGGAACGCCTGCGCCACATCGTGGAAGGCGCCCGCCTGACCCAGGTGATCGCCGACGAAAGTGGCTCACAGACCCTACAGGCAGAAGGTTTACACCTGATCTCCCCAAGCCTGGACGAACCGGCCTCTTTTCATCCCGTGGCGCTCTACCCCAGTCTGCCCGCCTACTTCCTGTTTACCTCCGGCTCTACCGGGAAACCCAAGGGCATGCCGATTTCGGGGTTGAGCGTGGCCCAGTTGACGCATTGGTCCGAACAGACCTTTGAACCCGAGGATTGGCGGGGGGTGCTCGCGGCTACCTCCATCAACTTCGATATTTCCGTTTATGAAATTCTCGTGCCCCTCGCCCTGGGCGGCCGTTTGGTGTTGGCCCGCGATGTCCTCCAACTGGTGGAGGTCGATGCGGACCAAGTCGACCTGACCCTGATCAACACCGTGCCCTCCGCCATGGCCTCGCTGCTGGCGCAAACCAGCCTGCCCCACGGCGTGACAGTGGTGAACCTCGCGGGTGAAGCGCTCAACCGCGCCCTGGCCGACCGGGTTTATGCCCAGCCCGGCGTACAACGGCTGTACAACCTTTACGGCCCCTCCGAAGACACCACCTATTCCACCGGCCATCTGGTACCCCGCACCGGCCGTAGCGTGCCGCCCATCGGCCGCCCGCTGCCCGGCACCACGGCCCTGGTGGTGGACCGCGCCTGCCGAAGGGTTCCCACCGGCGTGCCCGGCGAATTGCTGCTGGGCGGCATGGGCCTGGTTTCCGGGTACCTGGGTCGGCCAGCCCTCACTGCTACCCAGTTCATTCCCGCCCATTCCGGTGAACAGGGTATGCGCTACTACAAGACGGGTGACCTGGTACGCCTGCGCCATGACGGTGAGCTGGTGTATATGGGTCGCCTGGACCACCAGGTGAAACTGCGTGGGTTCCGCATTGAATTGGGCGAGATCGAAGTCGCGCTGGAATCCATGGCGGGCGTGGCAAAGGCAGTGGCGCTGGTCACACCCGCCGCGCAGAAACTGGTTGCCTTTGTTCAGCCCGCCCAGGACCCGCTCTCCCGCGAGAGCCTGAGTGCTTGGCTGAGCGACCGCCTGCCCGGCTACATGGTCCCTCATCTGTTTGTGACGCTGGAAACCTGGCCCCTGCTCCCCAACGGCAAGGTAGACCGCAAACGCTTGGCACAGCTGGAACTGAATTGGACCGACGAAGAATTTTTTGAGGCGCCTGCCGGCGCGACAGAAACCCGACTCGCCGAGATCTTCGCCCAACTGCTGGGTATCGCCCAGGTAGGCCGCGCCACCGATTTCTTCAAAGCCGGTGGCCATTCGCTTTTGGGTCTCCAATTGGTGGCCCGCGTGCGCGAGGCCTTTGGTGTGGAACTGCCCCTGAAAACCCTGTTTGAGGTTTCCAAGCTGAGCGCGCTGGCTGCGCGTATTGAAACCTTGGGCGGCCCTCAGGAAGCACTTACCATCGAACCTGCTCCCCGAGATCAGGTACTTTCGCTTTCCTTTGCCCAAATGCGGCTCTGGTTTTTGGATCGTATGGCGCCCAACGGCACGACCTACAATATTCCCATGGCCTTGCGGCTGGAAGGCCCTCTGGAGCCCAGCGCCTTAACCAACGCCCTCCAGGACATGGTGGACCGCCACGAGGTGATGCGCACCCATTTCGGCGGCCAGGGCGCAGACCCACACCTGATCATTCTTCCCAGTCTTCAGGTGCCCCAGACTCTGGAAGATCTCAGCACCTTACCTGAGCCGGAACGGGAAGCCACAGCACTCACCCGTGCCCGCGCCAATGCAGAGACCCGGTTTGATCTCAATCAAGGTCCCTTGTGGCGCGCCGAACTCTTGCGCCTCGGCGAACAGGACCATCTGTTCCTCCTCACCATGCACCACATTATTTCCGACGGCTGGTCGCAAGGCATCGTTTTTGAGGAGCTGGTCAGCGGCTACCGGAGGCATCGCTGGGGCGAAGTCTCGCAGCTTGCGCCCCTGCGCATTCAATACGCCGATTATGCGGCGTGGCAGCATACCTATCTAAAGGGCGAACGCCTGCAAAAACAACTCGGCTGGTGGCGCAACTACCTGTCGGGAATGCCGAATTTTCTGGCACTTCCTACCGACAATCCTCGACCGGCGATCATGACCACCGAGGGTGCTACCCACCATTTTTACATTGAGGAGGCCCTGGCCGAACAACTCACCGAGTTGAGCCGCTCCCAAGGCGCCACCCTGTACATGACCCTGCTGGGCGCCTTTGCTACCTTGCTCTACCGCTACAGCGATACCAAAGATCTGGCGATTGGTTCTCCCGTTGCGGGCCGCTCCCAAGCCGACCTCGAACCCCTGATCGGCTTTTTTGTCAATACGCTCGTCCAGCGCATTCAATTCCACCAAACCCCGCGGTTCATAGATCTGTTGGCCAACCTGCGCAGGGATGTGCTCGGTGCCCTGACGAATCAGGACATTCCCTTCGAAAAACTGGTTGAAGAGCTGGGTGTCCCCCGCGACCTCAGCCACAGTCCGCTGTTCCAGGTCATGTTTGTTCTGCAAAACCTGCCGCAAAAGGAACATTCGGTCGCCGACCTCAAGATCACGACCCTTGCGGCGGAACACCAAACCGCAAAGTTTGATCTCACCCTGGCTGTAAGCCCCACCAACCACGGTCTCCATGCCGGTTTTGAATACAATACCCTTCTGTTCAATCCGCAAACCATTCATCGCTTGGCGGGCCACTTTACCAACCTGCTCCACCAACTGGTGCGGGACCCGTACCAGGATCCCGCCCAGATTGATTTCAAAGACGCGGCGGAACGCAAGCAATTGTTGGTGACGTTCAACCACCATGATCGGATGCCCGCCAACCTGGTTTTCCTGGAAGATTTCGTGGCCGAGCACGCACGCACCCGTGGCACAGCCCCCGCCCTCGACGACACCATGACCCGGCTGACCTACCGGGAGTTCAACGAACGGGCCAACGGCCTTGCCAACCAGCTGGTGGATCTCGGCATCGGCCCAGAGGCGCTTGTGGGCCTGCACCTACGGCGAACCGTTGATTTGGCCGTCGCTCTGGTGGCCGTGCTCAAGGCCGGTGCGGCCTTTGTGCCCCTGGACCCCTCCCTGCCCTCAGACCGCATCGCCTTCATGATTGAGGACGCCGATCCGCGTCTGGTTCTTACCAACCAAACCGCGCCATCCACCCACGCCCCCACCCTCATGGTGGAACAGTGGGCCGGCCCCACCTCGTCCACGCCCGACGTTCACGCCGATCCCGCCAACACGGCCTATGTGATTTTCACCTCCGGTACCACGGGCCGTCCCAAGGGCGTGGCCGTTACGCGGGCCAACCTGGCCAACTTCATCCAGCTTCAAGCGGAAATGTTACACACAGGACCTGACAGCCGCATCACCCAATTTACCTCTATCGGCTTTGACGCCTCGGTCCTCGAAGTCTCCGCATGTTGGTCGGCGGGTGCCATGTTGCAATTGCTGCCAAAACGCTACCAGACCGACCCCGAGGGGCTTATCGCCCTGCTGCGTGCGCGCGAGATCACACACGCCTTCCTGCCGCCGTCACTGCTGGCCATGATCGCTGACCCGGGCGACCTGCCACACCTGAAAACCATTGCCTGCGGCGGAGAAGCGCTTTCTAGCGAGGTTGTTCGGGTGTGGGGCGCCAACCGCCGGCTGCTCAACCTTTACGGACCCACCGAAGGTACCGTCGCGGCCACCATGGCGGTCACCGATCCCCAAGATCGCATCCCGCCCATTGGCGAAACGCTGGGCCACGCTCTGGCTTATCTTTTGGACCAGCGGGGCGAACCAATGCCCCTGGGCGTGCCCGGTCAATTGTTCATCGGCGGTGACTGCCTGGCCAGAGGGTACCTGGGCAAACCGGCCCTGACCGCCGAGCGCTTTGTGCCTGATCCCTTTGCCGGTGTGCCAGGTGCCAGAATGTATGCGACAGGCGACCTGATTCGCTACCTCAACGGCACCAAAGTCATGCAGTTCCTCGGCCGCGTGGACCATCAGGTGAAAATCCGCGGATTCCGGATTGAGTTGGGCGAGATCGAGAAGACCCTGCAGAGTTACCCCGGCGTCGAAAACGCCGTTGTCTTAAAACATGGGGATCTCATGCTCGGCGACCGGCTCGTGGCCTATGTGGCGGGGATCAGCGAGGCCAAAATTCACCTCCTCCGGGATCATCTGGCCGCCTCGCTGCCGGAATACATGGTGCCCTCGCTGTTCCTGTGCTTGAAGCAATTGCCGCTGAACGCCAATGACAAAATTGACCGCATCGCCCTGCGCAACCTTCCGCTACAGGACCCCACCGATGTGTGGGAGGCCCCGCTGGGCGAAAACGAGCGCAGACTGGCGGGCATCTTCTCAGAGCTGCTCGGCTTTGTACAGGTGGGACGTCATACCCACTTCTTCCATAGCGGCGGCCACTCCCTGTTGGCGGTTCGCCTCACCACCCGAATCCGCGAACAGCTGGGCGCAGACATCCCCCTGCAGGTTCTTTTCAAAAAGCCGACCGTGGCTGAACTTGCCCTTGAAGTGGCAAAAGCAGTTTCCCAGTTGAGCGTACCGGCCATCGTCGCCGTCGACGCCGAAACGGGGCCGCTCTCCTATGCTCAGCAGCGACTTTGGTTCCTTTACCAATTGGAAGGACCCTCGGCGGTCTACAACATCCCCCTGGCCCTCCATCTGGAAGGCGCAATTGCCGTACAGGCCATGGAGGCGGCCCTGGACCGGGTAACCCGCCGCCACCGTGTCTTGCGCACCCGCTTAATGAGCCAGAACGGCACGGCGATACAGGTAGCGAGCAACGACCCCATCCCTTTCCAGCTGCTGGATCTCGGGCAAACCGCGTGGGCGCCCCAAGCGCTCCGGCAAAAGGTAGAAGCCCTTTGCGCCCGTCCCTTTTTCCTCGATCGGGAAATGCCAATCCGCGCAACGGTGCTGCGCACCGCCGCCAACCGACACATCCTGGTGCTCGTCGTGCACCACATCGCCTTCGACGGCTGGTCGGCCAAGATCCTCTTGCAAGAGCTCTCTGAAACCTACGCCGCCCTGGTGACGGGTCTGGCCCTGGAGCCGCCGGTAGCGGCCCTGCAATATGCCGATTATGCCATCTGGCAGCGTGAATGGTTGCGTGGACCGGTTCTCGACCAAAAGGTAGCTTATTGGAAGGATGCGCTGGACGGCGCCCCTGCACTGCTGGAACTTCCCTATGATCAAACCAGGCCGGCGCGCCTCAGCTATCGCGGCGACCACCACAGCTTCGCGATCGGCGCCCAAACCGCCGAGGCGCTGAAGACGCTAGCCCGCGAAACAGGCGCTACGAGGTTTATGGCCACCTTGGCTGCCTTTAAGCTGATGCTGGCCCGTTATTCAGGTCGCGATGATATTTTGGTAGGCACACCGGTAGCCAACCGTGACCGCACAGAAATTGAGCGTTTGATCGGCTTTTTTGTCAACACGCTGGTGCTTCGCAGCCAGGTGGACCAGCGCGGCAGCGCCCGCGACCTGCTCACCCAGGTGCGGGATACAACCCTGGCCGCCTTTGCCCACCAGGACCTTCCTTTCGACACGCTGGTTGAGATACTCAGCCCCGAGCGTAGCCTGAGTTTCGCCCCAATCTTCCAGGTGATGTTCTCCTATCACAGCGCGGACAGCCTGCCAGGGGCACCAAACCTGCCGGGCCTAACCTTGTTGGACCAGGGCGATCAAGAGGCCCCTTTCGCCAAGTTCGACCTCTCGCTCACCATGACCGAGACACCGGACGGGTATTCCGCTACTTTTGACTACGCCACGGACCTCTTCGAAAGGGCCACCATTCAGGCTATGGCACAACAGCTCACCCTGATCCTCGAGTTGACGTCCCAATACCCCGATCAAGCGCTGGCGACCCTGCCGCTCTTGGCGGAAGCCGACCGGAAACGGGTGTTGTCCACCCTGGCAGGCACGCCCTGGCAGGCCACGCCCAACCAACTCGTTCACCAGCGTTTTGAGGCCATGGCGAAGGCCCAACCCGAACGCCTAGCGCTGGTGCTGCTCGGCGGGACGGAAACACGCCTGACCTACGGAGCTCTGTACCAACGAGTGCTTCAAGGGGCCACGGCGCTGCAAACGGCGGGTGTCCGGCCCGGTGATCGGGTTGGCCTATCCATGGACCGCAGCGAAAACATGGTCGTGGCCATGTTCGCCTGCTTGTATTCCGGTGCGGCCTACGTCCCGATGGACCCGGCCTATCCGCTGGAACGACTCCAACACATTGCGGCCACGGCCCAACCCCGCTTGATCCTGGTGGACGATCAAGGCTCGGCGACCTTGGCTGGCAGCGGGCTACCGTTACATCACTTAGACAATACGGTTGGAAAGCTAGGAATGCAGGGGTGCATTGCCGAACCCCAACTGCCCGCCTACCTGCTGTTTACCTCCGGCTCCACGGGTAAACCCAAGGGCATGGCCGTTGCCTGCGCCAGTGTGGGCCAGCTGACGGATTGGGCCGCGCAAACCTTCCATGAGGAAGATTTCAACGGGGTTCTTGCCGCCACCTCCATCAACTTCGATATTTCGGTTTTTGAAATTCTGGTCACCCTCGCCTTGGGCGGCCACCTGGTCTTGGCCCGCAACGTGCTGGCACTGGCCGAAGAGCGCCTGCCCCACATCAGCTTGGTCAACACGGTGCCCTCGGCCATGGAATCGCTGCTGTCGCGGATGCCATTGCCGGCGTCGGTGAAAGTAGTGACCCTGGCGGGTGAAGCGCTTTCTCGCAGTTTGGTACAACGTCTCTACAGTGTGCCCACCGTGGAGCGAGTGTACAACCTCTACGGGCCCTCGGAGGACACCACCTTCTCCACCGGCGCACTGCTGACCCAAACGGAACACCGAGAACCCACCATCGGCAAGCCCTTACCCGGCACCTATGCAACCGTTTTGGATCCGTATGGCAGGCAGCTACCCACTGGGGTCCCAGGCCAACTGTTCCTGGGTGGCGCGGGCCTGGTTTCCGGCTACCTCAGCAATGGCGCCCAGACCGCGGCACGGTTCGTGCCCAATCCCTATGGCGAGGATGGCGACCGCCTCTACGCTACCGGCGATCTGGTCCGCCAGGGCCACGACGGTGCTTTGTACTTCATGGGTCGGATTGACTTCCAGGTCAAGTTACGCGGTTTCCGGATTGAGTTGGGAGAAATTGAGAGTGTACTGGAGGAACAAGCGGGCGTGGCGAGAGCCGTGGTCCTGGTTGCCAAGGTCGGCACCGAAGAACACTTATGCGCCTATATCGAAGCAACCGATCCGGCAGTTTGTAGCCGAAAACGCCTCCTGGACGCACTGGCCCGCCGCCTGCCACCCTACATGGTGCCCTCCCAATGGGTGACCCTCAGCCAATGGCCGCTGTTGCCCAACGGAAAAATCGACCGCAAGCGCCTCGCTGCCAGGGATCTGGATCTGTCTGGGGACGAACCTATGGAGGCGCCGATGAGCGCCATCGAACGGGATCTTGCAGAGATTTTCAGAGATGTGCTGGGGTTGGAGCAGGTGGGACGACATACCCATTTCTTCAAGGCCGGTGGCCATTCCCTACTGGCCCTGAAATTGGTGGGCGAAATCGAACAACGACTTGGGATCACCCTCCAGCTCGCGGAGATTTTTCGCGCCCAAACCCTGGCAGGTATCGCGACCTGTATTGAGCAGGGCAGCCAAGCGTCGCCCTTGGTACCGCTCAACCGCCAGCAGGGCTCCCAGCCGCTTTACGCGTTCCATGCGGCGGGTGGCGGCGTGGCCGTTTACGAGGCCCTCGCCCAGCGGTTGAACCGGCCCGTGTTCGGCATCCAATCGCCCTGGCTGCAAGACCCCGATCGCCATTTCGAGCCGGCCACCTATTACCGCGATGCGCTCATGGCCCATCAGCCAAAGGGACCGCTCCACCTTTTGGGTTGGTCCATGGGCGGCCTGATCGCACATCGCGTTGCCGAACTGCTTGAGGAAAAGGGTCGCGATGTTTCCCTGGTGATGCTGGATACCTACGTCTTTGAGCCAGCCAATCCCCCGCTCGAGGAGCGCATGCTCGCCTTCGCCCTTGAGCAGGGCGTCACCCAGGATCGGCTAGCGGGGCTGACGATGCCACAGGATCGCAGTGAAGAACGCTTATTGGATCTGCTCAGCGATTTAGTGGGTAGCGAACAGGGCCCGAACCGTGCGCAATTGCTACACCTCTGGCGTGCCCGGGAGAAACACCTGAATTGGGCGGCAATCAACCCACCCAGCCGAACCTTGGTCAACAGCCATTTACTCGCCGTGGCAGGCGGCAACGCGCACGGGACTTGGACCGGGGCGGCCAAACCCGGCGTCGTTGAAACCATCGCAGGGGATCACTACGGCGTCCTGCAGGGAGATCTGCTGGACACCTGGTCGGCCGTCCTCCAAGGCGGACCATAAGCCCCCTTCCCACAAAGAAAATGGCCCGCGTGTTTCGCATACGGGCCATTTTCTCGGCTTAAGCCACTTCCGTTTGCGATGCGGAATCCGCATCCGGAATATCCTGGTCGAGCCGGCGCAAGCTGGGATTGCGGGATATCCATAGGGTCAGCAGTGCAAATATCGTCCCGTAGATGATGTAGAGCAGGCCGATACCACGACCTGGGCCGACGCCAATGACCCTACCGACACTGTCGGCCAGCAAACCGTCGGCCATCAACAGAGGTTCGAACAGGTGATCTGCCAAGGGACCGCTGAGGCCGTAGGCAAGTGGGATCGACGAAAAGGCGATCGTCTGACGAGTGCTGAAAACACGCCCTTGTAAATCGTGGGGCACCTTGCGTTGCCAGATCGCCTGCAAACAGCTCAAGCTGATCGGCATGGCGAAGAAGTAGACAAATCCGGCCACACTGATCACATAAAACGCACTGCTGAAGCCGACCAAAATGGCCGCAATCGACCCCACAAACTGGGAAACCATTACGCCCCTCACCTGGTTTTTAGGCCCACCCCAAAGACTCATCAACAAGCCGCCACACAAACCACCCACACCGCAGATGGTGAGCAGGGTACCCAGCCGTTCAGCGGAGCTGTAGGACAGTATCATCGGGGTGGCAAGCGCCATGACTGAACACACCAAAAAGTTCACGCCTGCCAGATAGAGGAGCAGGATGAAGAGTGCCTTCCTCTTGCGCACATAACCAAAGCCGATAAAGGCTTCCTTGAAGAAGCCACCCTTGAGCTGCGCCCCTTCGGCTGAAATTTTGGGGTTGGGAATCCGCGTGGCCAAAAGGGTGCCTAGGGCAAAAAGAAATGTGGTGAAGTCGATTAAAAAGATGCCCTTAAGGCCGATGACACCCATCAATAAGGCGGAAATCACCGGTGCCACGATGGTTGCTAGGCCGCCCGCGGATTCGACCATGCCCGCCGCGCGACCCAATTGTTGGACCGGGACCATTTGCGCCACCGCCGCTTTGTAGGCGATGCTTTGAATGGCGCCAAACCCGGAGCTGAGTGAGACCAACAGATAGATCAAGTAGAGGTTCAGGGCATCGTAATAAATGATCAGGAACATCATCAAGGTACATAAACCCGAGCCCAAATCGGCCAGGACCATGGTATCACGCCGGTTCCACCGGTCCACGATGACCCCGGCAAACGGATTCACTAGAAAAAATACCAGCTGCGCAAAGAATTGGATCATCACATAATCGGTAGCGGATCCCGTTTCCTGATAAACCCAAACGCCCAGGGCGAAAGCGCTTAGCGAGGAGCCGGCCACGGAAACCAGTTGGCCGAGCCACACAACTAGAAATTTTTTCATGTTCATCTATCCCACGCGCAGAGAAACGGGCGAAAGTCGAAAAGCCGACACGAAGTCATACAATGGGGGCCGAACCCTAGTGCCCACAAGCAGGTCCATCAACCGGACTAGTGGGCCCGCCGTCTCTGGTGAGGATGCGGCGAGCCCAGTTTGTTAGGCCAAAAGCTTTTCCCCTGAATCAGTCAAAAAGGGGAAACGGCCTCAGCCGGAAGGTTGCCAGATAAGGGGCCATGCCGAAGTTGTTGGGGTTTAGTACGGGCGCCCCATTTTGGTCGGCACGCACTTCACCGGATTGACCCAATACGAAGTGGGTGCCAATGCGAACGGGACCGTTCTCACCATACTCCACGCACTGGGCATAGGTGGCGCGGTTGGCATAAGGGGTTGCCAAACCGGGCACGAGTTGGGTCATGTCGCCGAACAGGACATGGTTAAAGGACGTGAAGGAACGCTGACCCAAACCCCAGGGCTGCTCGCCCAGCTCTTCGAGGGAGCGGTCCAGCGCGGTGAGCACGATGTTGGTCAGACCTGAGGGACCACCAGCATCGTTGCGCAGCCAGTTGTAGGATTTGCGCAGGCCGCGGGACGGATCCAGCAGGTGCAACAGCGTTGCCATGCGGCTGTAGAAAAGGTTATCACCGTTATTCGGAAGTTCGTCCGCGAAGGTCATGGTAAGTACCTTGTTCATCCACTGGTCCTGCAAAACCCAGGCATCCTGGTAGTCAAGGCTGGTGGGCCAGTCTTCCAGGGTTCCGGTCAAGGCTTGACCGTTCCAACCCTCAATCATGTCCAGAGCGGCCAGACGCTTGGGCGTGGGATTGGCGAGCACGATGGGTTTGAAAAACTCACCGAAGTAGGACCATGTGTTGCCACCACGCATAACGGTGCTCTCGGTGGTGGCGATTCTGGGTGCGATATTGGCCACGTCGTCAAAGGTGAGGTTGTCGTGGGTGGAGAGGTAGTCGTTAATGGTATGGGCAATGTGCAACCGTGAATACCGGAGCGAGCCGGAGGGGTCGGGGTAGTTCGCGGTTGCTTTGTTGTTCCAACCACCGTAAAAGCCTTGGGGGTTATTGCGGTCGTGCGCCAGCGGCTCGATGACGGCGGGATTCCAATCCAGAGGCGCACCAATGCTACCCTGGGGCAGGATCCAGCTACCATGAGGACGAACGGGCTGGCGGCCGGAATGCCAATAGGCAATGTTTTTATCGGTGTCGGCATAGCAGATGTGCATGCTCACGGCCAGGTTCGCCACTGCTTCACCAAAGGAATCCATATCGGTGGCGCGCGCCAGGCCAAGGGTTGCCTTGATAAAACCGAACTCGTAAAAACGCGTCGCGGAGCGGTGGGAGATCAGGGGCTCTGCATTGATGATTTGTCCGCGGTGGCTAGCGGCGATCACGATGTTCACATCCTCGCCGCCTGCGACGTGGATGGTTTCAATTCGTTGCGAAACAATGTTGTCGGCGCTTTCGAAGTAGAGGTCCTGGTCGGTGGCGTGACCAACCTGGAAAGACCAGGCGTGGTGCGGGGTGCGGCCCACGATCACAGCCGGGATACCGGTAACGATCAGGCCGGCTACATTGAGACCACCACCGCGAATGGAACCTTCCTGAACGATACCAGGCGCCTGGAAGGCCTGGGGGTCTTCAAGCTGGGGACCAGAGTAGAGAATGGGATTGCCGGAAGCAGTTTTGTTGCCTGAAACGACCCAAGCGTAGCTGCCGCCCTTGACGAAGGCGCCAATTTTCTTGAGCAGTTCGCGGTTGGTCTGATTTTGTGCCTCAAGGCGCTCGGCCAGCTCGCGGACATCGGGCACACCCGCTTTGAGAATGGGCGTCACCGGCGCTTCAACCAGCTTTCCAGCATTGCTGCCGCCATCGGGGATCATGGACAGCGAGTGCGGGTCGTTCGTCCAGTGCAAGTCGAGGAACATGGCGGCCCCGGACACTTGGCCGTAGCGGCTAACCAAAGATTGCAACTCACCCAGGTAGCTGATCTGGTAACCGGCGCCAAAACCACCGGTGAACTGGTGCTGCAACGTGATTGCCCAGGCCATGACTTGGTTGATCGTCCAATCTTCAATGTTCGTAAAACCCAGGGCCAACATTTCGTAGGGCATTTGGCTGGGATCGGCGCGCAATTCGGCGATGCGGCGGTTGAAACCATCTACGTAGGAACTGAGAACCGTTTGTTCTTCAGCGGAAAGGGCGGCATAGGCGGCAGCGTATTCTTCCTGAGAATAACCGGTGATGCGAACCTGGGTGTCCTGGTTCACAAAATCAGCACCGAAGATTTCGGAGAGACGGCCGGTGGCGGTGCGGCGCATGAGTTCACCCTGCCACATGCGGTCGGTGGCCACGTTGTAGCCCATCATCTCGAACACGTCGCTGAGGGAACCATCGGTGATGAACCAGATGCCGACCTCGTCGCGTTCGGATTCAGCGGTGCGTTTCACATCGGCCGCTTGGGCTTTCAGGGCACCCTGTCCGTCGCTGTCAAACGCGATCAGGCCGAGGGCCTGGTCGCCGATGACTTCCAGCGTGTAGCCCGCCTTGGCTTTGAACCGCTGGCGGTCCACCAGGTGGAGCGTCTTGGCACCGGGCGCGAGCGACTTGCTCACGCAACTGGAAGCCACGATCGTACCGGCTTCGTCGCGCTGGTGCAGCCAAACGGGCGTGGCGTGTTCACCCATGTTGACGACCGCAAGCTCACTGGCGCAAGTGAGCGACCAGGAGCTGGCCGGGCGTTTGATGGCGGGGACATCCTCGGCTTTTTTGGATGCACCGACCGCGTAGCGCAAGCTAAGCACCAGGCGCTCATCGGCTTCCATTGTGAAGTGAGATGCGGAACCAACCAATTCTTCGGCGGCCACGCTCAAACGACTCTGTGGCGCCAGCTCGCCCTTGACCATCACGAGGGCGGCACCGTCGGCAGTATAGGGCTGAATGGCATAGCTCAGGGATTCTGCGCTGGGGTTGCGCAGTTGAATGCGCGTTTCAATGGCCGCGCCGGAAGGGGTAAGATGGGGGGCGATACTTTGTGCTGCGACGGCATGAATGCAGAGCAACCCTAGCAATGAAAAAACGCCGGAAAATGCTTTCCTGTACATGAAAACTCCTTGTCAAAACCTGGACAAAGCTGAACGGCAGTTGGTGACGGTGGCACACTTCATCCAAAGATGCCCAATCATCCATAAACATTCGCGAGAAAGGGGCAAACGACCAGCAGCCGCCTATCGTGAACGGCCATGATTATAGCGCGAAAGGGCGTTTACCACGGAACCTAATCGGAAAAAGAGATGAAACAAATGCAACGAAATACGGCAATTCAGATTGTTATGCCTGTATCACGAAAAACTGACAATACGCTCCGCTTTGCCATTCACAATTTGCAAGATTCATATTTTGTTGCACTTACCTAAGGCCCAAGGAAAACTCTCCGCAAACTCCCACGCAGGTAGCTGCCAATGCGTTCGTCGGTGTAGATGCGATCGATGACGGCGCCCCTTGAAGATGTCGTCGGCGCCCGTGCGGGCTTGGTCGAATCGAAGAGCCCCGTCCAACCGACCCGATTACGCCTTTTGTTTTCAAGACAGGGGCAAGTTCACCTGGACAGGGTGATCTGAAAAATTCGCACGGGTAAGTTCATATGAAATGACTGCCTTGAAATGCGAGACACAACCAAACACAACCCAACAGGGCATGAGATTTTTTTTGGAGAGGCAAGTTCACCTGAACGCATAGCTGCGGATTGTGCAGCAGGGCTCGCAACAACGCGACAGGCCTCTCTGAACAATTCGCGAGGGCAAGTTCACCTGAACAGCCGGCCCAAAAAAAATCTCGCGGGCAAGTTCACTTCGCGCAGCCGTTCCGCAAATTTCAAACGGGCAAGATGATCTGGTCAGGCCTCTCGAAAACGCGCGGAGGGCATCGCAACAACGCGACCACCCGCGTCTCAAAATTTTGACGTGTCCAAACAATGCATCAGGCGCTGTTTCAAACGCGAACCCAGGTCGCGTGTAGTTGTCTGGGTACGCGCCAAAACCGGCATATCCACCCCGCTGAAGAGCTCGGGTCGTGGTTGGGGGAACGCGTCTGGTCTACGGAACCAGGAAAAATGCTAAAATCCCGCCAGCACCTCGGCCCCATGCAAGGACCGCCCATGTACCTCCTGCTGCGCGTCACCGTTCCCGATCGAGCCCTCGCCCAGACCCTGGCCGACGCCCTAGTCGAAGCTCGCTTCGCGGCCTCGGTCCAAATCATCGGCCCGATCGCCAGCACCTACCGCTGGCGCGGCCAGATCCACCACGCGGAAGAGTGGGCCTGCGAGATCCGCACACGAGCAGCCCTGCGCGACCAGATCGAGCTCGAAATCCGCGCGCGCCACCCCTACGAGCTACCAGAAATCCTGGCGCTCCCCCTGGACATCGCCGACCCGGCACTGATCGCTTGGCTTGAAGAGGGCACCTCGGAAGCTTGAGCATACAGCTTGACAGCCAGCCCAACAACTTGTATCTTGGTTGTATTGAGGAGGTTTGCCATGTCCCCCTACAGTTGCAGAGCGTTGGCAAACACCCTGTTGCGCATGGGCGAGGCGCAGGGCGTGACCGACATGTCACCCATGAAGCTGCAAAAGCTGGTCTATTACGCGCACGCCTGGCACCTGGCCTTTCACGGCAAGCCGCTGATACGAGAGGAGATCCAAGCCTGGAAATACGGGCCAGTGATCCAGGAGCTGTACCACGAGTTCAAGGAATTTGGCAACGACCCGATCGAGCGGCCCGCCCATGAACTCGATTATGCGAGCGAGACCCTGACCCTGATTTCGCCAGAAATTCCCGCGGATGACACCCTGACCCATGAGCTGCTAAAAGAAGTGTTCCGCATATACGGACATTTGACCCCTATCCAGCTGTCCAATCAAAGCCACTCGACCCAGGAGCCATGGTCGGTTGTCGCGGAAAAGTTCAAAGACGAATTACCGCGTTGGCTGCCCATCCCCAATGCCCTGATCGAGCAGTGCTTCAAACCTCAAATGGTGGCCGCCCATTGACCTTCAATCAAATCCCTACGATCTCGCCATCAAACAGCCCTAGTGATCTGACGACCCAGAAAATTTCAAGTCTCAAGCCTAACCAGCGCAGCACATACCAATATGAGCGTAGTTTGGCGGATTACAGGGGACAGATCGACTAGTTGAAGGAGGCGTTGAATAAGGCCCAAGCCGACTGTGATGCATGGTTGGCCCATGATCGCGAGCGCGAGGTAAGCGTTCAAGAAGTGTTGGCGTTGCGATGGGAAAAACGGAGTCACAAGAGGCAATTCATTCTCGCCACAGGCCTTTCTGTTATTGGCGGCGCCCTGATCAGCAGCTTCCCTATGGCCAACTCCCCTGTCGGCTTTTGGGTTGGCTGGACCCTGATCGGCTGCAGTATTTTCTTTTCATCCATCACAACCCTTTAGGTATGCAGCGCCCTTCCCAACAGCCAGAATCCCTGCCCACGAGCATTTCAGGACTGGCCAACCCCGGCAACCTCAATACCACCATCGGCAACGAGTACCGACTGCTGGCCAGGGGCATGCGCCAGAAGGGCCACGCCAGTGGCGATATCCTGCGCTGGCTGGAGTCGGTGCGCCAGACCAGCGTGGCCGCAACCTTCATCCCGCCCTGGAGCCCGCCCACCAAGGAAGAGTTCCTCCATACCTTTGCGCGGTTCTTCGAGTGAGCCTGACCGGAAGCCCTCGCCCACCCCCGCACCTTCTCGCCCAGGCAGTGGTCTATTCCACACTCGGTGCAAGAGGCGGCTAACCCTGTGTGTGCTTGTGCAGTGCTTGTGCTAGAATGGTCTCTCACAAAGGAGGAACCGCCATGCTGCCTATCGAGGAACAGATCGACGAACTCAAGACGTACGTGATGCTGGCCGCTGACCTCACCATACCGGTCAATCGCTACCATGACCTGCTGGAAGGTGACGAACTCCTTAAACTGGGTGTGCGCGATCACCCGGAGGAACTCATCGACATGTGCAAACTCGCCGCTGGTATCGCCTTTCTCAAACCGGCCAACGTCGTCTTCACAAACGTCAAACATATCGCGCAATGCCACTTCTATCACGGCGCCGCCATCGTCAATGGCTGCATCGCTCTGCTCTTTTACTACAACGACATCCGCAAGGGCGTGCTCAACGTGATCACCGAGAATGGCGCGAGGATGATTCGGATCAGCTCGCTCAAATCGATCGAGGGCGAGCACGGCTACTACGCACGCCCCGCCGAGCCAGCGACGGATTGAGGCCCTGTTCCCGTTTCTCTGACGCTGAATGAAGCACCGCCGTACAAAAGGGTAGAATTAACATTGTGCTCGCGACATGCTCAGTGTTATCATCAGTTATTCTTTTTCCGCTTGAGCACCTCGTAACCTGGATGCTCCGATGTCTCCTTCTTGGTTTCAACCGCCACTCTTTGAACCATTGACGAGATGATCACCCAACACAAAGGAAAAATAATCACGCACAACAGGCCCTATTTGCCGGGGAGCTCTGTTTCGTATCACTGAGGATTAGGAGTCGATTATGGATGCCGCCTTCAAGACGTTCGAAGATCTGATCCGCCGCATCTTCGGGCCAGCCACTGCTTTTTTCCCACTATTGTTTCTCGCCCATTGGATCGAATTCAAATTCGTTGGTGACGACAAATGTGTATTAGTTCATTCCGAAATCTCGAACTGGTTGCGCAACCTCCAAGCAAATGACCTACCCGTCTTGGCGGGCGGGTTACTCATCCTTATTGGCACCGGCTATGTCATGTCGACGCTGCACAGTCTATTATTCGATCATTTCTTGCACAACGGTTTCGATTCTTGTTTCAATAACAGCCTCGGGCAGGACGACGCGTCACCAACCTTTAACCAACTTCGCGCACAAGCAATTGAAAAGCTTAAGCGGGTCAATCGCGACTCGGAAAAATGGTTGAAAGAAGCTCCCAGTGATTACCTGCTCTACGAGATCATCGGTGGTATCGACAAATCCAGTACCAAGCCAGCCGTCGACAGCGCAAAAACCTACGGCATTGTCACCATTGGCGCGATCCTAGCCACCCTCAGCACGCTCTCCTGCCTTAACCTATGCGCCGCATTTTTGATCTATCCCTTGTGCGTCGTCTTTTGGTGCTTAGGCCGAATGTTGGTCAAGGCCCAGTACCGCTGGCGCGCCGTGCGCCATTACGTCAATTTACTGATGTGGCCGGACTACAAAATCCGCAAAATCCTGGCGGATTACAAGGAAGAGAGCTGCAAGGAGGAAAAAACTGACAAAAAGTAGCCAAACATCTTCAACCCTCGCCTATTGGGCGACGGGGAAAGTCTTGGCCTGAGCTTTTGACCGCTCAAATTTCGATTATATCATTGGCCCTCGAGCCGCTAAACCCGGCCCGCCACGCCATTACAAGCACGGAAACAGGAGAAATGATGAAGCGGTACCATGTCGTTCCTTTCAAAGGTGTGATCAACGAGAAACAATCAGCAAATGACGTCAGTAAGCAACTGGAAGAAGTGCTCAATTATGGAGCACGTAACGGCTGGACGTTCGAACATCTGAACAGCGTAAACATCGAAGTCAGGCCTGGGTGTTTCGCTTGGTTATTTGGACTCCATCGTGAAACTACCAAGCATGACATGGTGGTTTTCAGCGAGGAGCTACAAGTGCCATAATTGCCAATGGCTTGCAATGCCATCTTGATACCAATACCTCGCGCGACACCCACCATCCAGAAGAAGGAAAACGAAGTTTTCCGTGAGCCCGTGCGGCTTGAGCACAAACAGCTCCGGAAAAGAGTCCCGCTTGGCACCCTCTCCAAGGCGCCGGGCAGATGGGTCGAGCTGTGCCTTGATCGCGCCTTTATTGGAAAAAAAGCATGAGCAGCAACGCGAAATGATGGCCTCGGGTCGCGGAGGACCGGTGTCTGTCGCGAGTTTGCTTTGAGATGTCATTTGTTTGCAGCTGGTTGAGCAGTTCTTCAAGAAAATCAAAAAAAGATCTTGATTAGAGACCACAGTGCCCGCGCGTCCTTTGCGGGTGGGTTCCCTTGGGGCGGACTGGGACGGGCTGCACGCGTCAGCCTAGTTCCCCAGGAGTGTGGTAGAATGGGCACGCCATTTTGCCCCAGGAGACTGTCATGCGTCCTTATGAAGCCCAAGTCAGGGCCCTAAAAACCAGCTTGGTGGAAGCGGAAGACATCGAAGAGCCCTCCAGTCTTTATCACGAAATGATTGCAGATCTCGACTTCGCCCAGACAGGCACTCGCAAAAAGTCCCAATTTTTGGAAACCATGATCGCCAAAGCTGGTCATGCCTATTTCGGCCAACGGGTACCCGTCGTCATGAACCGCATCCGTTTCATCGCTCACTTTCGGCTCTATCACGGCGTCTGTATTGTGAACAACTTCGTATGTACCTTGTTCTACTTCACCGATGTCCAGAAGGGCCTGCTCACGCTCCACCACGCCACTGGCACGGAAATTTTCCGCATGACCGCTCAAATCTTCTTTCCCAAGGGGCCCTCCTTCCTGGCCAATCCCAGCGAACCCGCCACGGACTGAGGTCCAGGTCCCGCAGAGCCGCTTGTTCCCGCGATTCTCGCCAGGTCGCTCGGGTTTCGCGCTATAATGCTGGCAAGGACGGTGTTATGACGACGTATGCCCTGATTCTCGCGCTGAGTATCCTGCCCGCGGTTGTGGTCTTGCTGGTCCTGCTGAGACTGTTCGGCCGCCGTCTGGGCGACCTCCACCAATGGGTCGCCGACCAGCGTAACCGCCTGGAACGCTTGGAACGGGAGTTCGGCGCACTGGCCGGTCAAATGGCGACGCTCGCCAAGGCCGATCCCAGGGTCGACCGATTCGGCAAACAACTCGCCCAGCTGGCAACCGACCTCCAGACCGAGCGCGAAGGACTGGAAACCCGCCTGCAGAGCTGCGAGCGCGAGCAAACGAGCCTAGCCCGCCGCCTCGAGAGCCTGGCCCAAGGCGCGGCCCCTCCCCGCGAACTGGGCGAGGTCGTGCGCGGCGCTGCCTCGCCCGCCGTCAGCGAAGTGCTGGAACTCATCAGCCAGGGCGTCGAGCCGGCCGAAGTAGCCCGCCGCACCGGGCTCCAGATCGGCGAAGTCGAGCTGATCCGCGCCTTGCGCAACTTCGCCGGCAAAGAGCAGAGTCGCCCATGAACGCCCCCCTGCGCCGCCACCTCGCCCCCTTCCTGCCGATGCAGGTCGTGTTCGAGACACCCAAGCGGCCCAGCTTCGCGATTCACCGCTTCAAGGGCATGGCCGGCGCCTTCAAACTGCTCTGGTTCGCCCGCAAAAACCCCCAGCTGGCCAAGGCCGAAACCGCTTACAACGACGCCATGACCGCCCACAGCATCGGCCGCTTCGCCCAGGCCGAGGAGCTCTATAACCTCTGCCTGAAACTGCAGCCAGACCACGAGCCGGCGCTGACGAACCTGGCCGCGCTCTACCTGGAGCGCAACAGCGACGGCCTGGCGGTGGAGACCCTCAAGAAAGCGCTGGCCGTCCGCCCCCACTTTTTCCGCGGCTACTACAACCTCGGCCTGGTCTACCGGGAGAGCGGGCGCACCGATGAAGCCATGGCCATGTTCGAACAGAGCCTGAACTATAACGACAGCCATTTCCCGAGCTATGTCATGATCGCCGAGATCCATGTCGCCCGCAACGACCTCGGCAAAGCGATCGCCACCTACCAGAAAGCCATGCCCCATTGCGGGTCGCTCCACGCGCTCTATTTGCGCCTGGCCGAGCTAGAGCTCAAGCGCCAGGATTTGGCCGCTGCTGAAAAGTTCCTGCGTGAGGCACTCGAACTGAAAGAGCTGCCAGAGCTGCACTACAACCTCGGCTGGTTGTTGGCCCAGCAGTGGCGCGATCCCGAACTGCTGGTCGAGTGTTTTGCCAAGGCCCGCCGCGCCAAGATCGACTTCAAAGAAGCCGGATTCAACCTGGCGCTGAGCCAGGCCGCCGCCGGCTTGGCCGAACAGTCCGTGGCGAGCATGACGCGCTATCTGTCCGATGCCGGACTGCGCCAGTCGGAGGCGGTGCTGAGCCATCTCAACTTCTTGCGCGAGATCGACCCGAGCAACCAACCCGCTGCCCTCATGGTGGCCGAGCGCTACATGGAGAGCGAACAGGTCCAGCGCGCGATCGAGGTGCTCACGGAGCTGCTGGAAAAGAACCTGGCCCTGACGCCGGCGATCCAAATGCTGGCCGAGATTTACCGCAACATGGGCCGCCACAAGGACGCGATCACGACCTACCGCCGCTTGATCGAGGTCGCGCCCGCCGATCTGACCGGCTACCTAGGCTTGGCCCGCTGTTTCGGCGATATCGAGAACTACGCGGCGGCCATGCCGGTCCTGAGGAAAGTGCTGGAGCTGGACCCCAACAACACCGAGGTCAACTACCAGTACGCAACCCTGCTGGCCCAGGAGGGCAACCTGAACTTGGCGCTCAAACACTACAAGCAGGTGGCGAGCCTGGACGCAAACTACCCGCGCATCCAAAAACGACTGCGCATGCTGGAAGAGGAGTTGGAGGACCAGGAGGGCGAAACGCCCCAAGCATGGCCCAAGAGCCGCGCGGCCCAGGCCAATTTGATCGCCCGCGAGAACGCCGAACACGATCAGTGATCGCCGCCAGCCGATCTGCCAACGACAATGGGTGTATTTCCCTTGCCGGCCCGATCCTGGGCAGCTATAGTAGGCCGCATCCGCCGTAGGAGGCCCCCGCCGCTTGCTCGATTTGATCCATCGCCACCCCCGTGACCAGCACATCGTGTTCTATCCCGAGGACCACCGCTACGAGGTCGACGGCGTGCCCTACACCTCGGTGACAACGGTGATTAAACGCTTTTTTCCTGCCTTCGACGCCGATGCGGCGATCGCCAAAATGGGCAAGAAACACAAGTACTACGGCCTGCCCCCAGAGGAGATCAAGACCCGCTGGGAACAGGAACGGGAGGCGGCCAGCGCCTCTGGCACCGAGATGCACCGCCAGATCGAGGTCTTCCTCAACACCGGCGAACTGGGCGACCATCCCGACTTCCTGGTCTTCCACCAGTGCTATACCCAGTCTCGCCAGGGCCAGCCCTACCGCACCGAGTGGGTGATTTATGACGAAGAGACGCGCATCGCCGGAACGATCGACTACGTCTATCGCCGCGGCGACCTGTTCTGCATGACCGACTGGAAACGCAGTAAAAAGATCCAGAAGGACAACTACTGGGCGCGGGCCCTGGCGCCGGTCGCGCATCTGCCCGCCTGCAACTTCAGCCAATACGCGCTGCAGCAGAACCTCTACCGCCTGATCCTGAAGAGGAACTACGGGATCCAGGTAGGCAAAATGATGCTGGCCCAAATCCACGGCGGCAAATTGACCGGCTACCCGGTGCCGTTAATGGAGAAAGAGGCGGCGCGCTTAATGGAAAAGCATGCACAGGAACTCCAGAGGGCGACCTAGTACGACTTTGTCAGGTTGGCTAGGCCAACACTTTTACGCCGGCTCCGCCCTACATTCGTGTTCCATCCGGAGAAGGCAAGCCGGCGGCTTACCGCACTTTTCCTGGCTTCGCGGACCAGTTGTGTTCCCTGCGACCAGGGTAAGTCGGCGGGTCATCACCAACCTGACAAAGTCGTACTAGTACGACTTTGCCAGGTTGGTGGTCAAGGCAGAGCCTAGTCGAATATTTCCCGCAGGCGCTGTAGCTACTGTAGCGCAAGATGCAATCTTGCGCCGGGCAGCGGGTGTACAATACGCGTTCCCTTCTAACTAACCACCTCTCTCCCAGGGACACTTAGAAGCTGGAGATCATCGAGCTGTCGGCAGCGATCTTTTCCTGGATGATCTCGCGCCAACGCGCCAAACGGGCATCGTCCAGCTTGAGGATCGAGCGTTCAGCCTCGAGGTTTTGCTCCTCGAGCGGCGTAGGCTTGCCGACGCCGAGACCCAGATCCAGGCAAAAATGGTCGGCGAGGCTGATCACCGCAGTGAGCGGGCGGTACTCGGCCGGCGCGGTCAGCGGCTCGAGATAGTGGCGCACGGCAGAGGCCAGTGCCTCGCTCAGATTCCATTGCTTGAGAATGCAGTAGCCCAGCTCGGCGTGGTCGAAACCCAGCTGTACGCGCTCGAGCTCGTGCACGGGTCGGCCCTCGTTGTAGGCGGTGACCATGACGTTGCTATAGGCATCGGGCATCTTGGTGTTGAGGATCGTCTTGCCGATGTTGTGCATCAGCCCGCCGATGAAGGCCTCTTCCTTGTCCATACTGCTGAACTGCTCGGCCAGCCCGCGGGCAATCAGGGCGGAGCCGATACTGTTCTCCCAGATCAGTTTCTCCTTGAAGCCGGTGGAGGATTTCTTGGTGTACATGTTCTTGGTGGCGGCGGCGACGACGATGCTGCGAATGGTCTCGAAACCCAGCAGCATGATGGCGTGGGTCAAGGTCTTGACCTCGCGCTTCATGCCGAACATGGCGGAATTGGCGATTTTGAGAATCTGGCCGGTCATGCCCTGGTCGGTGATGATTGCTTCCTGCAGGTCCTTGGCGGAGGTTTCGGGATCGCCGACTAGGCGCATGACCTTGGTGGCGACATGGGGCAGGGTGGGCAGATCTCCGGTTTTGGCGACGATTTCGCTAGGGGTCAACGGCATGCCTTGTCTTCTCCTTACTTTTCGGGCTTCGTATAGGCGAGCGCCCGCGGGTAGTGTTCCATTTTAAAGTCTCGATTGACATTGTGCAAACTCTCTGAATGTCCAATCAACAAGAACCCACCGGGATTGAGGCTCTCATAAAAGTTCTTGATGATGTCGCGCTTGACCTTGAGGTCAAAGTAAATCAGCACGTTGCGACAGAAAATCACATCCATGTTGCGGAAGCGCGTGTAGCTCATGTAATCGACGAGGTTGAGGTAGGAACAGCGCACCATCGATTTGAGCGCAGGCGTGATGCGGAAAAGCTCGCCCTCCTTGTTGAAGTAGGAACGCTTGAATTTGTCGCTGAGATTGCGCATGGTGTATTCGTTATAGAGCGCGGCCTCGGCCTGTTCCAGGATTTCGTGACTGATGTCGGTCCCGTAGACGGTGGGCTTGAGCCCTTGGAGCTGTGCCTTCTTATCCTCAAGGACCATGGCCAGGGTGTAGGGTTCCTCCCCGGAGGAACAGGCCGCCGACCAGATCCGCAACATGGTTTGGCCTCGTTGCTTGGCGAGCTTGGCGGCGACGGGCAGGATATCGTTGGCAAAGGCGTCGATCTGGGGCGGGTTGCGATAGAAGCTCGTTTCGTTGGTGGTGACGGAGTCGAAGAGCTTGTATTGCTCGCGTTTGTTGCCAGGTTTCTTGACGAATTCCAGGTACTCCTTGTAGGAGGTGAGGTTGACCTCCTTCATGCGCTTGGTGACCCGACTCTCGACAAAGTAGACCTTGGCATCGGAAAAGAACAACCCGCACTGCTCGTAGATATAGTCGCGAACTGCAATAAAGTCTTCGGGTCCCAATTTTGGAATGGTCATGAGCAGATCCTGCCAGAAATGTGCTGCAAGCTTGCCAAGGGGACGGGCGCCCAATCAGGGGCGAAGGGACTGGTGACCGCCGGAGAGCCGCCAGCGCAGGCGGTCGAGGACGGAGACGCGGGCGAGGTTGACGGGTAAACTGCGGAGGACGCTGCGGGCATCCAGATCGAAGAGCGCGGCGGCGAGCACGGCCAGCCTCAGGAAACCGCGTTTCCTGGCGACAAAACCCAGCTTTTTGCCGGAGCGCGCGATGCGGGCCAGGGCCCGGCCAAGGAAGCCGGCGGCATCCCAATCGACGAGGCGGGCGCGATCGAAATCGATCAGCAACAGGCGTTCGCCAGCGACCAACCAGTTGTTGAGATTGAGGTCGTGATGATGGATGCCGAGCCGGAAGAGGCGGTGCAGAATCGCGGCCATCTGGGCGGAGAGGCGGCGCTGGCCGAGTCCGGCGAGCACGGTCGGCAGGGGGGTCGCGTCGGCATCGAAGACGGAATAATAGAAGTAGCGGCGAAAACCGGGCAAATGAACCCGTTGCTCGGCCCAGCCGACGGGCTCGACCGTGGCAATGCCGCCCTCATGGGCCTGGCGGTGTCGGGCCAACTCTTCAACGGGGCGGTCGGAGCGCAGGAAATAGTCGGGCAAGCAGAAACGGCGCAGCCCACCATGGCGATAACAGCGCTCTAGCAAGGTGCCCTGGGGATGAGGAACGAGACGGAGAGCACCGCGACCCGCGTTGAGCCGGAGGGGCATGCGTTCGAGCCGATCAAACCCGGCCATACGCCAATGCGGAAGGAGATGTTCGCGGTAGGTCATAGCTGCCTTGTGCCCAGTGATGTGAACCTGAAACCAGTTCTCCCAATCTAATCGGAGCATGGCGGAAATAGCATGAGCTAAACTTTCCCCCAAAAAAAACGTCCGATCTCGTCTAAAAAACCAGCTGCGCACCGGTGGCTCCGGGCCTCGAAGGGCGTGCTTCCAAACGCGGCGCTCTCCCTATTTTGGCACAGTCTAGCTTAGGCGCCGCAAGCAATCGCTCGCGGTCGCGCAAGGGCCCGGCCCTATCGGCCGGGCACGTCTTTTAGGGGGTCTGGCCGGTGACCGCATTCTCGAGGGTGATCAGGTCGAGAATGTCGTTGCGACCGCTTTCGTTGAAGTCGATGCCGCAGCATTTGTCCCACTCGTCCACGGCCAGGCCGAAGTCGAGGTTGTTGACGACGCCGTCGCCATTGAGGTCGAGCGGGTTGGGCTGTTGCAGCCGCCAGACGAACAGGCCACGCTCGATGTCGCTGCCGATGATGGTGCCGCTCGGGAAGAACGGGTAGTTGCTCCACAGCCCGTTGAAGCGGGTATTGTTGTCTTCGGGATAGGTGTCGAAATAGGCGAATGGCGTCGGCGCGGTGGGGTTGGTGGCGTCGAAAATGCGCAGGCCGCTGCGGTAGTTGGCCTCGAAGATGAGGTTGCCGACGGTGTAGAGGTTGTGGTCGATGGCCGGCACACCACTGGAAAAGGTAGCGGTCTGGAAAGGGTTTGAGAAGTCGTGAATATCAATGACGTGGGTCGTGGTGTTGATGTGATTGTCGCTCTCGTCCAGTTCGTCATTGAGGTAGAAGTAATTCTGGTCGGCGGACAGCCAGCCTTGGTGCGAGTAACTGGCGACGGGGTATTCGAGATGGGACAGGACCTGGATGTTCTGCTTGTCGGTCACGTCCAGAATGCTCAGGCCGGTCATGACCGAACCGCCATTGAAGCCGGCACAGGCAAAGACAATCTGGCGGCCGGCGTGGGGACCCGTCGTATAGGTCACGGGTTGGGCATCGTGGACATAGCGGTCCTGCCACTGGGCGACCAGGGTCGGCTGGGCGGGGTTAGCGAGGCTGTAGATGCGCAGGCCGTTGCTGGAGCCGCCGCAACGGTAGAGGAAGCCGCTGTCGGTATCAATGGCGACGTTGTGGGTGGCCTGGGTGCCGCCCTCGGTGATGGTATTGACCAAGGTCACGACGCCGTCGTCGATATCCTCCAAGTCGAAGACCTGCACGCCGCTACCACCCTCGCTCACCGCGTAGGCGTAGTGCTGATAGGTCTTGATGTCCCGCCAGGAACTGGAGGGTCCGGGCTTGACGGCGACAATCTGGGCATCGTCGGGTTGGCTGACCTCGACAAAAGCGGTGGCGGAGCTCAGGCCGATGATGGCGTACTCGCGCCCGGACGGCGAGACATAGCCCCAACAATCGTTGGCGGCCGAAAAGGCGCCAAATTCGTTGAGTGGCAGCCAGCTGAGCAACTCGACGCCTTCGGCTGGAAAGGCAGGCTGACCCAACTTGCCGTTCACGGCGAGGCGGAAGGCCGGGGCGATACGGGGCTCCTGCCGGTCCAACAGTTTGGGGTCGTCGTCATGGGCAAAGGCAAACAGACAGAGCAGTAGGGGCAGGGTGCGATAAAGACGCATAGGGTGATTCTCCTCCAGCCGGGCTCTCGGCGAACCCAGGCAACACGAATATAAGGGGAGAGAGATCTCAGCCATTGAAGAAGGATATTCACCCGCCAAGCCCGCATACGGCCTGGAATCAGCTACAGTTTACACGATAGGTTCGGTACCTGCAAGCTGGCTGTGACGGCACGTTGGGGCTGGCGTTATAGGGTGCGACCGCGCTGCCGCCGGGGACGAGGGCGGTGACAACCCTCGTCCTTTCGCACTGGCTACTGCGGTGGTTGGAAGTTGTCGACGGCGGTCGAGGTCCCGATCGCGGTCTGGCCCTCGGGGTTGAAGATGAAGGCCACGCCGGTGATTTCGACCGAACTGGTGGCGATCGCGTAGACCGGTCCCAGGTTCTCGTCGTTGACCCTCGGTACCCAGGGGCGCAGCGGTGTCAGGGTCTGGACATCCGTCTGTTTCAACAGGCCGGAAGCATCGAAGTAGTAGACGGTGACCTGGGCCTCGGCGTCGGCGGTGTTGATCAGCACCGGCGCCGAAGTGAAGGTATCGTTCAGCGGCAAGCTACCGAGGTTGACCGTGGTCGCCAGGGTGTTGTTCTTGGCGTTCTGGCCGGTGAGCTCGATGGCCACGCCTTGTGAGGGCGAGAAGTTGACCCGGTCGTAGGTCGTCCAACGCCCGGACAGGCTGGTCGTCGAGCTCTCGGCCACAACCGAGAAGCCGGCGCCCTTGCCGAGGTTGGCAAAGACCTCGGACGCCTTGAGCTCGAGGAAGCCGCGCGCCGGAATCGGGTATTGCGCGGAGCTCTGCTCGTCGCCGTTGGCGCGGCGGGCGGTCAAGGTCACCGTGGCGGCCTCGGTACCATAGTTGCTGAGGTGGAGCGTGCTCTCGTAGTCGTTGCTGTTGGAAATCCAGGGGAACAGCAGGCGGCTGTTGACCACTTGCGGTTGCTTGTAGTCGAGGCGCCAAACAAACAGGCCCTTCTCGAAATCGGAGCCGATGATCGTGCCGCTGGGGAAGAAGGGAAAGCTGCTCCAGAGCCCGTTGAACTGGGGTTGGTCATCCGTCTCCCAGGTGTCGAAGAAGGCGACCTCCTGGGGCGCGGTCGGGTTGGAAGCATCGAAAACGCGTAGGCCGGAGCGGTAGTTGGCCTCGAAGATCAAGTTGCCGCGGACGTAGAGATTGTGGTCGATCGCGCTGCGCCCGGAGGTGAAGGTGCTGACCTGGTGGGGGTTGTTCAAATCGCTGACGTCGATCACGTGGGTGGTCGTCGGCAGGCCTATGGCGCGTTCGTCAAACTCGTCGCCAAGGTAGAAATAGTGCTTGTCGGCGGAGAGCCAACCCTGGTGAGAGTATGCGCCGTTGGGGTACTCGTAGTTGGCCAGCACCTGGATCGCGCTCTTGTCGGTCACGTCCAATATCGACAGCCCCGTATTGACACTACCGCCGTTGAAGCCGGAACAGGCAAAGGCGATCTGGCGGCCCGCGTAGGGACCGGAGGTATAGGTGACGACCTGGACGTCGTGGACGTAGCGGTCCTGCCACTCGGCAACCTTGACCGGCGCGTCGGGATTGGCCAGGCTGTAGATGCGCAGGCCGTTCTCGTCGCCGCCGCAGCGGTAGAGGAAGCCGCTATCGGTGTCGACCGCGACGTTGTGGGTCCAGGGCGAGTCGACCGGGTCGACGTAGGCGCGCTGGGTCAGGATGCCGGCGTCGATCTGGCTCATGTCGACGACCTGGATGCCGCTGCCACCCTCGGTGACGATATAGGCGTGGTTGCGATAGACCTTGATGTCGCGCCAGAGACTGCCCAACCCGTCAATCACGCCGACAATGTTGGGGTTGCCTGGATCGGTGATTTCGACGAAGCCGGTGCCGTGTGACAGGCCGACCAAGGCATATTCGCGGCCGCCGGCAGAGACGTAGCCCCAGCAGTCGTTGCCGGTGGTGTGTTGGGGACCAAACTCGCCCAGCGGCAGCCAGCTCATCAGGGTCACCTGGCTTTTGGGAAAGTCGACAGCGATTTTTTGGGCCTGGCCGTAACGGTAGCCGGGCCCCTTGTAACAGGGTACGCGGTCGCGCAGTTTGGGGTCGTCCTGGTGGGCGAGCGCGGGCAGACCCAGCGCGAATGCCAACAGCAGGGTACAAGACAAAGATTTCAAACGACACCTCCGATGGTTCCTTCACGATCATAATACGAAAAAGCGGGCATCCACACCTAGCTCAAATACCTAAAAATAAAACGCTGACCCCTGCCCTTGCCCAGATTTGCCGGCAAACGCCCCGCATTTGGGCCGCAGCTTTGTAAACTTTTCGGGTCGGGCCGCAAAAAAATGGCCGCCAGCGTGCGCCGTCGCCTGCCTTGCGGCCAAGCGCACTCGACAGCTTCGGACGGTGGCGCTAGACTATTAACTGGCCATACTGCGCCTTAGAGGTTGCCCATGCACATAGCGCCCCGCTCCCCGCTGCTCTGTCTCCTGCTTGCCCTTTGCGGCACGCTGTTGGCCGAGGAGCCGTTCTGGTTTGGCGACTATCGCGGCGCGGTCGCTGACCTGGCCGCGCCCAGCGACGTCGCCGTCGACGCCCAGGGCCGTATCGTCGTCGCCAATGCCGGCGCCGGCACCGTCGAAATCCGCGCCGCCGACGGCGCGCTGGCGCTGCGCATCGCCGACCTGCTGGAGCCCAGCGGTCTGGCCTTCGGCGCAAGCGAACTCTACGTCGCCGACCGCGGCCGCGACCAGATCGCCGTCTACGACCAAGCCGGCAAGCGCCTGCGCGCCTGGGGTCGCCCCGGCAAGGCGCCGGGCCAACTGCACGAGCCGACCGGCCTGGCCGTCCAGGGCGAGCGCGTCTACGTCGCCGACGCCGGCAATCACCGCGTCCAGGCGTTTGACCGCGCCGGCACGTTCCTGTTCGCCCTCGACCCGGGGCCACGTCCCATGAAGCGACCCGAGGACGTGCTCGTCGCCCCCGACGGCAGCCTGTTCGTCGCCGATACCGGCAACCACCGCATCCTCGTCACCGACGCCGCCGGCAAGTTTCTGCGCAGCTGGGGTGACTACGGCGTCTATCCTGGCCTGTTCGACACCCCCAGTTGCCTGCTCTGGTCGGCCGGCCGCCTGCTCGTCGTGGACCAGCGCAACCACCGCATCCAGGCCTTCGCGCCCGACGGAGCCTTCCTCGGCACCTGGGGCCAACACGAGATTTTGCCCCACGAAGGCCAGGGCAAACTGCACTACCCTGTCGCCGCCGCCATCGACCCGCAGGAGCGCTTTGCCGTCGTCTGCGAGGCCATCGAGGACCGCGTCCAAATCCTGGCGCGCGACCCCAAGGGCATGAGCGAGCCCGACCTCTCCCCTGCCCGCAAACGCACCCACTTCGGCCGGCACCTGGCCATCGACCAAGGCATCCTCGCCGTCGCCGAGCCCGAGGCCCACTTCGTCCTGCTCTACGACCTGCGCCACGATATTCCCATCAACATCAACAAGTTCGGCGAGCGCGGCGAACAGTTCGGGCTGATGCTCGACACCTCCGGCGTGTGGCTGGATGTCGCCAAGCGCCGCGTTCTGACCAGCGATCTGCTGCTCGGTCGCATCCAGGAATACCACATGGACTTCGAGCCCGGCGCCGAGCTCAAGTACCTGCCCGAGATGACCCAGTTCGCGGGTTCCCTGGAGATCGAGACCCTGACCAAGAGCATGCCCGCGCTCGAGTGGCCGATCCGGGCAACCGCCCTGGTCGGCGGCCAGGAGCTCCACCTCATCGATACCGCCAACGCCCGCATCCACGTCTTCGACCAGGCCTGGCACTACCGCCGCTCCTACGGCGGACCGGACAAACGCGAGGGCGCGCTGTCGCTGCCCCAAGATTTGGTGCTCGACCCCAAGGGCAAGCGCGCCTTTGTCGTCGATGGCCGCCAGGGCAAGGTCGTCGCCTTCGACCGCCGTGGCAAGGTGGTGCAAACCATCGGCGCCGCCGCAGAAGGCAGATTGGGCCGCCCCTTCGGCATTGCTCGCGACAGCCGCGGCAACCTCTACGTCAGCGACAGCGCCGCCCACCGCATCGTCACCTACGACAAGGGCGGCCGCTTCGTCCGCGCCTTCGGCACACGCGGCGACAAGATGGGCCAGCTCTGGTACCCTGCCGGACTGGCGATCGACGACCGCGAACGCCTGATCGTCGTCGACTACGGCAACCACCGCATCCAGATTTTCGACCTGGACGGTACCTGGCGGGTCACCCTCAGCGCCGGCCGCGCCTACACCTGGAAGAACCCGCCCGCCAGCACGCCTTGACGAGGTTTCCATGACCACCCTGCTCGCACTCGCACTGCTCGCCACCGGCCCGGCCCACGAGGTCCGCACCCTGCTCGGCACTTACCTGGTGCACTACACCAGCCAGCCGCAGCAGATTCCGCTCAACGAGCCGTTCACACTCGACGTCCAAGTCGTCCGTGCCGATGGCAAGCCCCTGACCGGCGAAAGGCTCAGCGTCGATGGCCGCATGCCGGAACACCGCCACGGCATGACGACCCAGCCCATCGTCCAAGTCCTGAGCGGCGGGCACTTCAAAGTCGAGGGCATGCTGTTCCACATGCCGGGCCGTTGGGAGCTCTATTTCGATATCAGCAGCGAGGGTCGCACCGAGCGTGCCCGCGTTGTGGTCGCTCTCGAATGAGCGCGCTGTTGCTCCTGTTCGTGCTGGTCGGTGGGCCGGACGAGCCGGTCGTGTTCAGCAGCGAAGAGCTCGCCAAGATCCTGACCTTCGCGCCGACGCCGTTGCCGCCCGATCCGACGAACCGGGTCGCCGATGATGCGCGCGCCGCCGAGTTGGGCCAGCACCTGTTCTTCGAAAGCCGCTTCTCCGCCAACGGCCTGGTCTCTTGCGCGACCTGCCACCTGCCCGAGCGCGCCTTTAGCGACGCGACCCCGCTGTCCCGTGGGCTCGAGGAGGTGCGCCGGCACACGCCGACGATCCTGAACACCGCCGGCCAGCGCTGGTTCTTCTGGGACGGTCGCAGCGACAGCCTTTGGGCTCAAGCCTTGGCGCCGTTTGAAGACGCCCGCGAATTCGGAGGTAACCGCCTGGCGATACTTAGGATCGTTGCGAGCGAGGCAACTTTGAAAACGGCTTACGAGCAGCTCTTTGGCCCACTGCCGAGCGTGCTGGCCTCCGACCAGCCCCACGACGCCCTGCCGCTGCCAAACGCCCCCGACGACCCGCGCGGCCAGGCCTGGCAGGCCCTGGCCGAGTCCGAACGGGAGGCGGTGAGCAAGGCCTTCGCCAACCTGGGCAAGGCGATCGCCGCCTACGAGCGCCGCCTGGTCGCCTACAACGCGCCGTTCGACCGCTTCGTGACCGCCCTGGCCGCGGGTGACAGCAGCGGTGATGATCTGCTCGACCCGGCCCAGCGCCGCGGTCTGCGCCTATTCATCGGCAAGGCCCGTTGCCGCAACTGCCACGCGGGCCCCAACTTCAGCGACGGCGAGTTTCACGATACCGGCGTACCGCCGTTACACGGCAACCTGCCCAAAGACGCCGGTCGCTACCAGGGCCTGACCGAGCTCCTGGAGAACCCCTTCCGCGCCGACGGCCCTTTCAGCGACGCCGCCGACGGTGCCGCCGCCCAGCGCCTGCGCTTCCTCCAGCAGAAAAGCGATCAATGGGGGCAGTTCAAGACGCCGACGCTGCGCAACGTCGCCCGCACGGCGCCCTACATGCACCAGGGCCAACTGGCCACCCTGACCGAGGTGCTGGACTTCTACAACACCCTCGAACGCCAGGTCCGCCTGGGCCACCATCAAGATCCGCTGCTGCAACCGCTGGAACTCCAAGCGAGCGAGCTACGCGACTTGATCGCCTTCCTCGAAAGCCTGACCAGCCCCGACCCACCGGCCAAGCTACTGGCCGACCCCCGAAAGCCTATTCGCCGCTAGCACGACTTTGTTAGTTTGGTGATCAAGGCAAAGACAGGCACTCAGGCTGGCTCACCAGTTAGTGGCTGCGGGGCACGCGCATGGTTGGCGGAGCCAGGAAAAGTGAGGTAAAGCAATTTAGCAACATTGGAACGGGTACAGTCGACGGAGCAATAGCCGCACTTGTTCCGACTACAGAACCCTGGCCTCACCTTTCCCCAAACCCGACGTTCCCAGGATTGGGGACTTTGTGCATTGCCACAAACACGGTTCTCCTGCTGAGACGCTGCCTCTCTAGGCCGAAAAGTGACTTATTCCCTATATGAGGCATAAGGATGGGAAGGTGACTGCTGGGCGGAGTCGGCAAAAAAGAGTTGGCCCGACCAACCTGACAAAGTCGTACTAGAAAAAGCCTGGAAAGTCCTAGTACGACTTTGTCAGGTTGATTGCGGAGGCAGAGTCTGGCACCCAGGCGGGC
>CAYRFM010000014.1:82807-108103 GCA_964423555.1 uncultured Holophagae bacterium | reverse complement strand
GCCGCGGCCCAGGCGGCCCCCCCCGCGATAACCGCGGTGGCGGACCTGGCGGCGGTGGCGGCGGTCGTTTTGACCCCCGCGCTAAAGAAGGTGGATTTGGCAAGGACGAGGACGATGACAACCGTTCGCAGCGTCCCGCACGTCCGGCCCGTCCTGGCGGCGGTGGCGGCGGCTTCGGCTCCGGCTCCAGCATGCCCCCGGCGGTCAACCTCAAAAGTGCCGGTACCCGCAGTCGCTTCGGCGCGCAAAAACCTTCCTCCAAGAAGAAGGGCAAACGCAAAGAAGACGAACAAATTGAAAAGATCAAGGTCGTCACCACGACCCGCGTGGAACTGCCTGGCGAAGATCTCGGCATCATCATGCTGAGTGAGGGCGCGACCGTCAAGGAGATCGCCGAAAAAGTCAATCGCAAGGCCAAAGACGTGATCAAGCGCCTGTTCGAGAAAGGCATCATGGCCACCCTCAACGACGTCCTGGAAGCCGAATTGGCGATCGAAATCGCCAAGGACTTTGGCTACCTGGCGGAGATCGTCAGCTTCGAGGAAGACCTGCAAATTCGCGAGGAAGAATCGATCGAGGCGTCCTCGGACGAGGACGCTGGCAACCTCGAGACCCGCGCGCCAATCGTCACCATCATGGGCCACGTCGACCACGGTAAAACCACCCTGCTCGACGCCATCCGCAAAGCCAAGGTCGCCTCTGGCGAGGCCGGCGGCATCACCCAGCACATCGGTGCCTACTCGGTGCCCTACGGCGAGAAGCGCATCGTCTTCCTGGATACTCCTGGTCACGAGGCCTTCACCAAGATGCGTGCCCGCGGTGCCTCTGTCACCGACATCGTCGTTCTGGTCGTCGCCGCCGATGACGGCGTCAAACCCCAGACGGTCGAGGCGATCAACCACGCCAAGGCCGCCAAGGTTCCGATCATTACCTGTATCAACAAGATCGACAAGCCCGATGCCCAACCCGACAAGGTCAAGCAAATGCTGACCGAGCACGAGCTGGTCGTCGAAGAATTCGGTGGCGATAGCCCCTGCGTTCAGGTCTCGGCCAAGAAGAACATCGGCCTCGACAACCTGCTGGAGATGATCTTGCTGGTCGCCGACCTCAACGACTACAAAGCCTCCGTCAACCGCCGCGCCAAAGGCACCGTGATCGAGGCCAAACTCGACCGCGGCCGTGGTCCGGTCGCGACCGTCGTCGTCCAAGACGGCGTGCTGCGGGTCGGCGAGTACTTCATCACCGGCCAGACCTACGGTAAGATCCGCGCCATGCACGACGACCTCGGCCGCAATGTCGATGTCGCCATGCCCTCGACGCCGGTCGAAATCCTCGGCGTCCAGGACGTGCCAACCGCCGGCGACCTCTTCCAGGTCGTCGAGGACGAGATCTCGGCCCGCAAGATCGCCTCGTTCCGCCGTGAAAAAGCACGCGAGGACCACCTGCGCCGCCACCAGCACACCTCGCTGGACCAGCTCTTCAACAACCTCAAGCAGTCCGAGATCAAGGACCTGCCGGTCATCATCAAGGCCGACGTGCAGGGCAGTATCGAAGGTCTGGTGTTCGCCCTCAACAAGATCAAGAGCGAGAAGGTCAACCTGCGCATCGTCCACCAGGGCGTCGGCTCGATCACAGAGAACGACGTACTGCTGGCAGTGGCTTCGGACTCGATCATTATCGGCTTCAACACCAAATCCGAGCGCAAAGCCCAGGATTTGGCCGAACAGGAAGGTATCGACGTTCGCCACTACTCGATCATCTACGAGGTTGTGCGCGAGATCGAGGCCGCCATGCTCGGTCTGGTCGCACCGACCTTGGAAGAACGCGAGATCGGCCGCGCCACCGTGCGCCAGATCTTCAGCGTCGCCAAGCTCGGCAAAGTGGCCGGTTGTATTGTCGATAACGGCCTGATCAAACGCGACAGCAAGGTTCGGGTCAAGCGCGGCGAGAACCAGATCTTCGACGGCTCGCTGCAAACGCTCAAACGCTTCAAAGACGACGTCAGCGAAGTCAAAATGGGCTACGAATGCGGCGTCGGCATCAACGGCTTCTCCGATCTGATCGAAGGTGACACGCTCGTCTTCTACATCATGGAAAAGGTCCAGGCGACCCAGCTCTGACGGTTACCCAGACCCCAACTCTGAACACCATGCCCACCGGGGTCGCAGTGCGACTCCGGTGCTGTGCTGTTGCCGGTGAAATAGTTCATGTCTCATAAAGAAAAATTGCCCAAACAGTTCCGCCAGGTCATCAGCGAGGCGCTGTCGTTTCAATTGCGTGACCCCAAAATGGATTGCGTGACCGTGACGCATGTCCGCCTGAGTTCCGATCTGCAGTTCGCCGACATCTCGGTGACCTTGGGCGGCGAGGAACCCGAACCCGTGATGGCCGCGCTCAGCCGCGCCCGTGGCGCGCTCAAGCGCATCATCGCCAAGAGCATCCGCCTGCGGCGCATTCCTGAATTGCGCTTCCATCTCGACACCAGCGGCGAGGATGTGGAGCGCATTCAGCAAATTCTCGACACCCTGGTGATTCCGCCCGCCGACCCTGCCGACGTCGAGGACGACGACGACCTGGACGACGACGCCGAGGGCGACGACGTCGAGGACGACGACGCCGAGGACGACGACCTGGACGAGGACGACGACCTGGACGACGACGACCTGGACGACGACGTCGAGGACGATGACGACGTGGATGACGATGAAGCCTGATACCCTGCTTTTCGGGTTCCTGCCCGTTCTCAAACCGGCGGGACCCACGTCCCACGACATGGTTGCCCGCCTGCGGCGCTTCCTGCCCAAAAAGCTCAAAGTCGGCCATACGGGCACGCTCGATCCCTTCGCCTCGGGCGTGATGATCATGGCGATCGGCAAGGCGACCCGCTTCGCCGACGACGTCCACCTGTTACCCAAATCCTACCTGGCGGAGATCCGCCTCGGCCAGCGCACGAACACGCTCGACCCGACGGGCGAGGTCGATCTGGAATGCCCGGTGCCCGCCTTCGACGAACGCCAACTAGCCGAGCTGGTCGAGCGCTTCCGCGGCCGCCAGTTCCAAGTCCCTCCTGTCTACTCGGCCAAAAAGGTCGATGGCAAGCGCAGTTATGCCCTGGCGCGACAGCACGAGGAGGTCGCCCTGGCGCCGGTCGAGATCACGCTTCACGAACTGGCCCTGCGCAAGCGGGACGAGCGCACCTTGATCTGCGAAACCCGTTGTTCGACAGGCACCTACATCCGCGCACTCGGTCGCGACTTGGGTGCGGCGCTGGGCAGCTGTGGTCACCTGACAGCGCTGTCGCGCACCTCGGTTGGCCCGGTTCGCCTCGAGGACTGTATCGCCCTGGAGCACTTCGACGGTGATCTGACGCCCCACCTTTGGCCGGTCGAGCGGCTCCTGCCCCAGATCGCGCGTTTCGATCTGCCCGCGGACGCACTCCCTTACTTGAGCATGGGTCGACCCTACCCTTACGCCGAACCGGCGCCCGAGGATTTTCTCTGCTATTTCCTCGACCTGCGCGGTGTCGCCGCCGTCTTTCGCTGCAGCTATGACCGCTTCAGTCACTGTGTCCACTCCAAGATGCTGTGCTACGCCCGCAACCAGGAGGAGTCATGAGCAAGGAACATCTCGCTACCACCCGGATTGGGGTCATCGGCACCGGCATCATGGGCAAAACCCTGATCAAGGGCCTGCTCGACGCCGAACTGGTCGAACGGGACCAGATCTACGCCGCCGTCAACACCAAGGCCAGTTGCCTCAGAGTCGCTGACGAGCTCGGCGTCAGGGTGGCCGCGCCCTTTCGGCCCGAATGGGTGCCGGAATGCGATCTTTTCCTGGTTTGTACCAAACCGCACGGCGTCCTGCCGATCCTGACGACGCTCAAGAACCACGGCATCAAGCGCGAGGCGCTGGTGATTTCGATCGCCGCCGGCGTGACTTTGGCGCAGATGGAAGAGGTTCTGCCGGAAACGGCAATCGTGCGAGCCATGCCCAACACGCCCTGCATGATCGGCGCGGGCGCCACCGTGATCTCGCCTGGACGGGCGGTTGACGAGGCCCACAGCTCGCTGGCGGACTGCATTTTCAGTGCCGTGGGTACCTGTTTCAGCTTGCCCGAACGCCACCTCAACGCGGTCACGGCTGTCAGCGGCGCCGGCCCTGCCTACGCTTACTTGATCATGGAGGCGCTGGCCGACGGGGCCGTCAAGGTCGGCCTGCCCCGTGACATCGCCTTCAAACTGGTCAGCCAGACCATGCTGGGTGCGGCACTGATGCTGCAGCGCACCGGCAAACACCCGGCAACCCTCAAGGACGAGGTAACGACGCCCTCCGGTTGTACGATCTCCGCGCTGTTGACCTTGGAAGATGGCAAGATCCGCTCGACCCTCGCCCGGGCGGTCGAGGAAGCCACGCGCACGGCAGCCAAGCTGGGCTGAGTCCCGCCATGCCCATGGCTGGGCCAATCCACACGGCCTGGCGGACCGAACGCGGAAAACTGCCTTGTTCACTATTTTTTTGGCAGTCTTCGCTGATTTTTCTTCTAGTCAGGGCCAAGAAGCCTGTCACATCTCCCAGTAACTATCACAATGTGATATAGTTAACCGTCGTGCTACTTAACATTGACAATTCCTGGCACAAAGAATTATGGTGGTGTATCGGCGCTGCCATTAGGGGGATCAGTGAGCACCAAGCTTGGAGAGCTCCTCGTCAAAGCAAATATCGCCACCAAAGAACAGGTGGAGCAGGCCATGAAAGCCCAGGCCCAAGAAGGCTGGCGCTTGGGTTTTGCCCTGATCAAACTGGGGTTCGTCAAAGAAGACCAAATCACTCAGTTCCTCAGCAAACAGTATGGTGTCCCCGCCATCAATCTGGCCAATCTGCAAATCGAAACGGCCATCACCAAACTGGTTCCTCCTGAAGTCGCGCGCAAGTATCTGGTCATGCCGATCAGCCGTCAAGGCGCCACCCTGACCCTGGCGATGACGGACCCCACCAACGTCTTTGCCATGGACGACATCAAGTTCATGACGGGCTACAATGTCGAGCCCGTGGTCGCCTCTGAAATGGCGATCGGCGACGCCATCACCAAGGCTTACGGCTCGGAGTCCGCGATCGAGCTCAAGAAAGTGATGGACGACATGCAGATGGCGCAGGAAGAGGCGCTGGCCGACAACACGGAAATGGAGCTGATCGAAGACGAGAACGAAATCGACGCCAACACGCTGCAGAACTCCTCGGAACAGGCGCCCGTCGTCAAGCTCGTCAACATTATCCTCACCGAGGCCGTGCGCAAGGGCGCTTCCGACATCCACGTCGAGCCCTACGAGAAAGAGTTCCGCGTGCGCTACCGCATTGACGGCGTGTTGCACGAGGCCATGACGCCGCCCATGAAAATGCGCGACGCCATCATCAGCCGCCTCAAAATTCTCTCGAAACTGGACATCTCCGAGAAGCGCCTGCCCCAAGACGGCCGCATCAAACTGAAAATGAACCTCGATGGCCGCAAAAAGGAATTGGACTATCGCGTTTCTGTCCTGCCCTGTTTGTTCGGCGAAAAGGTCGTCCTGCGGTTGCTCGACCAGGACAACCTGATGTTGGACATGACCAAGCTGGGTTTCGAGGAACATTCTCTCAATATCTTCCAGTCTGCCATTGCCCGTCCCTGGGGCATGGTTCTGGTCACGGGCCCGACCGGCTCCGGCAAGACCAACACGCTTTACAGTTCGATCCAGCAGCTGAACCAACCCACCACGAATATCATGACCGCGGAAGACCCGGTCGAGTTCAACATGGCCGGCATCAACCAGGTCCAGGTCAAGGAGAATATTGGCCTGAACTTCGCTGCGGCCCTGCGCTCCTTCCTGCGACAAGACCCCAACATCGTCCTGGTCGGCGAGATCCGCGACTTCGAGACGGCCGAAATCGCGATCAAGGCCTCCCTGACCGGCCACCTTGTGCTCTCGACCCTGCATACCAACGACGCCCCGTCCACGATCAACCGCCTCATGAACATGGGGATCGAGCCCTTTCTTGTCGCCACCTCCGTCCACTGCATCGTCGCCCAGCGCCTGATTCGCCGCGCCTGCAAGCAGTGTAAAGAGGTCGTCTCGATTCCCGTCCAGGCCTTGATCGACATCGGCATGACGCGCGCCGAGGCCGAGAGCGCCCAGATCATGGAGGGTCGCGGTTGTGCCACGTGCAATGGAAGCGGCAACAAGGGCCGGGTTGGCCTCTACGAGGTGCTCGACGTCAACGAAGCGATCAAAGAGCAGATACTGATGGGTGCCAACACCATGGAACTGCGTGCCTCGGCGGTAGAAAACGGCATGATCACCCTCAGGCGCAGCGGCATTCACAAGATCCTCGCCGGCGTCAGTTCCATTGAGGAAGTGGTCAAGGAAACGGTACTCTAGGAGCGCGCCATGTCGATTACGCTTTCTCAACTACTCAAAACGATGGTCGAACAGAATGGCAGCGACCTTCACATCACCACGAACTCGGCGCCCCAGATCAGGGTCGACGGTCGCCTGATTCCACTCAAGGCCCCGCCGCTCAATGCCTCGGAAACCAAGCAGCTCTGCTATTCGGTTCTGACCGATGCTCAGAAGCACCGCCTTGAGGAGGACCTCGAGATCGACCTCTCCTTCGGGGTCAAGGGTCTGTCGCGCTTTCGTGCCAACATCTATAACCAGAAGGGCGCGATCGCCGGTGTCTTCCGCACGATCCCGGCCGTGGTGCCCGCCATGGCGGACCTGGGTCTGCCACCGATCGTCACGAAACTGTGCAGCAAGCCCCGCGGTCTAATCCTCGTCACCGGTCCAACGGGCTCCGGCAAATCGACGACCCTGGCTTCGATGATCGACAAGATCAACAACGAGCGTCACAGCCACATCCTCACCATCGAGGACCCGATCGAGTTCCTGCACACCCACAAGAACTGTTTGGTCAACCAGCGGGAGGTCCATTCGGACACCAATTCCTTCTCTTCGGCGCTGCGCAGCGCCCTGCGCCAGGACCCAGACGTGATCCTGATCGGTGAGATGCGCGACCTCGAAACCATGGAAACCGCCATCACCATCGCCGAGACGGGCCACTTGACCTTTGCCACCTTGCACACCAACTCGGCCTCCGAAACGATCAACCGCCTGATCGACTCGTTCCCCGCCCACCAGCAGTCCCAGGTTCGCGCTCAGCTCTCCCTGGCGCTCGAGGGCATCATGTGTCAAACCCTGTTGCCCAAAGCCTCGGGCAAGGGTCGAGTCCTGATCATGGAAATTCTCATTCCCGACTCGGCGATCCGCAATCTGATTCGCCAGGACAAGATCCACCAGATCTATTCGGCGATGCAAGCCGGCCAGGCCCGCCATGGCATGCAGACCTTCAACCAAGCGCTTGCCACCGCCTACTTCAAAAAATTGATCACCATGGAGGTGGCGCTCGGGGCCAGCTCCAACGAAGACGAACTCAAGGAAATGATCGAACGGGGCGCGGGTCTCGTGGAACACGTCGACCAAGCATCTCGTCCCAAAGGTCGGATGCGCTAGGAGACAAGGGGTAGGACATGGCCAAGTATCAGTGGAAAGGTAAGAACAAGGCCGGTGAGGCCCAGAAAGGCGTCCTCGTCGCCAAGACCAAGGAGGAGGCGGAAGCGATTCTCCGGCAACGACAGATCACCCCCTCCTCGGTCAAGGAAGAAGGCCGAGAATTCAAGCTGCCAGGTATCGGCGGTGGTATCAAGCCCAAGGATCTGGCCATTTTCACACGTCAGTTCTCGGTCATGATCGACGCCGGCCTGCCCCTGATCCAATGCCTCGAAATTCTCGGATCCCAGCAAGAGAGCAAGACCTTTGCCAGCGTCATCCAAAGCACGCGCTCCGATGTCGAGAGCGGTTCCACGCTCTCCGACGCGATGCGCAAGCACCCCAAAGCCTTCGATCAACTCTACGTCAATATGATCGCCGCCGGCGAGGCCGGCGGTATCCTCGACCAGATCCTCGATCGCCTCTCCAACTACATCGAAAAAGCCGTCAAGCTCAAGTCCCAGGTCAAATCGGCGCTGACTTACCCCGGCATCGTCTGTTTCGTGGCCTTTGCGGTCATTATGATCATCATGTACTTCGTTATTCCCACCTTTGCGGCCATGTTCTCCGCATCCGGCAACCAGTTGCCGCTCCCGACGCGGATCACCTTGGGGATCTCGAAATTTGTCGAAAGCTACATCATCTTCATCATCATTTTCCTCTGCCTGGTGGTCTACCTGCTTAAGCGCTATCATGGCACCTACCATGGTCGCAGGGTGCTCGACAAGCTCACCCTCAAAGTCCCCGTCATTGGCGACCTCATGCGCAAACTTGCCATCTCACGTTTTTGCCGCACCCTTTCCACCCTGATCGCAGCCGGTGTACCGATCCTCGACGGCATTGAGATCACGGCACGAACCAGCGGTAACGCCATCGTCGAGGACTCGCTGATGACGGTGCGCAAAGAGATCGAGGAAGGTAAAACGATTCAGGAGCCGCTCTCGAAACTGTCGCTTTTCCCGGGCATGGTTGTCTCCATGATCGGTGTAGGTGAATCGACCGGTGCGCTCGACACCATGCTCGCCAAGATCGCGGACTTCTATGAGGACGAGGTCGACATCGCCGTCGCGACCCTGATGAGCATGCTCGAACCGCTCCTCATCGTGTTCCTGGGCGTGGTGATTGGCTTTATCGTCATCTCCCTGTACCTGCCCATCTTCCAACTCGCCAACAACGCTTGATCGAAAAGGGCGGGACCCCGGTCCCGCCCCATCTCGAAGCCATGACCAGCCGCATTCTATCCCTCATGATTTTCAGGGGTGCATTGCTCTCGTTGGTGTTGGTCTATCAGCTCTTGACCCAGCTTTTCGAATTCCCTTCCCTGCCGTTCCAAGCTGCTTTCATCGTCGTCGCCTGGCTTACGCTACTCAACTTTGTCTATGCTTGGTTGCTCTGGTCCAAGAGTAATTTCCACCTCTCCGCCAACAATTTCGTCTCCCTTCAACTTGCGCTCGATATTACGGCCATCTCCGTTCTCATCGCGCTGACAGGGGGCATCACCTCCAACCTCAAGTTCGCCTATTTGATTTTCATTCTGCTGTCGGCGCTATTCCTGGAGAAGATCACCATCTATGTGCTGACACTGCTGTCTCTGGCGCTTTATTACTTGGCCGTGCAGATCTGCCAAATGATGTTCCAGGACTTCAGCGAACCCTTATGGCAGTGGACCGAAGCCACGAGTCACGCCATTGCCGCGCAGTTCGTGTTGTGTTTCCTGACCGCGCTGCTAAGCGCGTTCATGCAACACACCTATCGCACCGGCCGCCAAGCACTCAACGACCGTGAGCAGCGGATCATCCACTTGCGCCGCACCCATCGCAAAATCGTCGAAACACTGCCCAGCGGCTTGATCCTCTGTGACACGGCGGGCCGGGTCGATTTCATCAACCAGGTGGGCTGTCGTCTGTTGGGCATGGAGGAGCGCGAGGAGCTAGGCCAGCACTCGGCATGGCATTTATTAGGAGTGGCTAACTTACCCTCTTACGACGAAATGGGTGAACGCCACTTGGTGCGCACCGAGACCCGGATCCAGGTCAAGGGCGTGCGGCGCTACTTGGGTATCAGCTACACTTCCTTCATCCACGAGGATGGCCAACCTGGTTTCATGGTGATCTTCCAGGATCTGACCAAAATTAAAATGCTCGAGGCCCACCGCTCGCTCGACGAGCGCATGACCGCGATCGGCAAGGTCGCGGCTGGCGTGGCCCACGAGATCCGCAACCCGCTGGCCGCGATTAGCGGCAGCGTTCAGGTACTGAAGGAGTTAATTCCCAATGACGAAACTGCGCGTGAACTCGCAACCATCGTCGACAGCGAGACGCACCGCCTGGACGACATCATCTCCCAGTTCCTCGCCTATGCGCGACCGGGTCCGCCAGCTGCATTCGTGCCGATGTCGCTGCAGGAGTGCCTGACCACCTTCTACACGCTGTCGCGCAATGACCAAAGGTTCTCCACGCTAGCGCTCGAGCTGGAGCTGTGCGAAAAACAGCTGATGATTTTGGCGGATCAAGCCAAGATCATGCAGATCCTCTGGAACCTAATGGCCAACTCCTACTTTGCTTCGGCCGAGGGCGGTCGGGTTATCGTAGGCTGCCAGGACCTGGGCGACGAAGCGCTGATCTTTGTACAGGATTTTGGCCGCGGCATGACCGAGGAGCAGGTGCGCGACCTTTTCACACCCTTTCTCAGTTTCTCCAAGAGCGGAACGGGATTGGGAATGAGCATCGTCTATGACATAATAAAAATGCATCACGGCAAGATCGATGTCAGCAGCAAACCTAACGAGGGCACGCGCATCGAGATTTGCCTCGCCAGCTTCAAAGAGTGAGGACCATGGGCCAACCCACGATACTTGTCATCGATGACGAATCGAGTATGAGGCGCTTCTTCGAAGTTACGCTCAAACGCGAGGGCTACCGCGTGCTCTGCGGCGAGAGCGTGGCTTCCGGCAGCCAACTGATCAAGTCCGAAGACTACGACTTGATGCTCTCCGACATCAAACTAGGCGATGGCCAAGGCCTGGAGTTGCTTGCGCTCTCCAAGGAGCGGGATCCCGATATCCCGGTCGTGATGATGACCGCCTACGCCAGCCCGGAGACGGCCGTCGAGGCCATGAAGCTGGGTGCGGTCGATTACCTGACCAAGCCCTTTAACGTCGACGAAGTGCGTGTGGTCGTGCGCAACAACCTGCGCACCCGCACGATTCTCGAGGAGAACAAGGCGCTCAAGCGCAAGTTGGCCGATGTTACCCGTCCAAAATTGGTTTACCAATCGGAGCGCATGGAAGCTCTGATGGAGACCTTAAAGCGCGTGGCCCGCATGGATACCACGATTCTGGTCACGGGCGAGTCCGGCACCGGCAAGGAGCTGTTCATGCGCTCGATCCACGAGATGTCACCGCGCTCGGACGGCTCCTTCATCTCGGTCAATTGCGGCGCGCTGCCGGAAAGCCTGTTCGAGAGCGAGCTGTTCGGATACGAGAAGGGTTCCTTCACCGGCGCGGACAGCCAGAAGAACGGCCTGTTCGAGGCGGCCCGCGGCGGCACGCTGTTTCTCGACGAGATCGGCGAGATGCCGCTGAAGATGCAGATCAAGCTGCTGCGCGTCTTGCAGGAGCGCTGTATCCGTCGGGTCGGTGGCACCCAGGAAATTCCGGTCGACTTTCGCTTGCTTGCCGCCACCAACCGCAACCTCGAGCATGAGGTCAAGCAGGGTCAGTTCCGCGAGGATTTATTTTACCGCATCAACGTGGTGCCGATCTCCCTGCCGCCGCTGCGGGAGCGTCCAGAAGACATCATGCTGTTGACCCGCCACTTCATCCAGAAATTCTGCGACCAATGCGGTGAGCCGATCAAGGAGCTGACCAAAGAGGTCATGGCCCAGATGGAGCGCTACAGCTGGCCAGGCAATGTGCGCGAGCTGGAGAACACGATCGAGCGACTGGTGGCGCTGACGCCGGGCAAGACGATCACGCTCGAGGACCTGCCGCACAATATCGCCCATGCGGCCAGGCAAAGCGCCGCTGTCGATACCCATATCCCCATCGACGGCATGGACTTGGAGGCCTATCTGGACCAGATCCGCTTCCGCTATATGAAAAAGAGCTTGCAGATCAGCGGGGGCGTCCAGTCCAAGGCCTGCGAGCTGCTGGGCATGAAGTTTCGCTCATTCCGCTATTACCTGGCCAAGGGCAAAGAGCTGGGCCTGATCGACGCGGACTGAGTCGACCGGCTGCGTCACACAAAAAAAAACGCCCCGAACTCCGCGGAGCTCGGGGCGTTTCCTTCAGCTGGGCTGAAGCTTAGAGGGTTTCGGAAGTGGGGATCGGCATCCGGGGAAAGACGATGTCGCTGGCACGGTCGAGGGGCAGGTTGCCCAACAGACCCCAGCGGCGCATGTCGACCCAGCGATGGCCTTCGGAGAACAGCGAGTAGCGGCGCTCGTGAATCAGTTGCGCCGTGGCGTTGGCGCTGGTCAGCGTGACGTTGCCAACGCTGGCGGCATGACGGACGGCGTTGATGTCGGCTTCGGCCGCGGCCAAGTTACTCAGGTTGATGTTGGCTTCGGCGCGCAGCAGCAGCAGCTCTTCATTGCGCAGGATCGCCAGCGGTGCGGTTTGGGAAGTCCAAATCGTAACCCCGTGGTCGGCGGTCAGACCGTCGACCGTCCGGCTGTCACGGGCCGTCGTCTTGGAGGAGACACGGGTGTCGCCAGCCTCGGCATCGGCGATGTAGGTGGGGTGCGCGTACAGTTTGATCGTACCGCTCTGCACTTCGAACATCGGGTTGACGAGGTCGCCTGCACCGGTGGTGTAGACATGATAGACACCGAGGCTCATGGCGCCAGCGGCGTCAATGAAGGAGCCATTGAGGGCGTTCAGCACACCTTGCCAGTCGCCCTGGTAAGCTGCAACGCGGGCGCGGAGGCCGCGGTTGAACTTGGCGAAGCTGGCGGGATTGTTGAAGCCATTGAAGCCGGAGGTGAGGTGGAAATTGAACGAACTAGCGGCATTGAGATCGGTCAGGGCAGCGTCGAGCTGAGAGGCGATGAAGGCCAAGGACTCGCTGCGACCGACAATCGGGCCGAGCACTTCGTTGGCGACATCGGTGCGGATGCCGTTCGTGTCCGTGTAGTTCAGGTTGAGGAGCAGCTCATAGGCCAGCATGGTTTTGGCAAAACCAGCGGCGCCGTTGTTGTTGGTCTCTGCTGCTTTGGCGATCAGCAGATTGCAGTTTTTAACGACGCGATAGCGGGCAGACCAGGGCCGGGTGAGCAAGAAGCCACCAGGATCCAGCGGACCGGTCAGCAACTCGCCGGTGTAGCGCGGGTCAGAGGGCTCGAAGTAGTAGTTCTCACGGCCAAAGGTGCCGACGGCGCGAAGGTAGATGCCCAGGTCGGTGCGCGACCCGGACTCGATCCCGGTTACTAGCAATTGCACAGTGGCGGTGCTCTCGTCGGGGTTGTTGGGATCGGGGAAGTCCAAATCGGAAGAGGAAGAGCATCCAAGGGTGATCAAGAGCAGGCAGCCCAGGAACAGCGCAAGGAGGCTTTTAAGCGAAAGATTTTGTGTTTTTTTCATGTGCGTCACCTTACAGTCCTACTGCGATGTTGAAGTACCAGGCTTTGGAGGACGGGAAAGGAGTAACCTCGACCGAGCGGCCAATGGCGACAGACCCGAAGTTGGAGACCTCGGGATCGTAGCTGGAGTAGTCCGTCCAAGTCTTGAGATTGCGGCCCTGCAGGCTCAGGTCGACGCGGGAGAGACGACCATAGGCGATGCTTTTGAGCGCGCCAGCGCCGAGAGAATACTGGAGCTTCAGCTCGCGCAGTTTGATGTAGCCGGCATCCTCGATCCAGGGACGGGTGTCGCCAGATTGCCAGGCAGCAACACGACCCGGATTGGAGTCAAGGTCCGCAGTGGTGCCGTTGAGGTCCGTCAGCAGTTTCGTCAGGTTGATGACGTCGCCGCCTTCCTTCCAATCAAACAGCCAGGACAGCGTCCAGCCGTGGTAGCGAATGTCGTTGGACCAGCCAATCTGGAAATCGGGGGTTTCGTCGCCGAGTTTGATGTGGCTGCCATCCGGGTTGCGGTTGGAACCGACGATCGAGGTGGGCGACCAGCCTTCTTCGATGCGATAGGTGCCCAGGGAGGTGGCGAAACCACCGGTGTTGTAGGCGGGGATGTCGAGACGGGTGATTTCGTTCTCGTAGGTGTAGTAGTTCAGACCGACGACCCAGTCGAGCTCGCCCTTGATCGGGTTGAGCTTGAGCGCCAGTTCGGTGCCGTCGACGGTCATTTCGCCGCCGTTGAAGGACTCGCTGGTGTAACCGGAGGAAGCGGGCAGTTGGCGGAACAGCAGCAGGTCGTCGATGGTTTTCTTGAAGACCGTGAACTCGACCGTGCCTTTGCCGCCCCAGAAGGTGGCGTCGAAACCGCCCTCGATTTCCTGGGAGCGCTCGGGCTTGATGTTGGGGTTGCCGCGCAGTGCGCCCGGCAACAGACCGCCCTGACCTTCGACGTTGGCGTTGATGAAGGCGGAGCGTTTGGCGACAGGCGTGGGCAGGTTACCGGTTTCGCCGTAGGCGAGGCGGACCTTGAATTCGGAGACCGAGCTTTCCAGGCCGTTCCAGAAGTCGTATTCGGAAAGGCGAACGGAAGCGGAGGCCTTGGGGTAGGTGAAGATTTTGTCGGTGTCGCCGTTGACGGAGGAGCGGTCGCCGCGGACACCCGCCGTCAGCAGGATGGCGGAACCAAGTGTTGCCTCTTCCTGAATGAAGAAGCCCTGGTCCTTCTGAATCGTGCGACCCTGGCTGGCCGTCAGCAGGGTACCGTTGTCGACGTTGGACTGGCCTTCGATCAGGTTGTCAGCGTAGATGTTGAGGCTGTTGACGTCGCGGTCCTCGTACTGCAGGCCGCCGGTGGTGCGGAAGGTGTTGTCGCCCGCATACAGCGTGTGGGTCAAGTTGAGGTAGAAGGTCTCGAGAATCGACTCGGTTTCACCAGCGATGGCGGAACCGGGGTTGGCGCTGTCGCGCTCGAACTGGAGTTCGTTGGGGAAGTAGGCGTCGCTTTCCAGAGAGAAGTAGTCGGCGCCCGCGGTGATGTTGAAATCCAGAGCCTGCTGCGCGGACTCGTAGATGTTGTAGTCCAACTTCCAGGAAGCGGTGGTGCGATTGACGGTCTCGTCATTGCGCATGACATCGCGCAGGTGAATGGGGTTGGAGGTGTTGAAGGGATGGTCGGGGTAAACGCCGTTGACAGGGCGCAGGTCGAGGAACGAGGGCGTAGCCGAGAGTGCGACGCCGAAGGTCGCACCCGTATTGTCGTTACCGGTCAGACCGCGTGCGGATTTGCTGCGGCTGGCACCAACGTTCAGGCTGGTGGAAAGGCGTTCGGTGAAGTTGTGGTCGAGGTTGAGGCGAAGCGAGGTCTTGTCGTAACCCGTGCGCTCGACGATGCCTTCATCGGACAGATAAGAACCCGAGAAGTAATAGCGGGTGCTCTCGTTACCGCCCTTGGTGCTGAAGTTGGTCTCATTGATCGCGCCTTCGTGACCGTACATGATCTCTTCATAATCGATGAATTGGTCGGTGTAGAAGGCGTCGGCGGCGGCTTGACCGTAAACGGCGATCGCTGTCTCGCGGGTGAATCGACGAGAACCGATTTTCTTGATCAGCGAACGGGAGCCGAAGGATTGGTTGAACTCGTAGACGGGTTTGCCAGCAGCGCCGCGCTTGGTGGTGATGACGACAACGCCGTTGGCGGCTTTGGAGCCGTAGATCGCAGCGGCCGATGGCCCTTTGAGAATTTCGATGCTCTCGATATCCGAGGGGATGAAGTCAGCCACTCGGTTGGTGGGCTGGTCCTGGTTACCGGAGTTGCCGGCGCCGGAGGCCTGGGTGATGGCGTTGACACCGCTCTGGATTTGAGCGTTGGAAACGATCACGCCGTCAACGACGTACAGCGGCTCGGAAGAGGCGTTGATGGTGGAAACACCGCGCATTTTCACGGACATACCACCACCGGGTGCACCGGAGTTAGCGGAGACCGAGACACCGGGTGCGAGACCAGAAAGCGCGCCGTCGATGGTCGGCGATTTGACCTTGGCAATCTGCTCGGCAGAGTAGCTGCCGACGGCGTTCGCCAGGTTTTTACGTTTGACCGACGTGGCGAAACCCGTGATGACGAGTTCTTCCGTCAGTTCGAGGGGGGCCTCTTCCATGGCGATGTCGAGGTTGCTATTGGAGGCGTCGACCGTCTGGGTGACGGGCTTGAAGCCGAGGAAGCTGAATTCGAGGGTCGCATTGCTCATCCCCGCGAGGGTGAGCGCATACGAGCCGTCTTCGGAAGTCACGGCCGAAAGGGTTGTACCTTTGACCGAAATGGTTACGCCGGGCAGGGGGTCCTGGGAGCCGGCGATGGTGACCCGACCCGCTACTTTGAGGTCGTCGGCCATCGCGAGTGAACCAGCCAGACATAACAGCCACAAAACGGAACATAGCTGTCGCATAGATTCTCCTTGTGCTACAAACTGCAAAGTTCAACGGAATGCGTTGAAACAGTTCAAAAATCAACTTTCTTAGCGGATGTATGGGATCCCTAACCGGATCAAACCTCAATCCGAAAAAGGCGTTAGTTGATCCACCCATTATAGGAATTGGTCAGTTGAATTGCAACCCAAGCCAACGAAATGGTGGAAGAATCCGCCAAATCCAGCAGATCGGCGCGAGCCTGGCGGTTTTTTTAATGGTTTCCGTGACAATATGACAGACGAACCCAGCGTAAAACAAAAAAAGCACAAAAGAACCTCACGAGCTGTAAGGTTCCTTCGTGCTTTTGTGCCTGAAATTAAAATGTCAAGCCGGAAGTTGGTATCAATGGTTACGGCGAGTCGCGTTGTTGCCCCCGCTGCGCTCACTGTGGCGGGTCGGTGTCGGTGCGGAAGCGCCACCGCCGTTGCCGCCATTGCCGCGGGACGGCGGCGAGGTGCTGCTGCCGCCGCTGCTCTTGGGTGCGCTGCCGCCGCTGTTGCTGTTGTTACCGCGGCTGGGCGGCGTGTAGCTGGGGCTCGATGAGCCGCGCGAGGGAGGTGCGGCGTTGCTGCCGCTGTTGCCGCGACTGTTGGCGTCGTTGCTGCGCGCGGGCGGCGTGTATTTGCCACCGTTGTCGCTGCCGCGACTGGGCGGGGGGCTGCTGCTGCCGTTGTCGCTGCCGCGACTGGGCGGGGTGGTGCTGTTGCCGTTGTCGCTGCCGCGACTGGGCGGGGTGGTGCTGGGGCCGCTGTCGCGGTTGGGGGGAGCGGGGTTGTCGTAGCCGCCGCGACGGCTGCTACTGCCATCGTCGTCGCGGGAGGGTCGATAGCTGTCGCTGTTGCGGCGGGTGACGGCGCTGTCATCGTCGTTGCGTTCGCTGCTGCTTTCGGCACCGCGACGGACCGGGCTGTCGTTCGAGTCCTTGACCTCGGCACCACCGCGGCGCTCGACTGTACGAGCCTCACGACCACTGTAGCTGTCGCGACTGACGGCGCCGCGGCCGGTGCCGGAACCGTTGTCGGTGGACACCGAGGCATTGCCACGCCGTGCCGGCGAGCTCAGCCGCGAGGGCGCGGCCGTACCGGTGCTGGCACCGTCGATGGTGAGTCGTCTCGCCTCGCCGCCAAAGTCGCGGTTACTGGCGCTGGTGCGGTTACCTCTAGACAGTATCGTGCCGGCCGTGTGGGTATAGGTTTCCGCACGGCGGCGGTTGACGGCGGGGTCGGCGATGACGCGGGCCAGACGGGTAGGCCCTTCGTAGTCTTCGCGCTTGACGTAGAACGGCCGGGTGGTGATGCGGCGCGGGCCATTGATCACGACCGTGTGGGGCGAGTAGCTGCGGCGACGGTTGACGACAACGGTCGAGGGCACGTAGTTCCAGCAGTTGTTGATGACCACCGTGGTGCGGACCTTGACCCTACCGTGGGGGTAATACCAGGGTTCGTCCCAATAGCCCAGCGGGCACCAGCCGACGTAGTCGTCATAGCTGCTCCAGGCAACCCAGGCCGGCGAGTAGGTGTAGCCGGGCACCCAGTACCAGCCGAAGCCGACACGCCACATCCAGCGGCCGTAGTGGTGGGTCAAGTAGCCGAAGGGGTCGTAGGAAACCCAGGTCAGGTAGGGGCCGCAGTGGCTCCAGTAGCCGTTGCGATAGGGCGCCCAACCGTTGTCCACAAAGGGCACCCAGACCTGCATCGACAGCTCGCTGTCGTAGCGCCAGCTGCCCGTATCGTCCAGGTCGTGGGCGTAGCTGGAAAGCGAGGTGTCGACGTATTTGCCGCTGACCGAATTGACCGGACGACGCTCGTAGGCCCAGCGCTCGAAGCGGTCGGAGCGCACGGAGTTGAAGGGGCGTGCCGTCGACGGTCGCCGCATGTCGCGCACGGTGGCATATTCGCCGCTGTAGATGGCCGTCGAATCGCTTTCACCGGACAGCTCCGCGAAGCCGCGGTAGGTGCGCAGGCTCATTTCGTCGCCGCCAAAATCGATGCGGTAGATGCCAGGCGCCTCGACATAGGCCGAGCCGGCGCCGGAATCGACACGGATGATGCGGCGCTCGACCGAGCCGGTGATCTCGGTGGTGTGCAGGAACAGGCTGCCGTTGTAGAGCCGTACGACGGTCAGACTCTCCTGATTCCAGACCTCGTTGACGGCCTGGAACTCGAGTTTACTGCGGTCGCCGATCTGAATGCGCGAGCCGTCCAGGAGCTCGATTTCGGCATAGGCGGAACCGCGCGTTTCAACCTGGTCACCCGAGACGACCGGCATGTTGCGAAGCATGGACTCGGCTGCGGGGTCGACCTCGTGTTGCAGATAAGCATGTTTATCGGCGAACGTGACCCGTGCGACGGTTTCGCCCCGGCCCAGGGCCGGGTTGTCGGCACGATCGACGATCTCGTCCTGAGCAAGCGCGGAGCAGCTCAGGATCACCAGGAAACTAGTCAGTGTGTATTTCATGATCGACCTCCTAAGTCCAAGTCGGCAGTCACAAAAAAGCAATTCCCATACCAAGCGCCCGGGCCGTGCCAAATTCGCCCGTTCATCACTGCCAACACCATGAAAACCAATAAGATTCGCAAAATGCGAGGCGGTCCCAACGGAAAGTTGTCAGAGCGGAGGAACTCGGGGTGTCATCGGAACAGGTCACTCACGCGAGGGCAGTTGTCCAAAGGCCTGACACCTGGCGCCGCGCGCTTCACCCACCCCATGCCAACATCATATCAGGCTTTGCGCCCAAGGGCGAACCAGCCCAGGCGCCTGCCGCAGCCGACAGCATGCCGCGATCGTCGTTCCGGTCGTGGGATGCAGCCAGGCACCCGCCACCTCCGCCAGCGGGGCAAGAACGAACAGGCGCTCCAGCATTCTGGGGTGAGGAAGTGTCAGCGTCGGCGTGTCCACGATCAGTTCGTCGATCAAGAGCAGGTCGATGTCGATCGTGCGCGGGGCGTTGCGGTAGGGTCGCTCGCGCGCCAGCGCGGTCTCGATGGCCTGGACCTCGGCCAGCAGCTCCTGCGGGGCCAGCGTCGTCTCCAGCGTGGCCGCGGCGTTCAGAAAGGTCAGCGGGCTTGGGCAGTCGACGGGGTCGGTCTCGTAGATGCCACTGAAGCGCCAAGCCGAGCAACCGCGCAGTGCCTGCAGGCGGGTGGCCGCCTGTTGCAACCAGCCAAAGCGATCGCCGAGATTGCTGCCCAACCCGAGTGCAGCCTTCAAGGAGCGCCCTCCGCCTTCATTGTCTGCTCCATCCAGGCCAGCCAGGACGGGTACTTGGCGGTCAGGTAGGTGCCAGCGAAGCGGCGTTGCAGCTGTTTCTGATGGAATTTCGGCGCTTGCTGGGCCTGCGTCGCCAGCCAGGAGACGCCCCACAGACTCATCTCCTTCTCGCGCAGCACGTACAGGGGGACGTCCAGCAGCGAGGCCAGCGTCTGGGAGAAGTCGTAGCGCGAGGACAGCCCACCTGCCAGGATGACCTTCTCCGGCTTCTCGTCCGCGAACAGCAGATCCAGCACCTGGTGGACCCGGAACAGCAGCGATTCGAACATCACCCGCTGGCGGCCGTTGAAGTCGAGAGCCTGCGCCTCGGGCGAGAGCCGTTCGCCCATATCGGGCCGCCAATAGGGCGCGGCCACACCCGCCGAATCGGCGATGCCGAAACAGCCCGGCAAGGGGTCTTCGGCCTGGCGAATCAGCTCGGTCTGCAGTTTAAAGCCGCGCAAGACCCGGGCCCCGGCGTTGACCGGCGCTTCCCAGACCGAGGTCGCGCCCTGACCGGCAACACCTGGCAACTGCGCCGCCAGCACGCCCTTGGGCGGCGCGCCCGCCACCGCCCGCATCAGGAACGTGGCGGTGCCGGCATTGATGAAGGCCACACCCGGCTCCGTCATGAAGATCGGCAGCGCACAAGCCGCCTGGTCCGCTGCGGTCGCTTGGACCGGGTACTGGGTACTGTTCTCGTAGGCGAACGGGGTCTTGACGATCTGCGGCAGGATCGCCCTCGGGATGCCGAACAGCTCAAGGAGCCGCGGGCACCAGTCCTGGCGCTCGCGGTCGAGCAGCTGGGTGCGGGCCGCCATGCTGAGGTCGGTATGGTGGATCGAGCCGCCGGTCCAGTTCCAGATCAGGTAGGTCTCGAGCGTGCCAAAGCGCAGCTGACCGCGCTGCGCGGTACGGCGCAGATCGCTCTCCGTTTCCAGCAGCAGCGCCAGCTTGGAGGCGGCATAGTGGGGCGATAGCGGCAGACCGGTGCGCGCGCTGACCTCCTCGGCCAGCTCGCGATGGTCCGCGCACCAGGCCGCCGCACGCAGGTCCTGCCAGGAGATCAGCGGCGTCAGCGTCCGACCCGTGCGCGCGTTCCAGAGCACGAAGCTGGAGCGCTGCGAGGAGATTCCCAGCGGCGTGTTTTTGGGGGCATTGCACTGCTGCAGCAGTTGGGTGGCCTTCTTGAGAAAGATCTGCGGGTTGGCGACCCGAATCGGACCGCGGCCCTTGAGCTGGGGCGAGACTTCGTGGCCCTGCAGTTCGATGTGTCCGTATTCGTTGAGCAGTCCCACCTTGATCTGTGAGGAGCCCATGTCCAGGGAAATGGCTCGAACCATTCAATCGTCCCCTTGCGCTGAGCCAAGCTCGTGCGCCAGTTTATCGTATCGCATTCTCGGATCGTTGACCATTACCGCATCGACGCCGGCCGCGCGGACCCGCTCGAGGGTCGCGTCATCCTCGATGGTGAAGGTCCACACCGGCTTGTCGGCCTCGTGGATGCGGGCCACCAGCTCGGCATTGACGGCGCGGTGGTGGAGCGAATAGGCATGGAGAAACGCGGCCTTGTCGCTGAAGCGCGCCGGCCAGTCCTGATTCCAGACGAAGCGCAGCTCCTGGCACAGCCCGTGACCGTAGGCCAAGAGCTCGAGATCGTAGCACAACAACGCGACCTGGTTTTCCAGCCCCTGAGCGCGGACCTGCTCGATCGTGCGGCGCATCAGCAGTTCAAGGCGGTCGCGACGCCAGGGCAGCTCGCGGCGCTTGATCTCGAGCAGCCACTGGGTGCGGCGACCGAACCGACTGAGCAGCTCGGCCAAGGTCAGCAGCGGCTCGCCGGCAAATTGCGGCCCCTTCCAAGCGCCGTAATCGAGCGCCTGGGCCTGGGCCAGGGTGCGACTGCGCATTAGCCGGCGACCGCCGCCAATCAGTTCCAGGGTGCGGTCGTGGTAGACGACGATCTCGCTGTCGCGTGTCAGCTGGACATCGGTCTCGATAGCGACGATCGACTCGGCCAGCGCCGCCTCGAAAGCGACCGCGGTGTTTTCTGGGAACAGGGCCGAGTAGCCGCGGTGGGCAATCACGCCCAAGCGGTTGCCACGGATGCTCATGATCAGCCTCCCGCCATGAAGACAAAGCGCGCCACCAGGAGCAGCGTCAGCAGGTAGAGCACCAGATGAACCGCGCGGGCGCGGCCGCTGCAAAGTTGGATCAGACAGTGACTGACCAGGCCGAGGGCGAGGCCATTGGTGATCGAAAACGTCAGCGGCATGCCGAGGACGGTCAGCAGCGCCGGCAGACTCTCGCGTGCGTCCTCCCAGGCGATGCGACCGCAGGCGTACATCATGGCGGCCCCGACCAGGACCAAGGCAGGCGCGGTGGCGGCGGCCGGGACCGCGCCCACCAGCGGCCAAGCGCACAGGCTGAGCAGGAACAGCAGGGCGACCACGACGGAGACCAGCCCGGTGCGCCCGCCTTCCTCGATCCCGGCGGCGGATTCGATGTAGCTGGTCGTCGAGCTGGTGCCCACCAGCGCGCCAAAGATCGTGGCCAGGGCGTCGGCGCAGAAAGCCGGTCCGGCCTGCATGATCTGGCCCTGCTCATCGAGCCGCCCGGCCTTCTCGGAGAGCGCGATCAGGGTTCCGGCGGTGTCGAAGAAGTCGACGAACAGAAAGGTGAAGACGATGCCGAGCAGGCCCAGCCCACAGGCGCCGCCCAGGTCGAGCGCGGCGAACAGCTCGCCGGGCAGGGCCGGTGCCTGCAGCGGGCTACCGGCAAAACCGGCGAAGGCCTGACCGGCGAAGACCGGCGCGCCGCTGAGCACGGCGACCGCGGTGGTCGCCAGGATGCCGATCAGGATCGCACCCTGGACCCTCAGCGCGACCAGGACGGCGGTCAGCAACAGACCCAGCAGCGTCAAGGCCGCGGCCGGGTTCAGGACCGAACCCATGGTCACGAAGGTCTCGGCATGGGCATTGATCAGGCCGCCGTTCTTGAGGCCGATGAAGGCCAGAAAACAGCCGATCCCGGCGGTGCTGGCGTATTTGAGCGAGCGCGGGATGGCGTCGATCAGCAGGCGGCGCACGCCAGAGGCGCTGATCACCAGGAACAGACAGCCGCTGATGAAAACCGCGCCCAGGGCCGTGCGCCAGGGCACGCCCTGACCCAGCACGACCGAATAGGTGAAGTAGGCGTTCAGGCCCATACCGGGTGCCAGCGCGTAGGGCGCGCGCGCCATCAGCCCCATGCACAGCGTGCCGAACGCCGCGGCCAGCGCCGTGGCCGCCATCAGCTGCGGCAGGTAGTCGCCGTCGGGCCGGGTGATCGCCGCGCCGAGGATGTGGGGGTTGACGAACAGGATGTAGGCCATCGTCAAAAAGGTAGTGAGACCCGCGCGAACTTCCCGCGCCGGCGTGGAACCCGCCGCCTTGATGGCAAAGAACCGTTCGAGGACCGCACCCATATCCGTGATCGACTCCATAAACTATCGAATGACAGGATTTTACAACACCCGCGCGGCGATGTCCAGCTGCCCGCTGTCAGGGAAGCGTGGGTCTCGCCAGGGCCCCAGCCGCAGCCAGCGTCGAACAGCGCGCGAGGCTGCGATGGAGCTGCGATGGGCCTTTCCTTGTCTATTGGTGCGAGTTTCGCTAAACTGCCTGATTCAACGGGCTGTGATCGCATCGAGCGACGATCTCGGCCCCATCCCGGGCAGTGCGTACCTGGGAGCCAGGCAGGGCCTGGTCCAAACTGATTTCAGGATTTTTGAGGTGACTTATGTTAGATCATTTAGGTGACTTGAAACGGACCCACGACTGCGGGTCCTTGAGAAAGGAGCACGTCGGCGGCCAGGTAACCCTGCTGGGTTGGGTTGCCAAGCGACGTGATCTCGGCAATCTGACGTTCGTGGATATCCGCGACCGTTGGGGCGTGACCCAGCTTGTCTTCAATCCTGAGATCAATAATAATACGCACACCAAAGCCAAGGATCTTCGCTCCGAATTCGTCATCGCCGTCATCGGTCAGGTCGTCGCCCGCGACCAGGACGTCGTCAATACCAAAGTGCCCACCGGCGAGATCGAGGTGCTGGTCGACGACCTGCGCATCCTCAACACCGCCCAGACGCCGCCGTTCCCGATCGAGGACAACATCCAAGGCGTCGGCGAGGAGCTGCGCCTCAAGCACCGCTACCTCGACCTGCGCCGCCCGGCCATGCAGCGCAACTTCATCCTGCGCCACAAGGTCGCCTTCACCGCGCGCCGCTTCTTCGACCAGCACCACTTCCTCGAGCTGGAGACGCCGATCCTGACCAAGTCGACGCCCGAGGGCGCCCGCGACTATCTGGTCCCCAGCAGGGTCCACAAGGGCAAGTTCTACGCCCTGCCCCAGTCGCCCCAGATCTTCAAACAGCTGTTCATGATCAGCGGGTTCGAGCGCTACTACCAGATCACCCGCTGCTTCCGCGACGAGGACCTGCGCGCCGACCGCCAGCCCGAGTTCACCCAGATCGACGTCGAGATGAGCTTCGTCCAACCCGAGGACATCTACGCCCACATGGAACAGATGATGGTCGAGATGATGGCCGTCATCGGCGAGCAGGTTCAGACCCCGTTCCAGCGCCTGCCCTACCGCGAGGCCATGGACCGCTACGGCTCCGACAAGCCCGACCTGCGCTACGACCTGGAACTGGTCGACCTTTCCGACAAGGTAGCCAGCAGCGGCTTCAAGGTCTTCACCGACTGTGTCGAGAACAACGGCCGGGTCAAGGCGATCTGCGCCAAGGGCGGCGCCGGCAAGTCCCGCAAGGACATTGAGGCCTGGGAAGCCTGGCTGAAAAAGGACTACGGCATCCGCGGTCTGGCCTGGCTGAAGTTCGGCGACGACGGCATCAGCGGCGCCATCAAGAAGTTCCTCGGCGACGAGCTCAGCGCCGAGCTGTTCACCGCCTGTGGCGGCGAGCAGGGCGACCTGCTGCTGTTCGTGGCCGACGCCCGCGAGCGCGCCAACCAAGCGCTGGGCGCGCTGCGCTGCCGCCTGGCCGACGAGCTGGGCCTGGTCGACAAAACCAAGTTTCGCTTGCTCTGGGTGACCGAGTTCCCGCTGCTCGAGTTCGACGAGGAGGGCGGTCGCTACGTCGCCTGTCACCACCCCTTCACCTCGCCCATGGACGAGGACCTGGACATGCTCAAGACCGAGCCCGGCAAGGTGCGCGCCAAGGCCTACGACCTGGTGCTCAACGGCTTCGAGGTCGGCGGCGGCTCGATCCGGATCCACCGCCGCGACGTCCAGGACGATATGTTCCGCGCGCTCGGCATGGACGAGGCCGAATACACCGACAAGTTCGGCTTCCTGCTCTCGGCCCTGAGCTACGGGGCGCCGCCCCATGGCGGCATCGCCCTCGGCCTCGACCGCTTGGTCATGATCATGGCCGGCGAGAGCTCCTTGCGCAGCGTCATCGCCTTCCCCAAAACCACCAACGCCTCCTGCCTGATGACGGAATCGCCGTCCAAGGTAGCCGTCAACCAGCTGGTCGAGCTGGGCATCGGCGTGCTGCGCCAAGGCAGCTGATCTGGACCGCTCGAAGGCCGGCTCGCGGGTCGGCCTTCGGCCTAGTCCTGGTTCCGGGAAACGCGTCCGGTCCGCGCAGCCGGGAAAAAGGAGGCAAAGCGGCTGGTCGCAGGGAACGCGTCCGGTCCGCGGAGCCAGGAAAAGTGCGGTAAGCCGCTGGCTTGCCTTCGCTGCATGGAACGCGTAGGGTCCGCGGAGCTGTCAACCTGACAAAGTCGCACTAGGCGCCATGCGCTTTGCCTTCGTTGCATGGAACGCGAATGCGGGGCCGAGCTGGCGAAAAAGTGTTGGCTAGGCCAACCAGAAAAAGTCAACCTAGTCCTGACTCAGGCTACGCGGCAACAGCCAACGGGGCGATTCG
>CAYRFM010000014.1:80009-82797 GCA_964423555.1 uncultured Holophagae bacterium | reverse complement strand
CCCGCCAGCCAGTCGCGCAGGCTGGCGGGCGCGATCGCGCCGCGATAGCGGGCGATCAGATGGGGTCCCGTGGCGTCTTCGGCAATCCAGGCGCGCGCGCTTTCGACCTCGGGATGGCGTTCGAGGATGCGCGCTAACTCGGCGGGCTCGACCCGATAGCCGCTGAGCTTGCGCTGCTGGTCGCGGCGGCTCAGGTAGAACAGGCGACCCTTGCGATCCACATAGCCCAGGTCGCCGCTGTGGTAACAGCGACCGGCCGTCGGATGCGGGCGAAAAGCCGCCGCGGTGCGAGCCGCATCGCCGTGGTAGCCGAGGGCCAGGCCCACCCCGCTGAGCAGGAGCTCTCCTTGGGCGAAGGGCGGCTGAGCGTTGCCCCAACGGTCGACGATCTCGACCGCGCAACCAGCGATTGGCCGGCCGATCGGCACCGGGGCGGTAGGTCGGCAAGGGCGGTGCCAGGTCGAAGCGATGCTGTTCTCGGTGGGGCCGTACTCGTTGACGATGCTCATGTGGGCCAGGGCCGGCTCGGCCAGCAGGGCGGCCTCGACCTTCTCGCCCGCCAGGGTCAAGGTCGTTACTGAGGCCAGGTCGTCGGCGTCGAGACTGGTCAACAGGGCGCTCAGATGCGAGGGCGTGATCAGCAGGTGGGTCGGCCGCTCGCGCCGCAGCAGACGCTGCAGCTCGGCGGGATCGGCGGGGTTCTCCGGCAGCACCAGCGCCGCGCCGGACAGCACCGGCGTCAGGGCGCTGGTCAGGTAGCCGTCGAAGTTGGGGGCAAAGACCTGCAGGGCGCGATCACCTGCGCCCATGCCATAGGCCGTGACCCGCCAGGCGAGCGTGTTGGCCAGGCCGCCGCGGCGCAGCAACACGCCCTTGGGCTGACCGGTCGTGCCGGAGGTCGGGATCACGTAGGCGGGTGCGTCCGGGTCGACCTCGACCATCGCATCGTCGCCTGGTCGTGCCGCCCGCAGCGTCTGCAGCTCGAGGGTCGGCAGCCCGAGCGCCAAGGGCCGGTCACAGAGAACCAGGGTGACAGGGCACTGGTCAAGCGTCGCCAAGAGCTGAGCGTGCGCTTGGCGCACATCCAGCGGCAGGAACGGCAACCCAGCGCAAAGCGCGGCCAGGACCGCCTTGAGATGGCAAACGGGCTCTGCCAGCGCTAGCGCCACCAGCGGAAAGGCCGGCAGACCGCTGGCCCGGCTGCGCATCTGCCGAGCCAGGGAAAGCACCCGCGCCAGCAGGTCGCCGTAGCTCAGCCTTTCGCCGCCCTGCCATACGGCAGGCCGTTCAGGCGTGGCCTGGGCCTGGGCTATGAACCGCTGCGCCGGATCCGGAGCGGGCGCGACCTTTGGCAAAACCTGTGCAGGCGGACGCAGGTAGGCCAGATGACAAAGCGGTCTGTGAGGCGCCTGAGTCAGGACCTCGATCAGCTGGGCTAGGCCATCGGCCAGGGCCTGCGCCAGCGCGGGCCAATAGAAGCGCGGCGCGTACCAGAGCACGAGCTCGTCGCCGCGCCAGTCGACCTGTAGCAGCTCGTCAGGGTCGCGATAACTGCGGCCCACGTCGCCGGAATCCTGGTGCTCGCCCGCCAGATTCAGGTGTGCAGCAGGCAGGGGTGCCAGCACGGCGGGCGCCTCCGCCCATTGCGCACACAAATGGCCGACCAGATCGACGAAACGCGAGTGCGCGCTGAGTTGATAAGCCAGCACGCGGGGCAGCAGACACTGGCCCAGCGGGCGAGGTTCGGCGGGCGGGGTCAGCACTTGGACCGTGATGACGCCCGCGTTGGTGAAGCGGGCGAACAGCAAACCCCACAGCGCGGCGCGCACCTGATCGACTGGAAATCCCAGGCCAAACACGGGCAGTTTTGGCAAGCGGCGACGCAGCGCACGCGCGCCATGGGCCCCTGTGTTGCCGCAGCGACGAGGTAAATCGGAAGCGGAGACTCGCGAGGGGCGCGGGGCCGGCCAGCCCTTGAGAAAGGGACGGAGGCCAGGGTACTCGACCGGCTCCAGGGGACTGGCGCAGCGCAGCTTTGCGTAGTGCTGCCACAGTCGCCTCACGAGGGCGATGGCGCTGTACTCGTCCAAAGCGACGACGTGGTAGCTGAACACCAGCTTAAGTTCAGCGCGGGTACGCAGGACCAGCATCTGAATCGGCACCTGAGCAGCGCGGAGGCGACGCAGGACACTTGCATGGGCCGCGCGCCGGAACACGGCGGATGGACTGAACCTGCTGGCGCCCACGAGCGCACTCAGATCCACACAATGAAGGCTCAACTCAGGCTCGCGCCCGACCAACTGGACTGGCCGGCCGGCTTGGCTCAGGTAACGCGTGCGCAGGACGGCCTGCTCCTCGACCAGACACCCAAAAGCCCGCGCCAGCACGAGCAGGTCGACAGGCTTGTGAAGACAGAATTCACGTTGCCCATAGCCGACTTCCGGATGGCTGAACATTTGTGCCTGATAGGGGCTCTGCTGAAATAAATCCTGGATCTCTGCTGGGTTCAAAATGCACTCCGCCTCGTTGATGGAATCTGTATCGGAAGAGGCGTGACCCCCATTAAGGGTTCGATTTAAGGGTCACAGCATTCGCCCTTTTCACCTGTGAACTGAGTGACAGCTCGATTTAAGGTTCACCCTGTTTTTGGGTGGATGGACTAGCCCGCGATCTCATGAGCACACCTTGGGGTGTTCTTCGTGGATGGAAAGCCTGTAACGGCCAAGTTCAACAGAACAGCCCGTCCGAAAAAAATCGCGAGGCCTACTTCACCTGAACAGCCCGTCCG
>CAYRFM010000014.1:0-79909 GCA_964423555.1 uncultured Holophagae bacterium | reverse complement strand
CGAAAAAAATCGCGAGGCCTACTTCACCTGAACAGCCCGTCCGAAAAAAATCGCGCGGCCTACTTCACCTGAACAGCCCGTCCGAAAAAAATCGCGCGGCCTACTTCACCTGAACAGCCCGTCCGAAAAAAATCGCGAGGCCTACTTCACCTGAACAGCCCGTCCGAAAAAAATCGCGAGGCCTAGTTCACCTGAACAACCCGTCTAAAAAAAATCGCGAGGCCTCGTTCTGCTGAATTACCCGTCCGAAAAGAATCGCGAGGCCTCGTTCAACTGAATTACCCGTCAAAAAATCGCGAGGCCAAGCTCACCCGTCGCCAACCGATTGAGTCCGTCTCAGAAAGACCACCAACGCCATCCTCGCGGCCAAGAGCGCGAGCCAGTCCATCCACCCAGAAGCCGGATGAACCCGATTTAATCCGCTCGGCGCCCTTGGTCCGCGCGCCTCAGCCGCAGGTTGCGGATGGTCCGCGCGAAGTCCGCGCAAGTCAGCCGCAGTCATTTTTTCGGCGGGGCGTCTAGCCTGCTTACCTCGCTTTTCTCGGCTCCGTGCCGGTGGTGTTCCCGGCGACCTCGCTACTCTGGCTCCGCGAGTTTCAGGCGCCGCAGCACTTTTTGTACTTGCGACCGCTGCCACACAGACAGGGGTCGTTGCGACCTGTCTTGGGCGCTTCGCGGACCATCGTCTGGCGCTTGGGTGGCGCGCCGTCGAAGAAATACCATTGACCCTCGACCCGCTTGAAGTGAGCGAGCTCGTGGTGGCGATGGGGCCCGCGCTTGTCGCGGAAGCGCGCGACGAATTCGACCTTGCCGGTCGGGTCCTGCTCGCCGCCGTCAACCGTCGCGAGAATTTCAAGACCTTGCCACTGGCTGTTCTGGGACCAGGCGCGGATGGCAACCGGGTCGTGATTGTCGCGATTGTCGGGATGGACGGTGTTCAGCAGGTAATCCACTAGGCCACGGGCATAGGCCGTGTAGCGGCTGCGCATCAGCGCCACGGCCGTCGGCGGCTGGGCACTGCCCTCGTGAAACGGTCCACAGCACTGCTCATACGACAGTTGACTCCCACAGGCACACTCGCTCATCGCTACCTCCCTCAATCGCTGCTGCTCCCATTGTAAACCATTCCTGTGGTTTGCCATACCGATCCCCCAAAAAAGAAAATGCCGGAAGAAAATCGGCAGCGGCGCGATGGGTGACAGCCGCTCGTGACGGTTGTTGCACTGTTGACCCGAATCGAAACCATTCCTGTCAACGTGGCCGCTCTGGGCGCCTGCGGGGCCGTCACGAGATGAGGTTGCGATGCGCGTGGGTGTGGCCTATACTGAAGCGATTCTGGACTAGGTCGTCGTCGGAGGTGTGCCTTTAATGTCAGCCAATGTCACGCCATTGCAGTTGAAGCGTTTGCAGATCGAAAACTTTCGCTGTTTCGACCTGGTCGAGCTGCCCTTCGCCGAACGTGGTTTAGCCCGAAAGCGCACGATCTTCATCGGCAACAACGGGCATGGCAAGACTTCGCTGCTGCGCGCTCTGGCGATCGGACTCTGCCCCTTCAAGGAAGCGACCGGGCTGATCGACAAGTTGCCAGGCCAGGTGATCCGGGTCTCCAAGAAACGCAAACCAAACGATTCGGCCCGCATTCGTATTGAGCTATTTGACCCCGTTGCTCCGGATCAAACCTATACCATCACGACGACGGTTTATCTTCAATATGGCCAGGAGTACCTGGAGAAGGAGACGGAACCCCGTGATTTCCCATGGCAGCGCTTGTTCGTCTGTGGCTATGGTGCCAACCGCGGTTCGGAACGGTACACCGCCGCCTCGCGCTACTCGCTCTCGGGCTCGCTCATGTCGCTGTTCACCGAAGAGCCCGCCCTGCAGGACCCCGAGAGTGTGTTGAAAGACTTCAAAATCGCCACCGACGCACATCAGTCCAAACTCTGGAGCCATGTCCAGAACACCCTGCGCACCCTGCTCCGCCAAAACAACCTCAAACTCGAACTGACTGAGAAAGGCGAAGCGAGGGTGGTGGGCCCTTGGGGGTCGATGCCCTTTCACGCGCTCGGCGATGGCTATCGCGGGACCGCCACTTGGATGCTAGACCTGCTGGGCCGCGCCTTTCAGCAGGACACGGGTTTAACCAAGAGGGGACCCGCAGGCGGTATCTTGTTGATCGACGAAGTCGACGAACACCTCCATCCCAGCTGGCAGCGGGATATTCTCGAAGCCCTGGCGAAGACACTGCCGAACATGCAGATTGTGGCCACGACACACAGCGCACTGACGATCGTGAATTGCCCATCGGGCGAGATCGGCATTTGTGGGCTGAAGAACACCGTAGCCTCATTGGATTTTCCCCTGCCCGCCATGGAGGGCTATACCACGGATCAGATTCTCAAAGGGGTCTGGTTTGGCTTGGAGGAAACGCTGGATCGCGGCACAGAGGCCCAACTCAGGGCCTACCAGAACGCGCTTCGAGGCGGCGATCCCGAAAGGGTGGCCGAGGCCCGCAGCAAAGTGCGCGACTACTTGGGCTTCGCACCCTTGACCTTGATGGACGAGCTGGCTGTCGCCATCGCCACAAAGTACCGCTCACAGTTCGACAGCACGCCGGTTGCCAAGCGCGCCGAGCTGATCGACGCCGCAGTCACCGAAATGCGCGCTAAACTCAGAAGCCTACCATGATGTTTTTCGGTCAGCGGCCTGATCCGCCGCCTGAATTCGGAGCGGACCTGACCCGCGGGGAGGCGGGATACAGTGAACAACAGGCACTGAAGGCTGTCAGGGAGAAGATATCGGAGATGATCGCCAAGGGTCAGCAACCGAAATCGGACGATTTTGAGAAACTTTGGGGCCAATACAAGGAAGCATTCAGGATGGCACAGCACGGAAAATGCGGGTACTGTGACCGTGAAATAGGCAGCACTCAGTCGGGTGATGTGGAGCATTTCCGCCCAAAGGCCCTGGTCACGGATGGCAAGAAAAAAATAGCCCCTGGCTATTGGTGGATGGCCTATTCCTGGGAGAACTGGCTCTATGCCTGCGAAATATGTAACCGTAAATATAAAAAGAATGCCTTTCCTGTGCGACAACGTCTGCCCTTAAAACCTGGCGTCGAGTCCCAAGAGGAAGCGCTCTTGCTGGATCCCTTCACGGTCGACCCTCGTTCCCATCTGAAATACCGTGCGGATGGGAAGATTGAAGGGACAACACCTGAAGGAGATAGGACAATCGGAACCTGTGGTCTGTATCGCAAACCCCTAAAAGATAAGCGGGAGCAAACGGCAGCATCGGTGCAACGACACCTGGACGATTTCACCCATTATCTTCTGACGGGAAACGCAGACGCCCTGAAGCGCACCGCGCAACATCTCAAAGAAAGCTTCAATCCAGCACATGATTTTGCGGGGATGAGTGCCTACTTGATCAACGAAAGCGATGCCTGGCGAAAGCTATTTGGTGAGGCCGAGGTTGGGAAGACCTCATCCAGCCCGTGCTAGGGTTTGCCATCCGATCCCCCAAAAAGAAAATGCCGGGAGTAGTCCCGGCATTTCTCTAAAAGGGCGCCTAGGGCGCAGGATCACTTGATGAACTTGGCGACTTCACGGGCGGCCCGTTCGGGCTCTTCCCACTCGTAGCTGTGACAGCGACCTTCCCAGACCGAGAGGCGAACGTCGGGGATGCCGTTGAGCAAGTCTTGCTGGTCCTGGGCCAGGAAGAAGGGATCGTTGGGGCCCCAGACGACCAGGGTCGGCGATTGGATCAGGGGCAGTTCGGGGCGGGTATCGGCGTGGAGCAGGCCGAACAGCGCCTTGCGCCAGACATTGACGGGTGCTTTGCCGGTTTCGGAGATGAGCCCAAAGGCGAAGGGGTAGGGGTTGCTGATGCAGAACACGGACTCGACGAACTCCTGGACCAGGCTCATGTCGATCGGATCCTCGAGTTCGTTGACGAGCGGGACGATGCTGTTGAGCAGTTCGTTGTCGACGATATTGGCACCGGCGCCAAAGAGGACCAGTTTACGGGCCCGATCGGGGTGGTCAATCGCAAAGCGTTGGGCGATGACGGTGCCCATCGAATGGCCGACGATGTCCGCGGTCTGGATATTGAAATGGTCCATGAAGGCCAGCAGGTCTTCGGAGAAGTCCGACATTTCATAGCCGTTGTCAAGTTTGGTGGAATCGCCGTGGCCGCGTTGGGAGAGGGCGTAGCAGTGGTACTTGCTCGGCATGTAGCGCAGAGTTTCGCTCCAGACGTACCAGGAGTCCAGATAGCCGTGCAGGAAGATCACGACGCGATTGCCAGTGCCGCGTTCGGCGTAGACCATGTTGGTGCCGGTAGACAGTTCGACGTTGCTGAGAGTGATGTCGTAATTGTGGCCGCCGCCATTGGCGAGCAATGCTTGGGGGATGAGCACGACCGCGGCAAACAGAGCGACGAGAGACAGGGACTTGACACTTTTGACTGCGCTAAACATAGTTCATCTCCTTTTCCTCTCCAGGGGTTCGAGAGGTAGTTCAGGTGCTGGGTGGTGGTTTGGGGGAAACGAGGTACTGGGTCTAAACATCGGCGCCACGAAATCTCTTGGTCGGGGGTAATTCTCTTCGTTCGTGACTTCTAACCGTAATATACGTCGTAGAAATAAAAATGCGACACGTAAAATGCAAGATGTGACATTTATCAGTTTATGGATATATTGCCTAAAGATCGAACAATGTGATCACGTGGCAAATGAGCACGTGTGGTTAAAATAAATTCAATGCCCTTGGTGGGTTATTCCTACTGCGGCGTACAACTCGGCAATCCATTACAAAATCATGACTCGTGAAAGGGTGACATTCTTCACATTTTGCCGAGTTTTTGATGAACAATCTCAGCTCTAAGTTCTGGAAGATCAGCACACTCGATCATTTGACCGAAAGTTGGCAAACTGGGTCTTCCAGGGCAGCGCTGTGGGCACGATATTGTTGAGCGTTTGGTTGGTGACCATGTTGGCGCCTAAGCCAAAAAGCACTGGCCTTGCACGCCAGCTCGGCGCAAGTTCAGATCAGGTCAGATAGCCGGCCCTCACCCGCTTCATAGAGGAACAGCTGGTTGCCGTCGGGATCGCTGAAGGCGACCTCGCGCCCGCCGGCGGCCTCGCGAACTGGGCCGACGGCGCTGCCCTCGGGCAGCTCGGCGATCGCCTGCTCCAGCGCCGCGACCCTCAGGCACAGCTGCAGCGTCTGGGTCGGAGCGACCGCTTCCTCGTCGCGCCAAAGCACGAGCGTGACGGCCCCGACGGAGAAGCAGGACCAGGCGTCCGGTTTGAGTCGCGTGGGCGGTCCGAGCAGTTGGGTGTAGAACGCCTGGCATTCGACGAAGCGACGGGTGCGGAGGCTCAGCCAGGGTGTCGGCGCGCGCAACATGGCCTAGCGGCCCTTGGCCAGACGGCTCTTGAGGTTGCGTTCTTCGACGGCCAGCAGGTCGAGATTGAGCACGCTGAAAGCGTTGTACCACAGGGCCAAATTGAGATTGAGGCGGCGCATGCCGTTGAGGCGCACCAGGGCCTCCCAGGCCTCCCGCCATTGGGCGTGGGGCACCCTTGCGGCAAGCGCCTGAAGCTCCTCGCGGAAATCGTTGAATAGCTCGGACGGCTGCATGCCGCGCGCGAGCAGGGTCAGTTCGCGGGTCACGGCCAACATGTGGTCGCTGAAGCGCGGATAGACATTCTTTTCGCGGACCAGGTCGGACAGATAGTCCATGGCGTGACCCTCGTCCAGCATCAGCTTGAAGAAGGTCAGGATCTTGCGGGTATCGGCCTCGAAATGGTCCCAAGCCTCCTCGTCTGTTTCCAGCTGGCGAAAGCTGATACTTGCCAGGCGCGAGGCCATGCGCTGCTCCTTGCCGAAGCGATGGACGAGGATCTGGGTCTTGTCCTCGTGGTTGAGCGGCTGGAACGCGACCTGCTGGCAGCGCGAGCGGATCGTCGGCAAGAGCGCCTTGACATCGCTGGCGACGAGCACGAAGTAAACGTAGCCAGGCGGTTCCTCAAGCGATTTGAGGAAGGCGTTGGCGGCCTCCTCGCGGAAGCGCTCGACGCCGTCGAGCACGATCACGCGGCAACGGCCCTCGAAGGGGCGGAAGTGAAGGTTATCGGAAATCTGGCGAACCTGATCGACCTTGATATCGGCGCCGTCGGGCAGGAGCTCTTGGTAGTCGGGGTGATTGCCATTTTGGAATTTCTGGCAGTGTCGGCAACTGCCGCAACCGCTGCGCTGCTCGCACAGCATAGCCTGAGCAAGTTGCTGTGCCATCAGGCGCTTGCCGATGCCGGCGGGTCCGTGGAAGCACAGGCCGTGGTGGACCTGTTCGCGCTGCACCATGCGCGAGAGAAGTTCCTTGATGCGGGCATGGCCGTAAACGCGTTCAAACATAGAGGTCCATCCGCTGGGCGACAATCGCGCGAATTTCGGCGGCAACGGCCTCGGCGGGTTGCTCGGCATTGACGATGACGAAGCGTTCGGGCTCGGCGGCCGCCAATTCGAGAAAGGCCGCGCGCACGGCCTGGTGAAACAGCAGGGCCTCCTCCTCGAAGCGGCCCTCGCGCACGCTCAGATCCTCTTCGTGGTTGCGGGCGCGGGCGCGGGCCAGGCCAAGCTCGGGCGCCATGTCCAGCAACAGGGTCAAGTCGGGCTTGAGCGCACCGGTGGCGATGGCGAAAACCTGATTGAGCGCTTCGGCACAGAGGCCACGTGCGGCGCCCTGGTAGGCCAGGGTCGAGTCGTGGTAGCGATCGCAGACAACCCAGGCGCCGCGTTGGCGTGCTGGCGCCACGACCTCGCCATGGTGCTGGGCGCGGTCGGCAAGGTAGAGCAGTGCCTCGCAGGCGGGCACCATATGCTGGTGGTCGACGTGCAACAGGATCTCGCGGATGCCGCGGCCAATCGTCGTGCCGCCCGGCTCTTTGGTCAGCACCACTTCGTGGCCGAGCTCGCGCAGCCATTGGCACAAGCGAAGTTGTTGCGTGCTCTTGCCGCTCCCTTCTATGCCCTCGAGTGTGATGAATGTGCCGCGTCGGTTCTCCATAACGGACCGCATCTTACCACGAACCGCCGCGTCACCGGTCACTGCGATGGCGGAAAAATCATGCGCGGCCGCGGTGAATAGGCGGATAATGGAAACGGCAGGCGATTCGCCCCATACGGCCGGAGTAGCATGAGCGACTATTACTTCAATGAACACTATCAGGAGCACACCACCTTGGCTGACGGCCACGCCGTCTTCCTGCGCTGCATCCGACCGGAGGACAAATCCCTACTGGTGGAGGGCCTGCAGCACCTTTCGATGGAGTCGCGCTATCACCGCTTTTTCACAGCCAAAAAGTGCCTGACCGAGAACGACCTGGTTTTCCTTACGGAAGTCGACGGCACCGACCACTTTGCGATTGGCGCGGCGATCGAGCAGGACGGCCACCTCCTCGGCGTGGGTGCCGCCCGGGTGATTCGCCTTGGTGATCGGCCCGAGGTCGGCGAACCGGCGGTCACGGTCATCGACGAGATGCAGGGCAAAGGTTTGGGCCATTTGCTGTTCCTGCGCTTGGTGGCGGCCGCCCGCGAACGCGGTATCATGCGTTTCCACTGCGAGGTTCAGGTCGCCAACCGCATGATCCACTACCTTTTGGATGAGGTTCCGACCCCTCACGAGGTCGCCTGTGAAGGCAGTGAAGAAGTTATCGAGTTTGACCTACCCGACGTGGCGCCCGATGCCGTAAATTACCTGCCGAGACCCACCTCCGACTGAGTTAGCCGTTGCACGCTCAGCTGCCAGCGACTATTCTGGTCACAGATCAAAGAGTGAGGCGGCATGCGCTACGAATTCAGACCCAAACAGACAGAGGACGCGGTGGCGCGCATTGCCCTAGCTTTTGGCCGCAACAAGGACAACCGCCTCAGTTTGGAGAAACTCTTCCTCCGGCTCGCGGCGATGTCACCGCCCGAGGTGGCCCAATACGCCAAGGAGACGCGGGCCGCTCAGGTCGACCTGTTGTGCGAGCATTATCATCATGCTCCGAATTCGGCCTGTCTGGTGGCGATCGCCGAGTTGCTTTGCCATCGCCGCGACCCGCGCTGGGGCGTGGTCGCCGCTCATGCTCTGTGTCAGTTGCCGCCCCAGAAACAGCTGACGCGCCTGCGCGACGTATGGGCAGCCCATGCCGAGCACTTGGCTCATGATCCGAACCTGGCTTGGCTGATCGATTGGCTGGGCCAAGTGGATCCGCCGAGCCCGCTTGACCATGTGATCGCCTATTTGCGCGCGCAGCGCTTTCCCTTCGAGGCCCGCGAGGCGCTGTTTTTCCAGACACCGTTGTTCGACCATCTCGCCGACTGGCTGTTTCTCGAGGGCGGCCCGCTGCTTACTTGGCTGAAACGCGCGGCCGCCGCCACACGCGCGGCCGTCTATCTCGACCGCGATGATCAAGATCGCTTGCGCCACTACCTGCGCTTCTACCCCCAGGATCAGGTGCCCGCCGAGCTGTTGGAACAGCTGGTCAAACGCTATGGCCCTCCCGACCCGAAGGGATCGCCGTTTTATCGGCCCCTGGAGGAGCCAACGCTGTGGGGTCTGCGCACCACGCTGTTCCGCCGCCGCATGCTCGACAGCACCTCGCCCAAGCCGCAGCAAGCCTATTGGCAGAAACGCCTGCACCGTTGTCAGGATTGGCGTTACCGCGATGGCGAGACCAGGATCGTCATGCTGCCGCTCTCGATCATCGAGAAACTGGAGGTCACCATCGTCGCCTTGCCTGGTGGAGGCGAGCGGCGGATCGCCCACGATGCCGCCTACGACGAGGCCATGGATGCCCTTGTCGCGCGCTATTTGGGGTGGTGAGGGACGTCGCGATCGGTCCCGTGTCGCCGTCCGTGGTGTTGCGATGTCGGGACGGTCCCGCGTCGCCGTGGCCTTGCGATGTCGGGACGGTCCCGCGTCGCCGTGGCGTTGCCACGGCCTAAAATTTATGGTGCCCCTACAGGGCACGGAGTGGGGCATCGTTTACGGGATGACGCTGCCGCGGACGTCGACGACCAGTTCGCTTTGGTCGGGGAGGTTCGTTTTCATCGTCAGGAACCCTTGGAATTTGCCCTGGGGAGCGTTGTCGGCCAGCGTTACCAGAACCGACTTCTCTTTGCCACCGTCCTGTTCAAGGGCCGCCGACACGAAGGCAATGTCCGAACTGATGCCGGTGATCTTGAAATCCTTGCCGGTATTCGATTCCAGTTTTAGGTGCATCTGACGGCTCTTGCCGGCTTTGGAGGCGTAGAAGTACAGCGCGCGCGGGCTCATCCGCACCGGCTGGGTCACCTCGATTGTCACGGCCGCCCGCATCGTCCCCTGGGTCTTGCTGTTGGTGTCAAACGTAATATAGCCGTTCAGGCGCGTCTTGCCCTTGGGGAATTTAGTGCCGTCCGCGGATACAACCAGATTGACCGACTTGTCGTCGACCCGCTCTTCCGTCATCGTCAGGTAATCGGGCTCGATCTTGAGGTTCGTCAGCTCTAACTTGGGCAGCCGGGTGGTCGCGACCTTAAGGGTCTGCGTGTTGGTCTGGTTGGGCTTGGCATCGGTGAACACGAGTGCAGAAGGTGTCGCCTGGACGTCCGTCAGAATCGTGCCCTGGATCGTCAACACCGTTTTGGGCGCCGCCTTGTCGTTCGTGCTGACCGTGATGCGCTTGGTGATCTTGCCTTCGAAGTTCTGGGAGTTGAAGGTCACCGGTATCGTGCCAGACTCGCCCGGTTTGTAAGACTTCTTCTTCAGCGCGGCGGTGGTACAGCCACAGGAGGTGGTCACCTCATCGATCTGCAACGGCGCGTCACCCGTGTTCTCGAACTCGAAGCTGGTGTCCACTTTGCCGCCGCGGTCGATGTCGCCAAAATCGTGGACCAGGCGCTTGAACGTTATTTTGGGCCCGTTCTCTGCATAGGCACCCAAAGTGCAGCAGATCAGGCACAGCAGCATGCTCGACTTTCTCATGATTCCTCCTCGGCACAACTTCGCGGCTGACATTGTAGCAGGGAATCCGGATCTAGGGGTTATCCAATCCCCGAATCAAGGACCAGGATTGGCGGAGTCCTGCCAGATCGCAAACTGCTGCCAATCGCAAGGGAATCCCATGACCGACACATCAATGTCGAACTCGGCAATGAGCTCTTTCACGGAGCGTCTCCAGTGATGGCCCGGAGATATGGTGTCCATGAAGTGCGCCAGTATCACCAGCGTGTTGTAAAGTTTGTTTGATTTTTGCGGCTCTTTTGCCCATTGATCAACAAGGCCTCTGGGTTTGGCTTTGGGCCCCGCAGCCCTGACGGCAAATTCGCGATTCCACAGCCGACTATGGTGAGCACATATATTGCGCACTATCGACAAATGATGGAGCCAAGACTCTAAAACGGTCTCGTCTAAGTCATAGGTGCCCGAGATCGCACTTCGCACATGCTTCGGGCCTAGACTTTTATACCAAGATGAAAGCTGGCCCAAGGTCATGATCTCGCAGACCACCCAAATGGCCGGCAAGGCCTCGGAATATGATTGGCAATGGTGAATCAGAAAGACTTCCTTCGGCCCGGATACATCATTGAGCAACTTGGCGACGTTTTTGCGCCAGTTATCTCTATTCGTAACAATGGTCTGATTCAAATGGGCGTGTGGTCCGTAATGATGGGCCATTTGATAGGCCCAATTACAGCGAACCGATATCTCTACACGCTCGATAGCATCAAGTAACAACAATCTCAATTGGCGGTCAAATCGATAGAGATTAAGAACATCCCGGAAGTGTACGCCGTCATGAAAAGTGTGACTGGCATGGTCGCGTACAAAAGGTAACCAGTAAGCGCCAAGTCGGTAATAGTTGATGTGCTGCAGGAAAAATGCAGCTTCATCGCCGTCGTCGAAGGACATGCCACGGCTTTTGAGAATGGCAACATGCTCTGGCCATGTTTTGGCGACCTTTTCAAAGGTACGGCTCATATGCCTAAGCCCAAAAAAGAAGAAACCCGCCAGTTTGAGGGAGCGCTTGCGCGCTTAACCTTGGCGGGTGTTGTTAGGATGATGCTACTCCCATCCGCACCCGAGTGTCAACTAAATCTTTGCTCAGGAAAAAACAATCTTGTGGGCAGGTTCAGCTTTGGTTGACGCCCCAAAGGACCCAACCGATCAGTGCGGGGGCCAGATAGCGGATGATCAGGCGCAGGCCGCGGTAGGCGAGGCTGGTTGTGTCCAGACGCCATTGCTCGCTTTGCAGGCGGCGGTCCAAGAGCCAGCCGGCGAAGAACGTGATCAGCAGACCACCGATCGGCAGGCACCAGTTGCTGACCACGTGGTCGAGCACGTTGAACAGCCCCGTTTTGTCCTTGAGCAGCACGTGGTTGAGCTTGCCGAGCAGGCCCGCGTGGGCGCCTGCGAACGGACTGAACTGGGTCAGTGCCGGCGAGGCGCCCAGGGAGAACGCGCAGCCAGCTGTCAGTACGAAAATCGCCGTGGCTGCGATCAAGGTCGCCTGGCGACGGGTCAGGCTCAGCTTGTCGACCGCGAAGGCGACGACCACCTCCAACATCGAGATTGTCGAGGTCAGCGCCGCGAAGGCAACCAGGATGAAGAAGATCGGCGCCAGGATCGCACCGCCTGGGATGCTGGTATAGAACAGTTGCGGCATGGCGATGAAGAGCATGCCGACCGGCGAGCCAATCGCGCCCTCGGCTGCGGGGAAGGTGAACAGGATCGCATAAAGCACGACACAGGCCAGCAGGGCGACAAGCGTGTCCAACAAGGCGATCGAGAAGGCCGCGCGCAGCAGCGATTCCTCTGGCTTCATATAGGAGCCGTAGGTGATCATGGCGCCCATGCCCAGCGAGAGCGTAAAGAAGGCATGGCCCATGGCTTCCAACACGCCGTGCCAGGTAATCGGCCCGATCGAGAACAGAAATTGGAACGTCTTCCCCGCCCCATCGAGCGTGCAGGCGACGGCGGCCAGAATCAGCAGGATCGCGAACAGCGCAGGCATCATCAGCCGCGAGGCGCGCTCGATGCCGCCATGGACGCCGCGCTCGACGATCAGTGCCGTGGCCAGGGAGAACAACAGCGACAACCCCAGCTGGAGCGGCCCGTTGGCGGTGAACTGGGTGAAGGCGTCGCCCGCCGGCGCTTGGTAACCGCGAGTCGACCAGACCAGGCATTGGGCGAATGACGAGATCGACCAACCGGCGATCACGGCGTAGTAGCCGAGAATCACGCCACCGGTGGCCACGCCGACCATGCCCGCACCGGTCCAAAACCGGGAAAAGCGACGGCCGCGCGTGTGGAAGGCCAAGGCCGGCACGGTCGAGAGCTGGGCGCTGCGGCCAATCGTGACCTCGGCGATCAATACTGGAATGCCGACCAGCCCAATACATATTAAATAGATGAGTACAAACGAACCGCCGCCGTTGACCCAGGTGATGTACGGGAACTTCCAGAGATTGCCCAAGCCGACGGCGGAACCCGCGGCCGCCAACACGAATCCGATCGAGCTACCCCAATTACCGCGCTCTGCCATACCGCCTCCCATGTGATGCGGCTAGCGTACCGCAAGCGCGCAGCGGCGGCAAGCATCTTCAATCGGGTAGTGTTTCGAGCGCATAGCACTTGGTGCCCGGCGAGGCACGGCGGGCGTGGTTGATCAAGAAAATGCCTGGCCCGTCGGTGTTTTCGAGGCGGCGTCCGTCCAGGGTGCACAGCCACTCGATGCGGTGCTGGCCCCAGTCGCCCTCGGGGATCAGGTAGTCGAAGGCGAGGCCGACCTGGAGCGGCACCTCGGCCTGAAGCACGCTGTAGCCAGTTTTGCGCGAGGTTTCGAGCACGGTCGCCAGCAGGGCGCGGTCCTCGCGCACGCGCAGGTTCGTGTTCTTGAGGCGGGTGAACTGCTTGTCTGTGCGATTAGACTTAAAGAAGCCGCGCGTCGTGCGCGGGCTCAGCAGGGTTTTGAGACCAGCCAAGTCCGCAGGTTCACCGTGGGTCAACCAAGCGCCCACGCGCTTGACCAATTCGGCCGGGAAATACTTGAAGTCGAGGCGCGCCCAGGAGAGGCCGCTGGCCTCGACCCGCGGCAGCCAGGGCAGCAGGTTGAGGTCCTTCTCGTAGTACATGAAGGTGCCGTGGCGGTTCTCAAGCACCGGGTAGTGACGGCGCTGCTCGGGGTCGATGGCGAAGCGTGCGCGCACCTCCTCGAGCGTTTCGTCCTCGCCCTCGGCGGCGCGCACGAGCGGGCGCGGCGAGTAGAACATCAGCAGACGTCCGAGCACGGCCAGCTCCAGCTCGCAGTCGAGGACGGCGGCAAAGCGCGCCAGCTCGTCGGCAGGCAGTTCGTTGGCGAGGACCAGGCGTTCGGGCCGGAGCGTTTCGCCCCAGGTGGCCACACCCAGCAGATTGTGGTTGCCCGTCTCGAGCACCAACTGCAGCGGCCAGTCTGGCCAGGTCTCGCGGGCAAACAGCGCCACGCCTGGGTCCTGGACCCGGAGCGCGTCGAAGCGCGCGGCGTCCAGTCGGGCGATCAGGGCCGCGCCCTGTTCGAGCGCGCGCTCGCTGGCGAGCACGTCCCAGACCAGCACGGCTCGCAAGCCCCGTGCGCGCAGCTCGACAAGGGCCGCGCCCAGGGCAGCGTCGTCCAGCCCGCCGCCACGAGCCAGAAGCTCGTGCTCCAGCAGGACTTCGGCCAGACCGGGCAGCGCGGCGAGCGCGTCCCAGTCAGCCGACGGCGGCGGCGTCGCGGAGAAGCGCAGCATCTTTGGCCTTGCGCAGCAGCAGGTCGGGCCGGGCGTCGGGATGGGCGGGCAGGAGCACGACCCGATTGGCGTGGGCCAGGGCCAGGGTGCGACCGTCAAGCCCGCGCAGTGCCCGAGTGTCGAGCGCGACGATGCCGCCGTCCTCCCGCAGCAACTGCACCTCTTGCCCAGCGCGCAGCGGGTTTTTCAGGTAGATCGCGGTGTACTCGCCTGTGACTTCGAGCACATGGCCCAGCATGTCGTGGGTGGCTGAACTCTCCTCGGCGTGGCTGTAGACGGAGTCGGCGCCGGCCGGCGCGTCGAGGTTGCCGGTGGTGTAGTCGCGATGGCTCATAGCGTCGAGTTCGGCCAACGCCAATTCGGCGGCGAAGCGCGGCGCCTGGCCGATGGCGGCATCGCGGGCGGCGCGGTAGCTGGCAGCGGCGGTCGCGGTGTAGAGCGCGCTCTTCATGCGGCCCTCGATCTTGAGGCTGTCGATCTCGGCTGCGACGAAGCGGTCCATCAGTTCGAGCCCGCGCAGATCCTTGCTGGAGAAGAAATGGCCCTCGGGTCCGGCACCGTCGCGCTCGCGGGCGAGCGTGTAGCGGAAGCGACAGGACTGGATGCAGCCGCCGCGGTTCGAGTCGCGACCGGCGGTATAGTTGGAGATCGTGCAATTGCCCGAGTAGGCCATGCACATGGCGCCGTGGATGAAGAGTTCGACCTCAACGCCGGCCTGGCGCTTGATGCGGCCGGCCTCCTCAATGGCGACCTCGCGGCCGAGCACGATGCGGCTGACGCCGCGGCTGCGCCAGAAGCGGGCGGCAGCGGCGTTGAGGGTCGAGCTCTGGGTCGAGAGGTGGATCGCCAGGCGACTGTGACGGCGTACGGTTTCGACCACGCCCAGGTCGGAGACGATGACGGCGTCGACACCGGCCTCCTCGAGCTCCGCCAGGAACGGCGGCAGCGCGCTTAGCTCGTCATCGAAGAGGAAAGCGTTGAGGACGACGTAGACCGATGCGCCGCGCGCGTGGGCGAAGGCGCAGCCCTGGTGAAGCTCGGCAGCGGTGAAGTTATCCGCAGCGGAGCGCAGCCCGAAACGGCGACCGGCGCAGTAGACGGCATCGGCGCCATAGCGCACGGCTGTCTTGAGCTTGAAGAGGTTGCCGGCGGGTGCCAGCACTTCGGGTCGAAACATCGGTGACTCCTCGAAAGGCGACCGACCAGGGACCGGCGCAAACGTGCAGCTTATCACCAAATGCAGTAAAAGGCCAAGTGCCAATCGGGCATCGCGGTCATCGCAAATTTGGGACGCTCCGTCAAGATGCGCCTTGTGCAAGGACTCCCCTCGACATAAAAGGCTTAGCCGCGCAGGCGGTGCGAGCCGAAAAAGCACGAAATTGACACGGGCATCACAAATTGAAAATTGTACCTATCCACGACTTGTGGTTTAATCAAGGATAGTCTGCTATCTTCCCTGACGAGACTCCGTTTAGATTTATGTATCGGCATCCATTGAGCCCCCACCTGGATTCTGAAGAGACGTACCTTGTCTTCATAGTTGGAGCGACGATCATGTTGGGACAGTACTTGAACACCGCATTCGGCGAGCGCCTGCGCGCCCGCATCGCAGGAAAGTGCGCGCTGATCGCTTTGGCGATCGCGTTGACCTCGAGCACCGGCTTGGCCCAGGTCAACACCTGGACGGGTCTGGCGGGCGACGGCCTCTGGAGTTCCGCTGGCAATTGGCTGCTTGGCGTGCCCAACGCATCGCAGACGGTCGAGATCGGCCTGATCACACCGGCAACCTATACGGTTGTGCTGGACGTGGATGCGACGGTCAACAGCCTGATCCTAGGCATCCTCGTTTCTCCCATGGGCACGCAGACGCTGGATGTGGGCACGCATTCGCTGCAGCTCACGAGCGGCGGGACGATCTACTCCTCCGGTCGCATGCAGATCGGCAGCGGATCGGCCTCGGCCAAGACCTCGTCGGGCAAGCGACGGCCAGTGCTTCAGCTCAGCAACTACGGCGAGCTCGAGGTAGAGGGCGGCTCCCTCAATATCACGATCGACAACTTCAGCAAGGTCAAGTTCAAGGGCAATTGCCACGTCTACGAAGCCTTCACCAACGAGGCCGGCGCCGAAGTCCAGCTGGTCGGTTCATCCCTTGGTGACGGGGTCTTAAACGTCGACAACGCGGGTCTGACCTTCGACAACGACGGCGTTTTTATCATGGATTCGGAGAGCCCAAGCAGAGGCGCATACCTCAATATCAACGGCGCCTTCACCAATCGCACCGGCCTATTCACCTGTCGCGACGCCTCGTCCCAGGGCGGCGCGCGCGTGATCGATGCGACCCTGATCAATGCCAGCGATTTCATGGTCACCTACCCGCTGCGGCTGGAGGGCTCCGACCACAGCCACTCCAATACAGGCAACATCCTGATCCTGGCGGATTTCACGGTTCAGCAGAGCGGCACCAGCCCAACCTTTACCAATCAGTCCAGCATCGAGCTGGACGGCGGGTCGATGTCGCTCCACGGTGGGGCTCTCAACAATTACGCCGGCACCATCGGCGCGGTGACCCGCAAGCTGCCGCTGCCGGTGAACCAAGTTTTGCTGCAGAACTGCTCGATCCAAGGCAGTCTCACCAATGACTCGCTGGACATGGTCCTCGACGATTGCAATATCCAGACCTACGCCAGTCTGACAAATGACGCGACTATGACGATTCACCATACGCTGATGGTCAACACCATGGCCAACTTCGTCAACAATGCCGGGGCGCACCTGTACCTCGAAGCCGCCAGTGCCGCGCCCGCCTTTTTGACCGTCAACTTGTTAAGTGGGATCTGGATCAACGACGGTATCATTCACATGACCTCGACCGCCAACGATGAGGCGCGGATCACGGTCAACGGCGGCGGCATGACCAACAACGGCACGATCCAGGCCGAGGCCGGCGCCGGCGGGCTGCGGGCCATTACCGCGAGTCTGAACAACCAGGGCACCCTCAGCTCTGCCACGAATTTAGTCATCAATGGCGCGGGCAATCACACCAACGGCAGTCCTGGCATCATTCAGGTCACTGCGGGCACGACCCAGATCGACTTGCAGAACTCGGCCGACCTGTTCCGCAACGACGGCACGATTTCAACCCAAGCGGGTGCGACCTTCCACGTTTTGAACGGCCATTTTGCCGCGACTGGCCCCATGGCCAAGCGCCTCGGTAGCCCAGGTCTGCTGTTCCTCGAGAACGTGACCATCGAGAACACGAGCTTCACCAACACGGGCAACACGGCCCTTGCCAAGAGCACCATCGACGCCACGGCCACGATCACGAACCAGGGTTACCTCTACATCAAGGGCGATGTTCCCGTGAACGGCACGCTGACCAACACCGGCTCTGGGACACTGGTGATCGAGGCGACGGCCACCTTCGGGGCCGGCCATTTGACCTTCCCCAGCGACTGGACCAACAGCGGCACGCTGCGCCTGACCGATGTCGATTTCGAGGACGCAATCATTGAGGTCGATGGCACCCTGACCAACGACGGCACGATCGAAGCCCAATCCAGTAGCGGCGGCGATCGCAAGATCGAGGCGGAACTGAACAATCAGGGCGCGATCGAGGTTAGCCACAACCTCACGATCCATGCCGCCGCGGATGTCGGTCACGTCAATGACGGTTCGATCCACGTCCTCAACGGCTTCTGCTCGGTCAACATGTCGGCCGCCTCGCAGTTCACCAACAGCAACACCGGCTCGATCCAATCCGACACGCCCGGCACCTTTCAGGTCAGCGGCGGAACCTTCAACCAGTCGGGTTCGCTCAGCGCCAAGGCCCAGCTCAAAGGCGGATCGACGAACTTCAGCTTCAGCGGCCTCAATATCGACGGCTCTCTGGCCATCAGCAGCGGCGTCAATGCCCTGGTCCACGACGTCACCGTCCTCAATGGCGCCGGCCTCGACAACAGCGGCAACCTGGCTGTCCGCGGCACGCTCACCTGCCACGGCTCCTTCTATAACAGCGGCGTCGGTCACGTCGAAATCTTATCCACCCAGAACGAAGGCGCCGCCGCTGTCAACCTCGACAACAGCGTCACCAACGACGGCTCGATGGTGCTCAACGACAACTTTGCCAGCGCTACCTACCTCTCCTGCGCGAGCACCTTCACCAACAACGGTTCGCTCTCCTGCCAATCCGGCATGGGCGGGACCCGCTACCTGCAACTCGTACTCGCCAACGGCAGCACCGGCATCGTCGAGACCCTGGCACCGACCATCCTCGAGTTCCCCACCGGCAGCGCCACCAACGACGGCGTCTTGGATATCCTTTCCAACACCTTGTCCTTCGACATGGACACGACCGCTACCTTCACCAACAGCGGCACGATCCACGTTCACCCCAGCGCCGTGCTCTCCGCCGTGGGTCCTGGGCTGTTCGACTTCGACGGCGGCACGGTTGACGATGGCGCGGTCATCATCGGTTCTAAAGGCGGGGCACCGCCCACTATCTACCTCGACGACCTCAACGTCTCCGGTTCCTTGACCAACCAGTTCGACCTCTACCTGCACGGCACCAGCTGGGCGGTCGGTTCCCAGCTCGACAACCACCACAACGTCACCGCCACGGGCACCAACACGCTCGATGGCTTCAGCAACCAGAGTGGCGGATTCCTCTACTTGACCGGCGAAAGCGTGACGGGCAACGGCCAGCTGGACATGCCCGGCTTCGACAATTGGGGCACCGTCACGGTCCACAGCGCCGACGGCGTCAACTACTGCGCCCTCAACCTGAGCTCGATGCTGCACAACCACGCGGATGCCACGCTGATCTTCTCCAGCGTCGGCGGCAGCTCGTCTCACCTGTTGGTGGGCCCACTCAGCAATGACGGCCAGTGCAGCTTCCAGACCGACACCCAGGTCCATGTCAGCGACGCCAACAGCGCCAACACGGGCCTGATCGAGATCTACGACAACAAAGTGGTGACCTGGCAGGACCTGATCACACCCACGCCCTACGCCTTGATCAGCAACCTCGGCGAGATCCGCCTCGGCAACAGCGCATCATTGAACATGGTCGGCAGCGTCATCGACAACCGCTTCCAGAACCCCGACCGCGGCCTGATCTCCGGTGACGGCACGATCGGCCACGGGACCGCTGCTTTGACCAGCCATGGCACCATCGCGCCCGGGGCCTCGCCCGGCGAACTGAATCTCACCGGTAACCTCAACCTCCAGGCCGACGGCATCACCTACGTCGATCTCTGGGGCCCGAACCAAGGCACCGATTACGACCACCTGGTCGTCAGCGGCACGGTCAACCTGGCCGGCGAGCTGGCCATCGGTCTGGACTATGTGCCCACCGAGGGCGAGACCTTCACCATCATTGAGGCGGGCTCTGTCACGGGTACCTTCGCCACCGTCATCAACGCCGATGTCGGCAACGGCCTAGTGCTCGTGCCCAACTACACCGCCACCAGCGTCGTGCTGGAGGCCGTCGCCGGCTCTACCCATTGGATCAACTCGGCCGGCGGACTCTGGTCCGACCCCGCCAACTGGAACCCCGCCACCGTGCCCGGTCCCTGCACCTTCGTGACCATCGACGCGCCCGGCACCTACACCGTCCAGCTGGACCAGGACGCCGAGATCTACAACCTGACCTTGGGCGCCAACACCGGCAGCCAGACCCTCGACACCCAAGGCCGCAACCTCTATCTCCACGACGGCAGCGTGATCCTGCCCCACGGCGTGCTGTTGCTCCACGACAGCGCGCTGGCCGAGGGGGCCTCGACCTGCTTGGCCCTGCGCGGCCAGAACTTCCTGGGTACCGCGGGCATGACCAACCAGGGCCTGCTGATTATCCGCGGCAAGACCGAAATCTCGATTCCCTTCGGCAATACCGGCCTCGGTACGCTGGAGCTCGACCCCCTCACCGGCCAGGATGCGACCCTGTTGTTCGACTACCAGTCCTTCCTCAACGAGGGACTGGTCGAGTTGAGCGACAGCGGCGGCACCGAGGTCGCCCAGCTGCGCCTCAACAGCGGCGGCATGACCAACAACGGCACGCTGCTCATCACGCCCGGCAGCAGCATCCGTGAAATCATCACCCCGCTGATCAACCAGAACCAAGTCCAGATCCAGGGCGATGTCATGCTCGACCCGGTCCAGATCGGCATTCGACCGGCCGTGAACGCCTTCCTCCAGCCCGACGACGAGACACTCGTGCGCTACAGCATGGACGAGACCGAGGGCGATCAATTGAGCGACGCCGCCGCGCTCGGCCTCGACCTCGAAGCCGTTGGCGAACCCACCCAAGGCGCCTTCCACGGTGGCCGTTTCCTCGACGGCATCGACGACGAACTGCCCATGGAGGACCTGCGCGCGACCCTGCTGGGTCAGCCCACCTGGACGCTTGGCTGGTTCTCGCGCTCGCCCGACGCGCACACGCCGGCCATGCAACCCTTGCCCCAGTTCTTCGCCGCCAAGGACCGCAACCTGGCCGACGGGCTCTGGCACCATTTCGACCTGGCCTTCGACGGCACGACCCTCTCGCTCTACCGCGACGGCCAACTCTCCAACACGCTTACTACGGACAACGCCGCAGTCACCATCGCCGAGCTGCGCATCGGTTTCGAGGAGGGTCACTACGTCGCCGGCACCATCGACGACCTCTGGATCCGCACCGACGCGCTTGACGAGGCCACCCTCGCCCAGATCGCCGACATGGTCGCGATCGCCAACGACCGGCCCCGCGCCGCCCAGGTCAACGACCCCGATGGCATCCGCCAGGTCTGGATCGACGGCCGCCCGGTCGCCGTCGTCGGCACCACTAAGGACGGCCTGCTGCTTTTCTCACGCCAACTCGATCCCGCCCAGGCCAGCACGGTTGCCTACGCCACCCACGACGGCCAGATCGGCCGCTTCTCCCAAGCGACCCTCGAGGCGACCGACGAACCCTACACCTATGTGTTGGTCGCCAGCCGCGAGGCCACCAAGGGCCTACCCCAAAACTTCAACAATGACGGCACGCTGGCCTTTAGCGGCGACCACGAGCTGAACATTCCCGAGGGCGTACTCGACAACTCCGGCACCATCTCCGGCAACGGCCGCATCACGGTGACCAACGCCACCTTCCAAAGCGATGGCATCATCGCGCCCGGCGCCTCGGCCGGTGCCCTGACCGTCGACGGCGACCTGACCCTACTGTCGCCCAGCTCGCTGCACTTCGAGATCGGCGGTGCCGCGGCCGGTTCAGGCTACGACCAGCTGATCGTCACCGGCAACATCGATCTGGCCGGTTCGATGACCGCCGGCCTGATCAACAGCTATTCGCCCAGCGGCGGTCAGGTCTTCGACCTCGTTACCTATGCCAGCCACAGCGGCGCTTTCGCCAACATCACCTTACCCACCGACACCGGCACGATCGACTACCAGAGCAGCACCGGCGCGTCCAGCTTCCAGGTCCAGGCCGTGCCGATCTCGACCTACAGTTTCAATCCGCTGACCTACAGCGAACCCGAATCGCTGACCGCCAAGACCGCCTCGACGATCACCATCGAGCGCAGCGGCAACCTGACCGTGCCCGGCACTGTCACCGTCGCCACCGTCGACATCGGTCAGGCCACCGCCAACGTCGACTACACCTCTCTGAGCCAGGTCCTGAACTTCGCCGCCAACCAGGCCAGCCAGACCGTCAGCGTCACCATTCTCGACGACACCCTGGTCGAGGGCGACGAGGACCTGCAACTGCAGCTGAGCGCGCCGACCGTCGGTTCGATCGGCAACGGCACCGCCACCCTGACCATCGTCGATGTCGAACAGGGTACCCTCGCGTTGGCCAACAGCACCTACTCGGTGGCCGAAAACGGCGGGAGTGTGACCGTTACCGTCAACCGCAACGGCGGCAGCGACGGCAACGTCTCCGCGCTGCTGACCTCCAGCAACGTCACCGCCACCGGCGGCCTCGACTTCAGCGCCGTCAACACGACGCTCTCCTGGGCCGACGGTGACAGCGCCCCCAAGGACGTGATCATCCCAATGCTCGACGACCAGCTGCTCGAGGGCGATGAGACCTTCACGCTGCAGCTGAGCTCGCCCACCGGCGGCGTCGGCTTGGGCACGCCCAGCACTGCCGTGATCACCATCACCGACTACGAGGAAGGCGAGATCAGTTTCAGTGCGCCGACCTACAGCGTTGCCGAGAACGGCAGCAGCGCCAGCATCACCGTCGAGCGCATCGGCGGCAGCGATGGCCCGCTGTCGGCTACCTTCTTCACCACGGACGGCAGCGCCACCGCTGGTGCCGACTATACGTCCGTGACCCAAACCGTCTCCTACAGCGACGGTCAAAGTGCCGCCCAGACGATTACGGTCCCGATCCTCGACGACAGTACGTACGAGGGCGACGAGACCGTCGATCTGAGCTTGGGCCCGCTGAGCAAGCTCGGCACGGCCACGACCGCGGCGGTGCTGACGATCCTTGAGGACGAGCAGCCGCCCGGCCTGCTCGACCTTGGCGCGGCCAGCTACACCGTCTCCGAGGGCGCCGGTTCCCTGACCGTGACCGTCCTGCGCAGCGTCGGCAGTGGCGGCACCGTCACCGTCGACTTCCAGACCTTCGACAACGGCGGCGGCGCCAGTGCAGGCAGCGACTATACCGCCGTCTCCACCAGCCTCAGTTTCGGCCCGACCGTGACCAGCCAGAGTGTCGTTATCCCGATTCTCGAGGACAGCGCGATCGAGAGCGGCGAGTCGTTTGGCATCCGCATCCAGAACCCTGGCGGGGGCGCCACCCTCGGCAGCCTCACCACCGGCAGCGTGCTGATCCAGGACAACGACAACCCGCCCGGCACCCTGGCCCTCGTCTCCTCGACCTTCACCGTCAGCGAGGGCGGCGCCAGCCTCGACATCGGCGTCAGCCGCACCGGCGGCAGTGGTGGCGTGGCCTCCGTGACCGCCGCGACCGTGGCCTCCGGCAGCGCCAGCGCTGGCCTCGACTACACCGCCAGCTCCATCAACCTCAAATGGGCCGACGGCGAGAGCGAGACTAAATTCTTGACCGTGCCGATCCTCGAGGATAATGTCGCCGAACCGACCGAGACCTTCGCCGTGGCCCTGACCAACGTCGTCGGCGCCTCACTCGGCAGCGCCAGCGGCACGGTCTCGATCACCGACAACGACAGCAATCCCGCGGGCACGATCCAGCTCTCCGAACCGACCTACACGGTCCAGGAGAACGGTGGCGTACTCCACTTCCAGGTCCTGCGCAGCGGCGGCAGCGGCGGTCGGGTCAGCGTCCATCTGACCACGGTCGACAGCTCCGCCCAGGCCGGCCATGACTACACCGCGCTCAGCCAAACCGTGACCTTTGAGGACTTTGACGCCGAACCTAGGACGATTGACCTGCCGATCATCGACGACAGCGACGCCGAGGGCAACGAGACCTTGCTGATCGTGCTCTCCAGTCCGACCGGCGGCGCGACCCTGGGCAGCAACACCTCGGCCCGCGTCACCATCGTCGACGACGAGGGCCTGAGGGTTCAGTGGACCAGCGCCAGCCAGCGCCGCGCCGAGGCCAACCAAACGACGCTCGTGACCGCCTCGCTCGATTCGCCCTCCGCCAATGAGGTGCGGGTCGGTGTCCTCGTCCAGAGCGGCGGTAGCGCCACGGAAGACGCCGACTACGACCTGCCCGAAACCGATCTCGTCTTCGAGCCCGGCTCGACCATCGCCACCCTCGCGATCGAGCTCCACGACGATGAGCTGGTCGAGGGCGATGAGCGCTTCGCCCTGCAATTGCGCTCCAACTACATCGCCATCGGCTCGCCCGACACCATGGAACTCGTCATCGCCGACAACGACACCGCCCAGGTCAACTGGAGCCTCGTGCCCGAAACTGCCCAGGAGGGCACGCTGACCAAGGCCGATCACAACATCGCCGTCGTCGCCAGCCTGACCCACCCGCTCGAGCGCGGTGGCAGCGTGCCGCTGACCACCGCCGGCACCGCCAGCGCCGGCGTCGACTACATCGCGCCCGAACAGATCGTCTTTGAACCTGGCGCCTCTAGCGGTAGCGCGGCGATCGCGATTCTCGACGACAACCTGGCTGAACGGCTCGAAACCCTGATCCTGACCCTCAGCGCCGGCGACATGATCAGCCTTGGCGCCCACAGGGTCGCCACCGTCAACCTGCAGGACGATGACCTCCGGCGCGCCTATGTCAGTTGGACCCAGCCCAACACCCGGGTCGTCGAGGACGACGCCAAACGCAAGCGCGATACCGCCGTCACCGTCGAGGCCTTCCTCAGCACGCCCTTCGACCATAACGTCAGTGTCAACTACCGCGTCGCCGGTCTGGCCACCTTCGCCGAGGATCACAGCCTCAGCCCAGGGACCCTGACCTTTCCCGCCGGCGTCACCACCGCCACCCTGTCCTTCAATGTACTCGACGACAATCGCCAGGAACCCGACGAGAACGTCGCCATTCGCCTCCAGGACGGCGAACTACGGCCCGGCGTGCGCGACACGCACAACGTCGTCATCGTCGACAACGACAAGAACCAGGTACCCGACACCCGCATCGAGGTGCTCGCCCCAGACACCTATCTGGCCGGCGTGCTCCAGGTCGAGAGCGGCAACCCGATCTCGCTGTTGGGCTTCGGCACCGATCCCCAGGGCGATACCAGCTTCCGCTACCAGTGGGAAATTTGCTTCACCGGCAACTGTCCCCAGTATGAGGGCCGCACCCTCGAGCAAATTCTGACCACGCCCGGTACCTACCTGGTCACCTGCTTCGCCATCGACGCCGACGGCAACCGCGACCCGACCCCCGCCGAATTGCGGGTCCAGGTCCGCGCCAACATCCCGCCCACCGTCGCCATCGTCGAACCCGTCGCCGAGGCGATCGACATCCCGGCCGGCGAGACCCTGACCTTCGTCGGCGAGGCCAGCGACAAGCGCAAGCAGGACCTGGCCCAGACCCAGTGGTACCTGCAGGGCGACGAGTCCAATGCCTACACCAACGCCCTGACCTTCACCCGGACCTTCGACGAGCCCGGCGACTACACCGTCGTCTTCGAGGCTTCCGACGGCCTGGCCAGCTCCAGCGATAGCCGCGCGATCCACGTCTACGAAGGCACCGCGCCGCCGCGCGTCGTGATCCTCAGCCCGGCCCCAGGAGAGGTCTTCGAGGTCGGTCAGCCCCTCGTCTGTGACGGCAACGTCATCGGCGGCGATGGCAAACGCGACGACTACGACTACCGCTGGGACTACGGCGACGGCACTTGGCAACAAGGGCAGACTTCCGAACGCAGCTACAGCGACCCCGGCACCTACCAGATTCGCCTGTTCGTCACCGACGGCAACGGCAATCGCCTCGGCAGTCAGGTCGTTCAGGTCGCCATCGTCGATCCCGAGGCCAGCCCCGAAGTCACCTTCGGCTTCCCCTCTGGCATGCAGGTCCAGCCCGGCAACAGCAAACGCGAGGGCGCCTGCGTCTACCTCAACTCGATCGTGCTCGACAACAAGGGCTACAAGGACCTCAGCTTCGTCTACGATGTACCCGGCGCCCAGCTCAACCACGAGACGCCCGGTCTGGTCTGCTTCCCCGAGGAGGGCGAATACACCGTCAGCCTCTACGCCGTCAGCCCCAATGGCGTGCAGTCCAATGTCGAGACCCGCACCATCGTCGTCAGCACCACCGACGACAGCGAGTACGAACCCAACGACACCATCTACGAGGCCTCGCCGCTCCTGCCCGGCAACTACAGCAACCTGGCCCTCGACGATGACGACACCGAAGACTATTACCGCGTCACCCTCGACACGCCCGGCCAGCGCCTGGTCGTCACCGCCGACATCCTCGGCGAGGGCTTCATCCAGGTCTACAACCAGCTCGGCCAAGCGGTCGGCGAAGCCCACCAGATCAGCGGCCAGGGCAACATCAACCTGGCCGGACTCGATCCTGGCGACTACTACCTGCGCATTTACCAACCCGACGCCAACAAGCGCAAGGCCCTCGGCCTGAGCATCAGCATCGGCGTGCTCAATCCCTCGCTCTACATCCCCGACGTGCGCGACGACAGCACCCACACCACCTCGATCGGCATCGTCAACCCGACCGGCGAGCTGGTCTGCTCCGAAGCAGTCGGCTTCGCCGCCGACGGCACCATCATCGACGAAATTCCCTTCGAGCTCGCCCCCCGCGGCCGCGCCCACTTCACGGCCGAACAGCTGTTCGGTGACCTGGCCTCCAACGTGGCCTGGATCCAGGTCGACAGCGTCGGCGAGCTCGTCGGCTACGCCAATACCGAGAGCCGTGACCGCAAAGAGCTCTACGGCATCTCCGCCAGCAGCCAACTGCGCTCCGAACTGCACGTACCCCACATCGCCGAAAAGACCGAGCAATGGTACACCCGTGCCGCGCTCATTAACGGCAGCAGCGGCGCCGTCGACGTCCACATCGACACGCCGGGCCAAGGCGCGGACGCCCAACTCGACGGCGCCTTCACCAAGGACGCCTTCGAATTCAAGGATCGCCTCGACGGCATCAACCAGGATTCCCTGTGGGCCTCGATCCGCGATCAGAATGCCGAGCCCAACATCGCCGGCATCGAAGTTTTTGGCACCCTCGACGGCAATCGGGTCAGCGCCGGTCTCGAACTGGCCGACGTGCGCCGCGACAACCCCAACTTCACCTTTGTCAGCAACAACCTCTACTTCACCCATATCGCCCGCGACCCCGCGCTCTACACCGGCCTGGCGCTGGTCAACCTCGGCGCCTTCGAGCAAAACGTGATCATCCACGCCTACCGCCCTAACGGCACCGAGGTCGGTACCGGCTTGCCCAAGACGCTTTCCGCAAACGAAAAATTGGTTGTCCTGGCGAGCGCGCTGTTGGCCGAGATGAACACCACCATCCAAGACGTCGACTGGATTCTCGTCGAGGCCGACGCCGATATCGCCGGTTTCGAGCTGTTCGGCTCCGTCAGCGGCAAACAGCTGGCAGGCCTCGAGGCCACCCGCGGCCTGCGCGAGTCGATCTGCTATCCCTTCATCGACACCTCGACCGACACCCGCCACGGCGTGTCCGCGGTCAATGTCAACAACTCGGCCATCACCGTCAACTTCACGCTCTACCGCAATGACGGCATGGTCATTGGCCAGACCACCGTCACCCTGCAGGCCCACCAGAAATTTGTTGGCCAGCTGGAGCTGATGTTCCCCGGCCTGGGCTCGGAAAACGTACCCGGCTGGCTGGAAGCCACCTCGTCCGTCACCGGCAAGCCCCTGGCCGGCTTCGAGCTCTACCTCAACGGCACGACCGGCGAGGAGATGGGCGCGATCGTCGCCGAATAAGCGCGGTGGGGGCAACCCCACCCCTTTCTAGCCCTCTTCCAGGAGACCCCACCACATGCTGTATCGCCTTTGGATTGTATGCCTTATTCTGCCGGCCCTGGCCGCGAGCGAGCAATTCGCGCCCGACCTGCGCGAGCAGACCAACCGCGCCGCCTGGCTGGGTCTGGTCAACCCCACCGACAGCGCTTTGGACGTGACCGTCAAAGGTTACAGCGCCGATGGCGAGCACTTGACCAACCTGACCCTGACCCTTCCCGCCTGGGGCAAGGTCGAGTACAGCACGGCCGAACTCCACTCGGCCAGCAATGAGTCCAAACCCGAGACCCCATTGGCCTGGGCTCGCATCAGCTCACCGGGCCTACCCGTCGGCTACGTCCGCTACGCCGGCACAGCGCCGCGCTGGATGACGATCGCGCCCCTTGCCCGCACCGCCGGCGCCGAGCTCTGGGTCCCCCAGATCGCCGCTGGCACCTTCGCACCCAAAACAGTGCTCGTCAACACCGGCGCCGCTGCAGGCACCGCCACCAGCGCGCCAACCAATGCGACCGATGCCGAGACCACCGACCAGACGGGCGCCGAGGTGCCTGACTTCGGTGTCGCCCTGGGTCAGGCCGAGCTCAACTATGGCGCGCTTTACGCCAAACCCGAACAGCTGGCCTGGGACCACCTGCGCGGCGCTGAGCTGGCCATGACCGGTCTGCAATTCCTCGGCACCGACGCCAGCAACCCCGATCGCGGTGCCGCCTGGGTTCTGCCGCGCACGCCCTCTCGCCGACTCGTCGTCGGCCCACTGTTGCCGCTGCGCGCCGGCGGCTGGAACAAGGTCGTCCTGATCAACACCAACCAAACCGAGCTCCGCGTCGACATTACACCCCACTATTCTTGGTACGGCCAGCCGCCCTACGACTTCACCTACCAGAGCCAGCCCTACACCATCGTGCTCGCCACCGGTGAGCGCCGCGAGCTGGACATCGACCATCCGGACCAACAAAGCCTGCCGGCCGTCGCCGACTGGCTCGAACTGCAGAGCTACGATGGCGGCCTGCTCGGCTACCAGCTCTTCGGTCGCACCGGCCAGACGACCGTCTCTGCCGTCGACATCGACGGCGCGCCAGGCTCCAATCGCGTGCTGCCGCACCTGGTCAGCAATGCCACGCTTTCCACGACGATCTCGATCGTCAACACGAGCGAGCGCGAGGGCAACGGCTACATCACCGGCTACACCAGCCAGGGCCAAGCCATTGCCAGCACCAACCTGCCGCGCCTGCGCGCCTACGAGAAGCGCGACTACACCATGGAACAGCTGTTCGCCAACCGTGCCGGCGAAGTTGCCTGGGCGCTGGTCCGCAACACCAACGGCCATCTCGTCGCCCACAGCGTCACCAGCCGCCGCGACCGCACGGCCCTGATGGGCTTCAGCGCCGTGCCGACGATCGCCACCACCGAGGAGCCGCTTTATGCCGCCGACATGGAGCGCCACCTGATCGGCAACCTCTTTGCCCTTGGCTGGGCGCCAGTCACCTACACCAACGCCGGCGAAGTCTACGAAGAGGGCTATTACGGCGACATCGTCTATCCCGGCAAATTCTTCATTGAGGACGCCTTCAACGGCGATACCGGTTACTTCTACCTGGGTTACGAGCCCTACCACAGCGCCAACCCGCTGGCCGTGCCCTACGGCCTAACCGAGCGGGTCGCGCTGACCTCGCCCTACATCGAGGTCCCACTCTACGGGACCTGGTACCTCAACTATCGCATGCGCTTCCACAATCCCCAGGATGCGCAATGGGAGAGCCGCTACGGCCTGATGTGGCGAGAAGAGGGCAGCGAGGACTGGCACTGGTTCGGCGTCAGCGGCCGCAACTTGCTCGAGCCCGACGATGCCCTGGCCGATTGCTGGGTCGACATCGAGTGGCGCAACCTGATCGTGACCGTGACCGGTTGGTATCCTATGGAAACGATGCTGCCCCCGGAGACGGCCGGCAAGCGCATTCAGGTCGCCTACTACTACGACCACCAGCCCAAGAGCACAGCCGACCACGCGCCCTGGATGTTCATGGACAGCATCCGCATCGTGCCTAAGGCCAACCCCTGGGCCCTGCACTACGTTTGGGGTCAAGGCACGCTCACGCCCGCGGACCTGGCCGCCTTCGACGACAACTTCCCGCTACCGCCACCGGTCACGCCCTGAACGCTCCAACGAGGCATGAGGGCCCGAAATAACCGGGCCCTCAGCGCTCAATCAGTGCTTGCCTTCGCCCTCTTTGGCAAGCTGCTCGCGCACTAGACGGGCTTCTTCTTCCCAGTCGGGCACGGCGAAGGACAGGTCCTTTTTGCAGAACTCTTCCCAGTCCTGGCTGATCTCCGTATAGATCAGCGCATCGTCGTTGTCCAGGTCCAGGCAGTCAGTCGTCACCGAGTAGCCTTCTTTGACATAGACCAGATCATCGTCTTTCAAATCTTTCTCGGCCGCTTTGGCCGTTTCGGCCCATTTGGGGAATTTTCTCAGGTCTTCCAGCCTGTAGGCCTTGCAGTATCTAGGCATCCTATACCTCCGTTCATTTCGGCGCGGGTCGCGCTCGCGTTGGGGCGAGCTGGTTTCAGGCAGACCAACCCCGGCCAGTTTGCTCGGGACCATTTTAATACATCACAGCCGCGATGTGATACGTTGAATCCGTGCCCGGCGCGTGATGGGCGCTACGACGGCACCAGCTTGTTACCGTCTTCACAATTGAGTCTGGGCTTGCCGTGGTTTCCTCTTTACCGGCGCTGGAGCGCGGTTTAAGATGTTTGCCGAATTGTGGAAGTCACGGAGGCGCGTCCCATGTCCTATCAATACATCTACACGATGAAGAGTCTGACCAAAATCTACCCCCCCAACCACCAGGTCCTCAAGAACATCTGGCTGAGCTTTTTTCCCGGCGCCAAGATCGGTGTGCTGGGTCTGAACGGTTCGGGTAAATCGACCCTGCTCAAAGTCATGGCCGGAGTCGAAACCGATTTTCAAGGGGAGGCCTGGCCCGCGGAGGGCGTCAAGGTCGGCTATTTGCCCCAGGAGCCCCAGCTCGAGGCCGACAAGACCGTCATGGAGAACGTCCAAGAAGGTGTGCGCGAGACCATGGCCCTGCTGCGCGCTTATGACGATATCAACGACCGCTTCGCCACCGTCGACCCCGACGACATGGACAAACTGCTCGAAGAGCAGGCCCGCATCCAGGAAGCCATCGATCACCAAAACGCCTGGGACATCCAGTCCAAGCTGGAGATGGCCATGGACGCCCTGCGCTGCCCGCCCGGTGATTCGGCCGTCACCCACCTCAGCGGTGGCGAGAAGCGCCGCGTCGCCCTCTGCCGCCTATTACTTGAAAGCCCTGACCTATTGTTGCTCGACGAGCCCACCAACCACCTCGACGCCGAGACCGTCGCCTGGCTGGAGCGCTACTTGGGTCAGTACAACGGCACCATCGTGGCCATCACCCACGACCGCTACTTCCTCGACAACCTCGCCGGCTGGATCCTCGAGCTAGACCGCGGCGAGGGCATCCCCTACGAGGGCAACTACACCGGTTGGCTTGAACAGAAGTACAAGCGCCTCGAGCAGGAAGCGCGGGCCGAGAAGGGCCGCCAGAAGGTCCTGGCCCAGGAGCTCGAGTGGATCCGCATGTCGCCCAAGGCACGCCACGCCAAGAGCAAGGCCCGCATCACCGCCTATGAGGAGATGGCCAGCCAGGACACCAGGGAGAAAATGCGCGAGGGCGCAATCTTCATTCCGCCCGGCCCGCGCCTCGGCGACCTGGTCCTCGAGGCCGAGGGCCTGACCAAGTCCTACGGCGACAAGCTTTTGTTCGAGAACTTCAGCTTCCGCCTACCCAAGGGCGGCATCGTCGGCATCATCGGCCCCAACGGCGCCGGCAAGACCACCCTATTCCGCATCATCTCCGGCAAGGAACAGCCCGACAGCGGCACCCTGAAGATCGGACCGACTGTCCAAATGGCCTATGTCGACCAGAGCCGCGACGGCCTCAACCCCAACGCCACCGTCTGGGAGGCCATCTCCGGCGGCGACGAGATGATTGCGCTCGGCAACCGCACCATCAACAGCCGCGCCTACGTCGGTAGCTTCAACATCCGTGGCGCCGAACAACAGAAAAAGGTCGGCACCCTCTCCGGCGGTGAGCGCAACCGCGTCCATCTCGCCGAAACGGTCAAGAAATGCGGCAACCTGCTGCTCCTCGACGAGCCCACCAACGACCTCGACGTCGAGACCCTGCGCTCGCTCGAAGAGGCGCTCCAGGACTTCGCCGGATGCGCCGTCGTCATCAGCCACGATCGCTGGTTCCTCGACCGTATCGCCACCCACATCATCGCCTTCGAGGGCGACTCCGAAGTCATCTTCTTCGAAGGTAACTACCAGGACTACGAAAAGGATCGCAAGCGCCGTCTCGGTGCCGAAGCCGACCAACCGCACCGTATCAAGTACCGTAAATTCACGCGTAGCTAAGTTTCCCAGGGCCAGCCGCCAGGCTGGCCCATGCACAAGGGCGGCTGCGACTCCGCGAACTATTGGGGGCGGGGAGCGGGGGCACTGCCCACCCAACGATCTCATCGCGAACGGGCACATTTTGTCGCGTTGGCCTGTCGTGTGGGTGTGATATTCTTGCGAGGATTCTTCGTGTCTCAGCCCACCCCATGAGGACGGTTCATGCCCACCACCGACCAGTTCTTGGCCATCGACTGCGGGACTCAGAGCCTGCGCGCGCTGATCTTCGACACCGAGGGCCGGCTCATCGCCAAGATTCGCGTTCCTTACAAGCCGTACGTATCGCCGCGACCGGGTTGGGCCGAGCAGGATCCGGAGGTCTACTGGCGCGCCCTGTGTCGTGCCTGCCGCGAGCTGTGGCTGCAACCAGGCGTCGTCAAGGAGGCCATCCATGCCGTCGGCTTGACTGCCCAGCGCGGCACCGTCGTCAATGTCGGCGCCGACGGCCAAGCGCTGCGGCCCGCCATCCTCTGGCTCGACCGCCGCACCGTCGAGCTGCCGCCCATAGGCGGCCTCTATGGCGCGGCTTTCAAGCTGATCGGCCTGGGCGACACGATCGCTACCTTGCAGGCCAATGCCGAGAGTAACTGGCTTCGCACCCATCAACCCGAGCTCTGGCACCAGACGCACAAGTACCTGCTGCTGTCGGGCTACCTGACCTACCGCCTGACCGGTTGTTTCACCGATGCCACCGCCTGCCAGGTCGGTTACTTGCCCTTCGATTACCGCCGCCACTGTTGGGCGCGCCCCAGCGACTGGCGCTATCAGGCGCTGGGCATCGAACCTCAGACCTTGCCCGAATTGGTGGCGCCGGGCCGTGAACTGGGCCGAATCACGCCGGCGACCGCCGAGGCGACGGGTATCCCCGTCAATTTGCCGCTGATCGCTGCCGCCGCCGACAAGGCCTGCGAGGTCCTGGGTTCCGGCGCGTTGATCCCTGAGGTCGGCCACCTCAGCTATGGCACAACCGCGACCTTTAATGTCAATAGCCGACGCTACCGCGAGGCCATCAGCTTCCTGCCCCCCTACCCTGCCGCCGTGCCCGACACCTACAACCTCGAGATCCAGGTCTTCAGGGGCTATTGGCTGGTGGAGTGGTTCAAGGAGGAGTTCTGTCAGCGCGAGATCCACGCCGCCGCCAGTTTCAACACCGAGCCAGAGAAATTGATGGAGGACATGATCCGCCAGGTTCCCCCAGGGTCCGAGGGCTTGCTGGTCCAGCCCTTCTGGTCACCAGGCCTGCGCGTGCCCGGCGCCGAGGCACGCGGCACGATCCTCGGCTTCAACGACCGCCACACCCGGGCGCATGTCTACCGCGCCATCCTCGAGGGCATCGCCTACGCCCTGCGCGAGGGCCAACAGCGAGTCGTCCGGCGCACCGGCGTGCCCTTGACGTCACTGCGCGTTTCGGGCGGCGGCTCCCAAAGCGACACGGCTTTGCAGATCACCGCCGACATCTTCGGCCTACCGACCCATCGGCCCCACACCTACGAAGCCTCCGGCCTGGGTGTGGCGATCATCCTGGCCGTCAGCACCGGCGTCTACCCCGACTACGCGACGGCCGTCCGCGCCATGAGCCACGACGGCCACAGCTTCGAGCCAAGGCCGGTCGTGCAGCGCATCTACAACGACCTCTTCGAGCAAGTCTACTTGAAGACCTACCCGCGGGTGCGCCCGCTCTACAAGGCGCTGCGCCGCATGCTGCGCTGAACCCCGCAGGCGCTGTAGCTGCTGTAGCTGCTGTAGCGCAAGATGCAATCTTGCGCCGGGCGGCGGCTGAATGTTAAAGCGATCTTTTCAGTAGAGCGTAACTCCGGAAGCGTCCCTTAAAGCGCGCCAAGGCAGCCTGCTTCATCGACAAAGAGGAAGTAATCCACTCTAAGTACACCAAAAAAACTAAGGCCGCCAGTGGCGGCCCTAGGACCTGCCGCCCGGTTACCCGGTTCGGCGATTTAGATGAATCTAGCAGCAGACTACAACCGCCACAAGTTTGAGTCAACCACAAACACCTAATTTTCAAGAGAAATACTGAAAGGTCAAAACGCAGGCTAGCTCCCGGCAGAGATCTGGTGCCCCATCACGGTAAAGAGATCGCGGGACAGCATTCGCCTCCAGAGCATCCGCCGTTTGGCGCCCTAAACCACCCGCTGCTTCCAAGTCCCGCGGCGGAAGAACAGCCAACTGAGCGGCGCCAGCAGGCCTTGGGCCAGAGAGACCGTCAGGAACACGCCGTTGAGGCCCCAATCCGTGTGTTTGGCCAGGTACCAGGCCATGGGTATTTGGAACAGCCAGTACACAATGAAGTACAGCAAGGTCGGCGTGGCGGTGTCGCCGGCACCGTTGAAGGCCTGGCAAATGACGAGACCCACCGCGTAGAACATCAGCGAATAGCCCAGCAAGTGCAAACACTGGCTGCCGATCCGCACCACCTCCACGTCCGAGGTAAAGAACTTGACGAGCAGGTCGCCCTCCGTAAAGAAAAACAGGGTCACGACACCGAGGAACGCCGTGTTGAAGAGGGCTGCAAGCCAGACGGAGCGCTCGGCGCGTTCCGGATTTTTGGCGCCGAGATTCTGACCCACCAAGGTCGCGCCTGCATTGGCCAGGCCCCAGGCCGGCAAGGCCACGAAGATCAGGATGCGGAAGCCGATGGCGTAGCCTGCCACCGCCTTTTCGCCGAACTCGGCGACGAACCGCATCACCACCGTCATACTCGAGGTGGCGATCAGCCACTGCACGATGCCCCACCAGGAGAGTTTCAGCATCCGCGAGAGCACGACCCAGTCCGGCCGCAGCCAAGCCCAGAGCGCCGCCAGACGGCGCTTGCCGCCAAACAGCAGATACATCTGCAGAGCTACGCCCAACCCCCTGCCAATCGTCGTGGCCACGGCCGCGCCCAGCACGCCCATTTCTGGGAACGGGCCCCAGCCAAAGATCAGGCAGGGATCCAGTAGGACATTGATGCCATTGGCGAACCACAGTACCTTCATGGCGATCAGCGGCTCGCCGCCGCCGCGGAAGGCGCCGTTGGTGACGTAGAGCAGCATGATCGTGGCGTTGCTGCCCATCATCATCATCATGTTGCCCGTGCCCAGCTGCACGACGGCTTCAGAGGCGCCCATCAGCCGCAAAATTTCAGGCGCATACAACAGGCCCAGCACCGTGAACGGCAGCGAGGCCAACAACGCCAGCAGCACGGCCTGGGCGGCGGTGCGGCCTGCCGCCTCCTGACGCTTTTCGCCGACCCGGCGCGCGACCATGGCCGTCGCCACCATCGAAAGACCCACAGCCACCGCATAGGCGATACACAGCGCCTGTTCGGTCAGACTCGCGGCCGTTACCGCCTCGGCGCCGAGTTTGGCCAGAAAGTAGATGTCGACCAAGATGAAGACCGACTCCATCAGCATTTCCAGGATCATGGGCACGGCCAGGACCGTGACGGCACGGACCAGACTGCCTTCCGTATAATCGTGGGTATGACCTGAAAGAGCATCGCGCACATCGGTCGCGAAGCCGCGGAGAGTGTCGAGGCTCGACTTGCCACTCGAGGACATGACGGTTAGCGCTCCAAGGAAAGAACCGCACGAGCGGCAATGGGCCGGGGCCTCTAACTAGCTTAGGGTCAGTCGCCACTATCGTCAACTGCCGATTGACGCAAAAGCCACAGCTCCACGGTAATTGGCCATCCCGGCATCGACAGCAACGCCGCTTCCCGCTAGAATGAGACCCAAACCCTAGCGGAGGCGACCATGAGCGAAGACCGAAAAACACCACAGCTGGACCCCTCTTGGCTGGCCGTGATGGGCGACGAGTTCGAAAAGCCCTACATGGATCAGCTGCGTGCCTTCCTGCGTGAAGAAATGAAACGCTTTCGCATCTTCCCACCGGGCCGCCTGTTCTTCAACGCCATGAATCTCACCCCTTACGACAAAGTCAAGGTCGTGCTCCTCGGCCAGGACCCCTATATCAGACCGAATCAGGCCCACGGCCTGTGCTTTTCAGTCAACCGCGGTGTCGAATTGCCGGCCTCCCTGGTCAATATATTCAAGGAGCTGCAGGACAGCCTGGGCATCCCACCCTCCACCCACGGCGACCTGACCCACTGGGCCGAACAGGGGGTACTGCTGCTCAACACGACGCTCAGCGTGCGTGAAGGTCAATCCGCCAGCCACGCCGGTCATGGTTGGGAAACCTTCACGGACCGGGTTATCGCTGAACTAGTTCGCGGCCGCGAGGGACTGGTGTTCCTACTCTGGGGCGCCCACGCGGGCAAGAAAGCGGCCATGATCGACAGCCGCCGCCACCTCGTGCTCAAGTGCCCCCACCCCTCGCCTCTGTCCGCCTCGCGGGGCTTCTTTGGCTGCGGTCACTTCGTCAAGACCAACCAACACCTTGCCGCCCGCGGCCTGACGCCCATCGATTGGCGCCTGCCTGCCTGAGGTCAGGCTATTTGAACAGCTCTTCCAAAAACGCGATCAGTTGGTCCTGGTCGAGGTTGACAACCCGCACGAACTGCAAGCCGATGCGGTGCACGCCCTCCTCCACCGGGTGCACATGGCGGACCTCCGCTTCGGCGACGATCAGGTCCGAATACTGCGGCAGTTCGAAGTTGATTAAAACGTGGCTGCCCCGGGTGAACGGCTTGGCCGTGCAGGCCAGAATGCCGCCAGCGCTGATATTCTCAATGTCAAAGGGCTCGAATTCACCCTCGCTGCCCAACGGTTTGATCCAGAAAATCATGTCGGATCCAAATCTTTCGTACTCCCTGCGGTTTTCCATGTCCATCCCCTGATTCGCACACTTTTCGTCTGTATCGGCCAGGTCCCTTCAAAAATTGAGCGATGAACCCGACGCTCCATGTGAATCCGCCACGGTATTCACACACCGAACCTCGCCACGACAATAGATACAGGGAGCCCACTTTTCTGATACTCTAAAGGAACCGACGCCTGCGGGCGTTTGCTCAGGAGGCCCCTTTTCCATGCCGCTCTTCAATGAGTCGTTCGAGGCTAGTCACGACAACCGCCACCACAAGGTCATGAACTTCGTACTTTCGCTCCAGGACTCCTTGTGCCGTCAAATCCCCGTGACCTCGATCGAGTTCAACCCGCCCGTTGTCTCCACGCTTGCCAAACAGGAGCTGGCCTATTGGCGTCTGCTGGAGCAGCCCGACGAAGAGGACCGCACCATTCTCGCCAACTTGCGCGAGAAACTGCAGGGCCTTTCCAGCTGCCGTGAAATTGGCTCGTTCACCTCAGTCACCGACTCGGCTGCCGGCATGCTGCGCATGCACAACTTGACCATGGTGCGCCTCCTCGCCGACCCAGTCTTCACCCGCCGTCACCTAGGAGCGGACGCCTTCGTCTGGGAGCCCAGCCGCACGATCGTCCACGTCACCCGCAACCACAATCTTCCCTGGCTGCGCCACTTCATTGAGGAGTGCCGCGCCCTGGGCTTCACCCAGTTGCTGCTGATTACGGGCGACCCCCTCAAGGAGGTGCGTTTCCGTCCCGTCACCGCCGAGCAGGCTCAAGCGATGAGCGAAGCCGAAGCCGCCGAGTGCCGTCTCAAGAACAGTGTGGAAATGCTGAAGTTCATCGGCGCACTGGCACCAGATTTCTATATTGGCGCGGCCCATAACCCCTTCCTCAAGCCCGAGGCCGCCCACAAGCACCTGCTCCACAAGGTCGAGGCCGGCGCGCGCTTCCTGATTACCCAGCCGGTCAGCTATTACGACGAGTGCTGGACCGTGATCCACCAGTTCGAGACCTTCTGTCGCGCCGCCAAGGTCACCGTACCCGTGGTGCTCGGCGTCTTCAATTACTCCGTGCCCGTCGGCAAGAACGGCTTCAAGGAAGAGACCTTCCAGAAACGCTACGAATTCTGGAAGAAACTGTTCGGTTTCGTGCCCTCAGGGGTACGTCGCGACTACGAGTCCGGTCTCAGCGGCACGGAGATCCTGGCCCGCTCGATCAACAAACTCAAGCGCATGGGCTACTACCATTTCGACGTCATGAATGCCGAAAAGAACGGCTGGTCCGTGCTGCGCAAAGGCCAGATCTTCGTTCACGAACAGGATCGGTTCCTCGGTTCCTTCGACCGCCACCTCGGCTGAGGTGGCTCCCAGGCGGTGTACCATGAATGCAGAAGACAGGCGAGTCGTGTTGATCACGGGCGCCAGCACGGGCATCGGTCTGGCCATTGCTCGCCTGTTGCTGCCCTCCTCGATGCGGCTGGTCCTCACGGCGCGGGCCAGTTCTCTGCCTCGTTTCGCCGAGGCCGGGATCGAAGAGAGCGAGCGGGTCATGGTGCGCGCCCTGGACGTCACCGATTGCCACCAGGGCCACGCGCTAGTGGCGGAGATCAATGCCCGCTACGGCTGTGTCGATGTCCTGATCAACAACGCCGGCATCCTCTTCCGCGCGGTCATGGAACACCTCTGCGACAGCCACGAGAAGCAGCAATTCTCGACCAACTACCTGGGCCCACTCAACTTGATTCGTGCCGTACTGCCTGGTATGCGCGCCCGCCGCAGCGGCCGCATCATCAACCTGTCCTCCGTCGGCGGCATGATGGCGATGCCGACCATGGGCGGCTACAGTGCCTCGAAATTCGCCCTGGAAGGCGCCTCCGAGGCACTCTGGTACGAGCTGCGGCCCTGGGGTATCAAGGTCAGCCTGATCGAGCCGGGCTTCGTCAACTCCGACTCGTTCCTGAACGCGCGCTTCACCGAGGAGAGCCGCCACGCGCTGGACCACCCGGAGGCGCCCTACCACCCCTACTACCTCAATCTGATGCGTCTGATCGAGCGCATGATGCGGCTCTCGCCGACTTCGGCCGAGGGCGTGGCCAAAATCGTCGTCAAGGTCATGAACCAACCCAATCCGCCCCTGCGCCGACCAGCCACGCTGGACGCCTGGTTCTTTCGCCTACTGCGGCGGCTGCTGCCCCAGCGGCTCTACCATGAACTGCTCTACCACGGCCTGCCAAAGATCGGCAGCTGGGTTCCGCCCGAAGGCACCCAGCCCCCGTCCAAGGAAGCCGGCCAGGAGCTCTCACAGAATCCCAACGGCTGAGCCAGACGGAACGCGGGAACGTCGCCGTTCCCGCGCACACCTCAATGGGCAGGGTAGGTATAGGGCGCGGCGATGCCGAGCGGCAGGCCCAGGCCCCAGTAGCCCAGCAAGAACAGCGTCCACAGGATCAAGAAACTGATCGAGTAGGGCAGCATCAAGCTGACCAGGGTGCCGATACCCGTCGACTTGACGTAGCGCTGGCAGTAGACGACGACCAGCGGGAAGTACGGCATCAGCGGCGTGATGATGTTGGTCGAGGAGTCGCCGACCCGATAGGCGGCCTGAGTCAGCTCGGGCGAGAAGCCCAGGGCCATCAGCATCGGCACGAAAATCGGGCCCAGCAGGCCCCATTTCGCAGAGGCCGAGCCGACCAGCAGATTGACCGTCGCCGTCAGCAAGATGATGCCGGAGAGCGTCAAGGGCCCGGGCAGACCCCAGGCTTTCAACATCTCGGCCCCCTTGACCGCAAGCAGTACGCCGATGTTACTCTCGCCAAAGGCCTTGATGAACAGCGCGCAGAAGAAGGCGATGACGATGTAGTAACCCATCGTGCTCATGGACTTGGTCATGGTGCCCACGACATCGCGCGAGTTCTTGAAGCTTTTGGTGACATAGCCATAAATCACGCCGGGCAGGGCAAAGGCCAGGAAAATGATGGCGACGATCGACTTCATCAAAGGCGAGTCATGATCGACCAACTCGCCATTACCGGCGCGCCACATCGAATCAGCGGGCAGAAACGTGGCCACCAGCACGCCAAGGCCGATCAGCATCGCCAGCACGCCAAACAGGACCCCTTTGCTTTCCGCGGGCTCGAGGTTGCCCAAGTTGGGCGGCGGTTCGGCATCGCTGTCGACGGGCGTGTGTTTGGCCAAGCGCGGCTCGATCACGCGGGCAGTCAGGAACCAGCCCACGCCGATGATCACGACCGAGGACGAAGCCGTGAAGAACAAGTTACAGGCCGGGTTGATGGTAATGGTCGGATCCATGACCTGCGCTGCGGATTGCGTGAAATTAGCAAGAATCAGATCGATTGCCGAGATCAGCAGGTTGGCAGAAAAGCCGCCCGACACACCGGCAAACGCGGCCGCGATGCCCGCCAAGGGATGACGGCCCGCGGCGTAGAAGATCACCCCGCCCAGGGGAATGACCAGGACGTAACCCGCATCCGCAGCGGTATGACTCAATAACGCCACCAGGATCAGCACCGGCGTCAGCAGGACTTGGGGGGTGAAGCTCAGCACGAGTTTGATACAGGCGTTGATGAAGCCCGAATACTCGGCGACACCTACACCCAACATGGCCACCAGTACGACGCCCAGCGGTGCGAAGCTGGTGAAGGTCGTGACCATGGTCGAGAAAAAGTCGGTCAACTTGGCGCCCGAGAGCATGTTGATGATCATGACCGGCTCACCGGTCTTGGGGTGAACGGCATGAAAATCAACACCCGCCAGGAAGAATGATACCCCCCAGGCGATCAACATCAGGACCAGGAACAATAGGGCGGGATCTGGCAATTTGTTGCCCACCTTCTCGATAATGTCGAGAAACTTGGCCATGCCGGAACTGGATTCGGCTTGAGCGGCTGACATGAAACACTCCTCCCACGGAATTGAATGAAATGAGACCCAGATGCGACGGCTGCGGATTGCCGGGCGACGATGAAGCGGACTGGGCTCGAAGGGACCTCAGGCCCCATGAAACTTTGCGGCGAGTTTAACACGAAAACGTCAGAATCGCAAAAGAACTAGGGCAAGCGGCGTTTCCAGAGTCGTTAAAATGTAAACAACCACGCAACGGAGCATGAGGCCCGTTGCCAACCCCGCCTACCACCATCGCCCCCAGCTTGAGTCTTGAGTCTTGAAGCTTGAATCTTGTATTCAGACCAGGGCTTCGATCTGTTCGCCGACGTCGCGGTAGTCGGGGTCGCTCTCCTGGATTTGGCGCAGGTACTCCAGCGCCTTCTCCGGATCGCCGTAACTCTGATAGGCCTGGGCCAGCTCGTAACGCAGGGCCAAGTCTTGCTCGTAGGCAAGGTTGGGGGTCATCAGGCGCTCGAGATAATGATCGACAGCCTGTTCGGCGCGGCCCAGCTCGATCATGCAGTTGCCGATCATGGTGGCGCACTCGAGGAACTTGTTGGGATCGCGACTGGCCTTGCGGAACTCGTTGATGGCCTCATCCAGCAGACCCATCTCCTTATAGGCGATGCCCAGGTCGTAATGGGTCTCGTGGTCTTCATCGCCGATCTGTTCGTCGACGCCCTTGCGGAACTCCTCGAACAGTTCCTCGACGCTCTGGATCTCCTCCTGGGAGGTGGCGTCGTTGATCTCGCCGGACATCTCGTCGGCGAACAGGTCCTCGCTCAGTTCGGCGGCCAAGTCGAAGAAGCTGCCGTCGTGCTGAGCCAGTTCATCGAGCGGCAGCGACACGCCACCGGCCAAAGCCTGCATCTGCATCGAGCCCTGGGTCTTGGCGTCCAGCTCGCGCTGGCGCTCCATCAGCAGCGGGTGCTCGCCAAATTGACGGCGGGCATCCTCGATCAAATTGCGGGCGTCGTCGAAAGCCTCGACGGATATAAAGAAGTCGATTTCCTCCAGCTCGCTGGCCAGCGAACCACCGGAACCGCCGCCGAGCGGCGCGTGCCTGACACCAGAGTCCCGCGTGGATTTGGCGGCGACGGGGGGCGCAGGCGGCTCGGGCAAGGGCTCGGGCAGGTCTTCAAAGATATCCTCGCTTTCCTGCGCTGTGGACTCCAGGTCGAGCAGGTCCGACATGTCCTCCTTGTGGGCGCCGGACTGGCGGGCCAGGTCAGAGAGCGAGAGGTCGAAACGGCTATCATTGGCGATATCCGCCATGTTGGGCAGGTCGAACGTGCCCGTACCGTCGACAAACTGGCCGGGATCGTAGAGGTCGACCAAATCCTCGGCCTGATGGGCGGGGTCGAAGACGGGCAACGGCGGCGGCGCGGCCATGGGCATGTCGAGCGACCAGCCATCGCCAACTTCCTCGACAGGCTGCACCTTGGGCAACTCGCGGAAGTCGACGACGTCCTGATCGTGGGTGGGTGCCTGGAACAGCAGGTCGCCGGCGGGTTCCTCCAGGTCGACTGGTGGGCCGAAGTCCAGGTCGAAACTGGCGCTGGGCGGACCGGCGGCGGGGGACGGCGCCAAGCCAGCGTCAGAGGCGATCAGATCCACCCTATTCTTGTGGATGCCGGCAATCTCGGCATTGAAGCGGCCCAGTTCGGCAATGCAGGCGTAGGCCCGCACAAAATCGCTCTCTTCGAGGGCGGCGTTGACCAGGCTGACCATGCAGGGAATGGCCTTCTTGAGGTCGTTGCGCTGCAGGTAAATCGTTTTGAGCAGGGTGTTGGCTTCAACGTTGAGAAAGTCCAATTCCTTGGCGGCCTCGAGATGCTCGAGGGCCTGATCTTGGATGCCGTATTTGATGAAGACCTTGGCCTCGGTCAGGTGATTGGCAAGCCGCGAGTCCTGGCTGGCGCTGACCTCGACGTCTTCCTCGAGATCGACGTCGAGCGTGCCCTCGGAGGCCAAACTCGGCTCGATCGAGGCCTCGTCGAAGACGTGGATCTCCTCGGCCTCTGGATCGACACCCGCCATGCCTTCGGTCATTTCGTGGAATTTGTCGCGCCATTCGAGATTGTTGGGATCCAGTTCCAGCAGCTCTTGCATCCGGGCGATGGCCATGGAGTCGTCGCCATTGTCCAGGTGCTGATGGATGACTTTTTCGAGACTCAGCAGGGCATTGGCGGTCTGACCAGTCGTGCGGTAAATGCGGATCAGCATTTCCTGGGCAGGAATAAAATTCTCGTCGGCATAGAGCAACGTGCGAAACAGGCGGGTTGCCTCTTCGTGATTGCCGCGGCCCAAGAAGCCCTCACCCAGGGGCAGGATGCACTCGAACGCCTCCTGCAACTTGCCCTCGCCCACCAGGCGCTGGGCTACCGCTTCGAGCGGGCTGGAGTCGCCCCCCAGCGCCAGAACATTGAGGAAGACGCCCTTGGCGTCCGCCAACTGGGCGCGGCTCAAATAGGTCTGACCCAGAATCTGGAGGGCCTGTACATTGCGGGGCTCGCGGGCGCAGAGCTCTTGGAGCTGCTCCAGCGCCTCGTCGGTGCGGCTTTCCGCTAGCAGCGTGCGCGTCATCAGCAAATTCAGGCCGGGATGGTCGGGGACCATCTTCAGCCCCTGGCCAATCATCTTTTTGGCCTCGTGGACCATGTTCTTTTCAAGCAGTTCCTGGCCCATGGCGACGAAGTGTTGCATGGCCTCGTCGCGTTTGCCCTCGCGCACCAGCAGCTCGGTGATCTTGATGCGAGCGTCGAGGTTGTTGGGCTCCAGCTCGACCATCTTCTCGTAACAGGAAAGCGCCCGCGCGAACAGGTTCTCGTTGTAATAGAACTCGGCCATACGGCGCAACTCGCCCTTGACCTCGCTGTGGTGGCCTTGTTGGATGTAGAGCTCGACCAGGCGATGGCGCGCGTCCATGTAGCGCTCGTCGATGCGGATGATCTTTTTGTAGAGCGCGATCGCCTTGAGGTTGAAACCGCTGGCCTGATAGGATTCGGCAACCTTGAGGAAATAGCCGATCGCGTTCTGATCCTTGCCCAGCTTGGTGTAGAGGTCACCGATCTTATTCAGCAGGTTGACGTCGCCGGCCGAGATCTTGAGGACCTTGAGCAGTTCATCCAGGGCTTTGTTGTAGTTCTGCTTCGCGATGTAGTTATCCGCGAGCTTCAGAATCTTGGCCTTGTCGATCGCCATACTTGTTTCCGCGTCCCGTTTTTTTCCCGCTGCTGGTCGCCCGCTTCAAGTAACCCAACCATAGCACGGCTACCGGAAAGGGTCAATTGCCAATGGGTTGCGTACCAGCATCGCCCGTCCGGCACCCGCGAACCTACAAACACCCATCGGTTCAGAGCCAGGTTGGCGGAAAAACTGAGCGACTCTTCTAGTTTAGCAAAGTCCCGGAAACTGCGTGATAAAATCCTCACAGCAGACGTGCAATCCTAATGTGTGCGCCGAGGAAGCGCACGAGGACGCGCACGCAGCCTCTCTGAAAACGCCCTTTGACCAGGGGGGCAACCAGATTGAGGCGACGCCGATCCGGACCGCAGGTAGCCCATGTCGCTTGCCACACGCGTGAACACACGGCCCTACACCGCCATCGCTCTGTCCCTGGCCATGCCGGGCCTGGGCCAGATTTACCTCGGCCAGGGCGAGTTGGGTGCCCTGCTCTACCTGGTTCCCAACCTGGTTGTCGTGCTGTGTTTCCTGTTCGCTGACGCCACGGGCGTGCTCGCCAGCCTGGCCTTTCTCTTCGTCGCCTATTTCGCCGCCTGCCTCAAGGCCTACTACGACGCCAAGTCGAAGGCTCGTCACCGCGCCCCCAAATTCTATAATCACCCAATGCTCTACCTGCTTCTGATCTGCCTGCACCTAACTTTCACGGTCTGGCTGACCAATCCCACTTCGTACCTGGGACGCAATGTGGTGTTCCGCACCTTTCGCACCGCCACGGATGCCATGGCGCCCGCCTTGCTGCGGGGGGACCTATTGCTCAGCTTCCGTCGCCCGCACCGGCCTATTCCCCTCGAGCGCGGCACCATGGTCGTGATCGAGAACCGTCCCGGTCACTACGAGATCCGCCGCATCGTCGCCCTTCCTGGCGACAGGGTCCAACTCTACCAGGGCCGCCTCTACCGCGACAGCACGCCCCTACGCCAGGAGCCCGTTCAGGGCATTGACGACCAATTTGCTTATTTTCGAGAGTACAACGAGGGCCGCTCTTATCTCGTCGCCTACGACCGGATCCACGCGCCGCTGCGTGGCGGGATGTGGCAGATCAAGCCCGGCACGATCCTGGCCTTGCCCGACCACCGCACCAAGGCACTTGACAGCAGTGCTTGGAACCCGATCGACAAGGACGCCATCGTCGGCGTCGTCGCCTTCGTTCTTTTTCCGCAAGGTTCCTGGATCCGCTTTGGACCGCCTGACACTTAGGGAGATCTGCCGGCGATGTCGCGCAAGCTGCCATCTTGCGCAGGGCGGCGGATCTACGGCTAAGTGACCTGCTTGCTGGCCGAAAGTGCCTCGCGCATGCGGGCGCAGATATTCCATCGCTGCGTCAAGTTCAGGGCGATCTGTTTGACCGTAATCGACGAGAACGGCTTGCGCAGGTAGAGCAACTTGTCGTTAACCCCTAGCTTGTCGATGATCTCGTCCCAGGAGTAGTCCGAGTATGCCGTGACAATGACCACTTCCGTGTTGGGCAGGATCTCCCAGATCTCCTTGATCGTCTTGACGCCGTCGGGACCGGGTGGCATGCGCACGTCCATGAAAACCACCGCGTAGGGGCGGTTCTCGGCGGCCGCCTTTTGGACCTTGGCCAGCGCCTCGCGGCCCGTGAAGGCGTGGTCGATCTCCAGTGCCAGCGCGTGGCGGTTGGGCGCGCTGACCTCGTGAGCTTCCTCGCCAAACAGCTGGTCCTCGACTGCCCGCAGTTCGTCGGCCTGGCCAGGCAGTCGCTGCTTGAAAATTTTCAGCAGGTCCTCATGAATTGAGCGGTTGTCGTCGCAGATCAGGACTCGGTTGTTGAAACCGGGCTCCTCCATGTCGGGTACCCTCCCATCTCGGTTGTACACTATTGTACATGGATCGCACGACGAGGGGGACGCGAATGCGCAAACGAGCAATGATTCGAAGGAAAGCGGGTATGAGAAAAATTGCCAGCCATTTTGACGGACATTCCCCAGGTTTTTGGGTATGATAGAGATGGAGCGGCTCGTTTTTTTGGAACGCCCTGAGTCGCGTGAGCCAACAGCACAAGGAACCTGATGCAAGACGTCGTACTGATTGGAATCAAGCGGCCGCAGGAGAACGCTTGGGAAGTAGAGGAATACCTCGACGAACTGAACCTTCTGGTCAACAACCTTGACATGCGCGGCAAATTTCGCCTCGTCCAGAAGCGCGATAAGCCCGACAAGACGACCTTTGTCGGCAGCGGTATGGTCGAGCGCATCCACACACTCGTCGTCAACGAGTCACTCAAAGCCGTGATCTTCGACGAGGAGCTCAGCCCCTCGCAGCAGCGCAACCTCGAGAAGCTATTGCCCGTGCCGGTCTACGACCGCACCTTCGTAATCCTCTCGATCTTCTCCGAGCGCGCCAAGACCAAAGAAGCCCGCACCCAGGTCGAGCTGGCCCGCCTCAAATACGAATTGCCGCGCCTCAAGAAGATGTGGGCCCACCTTCACCGCCAGGCCGGCGGCACCGGTGTGCGCGGCGGCGAGGGCGAGAAACAGCTCGAGGTCGACCGGCGCATCGCCAGGCGCCGCATGCAGCGCCTGGAAACCGAACTTGAGCGCTTTGAGATCGGCCGCCACACCCGCAAGAAGCAGCGCCAATACCTGATTAACATCGCCTTGGTCGGCTATACCAACGCCGGCAAATCGACGATCATGAACAAACTGACCAAGGCCAATGTCGAGGCCGACGACCGCCTGTTCGTGACCCTCGACGCCACCTCGCGGCTGTGGCACATCGACCCCGTCATGAAGGTCGTGCTCACCGACACCGTCGGCTTCATCCGCAAATTGCCCCACGACCTCGTCGCCTCGTTCAAGTCGACCTTGACCGAAGTCGCCGAGGCCGACCTGCTGTTCCACGTCATCGACTGTTCCCACCCCCACCTCGAGGAGCTCAAGAAGGCCGTCGACGAAGTCATCGCCTCCCTGCTCCACGAACCCATCCCCACCGTGCTGGTCTTCAACAAGATCGACACGCTCTCCCGTCTCGACCTGGCCGCGCTCAAACGCGACAACCCCAAATCCCTGTTCGTCTCGGCCATCGAACGCATCGGCCTCGACGAAATGCGCTCCTTCGTCTGCGAGCGCTTCGCCCACCTCCTCTCCCATGTCCGCCTGTTCCTGCCCTACGCCCACACCTCTCAGTTCCACCGCCTCGCCGAATTCGGTCAAGTCACCCACAGCGAACACCTCGAGCACGGCATGCTTATCGAGTTCCGCGGTTTCACCGAACGCATTGAGGCGCTGCTGCGCGACATCCCCTCCCTGGTCGCCGAGAACGAAGTCGTCGCGCAGGCCCCGCACGCCGTTGGCAACCCCCTATGAACGCCGACGAGGGCATACGCAGCTTTGCCATGCCCGAGGGCTGGGAAATTCTCGTGGGCAAGACGGCCCGCGACAATGACCGCCTGTCGATCGCCATCGGCAAACCCGCCGACTTCTGGTTCCACGTGGCCGGCATGCCCGGCTCCCACGTCGTCGCCCGCCACCCCGAAAGGCCCGAGCAGTGCCCTCGCGAGGTCAAGCGCCTCGCCGCCGGACTCGCCGCCTTCTTCGGCAAGGGCAAGCAAGGCGGCAGGGTCGCCATCCACTGGACCACCTGCAAGCATGTTTCCAAACGGCCCGGCGCGCCGCCAGGCCAAGTACAGCTCAAGCGCTTCGAGACGCTGATGAGCGAGCCCATCGACCCCCAAATCTACTTCGGAGGCAAAGCATGACCGCGACCCCCAATTTGGCAGAAGCCATCAAGAGTCCCTTTGGCACGATTTTCACCGATAAGATGGCGATTGCCCATTTTAAAGGCGGTGAATGGACGCCGTTCGCGATCGAGCCCCACCGCAAATTCGAGATGTCGCCGGCCTCCCACGTCTTTCACTACTCCAGCGCCTGTTTCGAGGGCCTCAAGGCGCACCGCCAGGCCGGCGGCGTCTACACCTTCCGTCTCCAAGACCACATGAACCGCCTGTTCCAGAGCGCCGGCCTGCTCTGCCTGCCTCAGCCCGACCCCGCATTCGTGGCCGAGATGATCCGCGAGAACATCCGCGCCTGTGCCGACTGGGTACCCGAGGCGCCCGGTTCGCTCTACATCCGCCCGACCCTGATCGGCACGCTCGAGTCGATCGGCGCCGCCGCTTCGCCCTCGACCGAGGCCATGCTCTACATCCTGCTCTCACCCGTCGGCGACTACTTCTCCAAGGGCATCAAGCCCCTGCGCGTGCTCCTCGACGACGAGGCCATGCGCACCTCGCCCTCGTTCGGCATCGCCAAAACCGGTGGCAACTACGCCGCCGCCCTGCACCGCATCATGAAGGCCCGCAAGGAACACGGGGCCGACCAGGTGCTGTTCGCGCCCGGTGGCGATGTTCAGGAGACCGGTGCCGCCAACTTCCTGCTCATCAACGATCGCGAAGTCCTGACCAAAGGCCTCTGCTCCGCCTTCCTCCACGGCGTTACCCGCGACTCGATCCTCAAGCTGGCGGCCGACCTGGGCTATAAGGTCAGCGAGCGCGACATCAGTCCCGCCGAGGTGATCGAGTGGATCAAAACCGGCGAGGCCGCCCTGTCCGGCACCGCCGCCGTGCTCTCCGGCATCGGCTCGATGGTCTACCGCGGCGAGTCGTTCCAGGTCGGCAACGGCGAGGTCGGTCCCAACACCAACCGCCTGCGTCAGGGTCTGCTCGAGATCCAGCGCGGCCAGCAGCCCGACGCCCACGGCTGGATGGAAAAGATCTGCTGAGGCCCGCTGTGGAACTGCGCGCGCAATCGCCCGAGGCGTGGCTCGGCAAGGTGCTCGATGACTTCGACACCTTCCTGCTGGACCACGCCGCCGCCGAGCGCAAGGCCTCGGCCATGTGCACCTCGTTTGTCGTGCAATACCCCGACCGCTTTGCGCTCCACCTGCCGCTGATCCGCACCGCCCGCGAGGAGCTGCTGCACTTCCAACAGGTCATGGCGCTGATCCAGAAGCGGCGCCTGATCTGGAAGCGCGACGAGAAGGACCCCTACGTCCACGGCCTGATCGAGAAGCTCTCCAACGAGCGCGAGCAGCGCCTGCTCGACCGCCTGCTGATGGGCGGCGTGATCGAGGCCCGCGGCGTCGAGCGCTTCGGCCTGATCGGCGCCCACCACCCGGACGAGAAGCTGGCCAAGTTCTACCAGCGCCTGGCCAAGAGCGAGCAGAACCACGCCGAGCTGTTCCCGCGTCTGGCGCGGCGCTACTTCACCGAGGAGCAGATCGCAGCCGGCCTCGACCGCTGGCTCGACCTTGAGGCCGAGGCCATGGCCGCCGTGCCGATCCGCGCCGCGCTCCACTGATATGGCGGCCAGTCTCAGGGTCGGCATCCCCGCCCACGGCGAACGCGCCTGGCTACCGCGCACGCTCGCAGCCCTGGCCGCCCAGGACGACCGCGACTTCGAGGTCGTCGTCTGCGTCAATCAGCCGGCCAGTTGGGCCAGCGACCCCGCCCGCGCCGAGCGTTCCGCCGACAACCGCGCCACCCTGAGCGACCTAGCCGAGCTGGCGCTGCAGCTGCCCTATCCCTTACAGGTGATCGCGGCCATCGACCCGCCCGATGCCCCGCCCGACCACCTGGCCGGTGTCGGTTGGGCGCGCGCCCGCTGTTTCGCCGCGCTCGACCCGCGCGCCACGCCGCTGTGCGTCTCCCTCGACGCCGACACCTGGGTGCCGCCCCACTACCTGAGCGCCGTGCGCGCTGCCTTCGCCCGCCAGCCCGAGGCGCTGGCGCTGGCCGCACCCTACCGCCACCCGCTGCCCGACGGGCCCGTCGACGCCCTGCGGCTTTTGCGCTACGAGCTCTACATGCGCCACTACCAGCTCAACCTGGCCCTGGCCGGCTCGCCCTACGCCTTCACCGCGCTGGGCTCCGCCCTCGCCTTCCGCGCCGAGGCCTACCAGGCCGTCGGCGGCTTCCCGCCGCGCCAAGCGGGCGAGGACTTCTACTTACTGCAACAGCTCTGCAAACGCGGCCCGCTGCTGCGCCACCTGGACGCGACCGTCGAACCCGCGGCCCGCGCCTCGGATCGCGTGCCCTTCGGCACCGGTCCCGTCATCGCCGCCCTTGACCCCGAGGCCCAGCAAAGCCGCTACCCCTTCTACCCGCGCCAAGCCTTTGCGCTGCTGGCGGCGGCGATCGCCCGCTTCCCCGAGCTCTACCGCCGCGATCTGCCGCTTGGGATCGAGCCCTGGCTGCCGCCCGCCGTGGCCGACCCCGGCGTGTTTGCCAAGATGCGCCGCACCTTTCCCAGCGAGGCCCATTTCGTGCGCGCCTGCCACGACCGCTTCGACGGCCTGCGCACCCTGCAGTTCCTGCGCAACTACAGCGCTACCCATCCCGGCGAGGACGGCGCCCGCCTCGACGAGCTCCTCCAAGCCCTGGGCCAACCGCCCAGGCGCTTGAGCTTCACTCAGGCCGCCATCCCAGCACTGGACCGCCTCCGCGACGACTTGATCCGGTTCCAAGTGGCGCTCTGAAAAGCGGGCGGCGCACACACCGCCCATGGGTCTTTAGAATTGGTGCTAACTGGCGCTGATCTTTATGGCGCGCTGCATCTTGTCGACCATAAACCCTCTTGGCCAGTGCACGACATGATGGATGTCATGCTTAGTTGGGAGAACGAGGTTCTGAGTCACGACGGGGTAGATCTGGCACGCCAGTACCCGAAGGTCAATAGCCCCAATAGGAGAAGGCCTACCAGCAGCCACAGGGGCTTGAATGCGCGCCCCTGTGGCTTATGACCTGGTTCCGGATGGAACTCGAGGGTTAGCTCGCCGCCTAGTTGCTGTTGAAGTGCTTGGAGTTGTTTGGCCGCTTGTTGGGCCTGTGCTTTGCCCCAAATCCTTCGAGATGGAAAGAAGCTCGACGTGATGATGAGGCGTTCGGGTTCCCAGGTCAGGTTACGCTCGTATTTGCCGGCTTTCGTCTCGAACGTGCCTTCCTTGACGGGTGTGACCAATTTGTAGCCGGGAGGTATTAAAAATTCATCGACCGTCTTATACTCCCTGCATTCTGTCTCTTGGCGATTCCAAAAATCCTCCTCGAAGTAATGCTCCTTGATGCTTAGGCTAGCCGTTGTTGGGCCGTGGCATGGGTGAAGCTCTTCTGGTCCTTCCTCTTTAAAGAGGGGATTGTCAAATTGATCAGTTTTTTTGTTGAAGTCATGCGCCATATCAAATTCATCCAACCATGCAGGCGATAAGAAGATGAGTATCTGCCGCTCGTCGTCGGCGACTTTGCCAGAGTACCGCGTCAAGGACTGAAAGGTGGGCTCATCGAGATCGCGCAAGTCATGACGCATCTGGTAAGTCACCTTTCCGTCATAAGTGTCGGGGTCGGGGGTGGTGACCTGGGTTAATGCTGTAGCCTCAAGGATCAAGGCCTTTTGTCCTAGGTCTTCGAACGGCAGCGCAGCGGTTCCCTGGAACGGGAATGCTGGGTTAATCCAAACCTTTTCCTGAGGCAAGAAAACTGCGACCTTATAGGCCTCCAGGTAGGGTCTAGGGGATCTAGGAGCGATCAGCGCCAGTTTGGCTTCGATGCCGGCCTTACGCAGTAAGGCACACAACAGCAAGGCCTTGTCAGCCGTGCTGCCTGCTTTGCGCCTGAGGGTGATCGCTGGATCGGTCGGGATCGCAGTGAGATCTGTATTTACAGATGCGATCTTTTTCCCCAACCATTGAGTCAACAGAAGGGCACTTTTGCGGTTATCACCTTTGGCAATCAGGTTGGCGGGCACTTCGAGAGTGTCCGAAGAGTACAAATGCTTTTCTAGCATATCGGTGTAGTGTTTGGCCTGCGAAGGCCAGTCGCTTGCATAGCTGAACTGAAACCAGGCCTCGTCGACATTGTGGGCACGAAAATGCAGGATGGTGCTATCGGCCTCGGTAACGTCTGGCTGGCGTGTCAACCCCCCATGTCGAATCAGTGGCAGGCTCATGGTGGGTACCTTGAGAATGATTTCGTTCCAGGCTGCGTGCAGCTCGAAGATGCCTGAGTAAACTTCATCCTTAGCGGGGCGATTCCAAATACGGGTGGTTTCAACCACAAGCGTTTCGCTCCAGTCAGGCATGGCCTCGAGCACTTGAATGGCCGTAGTCTCTCGCTCACTCTCAAAGAGGGGGTGCTGGGCCAATTGGGTTGGCGTTGGATCTTCACCACTACACCGTGTCCTGATCTGCGGCGTTGCCATATGGGTCGGGTCCCAGGCCAGAGCGATAGGCAATATCGCGTTATAGTCGTTGGGGATGAGCTGCGTGAGGACCCTTACGTGGCGAACGATCATACGGCCATCGCGCTCGATGCTGATCTCATATCGCTCCATGCCCTCGGAGCCTATTTGGGCGAACAGGTCATTGGGACAGCCTATAGGGTCTTTGGTCCAATCAGGAAACACTACGTCAGTGGATATACTCAATGCGATGAGAAGCAGCGAATACATAGGCCACCTTGTATCTTTACAATAATGATGAGGATCTGGAATGATCAGCGCATCAGAGGCACTGATTATGAGGAATACGATGGCTCGATGCAAGGACTACTCCAAGCCCTGGGCCAACCGCGGAGAGGCTTGGACCTCACAGAGGCAGCGATCCCAGCACTGGACCGCCTCCGCGACGAGCTACTCCGGTTCCAGGCGATGCTTTGATCCAGGCGCGCGATCAGCCGGCGTTGGCCTGCGCGCTCCGCATCTTGGTGCGCAGCGCCAGCGCGAATAACTTGCCCTTCAGGCGCGTCGTCGTGCCCTGCAGGCGATAGCACAGACTGCGACTGCTCGGGCTCAGGCCCGCGCACTCCTCCGGCAGCATCACTAGGCTGACGTGGATCCCCGGCGCCAAGCCGATCGGGAGCTTGGCCTTCATGCAACTCTCGTACAGATGGCGAAAGATCGGGATCATTTCCTCCAGTTTCGGGACCGGTTTTCGGGCGAACGCGGTCCCTTTCAGCGGCCTAAAGACACAGACCGTGGGGATGGCGCCGACGTCCACCATGCGGCTGATGGCCGCCATGGTCGACTCGGGCGGTTCCAAGCCCGCGATGATCTCGCCGTTCGTGACGAACGGTTCAAACAGCGGCGCGTCCTTGCCCAAACTCGCGCAATAGTCCATGGCGCGCAAGTAGCCGTCCAGGCCGTACTCGCGATGCTTGCCGGGGCAGATCTCCGCAAACAGTTTCGGGTCGTAGATCTCAAAGCAGAAGCTGACCCGGTTGACGCCCATCTCGCGCAGGCGGCGATAGCGCGTGAGGTCCGGATGCGGCGGCGTCTGGATGCCGACCAGCAATCCTGTACGGCGCTTGACCGCGGCAATCAAGGGCTCCAGCGCGTCCAGGTAACTGTGGTCGTCGTAGTGCCCCGTGTTGAAGTCCACATAGGTGATGCCCGATTGCTCCTGGGCCGCGATCACGGTTTCCAGGACCTCGCTAAAGGTTTTCTGCTGGGCGTCATCGCTGCCGAGATTCAGGCCCAGGGAACAGAAACGACACTGCTCGGCCGTATGCCAGAAGTCGCAGACCCGAGTCGGGAAGATGCCCAGGTACGTCCCTTGCAACGTGCCCACCTGAATCATCGGCTTGCCCGTGCTGCAGTGGCGATCGTACCAGGCCGGGCGGGGCGCCAGCGCCACTGGGATGGCACCGCAGTCGGGGTGGTAGATCCTCAAAGCCTCGCCCTCGGCGATCAAGCTGAAAGGGCTGTCGGCGCAAAAGGACTCGCTGACCGGCACGTTGGTCCAGTAATTGCCCGGCAGGATCAGCTCCAGGCCGCTGCCCAGCCCCGCGCGCGTGCGCAGAAGACCGCGCCCCCGCTCAAGTGCCTGCCAGGTGGCGTCCGAAATGCGCATGCCCTGGCAGTACAGAGCCAGCTTCAACAGTGACGGGTTCGTCGCAAGGGTGCCGAGTTCGCTTGTCATGGGCTCCTCCTTGCCGCCATCATACACCCTGGGCCCCGCGTCTTCTATGACCGGGGTCATGGTTCAGCGCAAGTCGGCGCACGTCGTGGTGCGCTGGCCTCAGCGCCGCTGTCGCCTGCTGCTCCTCAACCCTCCGCAGCGAGTCGGATGGTCTTTTTCCTTGACAACATCGCGCCTTCGACCCACCCGAGGGTTGGCTGTTCCTCTCCGGCGCGCCCCAGCACATCGCCTCGATCCAAAACCATTTCTTCGCCGACGCGCCCGCCGCCAGCAACCTTGCCCCACACCACAGCCATGGCGTCGATCACCAGGGCTGCACCTTCGGCGTCATGCGCTACGGCAACGAACGGGTTGGTCTCTGGGGCAGTGTGCCCGCCCGGAAACCATCGTCGCCCGCCTCGACTGGATCCAGGCCAAAACCGCGCCCGCCAGCCGCCGCCGCGGTGGACCCGAGCCCTGCGGCTCGGTCAAGTGCACCTCGTTTGTGGTGCAATACCCAGACCACTTTGCGCTCCTCTTGCCACTGATCCGCACCGCCCGCGAAGAGCTGCTGCACTTCGAACAGGTCATGGCGCTGATCCAGAAGCCACGCCTGATCAGGAAGCGCGACGAGAAGGACCCCCTACCCCATCTTTCGCTCCTGAGCACCCTGCAGTTCCTGCGCAACTACAGCGCGGGCCAACCCGGCGCGGACGGCGCCCGTCTCGACGAGCTGCTCCAAGCCCTGGGCAAACCGGCTAGAAGCCTGCGCTTCACCGCGGCGGTCATCCCAAAACTTGATCGCTTGCGCGATGACCTGGGAACATACCAGCGTAGTGTTCAGCATTGCCAAAGCGAAAGGCGAAAGACGTTTCCGAATTTTGCATATTTTCCTCATATATATTATAAAACGAATATCGTATTTTTCGACATGAATAGGAAATTCAGAAAATTTTTCGGAAAAATCAATTGACAAATACCATCCGCGGGATGTAACCTTCGTATGACTCGCGCAAAATCCTAGCCTTATCCATTTAAGAGGTGAAAAATGTTATTCCTAAAAGCCAGATTAGGGTCACTGATAATGGTTATATGCATTGTGATAAGTTCTGCATACGTTTTTATGGTTCTCAGAAAAAATATCAGCTTAGGGGAAAAACTGGAACAACAGAGTCGCCAGAAGCTTGAGGTTGGCGATATTGTGCCGCCGCTGGACATCAAGGATGGGCAAGGTAGCGTGAGTCCATTGCTTTTACCGGATAGGCCCAGGGTTGTCGTATTCGTATCGAGTACCTGCCAATTCTGTGCAGAATATATTAAAGGTTGGTGGCCCGTGGTCCGGGACGAGAGTGCCTTCGTCGCATACGCTCCGGCGCTTGTTTTTGTTGACGCCAGATTTAAAGATGTTATAAAGGATCCATTGGATAGTGTATTTTGTAACGATCAAGAGAGCTTCATCAGAGCATGCAGGGTTTATTCTGTGCCTATGACGGTGCTTTTGTCACAAGATGGAGAAGTTCTTGATTTAGTTGGTGGAAATTTGACAGGAGATCAATTTGAAAAATTCAAAAGAACTGTGTTAAATATAGCGATAAACTCTCACTCCATTGAGAATTCAAGCGCAAACGCTAGTCCTTCAGTTGGTCGAATTGGGTTATAGCATTTCAAGATTAACAGTTGCCCTAAACCATTCAACCCGTTAAAAAATTCGAATCCAACATTCAACCTTTTAAACTGAGTTATGATGGAGAAACTAATGAGAAGAGTTGACAATGTACTGGCGGCTTTGGCAGTTTTTTTTGTTGTCATATCAGGTGGACTCCTGTTCGCCTTCGATCCAGCAGTGATTGAAGAGCCAGGAGGAGGCGTCAAATGCAACTGCCAATATACCAATGGAGAAAGGGGCGTCATTAATTGTTCCGATTGTGAACTCGTAAATTGTTGGTATGCAACCTAGGATCAATGATTTTGGGCGCTAAGAAAAGAGCGCATGAAATCTTAACAGAAGAGGCTCGCAAGGGCCTCTTTTTGTGGAGCGTACGATGACGTTATTAACATTCCTATTGTTTTTTGATCTGCAAAAAATATATTTAGAAGGCGTTTATGAACCAGCTGTACGTCATAAGATTGTTATGGCTTCTGACGGATCCATATTCTATCTCACCACAAATTATCAAATCATTCATATTGATCAGAGAGGTCATTTGCTAAATACCTTCTCTAGGCGCGGGAACGGCCCTGCTGAATTGAATGCACCGGTCGGTATAGGTTGCGAGAACGATAGGATATGGGTGATAGACTTAAATTTTGGTGTGAAAGTATTTGATATTAAGGGAAACTTCCTGAACACAATCAAATTGTCTGGTGCTTCAACCAATTTTGCAAGATGGGGCGATGCATGGATCTCTTTGAAGTATAGCCCTGTCCTGGGATCCAAGGCCTCTATCATTCAATGGGGACCTGATTCACTTCAGAAAAAGAATCTACATACTTGGATTCCCAATTGGACGCATAAGACCAAATTCGTACGTTCCCTCCAAGGTGATGTGCCTTATAACCCTGCTAAAGAAGTGCTTCATTTTGCGGTGGATGTCCCAGGGCACCATGCATACATTGTTCCTCCTGACACAATACTCCAAATCCTAGGTTTTTCTCCAGGAAATCCTGTAAAGATTTTTAAACTGCCAGGAACGCCACGCAAGTTCAATAAGGACTGGGGCATAAAGCAGGTTAGGGAATCAAGAACATCGAAAGCCCATCTAGTTCTAGATGCGCCAGCGTTCTTTCCGTTGGCAAAGGGACTTGTCGTCACACCTGATGGTAATTTGGTGCTAGAAAAGTGGACCTCTGATCCAGATGTGAGGCGAGAGTTTGTGGTCATTGATGGTGCAGGAAAGGCAGTTGATTTGGGCTATGACCCACGTTTCAGTTATCGAATACTCTTCATCCGAAAGGGCAAAGCATATCTTAACGGCTACAACTCCGAAAAGGATTTATCGGAACTCTACCTTTGTTCTGTCAAAGACATTGACTTGACATGCAAGAAGTTCCCTCTTGTTTACCCGCGAAAAGATGCATGGGTGGCATTAGAGCCTATCTAGGTTTCGCAGCAATCCCAAGAATGATCTTTCAAAGGTTTTGATCATTTTCGGTAAAAAAAACTCGACTTGACCAATCCAGGCAACCTTAAAACCATCAATCCATGAACCTTCAATTTGAAAGAGTGTGAAATGAAGAAAAGCAACAGAGTCCTAGTACTTTTAGCATCTATCGCTGCGTTTGCTTCCATTGGCCTTATTTTTATCCCCACTCATTCGGACACACTTCCAAGGTGTACTTGTGCATGGACGAATGGGGAAAAGGGAGTCCTGGAAGGCGAAAAGTGTGTGGTGAGGAAGTGCTTGTACGACAAGCATGATTCCTCAGCGGACAAGTGAACATAGTTTCACTCTAGGCCATCACAAATCACAAAGCAGCTCTCCTTCTCCTTGATCCTTTCCGGATCGGAGTCAGCGCTGGAGAAAGAGGTTGATCTCCCTTTACCAGAGCAGGCGGCGCTCGGTAACTTAGGCGGCCGGAACCTGGCACCAGCACTACACCGTGAGCGTTCCTGGCCGGTGTCGAAACTTCCTTAATAAAATCGCTTGATGATGGAAGCCCCAACCCAGAAGGAAAAAACAGGCCCTGGGTCCGGGAATTTTCGAGTTAGCCTGGACGGGGCAGGGTGTACAATCTTGGGGCTCGGTAGGACCGAGGGATTTGCGAGGTTATGCCATGATTTATTTCGACAATAACGCCACCACGCCCGTGTTACCGGAAGTGCGCGAGGCCATGTTACCGTTCTTCGAGGACGCCTTTGGCAACCCTTCCTCGGCCCATGCGCTCGGCACCCGTTCGCGGGTCGCCGTCGACGACGCGCGCAAGCGCCTGGCCGCGCTGATTGGCGTCATGCCCACGGAAATCGTCTTCACCGGCTGCGGCTCAGAGGCCAACAACATGGCCATTGTCGGCACCCTGCTGGCGCGCTTTCAAAACGGCCAAAGCTCCGGCAAGAACCTTGTCATCTCCGCGGTCGAGCACCCGGCCGTGCGCGAAACCGCCGCCTGGGCCGCCGCCAAGTTCGGCTTCGAGCTGCGCCTCGCGCCCATCCGTCTCGCCGGTGGCGCCGTCGACCCCGCGCCCTTTCTCGAGCTGATCGACGCCGACACCGTGCTGGTCTCGGTCATGACCGCCAACAACGAGACCGGCGTCTTGCTGCCGATCGCCGAAGTGTTCCGCGCCGCCAAAGCCGTCGGCGCAGTCTGCCACAGCGATGCCGTCCAGGGTTTGGGCAAGGTGCGCGTGCGCCCCGCCGAGTCGGGCGCCGACCTGCTGACGTTTGCGGCCCACAAATTCCATGGCCCCAAGGGCGTCGGCGGCCTTTATGTGCGCCGCGGCACCCAGATCGAACCACTGATCCACGGCGGCCCCCAGGAGAGCGCGCGCCGCGCCGGCACCGAGAACGTCGCCTATGTCGTCGGCATGGTCCGCGCCGCTGAACTGGCGGCCCAGCAGGACCTGGAAGCGATCCGCGCCCTGCGCGACGGCTTCGAGGCCGGCCTGCGGGCGCGCTTCGGCGATCGGGTCACGATCAACTTCGCGGATGTGGCACGCACCCCCAACGCCAGCTCCGTCAGTTTCCGCGGCCAAGACGGCAACCTGCTCCTGATCAAACTCGACCGCGCCGGCATCTGCACCTCCACTGGCGCCGCCTGCTCCAGCGGCTCGCTCAGCCCCAGCAAGGGCCTGCTGGCCATGGGCCTGAGCGAAAAGCAGGCTCAATCGACCCTGCGTTTCTCGTTCTCAAAACTCAACACGGAGGCCGAGGTCGACCAGTGCCTAGACACTCTGGCAGGCTTGCTCGGTCCAAAAGCATAGGCGGGGAGCACGACCCGCTGGGCACTGCGCAGTGGCATTGACAACCGTGATAAACTCTTAATAGAGGTGGCCAATGTCTAAAGAAAAGCCCTTTTCTCAGCCTCTTGAAAAGCACCATGACAGTTTTCCAGTCGCAGCGCTTGGGTTTTTAAATAAACACGGCGGCGAGGGTGCTGATTTGGTCAATCAAGCGAGTTATGTGAAAATCAGCCTCGCGACTACCGAACCAAATGATATCTTGACCAGGTTAGGAGAGCTAGCCAAACTGAAAGAGGGTTGGTTGGATGGGGATGGACGTGCGCTGGATCCGGATCGACTGTTAAGATTGGGGACCGCTTTTCGCCTTTTTTACCCAAACTCTCTGCCACTTCCCTATCTCTACCCTACGGCCGAAGGTGGAATACAGGCAGAGTGGTCATTAAATAGTTACGAAATATCCCTGGAAGTCGAGCTTAATTCGCTGCAGGCTGAATGGCACTGTTCGCGGTTAGGCAGCAAACCCAGCCATGATGAATTTCGTGTGCTCGATTTAGCCGGAGCAGAAGGTTGGCAAGAACTAGCCGATGTGCTTTCTGAGAAGCTAGACACTGCATGAAGTCTGGGACACTTCTCCTACGTCAGGTCAATTCCGCTTTTCTCCAAAATGGTAGGCCTACTTCACAAGTTTTTCGCCCGACACCCAAGGACAAAGAAAAACTCAGTGTCTACGACGGTGATATGATCGATGCGACAGCGGCATACACTCATTTCACCCAGAAGCTTGGGTTTCAATCAAGTGGTGTTCTCTCCGTAACAGTGGGCGAGTGTGACGCCTTCAACCTGAGCGCATACCCTGATCCTGAACCCTTTCCTGAACATGCCGTGATCGATTTTTCAAATCACGCGAAGCGAGAAGTCGAACGTATCGCTAAGGAGCTCCGCGGGCTTGCTGACCAGCGAGGATGGCTGTACCGCAAAGAATTTTCGGGCCAATAGAGCTGCCTGGCGAAGAGAGAGGTATTAGATGCGGGTCCTGATCGCGCCTAACACGTTCAAAGATTGCCTGGGCGCCCGCGAGGTGGCCCAAACCATGGCTGCGGGCGTGTTGCATGCGGATCCCTCCGCGCAGGTCTCCGTGTTGCCGCTCAGCGATGGCGGCGACGGTCTGATCGACGTACTGCAGGGCCTGGTCGGGTTCGAAGTTTGTCAGGCAACCAGCCTCGATCCCATCGAACGCCCGCTTCAGGGGCGTTTCCTGCTGAACAACCAGCGCCAGCTGGCCGTCGTCGAGATGGCTGAGGCCAGCGGGCTGAGGCACCTGCTCCCGGCGGAACGCAATCCGCGCCATGCCACGACCCGCGGCACGGGGATGTTGATCCGCGCGGCCCTTGACGCGGGGGCGCGGACGATCCTGGTCGGGGTCGGCGGCAGTGCGACCATGGAGGGCGGCGCTGGCGCCCTGGCAGCGCTGGGGGCGCGGTTTCTCGACGCCGCCGGACGAGAACTGCGGCCCGCGCCCGACGAGCTGGTCCAGCTCGCAGACGTCGACCTGTCAGGTTTGGATCCGCGTCTGGCGACGATCGAACTGCAGCTGCTTTGCGATGTAGCCACACCACTGGCAGCCAGTCAGGCGGTTTTTGGTGGCCAGAAGGGCGCTCGCCCGGAGGACGCCGACCTATATTGCCGGGCCTACGATGCCCTGGTCCACTGTGCTGCGGCACGCGGGTTCGCTTGGCGGGAAACGCCGAATTTAGGCGCCGGTGGTGGTTTTTCAGGCGGCCTCGCGATATTTGCCGCGGGCAAGGTCCGGCCAGGCGCCGAGGCCGTCGCCGAACTGTTACAACTGGAGCCTGAGATTGCGGCAGCCGACCTGGTCTTGACCGGCGAGGGCCGGCTCGACGTCAGCTCCCTGGCCGGTAAATTGCCGTTGTATGTGGCCCGCCTCTGCGCCCGTCTGAACAAGCCGTCCGTGATTCTGACCGGTCAGCTCGGACCCGGCGTCTGCGCGGAGCTTCCCCAGCGCTGTTCCGCCTTCGCCGTTCTCGACGGACCCGCGACTCTGGATCAGGCCTTGGGGGAAGCTCGCGCTGGTCTTGAGCGTCAGAGCTGGCAGGTGCTGCGCCTGTTCCAGGCGTCCGGGCCCCACTAAAAACGCCTACCACACCTTTTGCAGAAAACTGGGCCGACAATTGCCGGCCCGGCTTAACGGTTTTACTTTCCGATCGTGTACTTGAAGCGGACGACGCGGTTCTCGCCTTCCTCGTCGGTTTGGAAGGTGTAGGCATAGCCTTTCCTGAAGACCATGCGGACCAGGTAGTCGGGGCCGATGAAGCTGTAATTCGGCAGCTTCACACGGCCGACGAACTCGCCAGCGGGGTTGTAGATGTCGGCATTTTGGTTGTGTGCCGCGATCTCGTTGCCGTGGCAGACCAACATGTAACCTTCCGGCGTCACGGCAATGCCCTCGAGCGGCAGGTTCGTCATGGGAAACTCGGTCTTGTCCAACATGCGCACGATGAACTCGTCGTTGATCATGCGGCCAAAGGCGGTCTGGCGGAACTGGTCGGCGGTTCTGTCGGCCAGGGCGCGCTTCTCGGCCTCCGTGATCGTCTTGGGTTTGTATTCACGGCGAACCGTCAGGAGTTTTTTGGACAGGTCCGGCGACCATTTGGTGATCTCGTACTTGTTGGACATACCCGCATAGAGGTTGCCTTTGTCGTCCCAGGCGAAAACGCCCGCACCCTTCAAGTAACCAGTGATAATTTTGCCCATCAACTCCGCCAATTTGTCAGGATTGCCCATTTGGCTGAAGTCCACTTTATTGGAGAAGCTACTGTACTCCTTGACCGGCGTGTAGGTGCCGGCGTCGCAGATGCCGGTCTTCGTCACCATCTCACCCGCCTGGGTGTCGAACGACATGTAAGAGCCCGTGTAGTACTTGCCGTTGGGGCTGAAGCGGGTGTTGATCGGCGAGTTGTTCATGCTGGTCACCTTCTTGGTGGTCACATAAGCGCCGGTCTTGTCGAAGTACTGGGTCTGAGGCGCGAACATCGGCTTGGCCTCGAACACGGCCAGGGAGCCATCGGCCAGGAACTGGATGTGGGCGACCGCTTGCATTTCGCCGGGACCCGCGCCCGCCTTGGCGATGGTTTTAACGAACTTGCCCTTGGCATCGAACACCCGGATTTCATTGGCCTTGGCATCGCCGACATAGATCATGCCCTTGTCGTCGACTGTCAGCGTTGGATTGAGGGAGGAGAACAGGTACTCGTCGCTGTCTTCGTCCGATCCGAAGCGCAGGTCTTCCTTGAACACGATCGTTTTGGCGGCCCCTTTGGGGTTCAAGCCGTTCTCGACGATTTTCCCACCGCCATCGGGGGTCACAAATAGGGCGATTGCCATCAACCAAATGCTCATAGCTTTAACTCCAACGCAGAATCGGGACCCTCGCCCAAAAAAACAGGCACAGGGGCTCACGGGGTCCACATTACTATAACGCAGGATTTTAAGTTGAGATTTGTATACCGCTGTTTTTTTCAAACTTTTTGCGCCGCGCGGGCGTCTTGAACGCTCCTTATGCGCCCCCAACCAGAGCAGTCATCGGTCCCATGCCGTCCCATGCCGATTGAAGGTTGATCCCGATCCTCGAAATGAGCCAAAATGGTGGCTCGGGCCTCCCTTTTGGCCCAGTTCCCCATGCGAGGTTGGTTTGCGCCTCAAAGATTTTCTTCTCTACACCACCGCCACGGGTTTCGGCAGCGGCTTCAGCCCAATCGTGCCGGGCACCGCCGGTTCCGCCGTGGCAACTGTGCTGGTCTGGCTGCTCTGGCCGGCGAGCTGGGGCTGGCAAGCGCTGATCTGTCTGCTGACCACCGCCGTCTCGATCTACGCCGCCGGCTGGCTGGCCGAGTCCCTGAACCTAGAGGATCCTTCGATCGTCGTCGCCGACGAGTTTTCCGGCCAGTTCATCACCTTCCTCGGCCTAGGTGCCGCGGCCCTCGCCGACTGGCGCGTGTTGCTGCTGGGCTTCCTCTTGTTCCGCGCCCTTGACATCCTCAAACCCGGGCCGATCCGCCGCCTCGAGGACCTGCCCGGCGGTTGGGGCATTGTCATGGACGACGTCCTGGCTGGGTTTTTCGCCAATATCCTGCTGCGGGTCGCACTGATATGGATGTGATCGAGGGCGACGCGGCCCCCATCGGTCGGCCCCTGTGCCTGATGATCGGCAATTTCGACGGCGTCCACCGCGGTCACCAGGCGATCATCGGCCAGGCTCGCAGCTTGGCCGAGCGCCACGGCTGCGCCACCGCGGTGCTCAGCTTCCGTCCCCACCCGCTCAAGGTGCTCCAGCCCGCGAGCGCGCCGCCGCTGCTCCAAACACCCGCCCAGAAACAGGCGCTGCTGGCCCACCACGGCATTGACTTCTACGTCGTCCAGGCCTTCGAGGAAGGTCTCTACACCCTCTCGCCGGCCGCCTATGTCGCCCACCTGCGCGCCCAGCTCGACTTCCGTTTCCTGCTCGTCGGCTTCAACTTCCGCTTCGGCCACCGCCGCGCTGGCGATACCACCACCCTGACTGAGCTCGGCGCCCAGCACGGCTTTCAGACCTGCATCGTCGAGGCGTTGGCCGACGCCGAGGGCCCGATCAGCTCCTCGCGCATCCGCGACCTCGTCGCCGCCGGCGAGACGCTGCGCGCCGCCGAACTGCTCGGCCGCCCCTACTTCCTCGAGGGCGTCGTCGGCCAGGGCCAGCAGCGCGGTCGCGAGCTGCAGACCCGCACTGCCAACTTCAGCGTCGCCAACGAGCTCAAGCCGCGCTTCGGCGTCTACGCCAGTTGGTGCCGCCTCGACGACAGCTCCTGGGTCCGCGCCATCACCAACTTCGGCTTGGCCCCGACCGTCGGCCGCGGCGAAGCGCTCTGCGAGACCCATCTGCTCGACTACAGCGGCGAGCTCTACGACCGCCACCTGGTCGTGACCCTGGGCCAGTTCCTGCGGCCCGAACAGAGGTTCGACGACCTCGACGGCCTGCGCCGTCAAATCGGCCAGGATGTCGGCGCCCGCCTCAAGCTGCCCGATCGCCAACCGCCCCAACTCGCGCTCAGGCTTGGATCCTGAGCCGCGGCGCCCTGTGAGGTTAAGGTGACTGCTAGACCAAAGCGCTGGGTGATCCTGCCCGCTGGTGGAACGGGCACGCGGCTCGGGCTGCCCTACCCCAAGCAACTGCTGCCCTGGCGCGGCCGCCCGCTGCTGCTGCACGTGCTCGACCTGTTCGCCGGCGAGGAGATTACCGTCCCCGTGCCCGCAACCCACCACCAGGTCTTCGCCGAGCTGCTGGCCGGCAAGGTGCGTCTGCTCGACGGCGGCGAGACCCGTTACGCCTCCGTGCGCCGCGCCTTCGAGGCGATCGCGCCCGCGCCCGATGACCTGGTCCTGATCCACGACGTCGCCCGGCCGTTCCTCGACACCGCCGACCTGCCCGCCGCCTGGGCCAGGGTCGCCGACTGCGGCGCGCTGATTTTCGCCCATGGCGCCACCGACACCATCAAACAGGTCGATGGCGACGGCCGCATCGTCAAAACCCACGACCGCACCTACATCTACCACGCCCAGACCCCGCAACTGTTCCGCGCTGGCCTGCTGGCCGAGGCCTATGCCCACTACGATCGCCAGGGCGGCCCAACGCCCACCGACGAAGCGGCGCTCTTGGAAATGGCTGGGGTTTCGGTATATATTTGGCAGTCGGGTCCAGGCAACCGCAAGCTGACCCACAAGGAGGACCTCGGATTGCTGGATGCGGACCAGATGCGGATCGGCCATGGCTACGACGTGCACCGCTTCGATTCCCAGCGCCCGCTCTTCCTCGGCGGCTGCGAGATCGCTGGCGGACCCGGTCTGCTTGGCCACAGCGACGCCGACGTCGTCCTCCACGCCCTGATCGACGCCCTGCTCGGCGCCGCCGGACTGGGCGATATCGGCACCCAGTTCCCCGATAGCGCCGCCGAGTTCAAGAATATCCGCTCGACCCTCCTGCTCGAGCGCGTCTGGCGTCTCCTGCGCGACGCCGGCTGGCGCCTCTGCAATGCCGACATCACCGTCCAAGCCCAAATCCCCAAGCTGGCCCCGCACATCCCCGCCATGCGCGAGACGATCTCGGCCCTGCTCGACGGCGCGCCCGTCAACCTCAAGGCCACCACCACCGAGGGCCTCGGCTTCGTCGGCCGCAAAGAGGGCATGGCCGCCCACGCCGTCGTCCTGCTGCGCCAGGAGGCTCGCCCATGAGCGGTGTTGCCTTGCGCGGCTGGATCTTTCGCTTCGTGCGCCTGCTGCTCGGCCATTTCCTCTCCAAAGTGCGCACGCTCAAGGCCGACTACAAGGAGCTGGAACAGCTCCAGGCCCAGGGCCAGCTGATCTTCGTCTCCCAGGCCGCCTCGCTGATCGACCTGCTGATCCTCAACGCTCAGTTGGAACGCCATCAGCTCAAGCCCGTGCGCTTTACCCACGGCATCAACCCCTTCTTCATCTACCCGTTCTTCGAGGCCTTCTCGATCTGGCGCCGCCGCCTCTTCCGCAGCCACAAGGTCAATGAGGCCGAAGAGCTGGATCTGGTCATCAAACAGCTCGAACAGGGCGGTAACGGCCTGATCTTCCTCAAGAAGGGCTACCGTTTCGAGTCGCGCATCGACTACTTCAACGGCTATTTCGGTCGCATCGCCACCCATTTCGACGCCTCCGGCCGCAACATTTACCTGGTGCCGACCTCGATCTTCCTGACCCGCCTGCGCAAGACCGGCACGCGCCGCACCTACCTCGAAATCTTTTTTGGCACCTACGACATCCCTGGCCGGGTGCGCAAACTCTACCAACTGCTGATCAATTACCAGAAAGGCGGCACGATCTTCTCGAAGCACATCGACCTCAGCGTCGAGCGCGAGAACCACTCAGACCTGCGCGAGGACCGGGTCGAGAAACGCCTGCGCTGGACGCTTTTGTTCCACCTCAACAACGAGGACCGCGCCTACCGCGGTCCGACTAAGCGCTCCAAGGCGCGCAAGGTCCGCAAGATCCTGGCCGAGAAACAGCTCAACGAGGAACTCAAGCGGATCGCCGAGAGTTCCGGTCGCCCGCTCGAACAGGTCCTCAAAGAGGCCAACAAGAACCTCAACGAGATCGCCTCCGACACCTCCGAGCGCGTCATCAACCTCATGCGCATGCTCTTCGACTACGTCTGGTCGCGCACGCTCGAGGGCATCGACGTGCGCCAGGAGGACCTGGACCGCATCCGCGAGCTCTCCAAGGGCGGGCCCGTCGTCTACCTGCCCTGCCACCGCAGCCACGTCGACTACCTCTCCGTCGCCTATCTCTTTGAAACGCAGGGCCTCAACTACCCGCGCATCGCCGCCGGCGACAACCTCAGCAAGTGGCCGCTGGGCCCCGTGCTGCGCCGCTGTGGCGCCTTCTTCCTGCGCCGCAGCTTCAAGGGCGAGGCCATCTTCCCGCTCGTCTTCGACGCCTATCTGCGCCACGTGCTGCGCGAGCGCCACGTGCTGCTGTTCTTCCCCGAGGGCGGTCGCAGCCGCACCGGCAAGCTGCTTCACCCCAAGATGGGCATGCTGGCGATGCTGGTCGACGCCTGGCGCCAGAACGTCGTCCGCGATCTGCCGCTGGTGCCCGTGACCATCGATTACGGCAAGGTCTTCGAGGGCGGCGCCTACCTGCGCGAGAAGTCCGGCCTGCCCAAGCAGAAGGAGAACCTGGCCTCGGTCCTGCGCTCCCGCAAGGTCCTGCGCCACAAGCACGGCGTCATGCGCATGCGCTTTGGCGAGCCCATCTACCTGGCCGACTTCGTCGCCCAGGCCGGCCACTCCCGCGAGAACCTCGGCTTCAAGGCCAGGGTGCCGCTGCTCAACGACCTCAGCTACGAAGTCCTCAACCGCATCAACAGCCGGGTCACGCTCACCGCTGGCAACATCATCGCCGCCCTCCTGCTCGGCACGCCCCGCCGCGGCATGACCCAGAAGCGCCTCAAAACCCTGTTCGTCATCACCGTGCGCTACCTGACCGCGCGCAAGGTTGAACTGGCCTTCACCGAGAAGCGGCTGGACCTGGCGCTCGAGAACGCGCTCGCCTCCTTCGAGGAGAGCGAGGCTCTGGTGCGCGTCTCCGTCGGTGGCGAAACCGTCGTCAACGTGCCCGATGCCAAGCGCGCCGAGCTGGAGTACTACAAGAACAACGGCCTGCACTTCGTGCTCGACATCAGCCTGTTCTGCATGGCCTACACGCTGCTGGATCCCGCCCTGCGCACTATGACCGAGATCGGCAAGCTGGCCCGCGAGATTTTCGGCTTCGTCCGCCACGAGTTCCTGATTCAGGGCGAATTCCCCACCGACGCCCAGCTGGAGGCCTCGTTCAAGGCCATGGAGCGCATCGACGCCCTGCGCCGCACCGAGGAAGGCAAGGTCTTCTCCGGCGAGTTCGCCGCCGGCGCCGACCTACTCGCCATCAACGCCTACATGCTGGCCAACCTGATCGAGTCCTACTTTGTCGTCTGCGAGGTCCTCTGCGAGCAAAACGAGGAAGCCGCACTGGACGCCAAGCAACTGCTCAAGCTGTGCATGAGCAAGGCCAAGCTGCTCTACGCCGTCGGCACCCTCAACCGCCAGGAATCGATCAACCACATCAGTTTCGACAACGCCCTGACCTCGTTCAACCGCGAGGGCTATCTGCGCTCCCGCACGCCCAAGGGCGGCAAAGTGCCCCTGATCAGCGTCAACCCCACCAAGCGCGAGGCCTTTATCGCCCTCAAAGCCCGAGCCTACCACTGGCTCCAGCAACTGATGTAGAGGTCGCCGCCATGCCGCCCGCCGCAGCCACCGCTCCCAACCTCGAGCGCCAGACCCGCGAGCGCCTAGAGTGCGGGACCGTGCTTCAGTTTTTCGCCCAAAAATGCCAAACCGACGAGGGCCGTCAGCGCTTGCTGGCGCTGGCGCCACTGCAGGCCGAGCAGATCGCCGCGCATTACAATGAGCTCGAGGACTGGGCCGCGCTGCTCGAGCGCCGCGGTCCGCTGCGCATGCCGCCGATCCCTGCGCCCGAGCTGTTCGAGCGCAACCCCCACCTGAAGCCCTTCGATGCCGGCGAGCTGCGCGAGCTGGGCCGGCTCGTCGCCTTCTGGATCCAGCTCTGCGCTGACGCCGAACTGGCCTTCACCACCGGCGGCGCCGGTATCTCGCCCGAACTCAACGCCCTCAGTCGCCGCCTCTCGAGCTTGTTCGACCCCGACGGCGATTGGAATGAACACATCTCGCCGCGCTACAGCAAACTGATCCACCAGTGGGTCGACCAGGACCGCCAGCTGACCGCGGCCCTCCAGGTGCTGATGCGCCGCCTGGGCGCCTTCCTCAACGAGGAGATCGTCTTCGAGCGCAACCACCGCCGCGTCCTGGCCGTCAAGGCCGACTTCCGCGGCCGGGTCAAGGGCATCCTCCACGACTACAGCAGCTCCGGCAGCACCACCTACATCGAGCCGGAGGAGACCGTCGCCGGCCAGAACCAGCTGACCGAGCTGGAGAGCGAGATCCGCGAGGAGCTCTGGCGCATCAGGGTCGAGATCAGCAGTCAGATCCTCGCGTTCCCCGAGATCGCTGCCCGCGCTTGCCCGCTCCTGGCCCGCGCCGACATGATGCAGGCCCTGGCCCAGGTCGCCAAAGAGACCGGTTGCACCCTGGTCCGCCCCAATCATGCCCGCCGCCTGGCCCTGGTCCAGGCCCGCCACCCCTTCCTGTGTGAGCGCTTCGCCGCCTACCGCCAGCGGCACCAGGGCCTGGCCGAGCCGGACGGCAACCGCATGGTCGCCTTCGACCTCGAGCTCGAGGAACCCACCCGCGGCCTGGTCATCTCCGGCGCCAACACCGGCGGCAAGACGGTGACCCTCAAAACCACCGGCCTGCTGGCCTGGCTCGCCAACAGCGGCCTGCCCGTGTCCGCCGCCGAGGGCAGCGCCATCCCCCATTACCGCCATCTGTTCGCCGATATTGGCGACAACCAGAGCCTCTCCCACAACCTCTCGACCTTCGCCAGTCACCTGGCCAACATCGTCCAGATCCTGCGCGCCCAAGCAGGCAGCGCCCTGGTCCTGCTCGACGAGCTCGGCAGCGGCACCGACCCAGCCGAGGGCAACGCCCTGGCCCAGGCGATCATTGAGGAGATTTGTCGCCGCGACTTCCACTTGTTGGTCACCACCCACCAGCAGATCCTCTGCACCATGGCACTGACCCACCCGCAACTGGACAACGGTTCGATGGTCTTCGACATGAACCGCCACCTGCCCACCTACAAGTTCACCCAAGGCGTGCCCGGCCGCTCCCACGCCCTCGACATCGCCCGCGCGGCTGGCCTGCCGCCGGCCATCCTCGAGGAGGCGACGCGCCTGATCGACGCCGACTTGGTCGATATCCAGGCCGCGATCCGCATCCTGCAGCAGCAGAACAAGGAACTGGACAAGCAGCGCGGCAAGCTGCGCAAGGACGAACTGCGCCTACACCGCCGCATCGTCGAGACGCGCCAGGAGAAACAGGCGCTGGAACGCCTCCAGGACGAGTTGCGCGAGAAGGCCAAGCAGCGCCTGCAGAAGGAGGTCGAAAAGGCCGAACACAAGCTGCGCCAGACCCTGGCCGAGCTCAGCGGCGGCTCGGCGCGCTCGGCCGTCACCAAGTTCGCCCGCGCCCGCGCCGAAGTGCTCGAGAGCCTGGGCCCGCCCGAGAAGCTGCCCGAGGAACAAGTCACCGGCACGAATCTGGAGCCCTCGCGCTGGCAGCCCGGCGACACCGTCTACCTCAAAACCTGGCGCCGCGAGGGCAAGCTCGTCGCCGTAGACCGCAAGAAGGCGCGGGTCGACGTGGGCGGCATGAAGCTCGAGGTGATGTGCGAGGACCTGATCCACCAGGGCAGCCGCGCCGAGAAGCCGGGCCGGGTCACCGACTTTGTCGAGAGCGGCTCGGACATCGCCCTTTCGATGGAACTGCGGCTGCTGGGCTACAGGGTCGAGGACGCGCTGCTGGAACTGGACACGACCATCGACCGCGCGCTGCGCAAGGGCATCCCCTTCATTCGCATTATCCACGGCCACGGCCACGGCGCGCTCAAACAAGCCGTCCGCGAGTTTTTGGGCAAGCACCCCAGCAAATCCATGTTCGAAGTCGTGCTCGACCAGGAAAACGACGGTGTGACCGAGCTGAAATTCTAGGTGCGGATCTCGGTCGGCTAGGTCACTTCAGCGCCCAACCAGGGCCTAGAGGCCTTCACCCTCCGCCCGGCGCAAGATTGCATCTTGCGCTACAGCAGCTGCGGCCCCTATCCAGGGCCTGGAGGCCCGGCCGGCGCAAGATTGCATCTTGCGCTACAGCAGCTGCGGCCCCTATCCAGGGCCTGGAGGCCTTCACCCTCCGCCCGGCGCAAGATTGCATCTTGCGCTACAGTGCCTTCAGGGCCTGGAGCAGGACCGAGCAGGGATGCGGGGGGTGCAACCCAGCAAAACGCTTGGTCTGGGTGCGGCAGCTGTAGCCGGTGACGAGGATCCGCGCCGGGTCGAGGTTCTCGATGCGTTTGGCCCAGCTCATCTGGAAGATGCCGCGGGACTCCTCGACGTGTTCGGCCTCGTGACCGTAGGTGCCGGCCATGCCGCAACAGCCCGTGGCCAGAGCCTCGAGCTCGAGACCGAGGGCCTTGAAGATGTCGCGCCACAGGTCGCCGGAGGCCATCACCGCGGTGCGCTCCATGCAGTGGCCCAACAGATGGTAGCGACCCCCGCCCCGGACCGCGTGGCGCGCCAGCACCTCCTTCTGAGAGGCCAGCCACTCCTGCAGCAGTTGGACCTTCAGTTGAGGTTCGCGACCCAGGGCGTGGACGTATTCGTCGCGCCAGGTCAGGGCGATCGAGGGTTCGACACACAGGACCGGCAGGCCGGTCGAAGCATAAGGCGCGAAAAAGCGATCATTCTCGGCGGCCTGGCGGCGGAAAGCGTCGAGGAAACCCTTGATGTGCATGGGCTTGCCATTCGCTTTGAAGGGTAAGACAGCCACCTGCCAGCCCAGTCGGACCAGCAGGTCGTGGCTGTCCCAGAAACTGTTGGGATCGTAGTGAAAGGTGAAGGCGTCGGGCAACAGCAGCACGGTCCGTGCGGGGTCCAGGCCCTTGAGCGCCCCGGGCTCGGTGAAGCGCAGACCGCGGGCACGCATGATCGCTCGCGAGGTGGGCCGAGCCAGCTTGGGCGGATCGACGAGACCGACCAGCTGCCGCAGCAGCGCGCGCGGCACCAGACCGGTCAAGCCGTTGACCAGCGCGGGCACCTGCGCCTGCAGGGGCAGGTTGCGCTCGAGGAAGGCGACCAGATAATCGCGCAGCGGGCGCGGGTAACGGGTGTAATAGAGGTCGAGGAAGGCGGCCTTGTACTCGGGGATATCGACGTGGATCGGGCATTGGGTCGCGCAGGCCTTGCAGGACAGGCAGCCGCTCATGGCCTCGCGCACCTGATGGCTGTAATCGTTGCGGTCGGCGAAGTGGTTGCGCCAGCGGCGCAGCAGGCCGGCGCGGCCACCATGGGACAGCGCGGGCTTGTTGGCAGTCGTCAAGGGGCCATCGACGGCATAGGCCGAGGGCTCGGCACTGCCGAGCCGGCGCAGCCACTCGCGCAACAGGGCGGCACGGCCCTTGGGGCTGTGGATGCGGTCGCGGGTGACTTTCGAGCTGGGGCACATGACGGTGTGGGCCTCGCCGTTGAAGCAGACGCCGTTGCCATTGCAGCCAAAGACCGGATCGAAGGCGGCCAGATCGGCGGCGGGGACCTGGCGGTCGAACTGACCCTTGAGCGGCGCCTCGACCTTGACCAGCGGCTCGTCGCTATCGAGCGGGGTCACGACCTTGCCGGGGTTCATCTTATTGCCGGGATCGAAGACCTGCTTGATGCGGCGCAGCTCCCGGTACAGCTCCTCGCCAAAGAACAGCGGCGTGTACTCGCTGCGAAAGCCCTTGCCGTGCTCGGCCCACATGATGCCGCCATATTTGCGCACCAGGGCGACGACCTCGTCGGAGAGTTGGCGCACCATGGCGACATCGCGCTCCTGGCGGGTGTCGAGGGCGGGCCGCACGTGCAGGCAACCGACGTCGACGTGGCCGTACATGGCGTACTGCAGGCCGTGGTGGTCGAGCAGGGCGCGGAACTCGCGTATATAGGCGGCCAGGTTCTGCGGCGGCACGGCGGTGTCCTCGACAAAGGCGATCGGCTTGCGGTCGCCGGGCAGGTTGCCGAGCAGGCCGACGCCCTTCTTGCGCAGTTCCCAGAGGGCGTTGCGGGCGCCGGCGTCGCTGGTGGCATAGATGCCAAAGGCGGTGCTGCGACCCTCGGCGACCGCCTGTTGCAGGCGCTCGAGCTTGGCCTGGAGCTCGGCGGGGTCGTGGCCACTGTACTCGATGAGGTTGATGGTGCGGGCCTGGCGGCCGTCGACATCGGCGATATAGTCCTTGACCTTGTAGTAGATGGCGTCCTTACGGGCGAGTTCGAGGATCTTCTCGTCGACGGTCTCGATGGCGGTCGGTTCGCTTTCGAGCAGGGCCATGGCGTCGGCGAGCGCGTCCTCGAAGCCGGCGTATTTGGCGGCGACGAGCAGGTGGTGCTTGGGCAGCGGCGTGAGTTTGAGGACGGCTTGGGTGACCACGGCCAAGGAGCCTTCGGAGCCGCAGATCAGCTGGTCCAGGTGGAAGCGGCCGTCGGCGTCGTAGACATGGGCCAGGTTATAGCCGGTCAGGAAGCGCCGCATCTTGGGGAAGGTCTCGCGGATCAGCTCGGCCTTGGTCTGAACGATCTCGTCGACACAGCGGTGGATCTCGCCCTCGACGCCGGGTCGGCGCTTGCGCTCAGCCAGGCCGGCCGGTTCGAGCGCGGTGGTCTCGAGGCGGGAACCATCGGCGAGCACGCAGGTCAGGCCGAGGACATGGTCGCTGGTGCGGCCATAGACCCTGGAGCCCTCGCCACAGGCGTCGGTATTGATCATGCCGCCAAGGGTGGCGCGGTTACTGGGCGAAAGGGTCGGCGCAAAAAAGACGCCGTGCGGGCGCAGGGCCTCGTTGAGCTGGTCGCGAATCAAACCGGGCTCGACCCGAACAAAGCCTTCGGCCAAATTGAGCTCGAGGATGCGGCACATGTGGCGGGAGCAATCGATGACGACGCCCTGGGTCAGGGACTGGCCGTTGGTGCCGGTGCCGGCGCCGCGGGCGCTGAATCGCACGGCGGCAAATTCGGGCTTGGCGGCCAGGGCGAGGATGCACACGACATCGGCCTCGTCGCGGGGAAAGAGCACGGCGGCAGGTAGGATCTGGTAAATGCTGTTGTCGGTGGCGGCGACGAGACGGGCGGCAAAATCGGCCTGAATCTCGCCGCGAAAACCCGCGGGTAGCAACTGGGACAAAAAGGCTTGGACCTCGGTCGACGGCTGTTGCGCGACGGGTAAAACGGGAATCACGGCGACCTCGCGGAAAAAAGGTTGGGCGAACCGCCCCGCTTCCTATTGTCCCCCAATCGCGCCAAATCGCAAACCCCATGCACGGCCATGCCGATCCCATTCCGTTTACCGTGGCGTTGCCACGGCCTAGGGTATGGTGCCCCTACAGGGCACGGAAACGATTCACGGTTCCAATTCTTGCCTGAAGGTCGCCGATTGCCGCATCGTGCCGTCGGCGGTGGTGGCGCGAACCCACCACAGCAGTGGACCGCCTGGTGAAACCCGGGCGAGCTGTTCGCTGGAGAGCCGCAGCTCGGCCCGGTCAAGGTCGCGGACATGGGCGACCATTTCAAAGACGTCGGCGGTCGTGACCTGAACCTCGTAGCGCGTCCCCGGCCCGGCGTCGTCACACGCCCAGCGCAGCACGCAGTCGTCGCGGCGCAGGGATGTCTGTTCCGGGATCAGAGACCGAATCGCGGGCTTGGTGTTCTGATCGCGATAAATCGGCGGCTCGGGGCTGGGCTGGGGTCGGAAAACAAGCACGGCCAACAGGATCGCGGCGGCCGCGGCCAACGGCGCGAGCCAGCGGCGTGCGGGGAAGGCGACGACCTTGGCCGGCGGATGCGCGGGCTCGCTGTCGGCCATGGCGCGCACAAAGCCCAGACTAATGCGCCAATCTTCGGCGCAGGCGGCGCAGCGGGCAGTATGGCTGACGATTTCCTCGACCGCGGCGGCGGGTAGCTGGCCCTGAACCGCCGCTCGCAGGGTTTCCGAGCTGGGGCAGGCATCGTCCGCGGCGGCGCCCTGGCTCAGTGCGGCAAAGGCTTCACGCATGCGCTGATCGTGGTCGGTCATGGCTTCAACCCCTTTTTTTCAAGGCAGCCACGCAATTCGGCGAGGCCGCGATAGACAAGATTTTCGACTTTCTTAACACTCCAGCCCAACACGTTCGCCGACTCGGGCACGGTCATGCCTTGGAGGTATAGCGTCACGGGCAAACGGCGGGAGGTCATGATAAGTTCCAGGCAGGCCTGGATGCCCAGGCCAATCTGGCGCGAACGCAATGCGCCTTCGGGGTCGCCGCTCATGGCGGGCAACGAGCTCTCCTGGCCCTCCTCGTCGGTCGGAACCTCGCGACGACGGCGCTGCCTGCGGATCTCGTCGATCATGGCGTTGTGTGCGACGCCCCACACATAGGACGAAGAAACCTTTTCATTTCCCTCACCTTTTTTTTGCACTTCTAAAACCCGCATCATCGTGACCTGGACCAGGTCATCGACCTGGTTGGCGAGCCAGTTCGGGCACTGGCGGCGCACGGTCCGTTCGATCTGACGGAGCAGCTCGGCTTCGTCGAGGGCGGGCTGGCGACTGGATTCAGGGGAAGGGGTCATACCAACTCCATTAGAAAAAGGGCACGGGACCAGGGTCAAGGGTCCCAAGCAATGCCTGAGGTTGGGCACCATCATACCGCATTCGCGCAGACACAAGAAGTCTCGAGCTTCACTGCCTGGACGCGGCGGCGCGGCGCCACCGGCGCGCAGCCCAGCTCAGGCAGAGCAGCGCGACCAACGCCACCGGCCACTTATACCAGCGGTGCCAACTGGGTCGCCCACCGGGGCACGGCACATAGTCGCCGTCGCCGATCAGCACCACGCCGGCCCAGTCCCGCTCGCTGGCGCCGGCCTCGATCAGGGCGAGGCGCGCCAGGCGCAGCGCTGCGCCGGTGCTGCGACCTTTGGCCAGGTGGCGATAGAACTCCGCGAAAAAACGTTCGGCATGGTCGTCGCGCAGGGGCCAGAGCGAGGCCACTACGCTCTGGGAACCGGCGCGGATGAACGCGCGCGAGAGGCTGAGCACGCCCTCGCCCCGCAAGTTGCGACCCGCGGCCGAGCGGCAGGTGGAGAGCACCACCAGCTTGTGGCGCAGGTCGAGCTCCGCGATCTCGCGGGGCTGCAGCAGGCCGTCGTCCTCCGCCGAACCGGGCGCCAGCACGACCGCGCTGCGGTCCGGATGCTCGGGATCGGTGACGGCATGGGCGGCAAAATGGAGCAGACCATAGGCCGCCAGGTTCTCGTGTTTGAGCCGCGATTCGCTGGCCGCCTCGCCCTCGAGCACCAGGCAGTCGCCGCCCCAGGCGTTGGCGAGTGCGCGCGCTTCCCGGCGGGCAAAGGGCAAGGGACCCAGGGCGAAGGGACCGCCGAGTCCCGCGGTCCGGCTGGGGTCGGCCAAGACCAAGGCATCCTGCGCGGGCGTGCTCGCCTGCTGGCGCCAGTGCAGCCACAGGGTCGCGGACGGCGCCAGCGCCAGGCGGTAGCGGCGACCCAGCGGCTCGGCACTGGCCTCGGGTCGCAGCGCGGCAAAGGGCATGCTGTGGAGCAAGCCGTCGGGCACCAGGACCAAACTGTCGATGCGCGCCGGCAGCGCGGCCAGGGCCGGCGCCAGCAGGCGCGCGTAAATGGCGGCGCCAACTGGCGCGACCAGGGCGTCGTCGCCGCGGGCCTGCAGACCCAGATAAGTCTCCAGTGCCGGCTCCAGGACGATGCGGTCGGGCAGGGCCAGCACCTCCGCGCGCTCGGCGGTGATCACCCACAGCCAGGAGCCGCCGGCAAAATCGCCGTACATGTTGCGCTCGTACTGGAGCTGGAACGAGAGCAACGCCTCGTGGGGTCGGAGCGCACCGCGGATCTCGGCCAGGTTGGCGATGTCGAGCTTGGCGACATCGCGATTCGCCCCCTTGGCAGCGCGCTCCCTTTCGGTCGTTTCCTTCATTTCCAGCAGTTCCAGGCGGGCGAGCTGTCGCTGGCGCGCCGCTTGGTCGCGTTCGGGGTCCAGCAGGGTGCGCTGGAGATCGGCGATCTGCTGCAGAAGCGTCGCCCGACGCGGTGAATAGGCCGGTCGCGGCTCGGACTCGGCCTGGCGCACAGCCTCGAGCAAGGCCCGAGCCCGCAGCCGTTCCAGCGTCGCAAAGGCGATTTCCTGGCCATCGGGCCGGCCCTCGCGCAGCAAGTGACCCGAGAGCCAATAGTAGGCGTCCGTCCAGGCCGAGAGCATCTCACCGCGGGTGACATCGGTCAGACCCACTTTGCCGATCGCCTCGGTCGTGTCCAGGATGCGGGCCGATTCGGCCAATGCGCGATGGCGCGGGAACAGGCGCCAGGCGATCGTCAGCCGTTCGTCCCAGTTGATCGCGCCCAGGAACTGCTGGTAGCTCTCGGCCATCAGCTTCGTGGCCTGGGCCAGCAACGCCTCTGCGCGCGCCGGCTCGCTCTGGCTGAGATTGGCAGCCAGCGCGCCCAGGTAGGCGACCCGCCAGAGCACATTCTCCGGCTCATCTCGGACCACCCTGGCCAGGCCCTGTTCCAGCAACTGGCGCCCCTCCGCGCCCTGAACCAGCTTGCCGAGCGTGTAGCGGTGGCGATCGAAGTCCTCTTCGGACGCGCCGGTCAGACCCTCACGAGCGCGGCGGATCAGCTGGGCACGGTTCTCGGGCGAGGGTGGCAGCCGCCGAATATCGCAATTGAGCAGGTTAAAACGCGCGGCCCCCATCATGTCGCCGCGCTGCTTGCGCTCGACTTCGCGGCGATAGGCCTCCCAGTGGATATGGGCCTGATCAAAGGCGCCGCGCCGGAACGCGATCAGGCCGCTGTAGAGGTGCCATTTGGTGCGGAGGTTGAAATTGCCCGCCTCGCCCAAGCTGAAGGCCTGGATTTCGAGGAGGATACGCTCCGCGTTGTCGAGGTCGCCGTCGATTTCGACACGAAAGCGGACCTGGGCCATGCCGGCCATCGCCCGCAACTTGCCGTCGTCGCTGCCATTGGCGGCGGTGGTCAGGAGATCGAGCTGGCGGGCGGCCTCTGCAGGATCGTCATTGGTGAGGTGCGCGTCGGAGAGGTTGATGCGGGCCCAAACCTCGCACATGGCGTTGCCCTGGCGATGGGCCATCTCGGCTGCCTGCTCGAAGAGCGCGCACGCTTGCGGCTGAGAGAGCGCGCTGTGCGCGGCAGCCAGGTAGAAGAGCAGCCAGGGCTCTTGGGGATGTTCTGCGACCAGCAGTGATAACTTGTCGAGAGTCCCCGCCCAATTCCCGGTAGTGCGACCGTATTTATAGGCGCACTCGCCGGCGGCGCGACCGCCCTGGGTCAGGAACAGCTGTTGGCAATCGGCCAACTGCCCTGAGCTGTCACGCCATAACAAGCAAATCATGAGGCAGAGTTCTGGTCCCGACAAGCGCCCTCCCGACAGGATCACCAATACCCTAGTTTAAGGCATGCAGGCCCGATTGAGCATGGGAAAGCGGGTGGGGGGCGTTGTTGCGCGCCCCTTCTGTCAGTCTTCTTCGGGATCCGGCACCTGGGGACCTTGGGGAATCTGGACGACACCGCTGGAAGTCGAGCCGGGATCTTGGCAGTAGGTGATCTCGTCACTCGCGGTAGGCGGCCAGGGGAACTGCTCCGAGCAGGTGTGCCCGCCCTCGCCCTGGAGCAGTTGGACGTCGTCGATGACCCACTCGTAGTCGACGAGGTGGTAGTTACCGCGCACCGTCTCGCGCAGCTGCTCGACGTCCTCGTAACAGTTGCCCATCAGGAAATAGGTGGCTTCCGAGGAGAGCTCGAAGATTGCTGTATAAAAGGTCGTGCCCGCCTCGACCCGATGGTCGATATCGACCAAGCGCAGGTTGTTGGCGTTGTAGTAGGTGAAGTCGCCCAAAAAATCGCTCCAGTCCAGGCCGGTGACGACGAGGCGACTCTGAGTGCCAGGCAGGAAGTTGGCGGTGAACAGCACCTGGCCGGTAGGTTCCTGCCAGCTGATCAGATCCTGGATGATCAGACCGAGGGCCTCGTAGGCGTCGATCGCGCACTGTAGCTGACACTCGCTCATGGCGGTGCGCAGAATACCTAACTGGCGCGTCTGCTGCCAGACGGCGGCGAACTTGCGCGCGCCGTTGACGACATAGGTATCCACGTCCACGACCGTGTAGCCGTAGCGCGCCAGCAGGGCGTTTTGGCTAGTGAGCTGGCTCCGCTCCAGCTCGTCAAAATAGACTTGGCGACCGCTGCCGGCGGTGGAGAAGATGCCGGTACGGTAGCGCGTGCCGTCGACGACGGCGATTTCGAGGTCGATCAGGTACAGGCCCGCGGCATATTCCGCGGCGACCCTGCGGGCGAAGGTGAGCTCGTCGGGCTCGCCCATCAGGGCGCTGGACTGGACGCCGGTCTTGAGCCGCCAGACGCCGATGCCGTAGGGATGCTTGGGATTTGGATCGGTGGCGGGAGGGCAGATCGTGGCGAACAAGCTGGTCCCCAACCACAGCGCCAGTATCGGCGCGAAGCGGATGGCGCGCCCGACCAGGCGCAGATTCCGACAAAGTGAAGCTCCGTGTCTCTGGTTCATCCTTGACTCCTTGAGAGAAAATGGGGTGCAAGCGCGTCATCGGCTCCGATCGTGCCGTCCACCCGCAATAACGCTGCGCTTCGAGCGATTCCCTCATGCATTTTTTCGATGTTCGAAAAACGTGGGCAGGCTCACATATCAGGCGCCAAAACCTCGATGGTCAGCGGAAGGGCAGGATGCCGTGCTCGAGGCCTCGGACTGACCGCGTCGCTTTCTAAGCTCCCTTGCGTGTGTTCAGTGATTTCCGTGGTTAAAAAAGCCTCAGAAAACTAACCTTTCGTCAGACGGTCGGCAAGCTCAGCTCGCAAGCGCATCACTTCCGCTTCGGCGGCTTCCTTAGCCGCGAGCGCAGCTTCCTTGGCCTCGCGCTCCTGCTCCTTGGCCGCGAGCGCAGCTTCCTTGGCCTGAGTCAACGATGCGATCGTGCGCCGTTGGTGTTCGTCCGTCCACTCGTTGACCCGAAGGGACTTCTGTTCCCGCGTGTAGCGCAGGAACTCGAGCTGATCGGAGGCGAAGCTCATCATCACGTCCAATGCCATGCGCATCACCTCGTCGTCCAGGCTTTCGGGCGGGTGGCTCAAGTCCATGTGTTTTCCATCGCGCAACAGCAACAGCCACCGCTCCGCCGCTGGATTCAGTGTACCAGGTCCCTTCCAGTTCTTCAACTGCACCACCAGGATACAGCTGTCGGGCTCCAGTTCCAGGCCCGCCTCCAGACAGGCGACGCGGAACTTCAGGATCGGCGCCTCGGTCTGGACGCGCGAGAATAGGTTTTCGGTCAGGATCCAGATCGAAATCGCGCCCTTCAGCTCTTCGTAGGGTTCGCCCTTGCGCAGGCCAGCGGACAGCAGCTGGCTCCAGTCGTAGATGCAGCGCTTTGGGAACGTGAAGACAATCTTGTTCTGGACCTCGACCTGGGCGACGACACCTGTTTCCAGGCGGACCAAGAGGTCGACGATCGGGCGTTTGCCGTCCTGGTGCTGCTCGAGCAGGTGGGGATCGAGGATCGCCAGGTCGGAGAACTTGGTCGTACTGACCAGGCCCACCATGGCATTGAGAAAGTCGAGGGTCAGCGCCTTGTGCTGTTCGCTGCCCAGTAGCCTCTTGAAAACACAGTCAACGGTGGGATCGATGCGTCGCCTTTTCCAGTTTTTGCCCATACGTCACCTCTGAAGATTCGACGACAGCAAAGGTGAAAGGATCGCAGGCCGGAGGTGGAAAATGTGGGGATGTGATGTAGGACACAAAAATCACCCTAATGCCCTATGGAAGGTCAGAGATTTTAAGACCCTTGTCGGAAAAGTAGGTGGGCTCCTTTTGGTGTCCCATGTTCCGTGGTAAAGACGCCTAAACGTAACAGCATTGGGGCAAGCAGTGGCTCGGACAGCCTCAGAAAACTAACCTTTCGTCAGACGGTCGGCAAGCTCAGCTCGCAAGCGCATCACTTCCGCTTCGGCGGCTTCCTTGGCCGCCCGCTCCCTTGCAGAAAGCTCGAGCGCAGCTTCCTTGGCGGCGCGCTCCTGATCCTTGGCCGCGAGCGCAGCTTCCTTGGCCGCGCGCTCCTGATCCTTGGCCGCGAGTGCAGCTTCCTTGGCGGCGCGCTCCTGATCCTTGGCCGCGAGCGCAGCTTCCTTGG